>NZ_CQAZ01000234.1 GCF_001152565.1 Yersinia pekkanenii | reverse complement strand
CGGGCGGACGCCCGAAGCGTTTTCCTGCTGCCTTTGCCCGGGCAATACCCGAATGTGTGCGTTCAAGAAGCAAGTCACGTTCGAACTCTGCCACCGCTGAAATCACCTGCATGGTCATTTTTCCCGCTGGGCTAGTAAGATCGACGCCCCCAAGAGCCAAGCAGTGAACACGAATGTCTAATGCCGCCAGTTGCTCCACCGTTTTTCTGATATCCATCGCATTACGTCCCAGACGGTCCAGTTTAGTGACAATCAGCACATCAACATTTTCCATACGATCAAGCAGCCGGATAAATCCAGCTCGCTCACTGGCCGCCACCGATCCACT
>NZ_CQAZ01000233.1 GCF_001152565.1 Yersinia pekkanenii | reverse complement strand
CATCAGGCAATACCGCACAGGCCGTGACAAGCGCGGCGGAGACGGCGGTTGCATCAGCCGCGGCTTCAACCGCCGGTCGGGAACAGGAGATCCCCGGATTTGAGTATGTGGACAAAAACACCGGCGAGTTGGTCCGTGAGGGCGACGACGCCTATCACGACATGCACGAAGCCTACGAGCAGTCGATGTATGGCTTGCAGGCCGATGAAAAAAACATTCTGGTTCACCGTAATGATGATTCACCGGAAGTGGGAGATCGCTGGTAATGCTGACTATTGCACCGATAGCGGCAGGGGCCGCCCAATATTATACCGCCTCCGATAACTACTATTTTCTGGG
>NZ_CQAZ01000232.1 GCF_001152565.1 Yersinia pekkanenii | reverse complement strand
GCTAGACAAAATCGCGCTAGAAAATGGCATAAGAAATTCCGTGAAAGCCTGAGGGGTAACAGCTGATGAATAACATCGAAGAGCTGAAGTATGCATATCACAATGTCGAATTAACAGCTCATAACATGCGCGGAAAGCCAGAAGAATATCGAGTTGTAACTGGATTTTGTTCGGTCAATGTTGTTGAAATTCAGGCTCAAAAAATCCAAGCACTGATAACGCAACTGGAAGCGGCACAACAGCGTATCGATGAGCTGGAAATATACCAGAAGGAAGAGAACGCTGCCAATCGGGTATTGAGCGCTGAGTTATCAGCGGCAAACGAGAAGCTGAGTAAGCCTGTAAAATTGCCAA
>NZ_CQAZ01000231.1 GCF_001152565.1 Yersinia pekkanenii | reverse complement strand
AAAAAAAAAAAAAAAAAAAAAAACCCGCCAATAATGGCGGTTTTTTTGTGCTGGTCAGGTTAGCGGCCTTTCCTGCAGGGCTTTGGTTACCAACGTAACGCAAGCGCATCCTAGTGTTCGTATTTTGGGCCGATTTACATAAAGTGTCAAGTATGTGATTAAGATGGGGTCGTGTACAATACCCGCGGGCCTTTCCGCCGTGTAGCAGCGGGCACCGGATTTAGGGAAGGATTTCCAACGGCTGTAAACGCAAGCGCGTCCTAGTGCTTGTATTCACGGTTTTATCTCCGGTGGTGGCATCGTGAAGCGGTCTGAGCAAGGACCGCACAATGAAACGGTACTTCTGTATTGTGCTCGTTGTCTCTGGTG
>NZ_CQAZ01000230.1 GCF_001152565.1 Yersinia pekkanenii | reverse complement strand
CCTCTAAGGTTTTTTAGCCTAAGGGAGCGTTGACCCTAACGGGCTATTTGCAACAGTGCCTAATCTAATACCTATTGAGATGAAAATGACGATGGAGCTTGTCGGCTATGCACGGGTTTCAACTACTGATCAGGATTTGACTCACCAGGTTGAAGTTTTAACCGCTGCGGGTTGTCGCAAAATTTTCTCGGAAAAAGTTAGCGGGACAAAGAAAGAAGGGCGCCAGGCATTTGATGAATGTCTGGACTACCTGCGAGATGGCGATACGTTGGTAATCACTCGCATAGATCGCTTATCAAGAAGCCTTCGCGACCTCCAGAATCTGGTGTATGACCTTGAGCAGAAAAATATCAAACTCAGGGCGACGGAACAG
>NZ_CQAZ01000229.1 GCF_001152565.1 Yersinia pekkanenii | reverse complement strand
CCCAGCCGCCAGTTGCTCAGTGGTTGCTACACGCTGACCGCGATATTCGATAATTTGCAGGTCTTTGGCCTCAATGAGTGCCAGTTCAGTTTTTTTAGCCATTTCACTTCACCTCTTTGATGTGGATGCCAATGTGTTTTGCGTACCGGCGCATACCTCGGTTTAGTGGCATTTCAACCGTTCCGTCGTCAGTCCGGTACTTCGCCACTGATTCCTGCACGTTGACGTACTCTCTTGCTGGTGCGCGGTCTAATCGGAGTCCTTGTGCTAACGTCACACCACAAAGGCCCTGACGGGTTTTGCTATTACGTTTCTTTCCCATACTTATTTGCCCTCGCTAGTGGCCAGTTCGTCAGATGCTGTAACGAATTCATC
>NZ_CQAZ01000228.1 GCF_001152565.1 Yersinia pekkanenii | reverse complement strand
ACGCTTTCCAGTGATACCGTCAATAAATCCGGTTTCATCGAAATGGTTTACGCCAATCAAATCGCACTGGGGCAAATTTACCGGCATGAATTACGCCAACAGATTGAGTCCATGGGATTTGAAACGATTGAAACCGGTAAACATGGCCTGTGGGAAATCAAGGACGTACCTGTCCAACCTTTTTCGACGCGAACCCAGCAGATTCAAGCCGCCGTCGGCCCGGATGCCTCGTTAAAGTCCCGCGATGTAGCGGCACTCGATACCCGACAGGTTAAACAGAACCCGGATAAAGATGAGTTATTAACCGAGTGGTTTGACCGGCTGAATAAAGCCGGTTTTGATATGGGCGCTTTCCAGAGACAGGCGACTGAGCGGCAGCAGGC
>NZ_CQAZ01000227.1 GCF_001152565.1 Yersinia pekkanenii | reverse complement strand
CCACATGCGGGGACGGGTATTTTTTGCTGCCACTGATAAACCGGGCCTCTCCCTGCTCACTCAGTCCACTGTCTCGCAGCAACGCCCGTCCCAGACCGTTGGCCGCCAGCGGTTGTGCCTGCTCCCAAAGTCGGTTGCCAGCATCGGCCTGGCGGTCGTCAGCAGCGTGCAACACATCATGGGCGGTCTGCCGCTGACTGGCGTGGGAGACCGCTGACGACCATTTGTCCCGATCGTCGGTGTAAACCTGGACATGGGCTTTCATGCGGGACAGGGCAACATACCCATCACTGTGACTGGCCAGGTATTTCCGCCCGTCAGTCACACCGGCCAGCGCTATCACATACGATTCACTGGCGCCCTGCGCTTTATGCGCCGTGCCCGCATAGGCGTAGTCAACATGCCG
>NZ_CQAZ01000226.1 GCF_001152565.1 Yersinia pekkanenii | reverse complement strand
GACGGCAAAGCCACGGAAGGTGATGGCGTGCAACTGAGTGGTGCCATCACTGACGGCACGGTGAACGGCACCTCCGACACTGGGTCAGGTATTAAAGTGGATGACGATACCCAACTGGATAACGCTACCCTCAATGGCACCAGTCCGGACGGCAAGGGGGTGGAGATCGCCGCTAACCTGAGCGGCAACAACGGCAGCGCAGTGCACGGCGATACCACTAACGGCACGGGGGTGGATGTGGCGCCGAATGCGGCGCTGACCGGTGGCGGCGCAGACGATCTGTTGGCGGTGAGCGGCAATGCCACTGGCGAAGATGGCACTGGTGTGCAGTTGGAGGGCAACAATGTCCTCGATAACACCAGCTTAACCGGTAATGCCACCAATGGCACCGGCGTGGATATCGACGGCCCGCTA
>NZ_CQAZ01000225.1 GCF_001152565.1 Yersinia pekkanenii | reverse complement strand
GCTGAGTGATAACAAGACCCAATTTACCTATTCCGAGGTGTTGAGTAAGACACTGGGCGGGATCCGTGCGCAGGCAGGGAGCTTTCAACAGGCGAGGGCCGCCATCGAGGTGGCCATCGAATCGCAACAACTTATCCCCCTCGACCGTGAAAAAGGCACCTTCACCTCTGCTGTCCATCTGCTGGATGAACTGAGCGTGCAGCAGTTGGCGGGGCGTATTCAGTCTGAAAACCGTACCGTGGCATTCAGCGCACCGGAACAGCGCCCGCAGGGCGTGATGGGAAAAATTGCCGATGTCATGCCGAATCTCGCGATTATCAGTGGCAGTGGTGGCGCGACCGTTCAGCGAGAGCGGGTGATGGAAGCCGTCAATATGGCCAGTGGACAGGGGCGGATGGTCACTGTACTGGCGACCGACAAG
>NZ_CQAZ01000224.1 GCF_001152565.1 Yersinia pekkanenii | reverse complement strand
CACAGAGATCCTCCCGCTGGAGATGCTTCAGGTGCTGCGCCTGATAGAAAAGCGCGGCGCTCTGGAGAAAATGCGTAAGGTGAGGCAATTCTGTAATCAGATTTTCCGTTACGCTATTGCCACTGGCCGGGCAACGGTGAACCCTGTGGCAGAACTGGCCGGAGCCTTGAGTCCCCCCAAAACAGAGCACTTCCCTCATCTGATCGCCAAAGAGCTTCCTGAGTTCCTTCAGAAGTTGGCTGAATATCACGGTAGTCCCCTCACCCGCCTCGCAACTCGACTACTTTTGTTGACCGGTGTTCGCACTATCGAATTGCGTGCAGCAGAATGGCAAGAGTTTGATTTCGACAACGCTCTGTGGACAGTACCGGAAAGTCGTATGAAAATGCGGCGTAAACATGTCGTTCCCCTGACCCGACAAGTCACGGCCATC
>NZ_CQAZ01000223.1 GCF_001152565.1 Yersinia pekkanenii | reverse complement strand
TGTTAAAGGGGTTGCTTCCCATAAGGTTTTGGCGCTATCGGTGACCGATTGCCATTTTGCAGATAATACCCGTCCAGATTCATCGGAAGCGCGAGTTATCATAGAACGCTCGGGTATCGTATTCGTCGTGCTCTTTAGTCGCCTTGCTTGTGTTGAACGTGGCTTTCCACCCGTTCGCTGATAGTTCCGACATTTCACTGAAGCGTTAAACGCCTCGATAATCTTTGCGGCCCCTGTCAAGCGAAAAGCATGAGGATCGGCTGACATCAACTGACCTTCTCCATTGATGTAGAACAGCCGGGCGGGGCCATAGATATCACTCAGCATCACCACTTCACCGGAAAATACCATTTTTTCCAGTTTCTCTTTTTCGCGTGATCCGCCAGAGGAAGCCTGAGTGTGGTAAGTCCGGCCCTCTCGCATATTGATAAGGT
>NZ_CQAZ01000222.1 GCF_001152565.1 Yersinia pekkanenii | reverse complement strand
ACTTTCATTAGTGCGCTATTTATGCCGCCATCGTTAATGATGAAATATTCACTTATTTGGCCGTAATCTATTTTTTCAGGTTTCATTTTTTGCTTTCCTTATATTTCTCCATGGTGTAATCATGTAGATTATTATTGGCCTCGACCATGACTTCTGGCACACCATCTAATAGAGTTATCACTGCGCCTATTTTGTCGGTGGTATCTTTCTTGCTGTCGGTAGCGAGTTCAAGCCACATTGCTAAAACCGCTTGCGCTTGCCTTACCTGACAGGTTACATCTTCCAATTGATTAGATTTCATGGTCAGCCCCTTTCTGCGCAGCACGTCTAGACATTGTTTTGGCGTAATCAGCACAGTAATCAACGAGGGCGTCTGCCAAATGAACTCCCGCGCCGGGATTCTGAGTGAGGCGCTGTGCTGATTCCAGAAACAGTGCGATATCACTCAGTAC
>NZ_CQAZ01000221.1 GCF_001152565.1 Yersinia pekkanenii | reverse complement strand
CTCAGTAATTCTACGGAGAGATAAGTTTCAGCTGTATTGTTTCAATTTTCAGCTTGTTCCAGATTGTTAAAGAGCAATATCTTAAACACGACTCGTTAAAGTCATCTTTAAGATATTCAGTTGATAATGTCTTTCACACATTATCGGAATGGCGTCCCCAAGGGGATTCGAACCCCTGTTACAGCCGTGAAAGGGCAGTGTCCTAGGCCTCTAGACGATGGGGACACAAAAATTTCTACTGAATCACGGATTCAGTATTTTTGTGTAAAGGTGAGAATGTGGTGACACATTCGAACGACTGACGCAGTAAAAACTCGATGCCGAGGTCTTATTACACAATCATCACCCTCATCAACAGGTGCTCTTGCTCATTTATATTCATCAGACAATCTGTGTGGACACTGCGCAATGCGTATCGTTAGGTAAGGAGGTGATCCAACCGCAGGTTCCCCTACGGTT
>NZ_CQAZ01000220.1 GCF_001152565.1 Yersinia pekkanenii | reverse complement strand
ATTTTATCCGGGTCTAGCCAGTGGGTCACTTTGTTGCATTTCAACTGGGAATGGGGCGGGGTCAGTTTGGATATCGGAAATTTTTGTACGTTTAGAGCATTATTTTACCAACGTTGGTGAGTAATTTATTGATCTTGCGTCAGCGGTTATCGCATTTAAATTATTGCGCATTCTGTATCGCATTTAGGGTATCTCATTGGCTAAAAATGCTAGCCAAGCAGGCTATAGCGCAGGATTACACCCTACTGCGATGGCCTATCCTATTCAAAAAATAGGCATACCGTACAATAATTCGCTATATCCAAACTGCCCCCTGTACATATCCCCGAAAAGTCTAAGCCTAATTCATTTTGGCCAGACGTTCTAATGCATATTGGTACTCCTGACCGGTTACGTAACCATGAGACACGCCGTCAAGATCATATCGAGGGGCATCCGTCAGGACCTGTGACAAATAATT
>NZ_CQAZ01000219.1 GCF_001152565.1 Yersinia pekkanenii | reverse complement strand
CAAGCTGACGCGCCACTGAGCCTGAAAACCCCGGAAGAGCGGGCGCAGGAACAGGCCGAAAAAGACGAGGCCCGGCGTCAGTCATTGTCGCCAACACAGGCTGAAAAGAATGATGTGCCGCCTGAAATGGCTGATGCAGAGCGTCAACTGGCCAGAGCGTTCCAGCAGGAGCAACAGACGGGGACACTGCATCAACAACAACACACGGAACAGGCGGTCAATCTGGAACGACAACACAACCAGCAACAGGCGTTACAGCAGCTTGAACGTGAGATCGTCAAAGAGAAAACGTTGGGCGAATAATGAAGTTAAGGGCAGTTTTCGGTCAGCACGGCGGGAAACTGTGAGGTGCGGCTGATTATCCGGGCAACGGCGTAATATCTTGGCAGAAATCACAAAGTTGCGGTATCATCAGACCCAGAAAAGACAAACCCCCGTAAATCTAATCCTCAACTTGGCAG
>NZ_CQAZ01000218.1 GCF_001152565.1 Yersinia pekkanenii | reverse complement strand
TGCCCTTGACCCGGCCCGTGCAGCCGTATTATGCGGATAACCGAAAAGAAAAATATTGCATAAAAAACGTGTTTTTCCTTGCTTTACGCTGTTTCTGAAACACTGTTTTCCTGTATTTCACCCTTTCCATTAGCACAATGAAAAATATCATTATGGACGACTTAACCCTGCGTTATTTTGACGCTGAAATGCGCTACCTGCGCGAAGCGGGCGAAGAGTTTGCGCGTGCGCACCCTGATCGGGCTGCCGGATTAAATCTGGATAAAGCCGGGGCGCGTGACCCCTATGTGGAACGTCTGTTTGAAGGCTTTGCCTTTCTGATGGGCCGACTGCGGGAGAAATTGGATGATGACCTGCCGGAACTGACCGAAGGGTTGGTCAGCCTGCTGTGGCCGCACTACCTGCGCACTATTCCGTCGCTTTCTATTGTGGAGTTCACCCCACAATGGCAGGGGATGAAAGA
>NZ_CQAZ01000217.1 GCF_001152565.1 Yersinia pekkanenii | reverse complement strand
ATCAGTACAGCATTAACATGGCTGAAGGTGAGAAAGGCACCCATTACGCAGACTTTGAATGCTACGGATTTGATTCACTGAAAGCATTACAGAAATTCCGCAAATCATTTCCTGAGAAAATGAAGGGTGAATATTGCTACCAGTTGAGCACATGTGCGATGTCGAACGGTAGATACAAAAATATCGATATCGTGAGCGCAGACCATTACAAACAATTCATCAAACTGGTTAAAGCGTCAGGGATCAATATCTAGCTACATGCAGTACCCCCATAGCCAGCCGGTGGCTGGCTCTTATCAACAAAGGAGAAATACGATGTATCAGACAACAAATGACACAAGTGACCGTTTTAGCTGGGATGCGAGCGCGGAGGCGGCTTATTGGCAGTCACGGGAAGTCTCTGCCAAAACAGAACCCGAAGCTATCACACTGGCGGAAATGTATTGCGGTAACGTCACGTACAT
>NZ_CQAZ01000216.1 GCF_001152565.1 Yersinia pekkanenii | reverse complement strand
GCCAACTTTCCGAACAACACAACACGGTGCCACTCTGTTTTTTCTTTTTGTTCGCCAGAGAGTTTGTCGCGCCATGCTTCGGACGTTGCCACTGTGATGCTGGCAACTGCGCCCCCATTTGGCATGTAACGAACGTCGGGATCTTGTCCCAAGTTTCCGACTAAAATGACCTTGTTTACGCCACGTTCTGCCATGATGTATCTCCTTACTTTTGCGGGTTTATCTGCCTGACGGTCTGTCAGACGCTGAAATGGTTCTACTCAACGCTTATCGGGTACTTTTGCAGAAAACATCAGCACACCGATATTTCCCTGTGTTGGCTTTTAAACCATATCTTTTGGGATGTTTTGGCGTGGCGGTTTTGACGTTGACGTTCTTGTGTGTTCATGCTGCTTCTCCCCTCTCAGTGGTTAATCCTATCTCTCGGTCAGTTCAGTCGCGGCAAAGGGCGAGGTAGCAACGACAG
>NZ_CQAZ01000215.1 GCF_001152565.1 Yersinia pekkanenii | reverse complement strand
CCCCGGTTTTGTTTGCGGTAAATTTAATGGTCATGTAATGGAAGTGCCGGATAGCTATATTATTTACTGGGCGGAATATGAAGGGAAAAGTTCCGGGACGCCTGGCTTTACTAAAAATAAAAAAGGCTGCGATGCCAATTTTACCTCTTTACCCATGATCGCCAGTTGGCCAGATATGCAGCCGGGGGATGAATCGAAATGGTATAAACAGGGGCTGGAGTATGAAGGATTAGCAATAACGGTCAGACCATTTAGACGATCCGATATCGACATCACCTATAAGCGTGACTTTTTTCTAAGAAAACAAAATGATAGAACCTTTGATCCAGTTATTTATATCGATAAATTAGGGCTATTTTTCGTTAAAGCCACCAGAAAATTATTCCGGGCAGAACCACAGGATAGGAATAGTCCTTATTGGTTTGATGAGGATGTTAATGGTTATTACTGGGCAGAAGTTAACGGGCGGGTGCCGGTGGTATTTGACTGTCAGTGGTTG
>NZ_CQAZ01000214.1 GCF_001152565.1 Yersinia pekkanenii | reverse complement strand
GTTATGGACATTACCCAGGGCATTGGTTGAGGATTTGCCGTCAGCCTGACTGGTGAGGGTTGCCCCTAAAATGACTTTAGACTCGGTACGTTCAGCCCAATCAATCATTGCCTGGAATGGGTCAGCCTGGCCACTGGCCGCTGAATGAAACTCAATCGAACTGCCTTCTGGAATAATACCTGCCGCATCATGGCCCAGTGTCACCAGGGCATGAAGCAACGAGTCTTTTTCTTTCTCAGTGGCCCCTTGCATGTATTTACCGACGCGGGCAGGTAGACCGTAAATCTCCAGAAACTCCGCAAGGTCACGCAAGGCGTAGTTCTTGAACAAGTAAGGCCAGACCAGCACACGGTATAAACCAGACTGCGCAATGAAACCGGGCTTAGCATTGTGCGTATGCACCAGCCAACCGAACGGCCAGAGTTCGGAGCCATTAAAGGTGCCGTCATTGATGCGTATTTCGTCGTTAGTCTCTGGCGTGGTACTGAACCAGCGATGGGGGCGCAG
>NZ_CQAZ01000213.1 GCF_001152565.1 Yersinia pekkanenii | reverse complement strand
GTCTCCCACCATGATCGGGGAAGACCCATTTATATACAGTAATAAATTTAACTCCTGTTGAAAAGTCTTTCTGCAAAACTATTTTTATTTACTTGATAATCAATAGGTTACAAAAGTCATTTTTAAATGTTTTTTATGAATAAAAAAGCCAGCAACCACTTATAAATCATATGGTTATTGGCTTTTGGTGTGTCTGATGCTGCGTCATATGGGCTGGACTGAAGCGGCTGATTTAATCATTAAAGGCACCCAAGGCGCAATTCAGGCCAAGACTGTAACCTATGACTTTGAACGTCTGATGGATGGCGCTAAATTGTTGAAATGTAGTGAATTTGGCGACGCCATTATTCAACACATGTAAGTTGCACGTCATAACATTTAGCCAGCATTGATGTTAAATCTTTGTTGGCTTTTTGTTTCCACCCACTCTTCCCCAAAACCCCCCCAAAAAACTGTATAAAAAAAGCACGGGTTAAATGGCGATTACCATCCATTTTTTCCCGCGATCATCGTTAT
>NZ_CQAZ01000212.1 GCF_001152565.1 Yersinia pekkanenii | reverse complement strand
AACCGTAGGGGAACCTGCGGTTGGATCACCTCCTTACCTAACGATACGCATTGCGCAGTGTCCACACAGATTGTCTGATAGAAAGTAACGAGCAAATAAGGCCGGGCTGAGAAATTAGTCGGGCTTTAGTACCTTGTTGGGTCTGTAGCTCAGGTGGTTAGAGCGCACCCCTGATAAGGGTGAGGTCGGTGGTTCAAGTCCACTCAGACCCACCAACTCATCCTCATACTGCGTTACAGACACACTCGTTTATAACAATAAACGTCGCGTGACTGCGTTTTGTCTGAGAATGAGTTATGCCGATAAGGTATTTTGCTTTTTATATGGGGCTATAGCTCAGCTGGGAGAGCGCCTGCCTTGCACGCAGGAGGTCAGCGGTTCGATCCCGCTTAGCTCCACCATATAAAAAAACTATTTCAAAATGTACTGCGGTCGCAAGACACAGTGTGTTGTGAAATATTGCTCTTTAACAATCTGGAACAAGCTGAAAATTGAAACAATACAGCTGAAACTTATCTCTCCGTAGA
>NZ_CQAZ01000211.1 GCF_001152565.1 Yersinia pekkanenii | reverse complement strand
GTGGCTGAGGGTGTTTTGTTACCGACGAACAGCACACTGGTTGTCGCCAGCGCGGAAAAACTGTCGGTGAAAGAGACATTGCACCTGTTAGACCATGCACAACGTCACAGTGTACAGATTCTGTTTATGGATACGCAGGGGCGCAAAGGCACCGGTAATGCACTGGCGACACTGGAAGAGGCTGGCGTGGCACGATTTAAGGCGGCCAATGAAACGCCGATCAGTGTGGATATTATCAGTCAGGGTGATAAGCGTCAGCGTTATGAGGCCCTTGCACAGAAGTATGCGGAACTCACGTCTTCTTCCGTCGCGGTCAGCGCTCAGGTCTCCGGCCCGCGTGAACAACAGCGGTTAACGCAGACCATCCGTGACACATTGCAGACACAGGGTCAGTTAAAAAGCGAGAGTGTCTCCGTGCAGAGTCTGGTGCCGGTGTGGCAGGACAGTAAAAGTCGCCGTCAGATGGACAATTATCGTGCCGGGATGGTGATGGAACGGTGGCACGCTGAAGAACGTAAGCTGGAGCG
>NZ_CQAZ01000210.1 GCF_001152565.1 Yersinia pekkanenii | reverse complement strand
GCCGATAAATGGAGTTTGTTAGCAATGTCTTTGCTCGAGAAGGCATGTAAGATATAAAACAACACTTCCCACTCTCTTTTGGTGAATAGCGCTGATGGTGGAGTAAAGATAAGTGATGTCGGGACTTTTATTTTATTTAAACGGGTTAACATTATATCTGTTACCGGTCTGCAATGACAAATAACTCCCTGGGATACACCGTTTTCATCTATTAATGGGTATTTATCACTAAAATAAGGTGTGAAATATGAACACCCATCATATAGCTGAATATCGACTGATGCTACACGATCCTGTGATAATTTAACCTGACGATCCTGCTGTTGAAATTCAAGCTGAAAATCTGCTGCTGGCGTAGGGATCTCACCATCTAGCAGACCTTCAATATTATATTTTTCAGGTAAATTAAATAATTTATAAACTCGCTTATTTGCATAAATAAATCTTGATTGATCATCTTTTATCGCCCAAGGCTCAGAACTGTGCTCCCAAAAACGTATTAATAATTCCAGTGAGTTAAGTAGTGTTTTTTCCAT
>NZ_CQAZ01000209.1 GCF_001152565.1 Yersinia pekkanenii | reverse complement strand
GTATATTTTTTAATAACTATTTCATTGAGAGCAATTTTTCATAATCTGGATTGACATGAGGAATCTCCTCTTTACTGCCGTCAGGGTAGGTCGCAGTAATATTTCCCGGTGGAGATACGGGACTTTCAAGCACAACAATCTTATTTATATGCAGATTAGGCTCTATAAATATCTTTTTCCCATTGTAAATTCTGTAATGCCGGCTCAATTGCTCATACCTCACATCTCCTCCGAATAATTTCAAAGTGGTTTTATTGAAAGCATGATTAATAAATACCAGAGGGAATAAATCTGTTTTTAAATGTAAGTTATCATTAACATCTTGCGCCTTGCCAACTCCAAACCCTCCGCTATAGCCTTGATTATCAAAATCAAAAACATAGTTTGTTGCAATAATACTTTTTCCTTGGGTCAAAGAGTTGCTACTGGTCAATTTAACCCCAATTCGCATAGCGCTAAGTTGCCATTCGCACTTTCCACCGCCATCTAGAGCAATACGAGCCTCCCAGATATCACCTCTTCCTTGCTGCGTCATC
>NZ_CQAZ01000208.1 GCF_001152565.1 Yersinia pekkanenii | reverse complement strand
AAGCAGGAATCCAAGGCGGTTTCCATAGCAAAACCTAGCCAGCACAGCCGGTCACACAATGTAGCTATTTCTGACGAGGCGAAAGCCAGCCCAGTACAGGCCATTCAATTACTCAAAGATACTGACCTGAGTTCGTCGAAGATTAAAAAGCGGCTGGCAGAAGACCCCGAAGCATTATCCGTATTTACTCAGAAATTTATGGAGCAGTGTGATCCGACTTGGGAGTTTCAGGGCGATGAAGAGAAGGCCATGACTGCGCTGACTTATTCCGCTGGGAACAGTGATGCCAATGGCTATTTTGCGGCAAGACAGAAGGCCACAAAAGCACTGGCCAAGATGGTGGAGCCAATGACCGAAGATGAAACTCAAGCCATGATTGAGCGTAATAGGCAGCGTATGAATGCGGCTGACCCTAATACCCCTGATAACGTCGAGGCACGTAAACAGGCTGAGGAAGTATTTAATCAGGAAATGGCCCATGCCACAGCTCGCCGTAATGACCGGCTACGTGCTACAGGTGTCATGTTGCGTGGTGATGCGAAGCGGGTCAGTGGTGAAATCGTTGCGCCACA
>NZ_CQAZ01000207.1 GCF_001152565.1 Yersinia pekkanenii | reverse complement strand
ACATTAAGGCCTCGCATATCGCGGGGCTTTTTTTTCATGCGGGATTATCCCGTATGTAGAATCAGCGGCACTAGATGAATCGGTTAAGTCCAATATAAGGCGGTGAGCTTTGTTTCCATGAGCGGACATCAAAACTCCCCAGCCTTTATACTTATTCAGCAATCAATGTATCTTGACTGAATTATTCTATTCAGGTGCACAAGATAGCCGCCATTGGATCGAGCAGATTATGCCGTGCGCATGTTGCAAAACACTGCGCAGGGTCGAGTTCAGTTGTTTGTATACACAGTATCGCGAAAGCAGGACTAGTGATTGTTAATGTGGCAATGACAAAACAACAGCTAATAATTTTACGCATAATTATTTCTCCATTATCCATATTTCCAAGTGAATATTTCACCTGCCCATACAGGTATACGCTCAATATTTAATGATCGTCAAAACTAATGCATGGCTCATTGATGCGTCGTTTATTAATTAAGAATGCAATAACGCTATCCTAGTGTTTCTACATTCGCATGGGTACTGGATTGGTTAATCCAATCGTTGTGAAACAGTATCCAGCCGAATGTG
>NZ_CQAZ01000206.1 GCF_001152565.1 Yersinia pekkanenii | reverse complement strand
GTTTTATTGCCGCACCATTATATTAATGGGGCTAAACCTGACTCGGTATTAGACTGAAAATTAAAAGATGCAATTATCGTTACAGCTATTTTAATCGATAAAAAGGACATCCATTCCTTACAGGAAATCAAATCGATATACCGGCTGTAATGTTCAGTTAATCAGTGAAGTTCATTTCACTCATTATTATTAAGAGAGGCTTAAGGAGATTGATAATCTCTTTACTTAAATACTTAATGAGCTCATCCCCCTCTCGACCATGTGAAAGAGTATACGCGATTATTTTATCCGGTAAAGGTCACTCAAACAGTTCTTTAAATTGTAAATCAGATTTACATATGTGTAATAATGCCTTTTAAGGCATAAATAACAGCATATAACTCCAATAGGAATTATCTTATTGCGGTGTTTGTTTATAAAATACGGAATAAATATCATACAGGCGTTATATCTATAATCACGACCGGCGTTAATATCAGAAAGGTCATTTACTTCCCCCTGATTTAGCCTACAACCCGGCGTGTAAATAGCAGCCTATATTTGTAGGATTTTTCTTGGTTTATCCCTTTTAAGCCTGAAATTACCGATAA
>NZ_CQAZ01000205.1 GCF_001152565.1 Yersinia pekkanenii | reverse complement strand
CAAAGCCCGAAGTCTGAAGCTGCTGCGGATGAAAGCACAACGCAGCGACAGTGATAAAACCCGCCTGTATGCCGAAATGGAAAGCTTGCTCAGTGGGCTTATCGCCCTCGACCCGGCCCGTGCGGCCGTGTTATGCGGATAACAGAAAAGGAACAAACAATGGCAAAAGGTTATTACCTTGGGGTTGGTGACAAAACAACCTGCGGCGGCGTGATCACCGAAGGTGACGCTACACATGTCTTGATGGGCAAAGCTGCGTCCCGTGAACAAGACAGAGTAACCTGCGGCAAGCATCCGGGAACCTATATCATTGTCGGCCACGTTCCCGGCGATTCGGTAAATGGCCGCAAGTTTGCGGGTACCTTGGATAGCCAAAGTAGTTGCCCGTGTCAGGCCCGGTTTATTCCGTCACTGATGAATAGCGCGTATGAAAAATAAAGGCACGACACGGGGCTGAGGAAGAGTCGACCTCATGAAAAAATTATTTTCTCTTTCTCCACACTGTTTCTGAAGCACAGTTTCCCTGTATTTCACCCTTTCCATTAGCACAATGAAAAATATCCCTATGGACGACTTAACCCTGCGTTATTT
>NZ_CQAZ01000204.1 GCF_001152565.1 Yersinia pekkanenii | reverse complement strand
ACCGTAATGCCGTAAGGCATTGCCAATTTTTGAGCTATCTGTAGCGCGGTTGATTGGCTGATCACGTTGTTCGGCCATTCAGCTGAACAATCGACCAGATCCTGACACTTACTCCGGCCAGTAGCCCTGACTTCGCGGCGAGAACCACTGATCATCGGTGCCCAGCGGTCTATGTATCCCGTCAGAACAACATCATCACCCAAATTAACGACACAAGGGTCGCCCGGATTCACCCATTGTTGGTTATCACTCCCAGGATAAAGGTCCATCAAGGACAAGCTGAAATCACTGGGTAACCGCTCTATACTGCGAGTGACACGGATATTGTCCCAGCCAGTAATTAGCTTATTGCCAATACGCAGTGTCAGATCATCACTCATGAGTTCAGCGCCTTAAATCGAATTGGCATGAATGCCGGGTGAACAGGAACCGCCATTTTTACCAGTGCATCACCGCGTCGGGCGTCCTGATATAGCCGATTGGCAAGATTAAGTGCGGGTAATGAACGGTTAAAATTGACAACACCCACGCGGGATAGATTCGCGCCGGTCTGCTGTAGCAGCGTGACAATAGAACCTCGTAAATTGGTTAATGCCTGGTATA
>NZ_CQAZ01000203.1 GCF_001152565.1 Yersinia pekkanenii | reverse complement strand
GTTTCGCCCGTATTCACCTGAGCGTCAGGGGGGGATTTACGCTTTAGCGTCAAAATTTTGCGTTCACCGGTCATCACCGTCTCCTTGTATTACTTTATTAACATATTGTTTCTGTTCAGAGCATACCTCAATAAGCACAAATGCCCATGCACGCAGTGCATAGAAGGCCTAATGGAAGCGAAGCTGCGATTTGCGACATTTGGGCTCTGTCCGCAACCGGTCGTTATCGGACAGCCACAATAATACCGTCCGAAACTGAGCAAAATGACTTTCGGACGTGTCATTCCATTCGTACACCATTTTCGGACGATTAAGTAACTAAAACTAAATATGACTAAAATTAAGTTATAACAATGAGTTGTTAGATATGTCGCATTTTCAGCTTGGCTCCCATTGGGCCTAGAAAGCGGCTCACTGTCGTGACATATCCCCCGATGTAAAACCGCTGAAGCCCGGCAGCGCCGGTGCGGATCATAAGAGATCCTGATAACCCTCCCGCCCTGTAGAGCCATACAGGCTGATAAACGATTCTGTGGTTACACTGCAAATAACCCCGGTGAGTGGTCAGTGTGGCGCGTAGCGACGCGCTGAGCGTGATTTCCGGGGCCTT
>NZ_CQAZ01000202.1 GCF_001152565.1 Yersinia pekkanenii | reverse complement strand
TGCGGTTATCATCCAGGTAAACGGCCATTCCTCACCGTTTAGAGCGTCACCGCAAACAGACATTCCCGCGCATGCTTGTCTGTATTGGGTTATTGAGATGGTGTAACCCAGTGCCGCAGCCACTCGAATAAAATACTCAACGGACTGGCCGCCAATGCCAAACAGTTTCGACACAACTGCCCGCTGGCGCTGGGCAATGCTGTCAATCTCACTAATGGCACACAAATCAGGTAACCCCAGCGTTGCCTCCCACTCAGGCAGCATGGCGGTGGCCGTTGAGGGAAAAGCCGCATCGAGCAGATTGCGGGCATCTTCATCACTGCGTTGATAGGATCTTGCTAATGCACGTAGCGTGCTGGTTTGAACCCTACCTGATATTTTGGGCCAAACTAAGCCCCCCGGCATCAGCGCTTGCAGCGCCGCAGTATATTCACTCACAGAATAGCGACTCATAGGTAGGTCACCGTACCCCGGATAGGTAATTGACCGGTTTCAAGTTGAATATTTGTCGTCGGGGAGTTGAGAATAAAGCCACTGGTCCCTGCAACATCGCCAATTGACAGCAATAGAGATGAAAGTAAAATTTGAATAGACCCCAGTTTCCTAGACGGTAG
>NZ_CQAZ01000201.1 GCF_001152565.1 Yersinia pekkanenii | reverse complement strand
GGAAGTGCCGAATAGCTATGTTTTTTACTGGACAGAATATAGCGGTACCAGCGCCTGGGGCTACAGTTTTACTGAAAATACAAAAGGGTGTGATACCGATTTCGTAACATTACCGATGATAATAAATTGGCCGGATATGCAACCTGGTGATAAATCACTATGGTATAAGAAAAAAGAAAATTTTGGTGGAATAAGAGTAAGTATTCACCCGTTAAAACGACCTGACACCGATATGGATTATAAGCGTGATGTTTATCTTGAAAAACAAAATGATAAAGTATTTGAACCTGTGGTTGATCTTGATGAATTAGAATTGTTTTCTGTCAAGGTAACCAAAAAAATAATTAGAAAAAACACAATGGACAAAAAAAATCATTATTGGCTAGATAAGGATGTCATTACTTATTACTGGTCAGAGGTTGATGGGCGAGTACCGGTAGTATTTGACTGTAAGTGGTTACCGATGAAGAAAATATATTATCTTTGTGAAGCTTGGTTTATCATGCCGGAGATAGGCTCACTGGTTAGGGTTATTTTCACCATAGATAAACTTCCTCAGTGGCAAGCTATTGTGAATAATACTCAGCAATTTATTTTATCGCATATTAAACGTTAAGGAAGGTA
>NZ_CQAZ01000200.1 GCF_001152565.1 Yersinia pekkanenii | reverse complement strand
TTATGCTCACGACCAAATTCATCAGCGACAACTTTGCTGCTTACAACAGGCTGACCATTTGCGATTTTAATTAGGTGCTTCATAGCGATTACCTTTTAGAAAGATGAGCCTGTTCACCAGAATGCCGCCCGAGAGAAGGTCGCCACCTTATAGCGGCAATTCTCAGGCTCAGCTTTCTGAAAGACTCTCGTTTGAAATGTGCGGTGAATGCGCGGTGATTTACTGCCAATAAAAAAGGCCCAGTCGTTAAACTGAGCCTTCATGTTCTTTTGTTCGCGGCTTTGCCACTCCTCTCGGCGTTGCTACACCACTTACGGCTTACCCGTCAGCAAGATGTGGATCACCTCTTTAGGGCTGCACAATCTGTTCCTTGTCGGGGGAATTATTAGCAGTCAGCATTTGGGCGAGCTACCGCACGACACGCAGCCATACAAGCTGTTTGCATGTCTGTTTTTGCAATCGCCAACCAACGCGGATCGGTATCACCGGTGTTCAAAAATTCCAGTTGCGCGATGAACTGGCGACTAATCTCTTTCAGCCGGTTCATGTTGGATATGTCTTTTTCAGTTAGCGTCCGATAGCCTTTTACTGTGCTGCCATCCTGCGGTTTTGCTTCGCTCATAATTTCCTC
>NZ_CQAZ01000199.1 GCF_001152565.1 Yersinia pekkanenii | reverse complement strand
AGGGCATAACCATGTCTGATATTTACCATCATACGATTGTTAGCCATCAGGTTTTATGTGAAATGTCTGGCGAGGAACTTTCTTCGTTGAGTAGCTGTAGTGAAGCGGCTTTTTATGCCATCACCAAAGGGCTTACATCAGTAGGTAATCTTATTTCGTCCGCGATTGACAATAAAGACTACGAAGACGAAGAGGCCAGAAGTGATTTACGCAATATTGGCACAATGCTTCAGACATTACCCAGAATTGCGGAAGCCATGGCTGAGAACTGCCGTAGCGCTAGTTACATCATTGGCAGTCGCAACGCAGGGGAGGCAACCAAATGATCAGCACATTGAAATTTAACGATCTGGAAAAGCGTGTTGCTGCCCTTGAGTTGGCTTTAGCTGCCATGCAACGCAAAGGCTCAGTACCGGAAGGCATGGCACCCCTCACCACTCTGGCGGCTGAAATGGGGCTATCCACCAGCAAAGCGGAAGAGCTGGCGAGAAATTGTGGTGTGATGATAGTTCGTCATGGCAATGGTCACGCAGTGCATGAGGCTAAATTCCGTGAAGCGGCTCTAATCGTTATCAAGGGTGCCAAGCGTAAATACGGTAGCAAGTACTGGTACCACCCGCTGATCGGCAAGTTCACCATGTCAGCGAGGCCACAGCTATGAG
>NZ_CQAZ01000198.1 GCF_001152565.1 Yersinia pekkanenii | reverse complement strand
CATAGCGCCAATCAGAACCGTGCCACATACCGGGATTATTATTTTTTTATTCATGTCAGCATTAATAGGAGTTAATCTAAATAACTATAAAGGTTTAAGATCATTCACCACACAACGAAACCCATAACCTGGAGGATAAGTGCTTTTCCCATTTTCTTCAAAATCAACCAAATTTCTTTTAGAACGTATAAAGGTCATATTATCAAAAGGTTGAGTTCCTACCGAACCACGCAGAACCTTATTCGTTCCTTTTTCTGGACCACGGGGATTATGCTTTGGTGACTGCTGATAATAGTTTTCATCATACCAGTCTTCCACCCAATCATGGCCGTTCCCCATCATATCGTACAAACCTAGCGGGTTGGGGGGATATGTTCCTACAGGCTGCTTACTATAGGAGAAATTCTTTTCCGGCTCGAAAATATTATTATTATTGGCAAATATCAATAACTTACCACTACTGCGTGCGGCATATTCCCATTGAGCTTCCGTCGGTAAATCTATTGTTTTACTCACCACATTACCTAACCATTGACAATACGCTTTTGCATCGTGCCAGTTTACTGAAGCCGGATAGTTATCTCCGGCACTTCGAAAATAAGCAGGCACCTCATCTTTCAGCCTTATGAGGCGATCATATGTTTTTGTTTTTGGTCGTCCTTGGATCTCAAGATAACGATTA
>NZ_CQAZ01000197.1 GCF_001152565.1 Yersinia pekkanenii | reverse complement strand
CATTACTGGCTTGGCTTTAACGTCGGAACGTTTAACGGTTGCAAAGATGAATACCGTTAAGTTAGAATCCGCCTCAACCTTATTAAGACCGTCGCAGGCATTATTTAAGGCTAGGCTCTGGTGTTTGACTGGAATCGCCGCCAGAGCCGAACTAACACGATTAGATAAGTTATTCATGATTTAGCCTCGCCGCTTTCATTATTAAGCAAACAAGACAGGTCAGAGTTTAATTTGTGCGCCAGTTTCAATATGCTGGTTAAAGCAAAGACTGTATCAGTCTCCTCTGGCGCATGTTCATGGGTATACGCATCTTTTAATAGTGTTAATAGAACCACTACCTCAGATGACCTATCGCTCACATTTACAATTTCGTACTCTGGTATATTTAATGAAGTCATGGGAGCCTCTTATTCTTTGGAATACATTTCAGTTATACATTCAACTTCAATCGTTGCGTCTATAATTTCTGAGCCACGACTCAATAAAAGACCGATGATAGCCATATCTCCGCGCATTTCATTATCTGGATATCTTTCATTGTCACAGGCCCAAAACATTAAACTACCAATAGCCTTGAATCCATCAACAAAACATTCTCTTGTGGCTGTTGCGGTCTCTAAAATATTCCTTGCGTCTTCTTTAGGTAAGTTTCTTATATTTCTCGCATCAATGAATAGACTTTGG
>NZ_CQAZ01000196.1 GCF_001152565.1 Yersinia pekkanenii | reverse complement strand
GAAGGGTTCACACTTTGCCAATCAGGGAGAATATTTTATGTTGATGACGGTAAGCCAGTATGCCGAACATGCCAAGATGAGCCGCCGGGCATTCTACAATTGGGAAAGTAAATCGGGTTTCCCTGCGCGAGTCGGCAGTAAAATTGATGCCATTGCCTGTGATGCTTACCTGTCGCGATATCGTGATAGCCATGACCCGCGAGCACAGAACGCCAAGAGTAAACCAGCGCCAGCCAAGGGTAAGGTTAAAGCGGGTAATAGGCTGGTAGAAATGAGTGTGGCTGAAATTAGTCAACATCTGGACGGTTGCGTTGGTCAGGCTGTTGAGATGGACGATGACGAACGCGCCACCTTAGCCGCTAAAGCGGTGGGCCTCTATCTGAGCGAAGGCCCTGACAACCCACCTGTGACGTTTGGTGGCTACCGCCTGTCTATCGTCGAAACGCCAGAATGGGAAACCGGGCAAATTATCGCGGGTGGGGCCTTTGGGCTATCTGCGGTGGATGTGGTGTTTGAGTGCCTGGATTACACACTGACACTGATGAGCGATGAAACCGAGGAAACAGCTATGCGTGAGGTTATCCCTTCGCTGCTCTATGTCCTCGGAAATGATGAATAAATTACTTACCTAGTGGGCTATAGACCTGCAATCTCCAATCTTTGCCAGCCTTGTGCTGGCTTTTTTTT
>NZ_CQAZ01000195.1 GCF_001152565.1 Yersinia pekkanenii | reverse complement strand
TGCGATAAACAGCGGCATGCAGGGCGGGTATATCAGGCGCTTTATTCTCTGGCAACAGATGATAAGGGGGAACTCTGTTACCTGCATCAGACCCTGCTTGATGGGGATAAGAAAGCGAATATTGGCGATAGCGCCAAACGACTTAAATCACTACAGGAACAGAACTACCTTGATCATGCTCGTTCAGTGGCCATACGCATGTTTCCCGTTGCGTCCACGTTGGGCATTGCTGAAGGTATTGAAACAGCCCTGTCTTGTTATCAGGTGTACGGAATAAATACCTGGTCAGTGATCAACGCAGGATTCATGGAGAAGTTCAGGGTGCCGGCTGGTGTCAAGCACCTCATTATTTTCGCTGATATGGATAAACATTCAGCTACCGGACAGGCGGCAGCGTTTAATTGTGCCACCGCCAACCTCAGAGCAAAAAACGATTTGATGTCTGTGAGTGTTCGCTGGCCTGATTCTGGTGATTTTAATGACTTTGTTATGAATGGTGATCAGGTTCGTGAGCAGATTTACACAAAGAGGGCGGCATAATGAAACTAGAATCAGCAATTAAGCAGTTCAGCGCCAAGAGCCAGATGATTACGGATTCCCCTCGCGCTACCTCTTCCGATTCGCTCAAAGGGCCAGATATGGCAGCCGCAATGGGAATGGTTGAGGCTCGGGCCAGTTTCGGCATGGC
>NZ_CQAZ01000194.1 GCF_001152565.1 Yersinia pekkanenii | reverse complement strand
AAAACAATCCGATACTGGCACTCAAGCACATCAAGCGCCGAACACCACATGAAGATTCTATTGATGTGTTGCGGGTTAGCCATCGACACCTGAGTAACTTCACCAGGCGCAAGATGATTGCGGTCTGTGCTGGCTGGGAGTGTCTGGATACTGAGGATCGCAACATTGAGGCATTCACCTACAGCATGACCCACAATGACGAGAACGGCTATTGGGCTGGCTTCAAGGCTGCTCAAAGGGTACTTGAGAAACATGTGGAGCCGTGGACTGAGGAAGACATTAGATCAGTGTGGTGGCACAGAGTGAGCGGGGAATAGCAGGTTGATGGCGAGTGGATGGGTCTTAGAAAAAAATGGGTCCCTCCTGGCAACATTTATTACACGGGTCATTGCGCGCCGTGTGGTTTCCCTAGCTATAAATTTTTGAATTTGATTGACACTTTACACTTGACACTTTCCTGTTATCGACTTGTTGCATGTCTCTGGCTGCTTGGTCTGGCGGGAAATTAGCGCAATTTTTGATTGACAGTTTGATTGACACTTTTCGGGGTGAAAGTGTCAAGTTGACAGAAAAAGTGTCAAGCGGTTGACACTTTACACTTTGATTGACACTTTGCCGCTGGTGGGTTGACAGTCGGCACCAACTTCACGGTTTGCCGCGGGAGCAGCGAAATGAGTTTAATGTCAGTAAGCCAGTATGCAAAACACGCAGGTATGAGTCGTCAGGCACTTTATACATGGGAAAGTAAATCAGGTTTCCCCGCGCGAGT
>NZ_CQAZ01000193.1 GCF_001152565.1 Yersinia pekkanenii | reverse complement strand
CAGGCACCTAATATAACGTTCGCAAAGAAGCCCACCACATAGTTAAGGGGTAAGAGATGATCCAGAATCCAAAAGTTATAGTTTTAGAACGAAATAAAAGCGGTAGTTATGCAATAGCAATTACGGATGGCAGTGATAATTTTAGTGATGCACTGTTAGCTGTTTCGGTAAAGCTACGCGATAACACCGATAGCTTAGAATCCATGATGGAAGCGGCACTTTGCTATGCTGCTCAACGGATATTACAGTTAGAAAAAGGTGGCTACTCACCGCCACCTAGTGGGGAGCCTAAGGCAGTAGGCGGTACTGGAGCACAGGCAGTTAGTCCACATCCGTAATGCTCAATGAATCAAGTCAGGAAGCAAACATTAAATATCCAGACCATCGGTCAAATGAGCACACCACAATTTGCGGGCTATTGTCTGAAACCTGTAAAGCCACTCGCTGGATGTTGTCTCGCACTGCATCGATATCCTGATCGAGATTAGCCACATACGTTCCTGTAGGTAAAGAGCTAACTCTCCCTTCGTCACCGACTATTTCTTTACTGAAGCCGATGCCTCGCATCATTTCATGCAACAGCGCGTATTCATTTGCATCACCGCCAGAAATTTCAACTCTGGCTATATAGCTGGTCATATCCAATTCCTTACATTGACTGTGGAATAACCAACATATCAATTTCCTTTGACTGTGGAAAGCAGGGAAACCACGGCTGGGCGTGGGTAAATA
>NZ_CQAZ01000192.1 GCF_001152565.1 Yersinia pekkanenii | reverse complement strand
GGTTCTTCGGCTGACAGTAAATGGTTGATGGCAACCTTACTGTCGAGTGAAAGTCGGGTAAATATGATGTTTTGCTGTTCTGTTTCGAACTGGTGTACGGCTGAACGAATAATCCGATCCAGGTGATCGGCTGCGGGACGCTCAATCTGCTGCTGCTGACACCAGTCAGTAACAAGTTCACGACCGTGTACAGCTTGCGGATTTAATGGGAGGATAAATTCGGTTAACCAATCGGTGATCTGTGCTATATCGGTTTTATTGGGAAGTCTGACACCCAAATAACGACGAATATTTTGTCGGTGCCGCTGGGCCTGCCGCCCTTGAAGAGGGTAGTTTTCAAGGGATACAGAAGCGCATCCGATCTGTTCAGCAATAGCGCGCACAATACCTGAAGGGAATTCGTTTATTGATTCAGGGTAATGACCCTGTACTTGTCGGAACTTCAGTTGAATGGCAAATCCTAAACGCCCCGTATCGGTCATACCAGGGAGTAAGGAAAGCTCGTCAGCAAGCAAACTCCACACGCCCCTGTCATCAAAAGTCTGATCCTGTGACAACATTCCAACCCCCTGAATCATCGATGGGTAATCGCTATGGTAACCATCTCACAGGTGAGTGATTTTTACTCAGATCCAGGTCAAAAAAGCCAGATGTCGCATTTTGTAGCTTCGCTCCCACTGGGCCACCTACTGAGCGTTTATGTCGTCGAAATACCTTATCCAGCAAGGGCACCATACGGATGACCCAACGGTG
>NZ_CQAZ01000191.1 GCF_001152565.1 Yersinia pekkanenii | reverse complement strand
CCTTCCACTCGGCCTGCTTGATGGGCTTTATATTCCAATTTCTGTGCAATCGTCATAAGTTCCTCCTCGTGCTGTGGCAGATGGGGGGCCAGATCGCGGATAAACCTTTCCGGCTCAGCAGTATCACCATTTTGTAGTATGTAATGTATCACAGAGATTAGCTGATCTTTGCTAGTGTAACCGTTCGATAACAACCTGACCAGTTCATCCGATAATTCGGACAGGTCACGTTGACGAATGTGTTTCTGCAACAGCTCCAGTAAGGCGACACGCTTATGTGTCATGATTTCGTCATCGGGGATAACGGTCACATCAATCAACGGAAAGTTGCCGCCATACAGTTCCCCCGCAAGCGTGGGTGCGCTGAATGCTTGTAACCAGCTCATGGGGTACGGGTACGGCGTGACCATCCCATGATAGAACAACATAGGAATGACCAGCGGCAGTTGGTCGTGTCCGGCATCAAGATGGCTCTGCATAGCGGCGATGGCATAACGCATCAGGCGAAAAGCCATATGCTTGTCAGGAGAGCTTTGATGCTCAATCAGCGCGTAAACATAGCCATCCTGTCCCTGCATTTTTAGTGAGTAAAGCACGTCAGAGTAGTAGGCTCGCAGGTCATTTTCAATAAAGCTGCCCGACTCCAGCCGCAGTGTTTTCAGGTCACAGATTTTCCGCAGGGCGGGTGGCAAGTGAATATCCAGCAGATCATAAGCCGTTTCGGGTTTGGTGACGAAATTTTTAAAAAGTGCATCATGGGGTGTAGGGGTCGTTTTCATCGGGCGATGATAGT
>NZ_CQAZ01000190.1 GCF_001152565.1 Yersinia pekkanenii | reverse complement strand
CCCGACGGGGCGAAGCCAATGCGCTGCGCAAAGGGACATCAAAAATTCATCGGCGTTATGCGCCAGCACTGACCTGTACCGTTCCACGCGGCATGGCGTCAAAGGTCGTTGCACGTCTTAGTAGTCACAACTGGCACCGTAATCACGAACTGATAGAGCTACGTCGTCAGGGTTATGTGCCGTACACCAAACGTAATGATCCGCACTTTTTGCCAAAGCCCATGCGTATCTCCGCACGGTCGGAAAGCTGTGAAGCGATGACGGCGCTCTCGATGGCACTGGCGGCGAATTGTGACTACAACCCGGACAGTGACTATCCATTCGAAATCATGGCTCCGTTTGAGCAAATTGCGGCCTCGATGGGGATGTTGCATGTTTATGATAACGGCCGCAAAGCTTACGACAGTCCTTTGCATGCGTTATCCGTGCAAGAACAACTGGGCTACGTGATAGCGCTTCACGGTAAAGATACTGACAGTGGCCAGAACAAGCCGCTGCGGTTATGGCTGACTGAAAAGTTCTTTATTTCCCGTGGCATTGCTGTTGAAGAGATCCGTCATTGGCTTGGCCAGTTCAAAACATGGGCGATAAAAAACGGTTTAACGGAAAGTTTGCGTAAGAAATACGAACGGCACCTGCTGCGTGTTGAGCGTATTGGTATTGACCTGAAAGACAAACCCTCCTTACGGAATCGTTTGAAACAAATCAAACGTTGGGTTGTTAGCCCTGATCTGGCAAAAGAGAAACAAGAGAAAGTGGCTCTGCTGGAAGGTCGCCTGGCTGAAATCAACCGTGATAA
>NZ_CQAZ01000189.1 GCF_001152565.1 Yersinia pekkanenii | reverse complement strand
AATCACAGAAGAAGACGCTATGTTGATGACTAATCCACCGCCGACTCATGCTGAACTCATTTTATTGGCACAGCATAAAAAGGCAGAACTTATTGCACATGCATCTGAGGTCATTGATCCGATGCGTGATGCAAAAGATGGCGGTTATATTGATGATGAAGACATTCCGCGTCTGGCTGCATGGCAAAAATATCGTTATGAGTTAACTAAAGTTGATGTATCGAATGCGCCAGATATCGAGTGGGTTGTGGTACCAGAGTGACAAATCCCCCGTCCCTTAGGGCGGGGGATTTGTTATGGTATGTTGGGCAACGTTAATCCGTTAGTAATTGAGTTTTGCCCTTGAGACTAACGCGCGACTAAAACTATGTTCTTTATATTATTTGATATTTTAACACTGAAAATATCAACATAGTTATGGTAAGGAATAGATAATACATACACTATGGGTACCGTTATAACTGATGCTATTAATGCAGCATGTGAATACTCAATCCCGTATGCAGACATGAAGTTAAAAATATATGGACATGTCACATAGAGTATTGGCTGATGAAGCACATATACAGAAAAAGACAAAGCCCCCATTCGAACCAAAAACTTATGGGATAAAATTCTTGATAGAAAATCAGTTTTAATAATGGAGAATATAATTATAACCCCAGCAATATTATTAAATAATGTATAGTTATCTATACTTCTCCCGTCAATTTTTATGCTCATTAGGTAATTGAAGTTTTTATAAAAAGCTCCATTGGTAATATATCCACAAAAAAACAAACCAGCCAGAAGAAACGGGGGGGTAAGAAGAATTAGAATACCTG
>NZ_CQAZ01000188.1 GCF_001152565.1 Yersinia pekkanenii | reverse complement strand
GTGCCACAAAACAGCAGCGGGCCATCAGCGGCCGGGAGTCAAGGCCAGTCCAACATGGCTTCACCGGCGCTGCGGCCAGTCCAGTCGGGGCGTGACCTGCTCGACCAGGCTAAAACGCTGGCAAAATACCTGCGTAACCAGCCGCAGGGGTGGCTCTCCGGGCATCATCTCATCAAGAGCGTGCGCTGGGATACGGTACACCAGTCACCGCCGTTGGATGTGAGTGGACGAACCCGACTGGTACCGCCGCGCCCGGAATATCGCGCGCTGCTCAAGCGTCTTTATCTGCAACAAAACTGGCTGGAGTTGTTGGAACAGGCGGAATCGATATTTGCCGAAGGGGTCAACCATTTCTGGCTCGATGTGCAGTGGTATCTGCATCAGGCACTCAGCAAAGCGGGAGCCCCATTCGATGGCTGGGCAGCTTGTATCACCCAGGATTTACGTCTGTTACTGACCCGGCTGCCGGGGCTGGAAGGGCTATGCTGGAGTGACGGCACGCCGTTTGCCGATGAGGTGACGCTGGGGTGGATAAACCAGCAGGTGCTGGAGTCGGTGTCGGGCTGGGGCAGCGAACCTGCTGCCGTGGTGTCATCCGGTGAAGATGGCATTCTGTTGCTGGAGCCAGAAGCTCTGGCTCAGGCGGACAGCGAAGGGATTGAAGCCGCACTTAACTGGTTGCAATCCCGTCCGGGTATTACCACGGCGCGCCATCAGTGGCTGCTGCGTCTGGTGATGGCCCGGGTGGCGGAGCAATACGGTAAGAACGATATGGCCCTGCATCTGCTGAGTGACCTTGATGTCAGTGGCGCATTGCTAACCTTACCGCAGTGGGAGCCGGGGTTGGCGTTTGAAGTCAAAGCCCGAAGTCTGAAGCTGCTGCGGAT
>NZ_CQAZ01000187.1 GCF_001152565.1 Yersinia pekkanenii | reverse complement strand
AAAAAGTGCATCATGGGGTGTAGGGGTCGTTTTCATCGGGCGATGATAGTCATGGGTATCAGTGTGAGCAATCACTCCGCACAACTTTAGGACAAACATTTTTTCTATTTAAAATAATGAGTTATCGATATGAATAAGAGAGAAAAAATAATCACAGTGCGGAATAAATAGGGTGCGAAAAACTGGCAGAAATAAGGCAACGTCTAACACAACATCGCCCGTTAGAATGGGGGTTAACGCGTTATTGCGTCAGGTCTTCATCACGTAGGCCAGTGACTTCCTTTACCAGAGTGCGATCAACACCTTCGGCCAGTAAAGACCGGGCGATTTTCAGTATCGTCTCCCGCTGACTTTCCTGATAGCTTTCAGTGTATCCTTTCAGATAGCCTTCTAGTTCAAGTGATTCTGCAATTGTCATCAGTGCTTCCTTGTACTACGCCGAGTTGCTATTAGTCTTTCTCAGTTGACGGTGTTGATACTCACCATCTTGAGATTTTCATCTCTATGGGTGGTGAACTGAGCGAGGTTGGAACTACCGGCCACCAAGAAACCGGTGCATCTTGCAATGCCCCCACCCAGCTCACCATTTCTTGCTTATTACCAATGTAACCGTATTTACGTCATGCACTTTGGCTTATGCCGGACTGCCAAATCCGGTAAAGGACTTTACCGCAGCGGTGCTGACTATAACCCGATGGTATTCGGCTGAGCAATTAGCCAACATCATTTTAGGACAAACATTTTTATCCGTTAAAATAATGAGTTACAGGTGCAATTAAGAGATGGTTATACCGCTTCCGCTAAAGATAATAGTAGCGGGAGCGGTAAAATTTATTGCTCGTTCAACGCGTTGTTGGTGAGCCTGCCGCTGGCAGATGTTTGCAATTGAGTG
>NZ_CQAZ01000186.1 GCF_001152565.1 Yersinia pekkanenii | reverse complement strand
GAAGTGACGATAGACAAGCTGAACGCGAAGAGTTTTCCGGTTGGCTACACCAATGCACTGACGGAAGAATTGACGAACCGTCTTAACAGGAAGTTTGGCGAGGTTGATGTGAAAGTCAGATTTGCGGGTGCCGATGGGTTGACCGTGCTGGGTGGGGCTAGTGAGGATGAAATACGGTCGAGGATATTTTGCAAGAGACGTGGTAAAGCGCTTATGATTGGTTTCAGCCTTAAACTACCAGTTATGAACGCTGATAATAAACTGGACGGACACGACGAATAATTAGGCTTTTATGTTAACTTCAGTATTTATCACAAACATCCGATACATTAAAATAAAAGATGACAATTAATAATGACAATCTCCACACAACAAAAATTAGGTTCCGTTGAGGGTATTCGCGGACTAGCGTGCTTCATGGTATTACTCTCACACTTGGCTTCAACATTTACCCCACCGATGCACTCTGGAAATGCTGCAAATGTAAGAGGGCCTATTGATATGATCTTTCATAACTCTCCATATGCGTTCATGTATTCAGGGGCCGCCGCAGTTGGTATGTTCTTCGTTTTAAGTGGCTTTATATTATCATACTGCATTCTAAGTAAGAGTGATGTTGTAGATACTGTTGCCGGTATGACAGCCAAACGATATTTTAGATTATTGCCCCCAGCGTTAGGTTCATGCATAATAGCTTTTCTGATTTTCAAGTATATCCCTGTAGATAATAGCTTACTTACAGACTGGGCTCGTAACTATGGAATAAAAGACCCGTCATTATTTAATGCTATTTATTCTGGAACTATATCCTCATTTTTCTCAGGCAGTTCGCCCTATAATTGGTCATTATGGACAATGAAAATAGAAATTTTTGGCTCATTGATGGTTTTCTTTCTTTGCGGGATTTTACCAAGAATTAGAATAAAAAAAACAATAGTGATCATTGCTATGATTATTCCTTTTTTT
>NZ_CQAZ01000185.1 GCF_001152565.1 Yersinia pekkanenii | reverse complement strand
GTACTGCTCAATGATGGAACAATAAACGCAGCAACCGGTATAACTGCAACCAATACTGGCACCTCAACAATTAATGTTGCGAATAAAGGCACCATTAACAGCACCACTGCGGGGATAACCATCAGTTCTACCCCAGAGCAAACCGTCAATGTTAATAACACTGGCGGTACCCTTAATGCCACTGCTGGCACCGGTGTTAACGTGCTGACCAATGCGCTGTTAAATCTGGTGGGGGGGACTATCACCGCCACCGGCACTGCGACCGGGTTGACCTTTGCCGACACCAGCAATAGCCATGTATTGACTGACTTGATTCTTAATCTGAATGGTACCGGTGCCGCCTTCTCAAAAGCAACGGGTGTCAATCTGACGTTAAACCATGTCATCTTTAACACGGTGACAGGTACCGCGCTAACTAGCCTGGCCGGTCTGACATTTGCCAACAGCGCTAATGGCAATAACATTATTAATGTCACAGGCGCGGGTACTGGGATAAGTTCTGCTGGTGGGGTCGATCTTACCAATGCTTATTTGAATATCAATGTCACCAACAGTGCTGGCATAGGGCTACAAGTGACTGATGGCACAGCCAATATCACCACTATTGGTACCAATGGCCAAATTAATGCCGCAGGTGCGACAGCGATTAGTTTCTCTGGCACCACCGCCAAGACATTGAATAACAATGGCACTATTAATGGTGCAGTGACATTTGCCGGAACTGCTGCGAACATAATCAATAATAATGCGGTATTGAACGGAACATTAACCACCGGTTCCGGTGACGATACTTTGATTCTTGGCAGTACTTCGCAAAGCAATGGGGCGATTAATCTGGGTGACGGTAATAATAACGTTACCATCCAGAATGGTGCTCAGGTGTCATCTATTGCCACCGGTGCGGGTGATGATACTTTCACCATCAATGGCATGACGGCAGGCAGTACCTATTTAGGTTCTCTGAATGCGGGTTCCGGTACCAATA
>NZ_CQAZ01000184.1 GCF_001152565.1 Yersinia pekkanenii | reverse complement strand
GAACCCAAAGTCTATTCATTGATGCGAGAAATATAAGAGGCTTATCTAAAGAAGACGCAAAGAATATTTTAGCGACCGCAGCAACCACAAGAGAATATTTTGTTGATGGCTTCAAGGCTATTGGTGGTTTAATGTTTTGGGCCTGTGACAATGGCAGATATCCAGATAATGAAATGCGCGGGGATATGGCTAGTATCGGTATTTTATTGAGTCGTGGTTCGGAAATTATCGAGGCAACAATTGAGATTGAATGTACAACTGAAATGTATTCCAAAGAATAAGAGGCCCCCATGACTTCATTAAATATACCAGAGTACGAAATTGTAAATGTGAGCGATAGGTCATCTGAGGTAGTGGTTCTATTAACACTATTAAAAGATGCGTATACCCATGAACATGCGCCAGAGGAGGCCGATACAGTTTTTGCTTTAACCGGCATATTGAAATTGGCGCACAAATTAAACTCTGACCTGTTTTGTTTGCTTAATAATGAAAGCGGTGAGGCCAAATCATGAATAACTTATCTAATCGTGTTAGTTCGGCTCTGGCGACGATCCCCGACGAACATCAGAGCCTGGCCTTAGATAATATCCATTACCTTAGTAAGGTTAAAGTGGACTATATCTTAACAGTATTCATCTTTGCAACCGTTAAGCGTTCCGACGTTAAAGCCAAGCCAGTAATGAGACGTGTGACCGCCAGCAGCTATAACGAAGCTCGGCAACAATTGATAGGCGATTACGTTATTTCTTTTGCGGGTAAGGTTCCATTTCGTGAGGTGAATCATGGCTAATAAAAACGCTCTGGAGTTAGCAAGTATTTTTGATGATATCGCTAATTTATTAGATGCAGCAGAACGGCTTCGTATTCACGGCGGCGATGGCGAACATATAGCAGCAGAAATAACAAGCTTTGTTATGGGTCTTGCCGCAACTGGGGCGAGTAAAACACATGAGGCCAACCATGAATAAAGATAACCCATGCATTACTCAATCACCGATTGATGTACTGAG
>NZ_CQAZ01000183.1 GCF_001152565.1 Yersinia pekkanenii | reverse complement strand
CAACTTTAGTCAGCACATAGCGATACTTTTGCCATGCAGCTAACCGCGGAATATCTTCATCATCGATATAGCCACAATCCTTTGCATCGCGCATCGGATCAATGAATTCCGTTGCGTGCACTATAAGTGCGGCCTTTTGATGCTGAGCCAACAAGAGTAGTTCCTCTGGAGCTGGCGGTGGATTAGTCATCAACATAGCGTCTTCTTCTGTGATTGATTCCAGTCCCTTTTTGATAAACTCATCTGCGCAGTCATCTTCATACGCATATACTTCATTTTTCTTGTCTTTGTAGTATTTCATTATCTCAGCTCCTTCCAAATCCCAATAGTTCCAGCAGCAACGACCCGGTATGTGTCGCCTGGCACCACGATAAATGTTGCATTGTGCTGTATGTACTCAGAGCCACCCCCACGCGGATAAGCAATAGTGCCAGCAGAACCCGTTTGACAATTTAACGCAGCGTTTGGCCCGTAGTCTGTTGTGACAGATATCATGATCGGCTTACCGGTGTTGTTTGTGTACCACGTCCCTGATACGCGCCCGGATAGGACATCTGTCCATGCCTGACTGACTCCAAACTTAGAATATCTGCCGTCAAAGTTTGAATAATCCGTCGGTGTAACTGTTCCGCCCACGCTTAATGGCCTGGATGTTCCTATGCCGGTGGAGCTTACTGACATCGCGTAACCGCTCGAAGCGTCATTCCACAAGTAAATCGTACCATTGGAATGCAGCCCAATGCCGACGCCTGCCGGATTGGTAAATCCGCCATTCCCTGGGGTAAGAATGCAGCTTCTAAATCCATTGGCCCCTAATGGCGCATCATGTGTGCCGTTGACTGTCAGCGGTCCGGACAACGCGCCGCCGGTGAGGGGTAGCGCGCCAACATCAGAAGCCCCGATTGAAATATCGGCTGTACCGTTAAATGACTTACCCGCTATGAGTCGCGCTGTAGCCAGTTTTGTCGCAGCAGCGGCAGTGCCATTTGCCGGTAATGCACCAAGGTTGGTCAGTGCCACTGCTTTGTTAGCAACATCAT
>NZ_CQAZ01000182.1 GCF_001152565.1 Yersinia pekkanenii | reverse complement strand
GGGCTACTGTTCTTCCACTGGCCCCTTTACATGAGAATAAAAATCATTATCATTACTGGAGGGTGATAAATCAGATAGTCGGAGATCAAAGTTATCTACAATAAAACAACATCTAAAAAGATTCATCTATACGCCTGCATACTCTTATTATTTGTAGACAATACGTCATTGGCAAAAAATATTAATACAGACGAAGATGAAATGGTAGTTGAAGCCCCACGGTTAAATTTTAACAAAAACACAATACATCTTGATGATATAAAAAATATAAGAGGGACAAATAACGCTGACGTATTTGGAAATGAAACTTCGCTGCAAATTAATAATTCAAGAAATGAAGGCGGTGCTATAGATGTTGGTATTAGAGGGTTGCAAGGTAATGGACGAGTCCCCATAGTCATTGACGGTAGCCTCCAATCAACAAACACATGGAGAGGATATCAAGGCAGCGCAGACAGAACATATATAGATATGGACCTGATTGAATCTATTACGATCGAAAAAGGGGCTTCAAAAGGCAAGTTTTCCGGTGGAGCTATAGGCGGAACAATCAAAATGAAAACTATTGATGCGGCAAAGATAGTTCCTTCGGGTGATAATTTCGGTATTTTATTTAAAGGAGGTACTTATAACAACAATCGCAGGCCGGATATAGCTTCAGTAGAGGATGATCAATCAAATTATAAACTCTCTAACGGAATAAATAGCTACAGTTTTAACAATGGGTCAGTAACAGCGGGCTTGGCATATATTAATTATGACTTCGATTTTTTAATTGCTCACAGCGAAAGATATCAGGGAAATTACTTCGCCGGCAAGCATGGTTATGACAAGTATAGTGAGAAAACTCCAATCTCTCCAGGGCAGGAAGTGGTTAATACCAGTTATGAAAGCCATTCAAGCATATTAAAAATCGGACTTAATATTAATCCCTATAATAGAGTGGATATTAATTTAAGAAGGCATGAGCAAAAGGCAGGGGAAGTCCTTTCGGCGGGCTTGTTGCAAAAAATGGCGTTGTCATGAAAACTGAAGCTATTCATCCCTTCTTCAGTGAACCCACATGACCC
>NZ_CQAZ01000181.1 GCF_001152565.1 Yersinia pekkanenii | reverse complement strand
CCTTCATTATTTGAAAGGCGGCTAATTAGTTTCATCAGTTCGGCACTGACTTCTTCTTGCGTGGCAGAGAGCGGCAGATTTAACATCCAGCGCAATTGTTCGAGTAGTTCGTCCATTCCGTTACCCTCAGTGGTTGAGTTGATGGCCAGGACGGATGCGGCAGCTAACATCACCTCATCCATATCATCCAGAGCCGGTGTGTTAGTCAGTGCTGCATGAAGGATCTGCACCACATGACCGGATTTGTTGTAGCTAAAAACGGGGGAGATAAAGAGGTATTCATCTTTCAGAATCATCGCCGCTGCGGCGTCAGTCCAGTTGACCCCAACAGCGTACAGACCTTTACCCTCCCTCCATTCCAGTGTTTTAAACCAACCGGATGCGGGGGCGGGCTGACCATTTTTGGCGGCTTTTAATGTCTGGTGTTCGTAATCAATAACGTAAGGCGTTGACCTGGCATTAGCGGCATCAATGAGTCGCTGCGCAATCTCAGCGTTCATTAGCCAGTGATCACATTCTGTAGGGCGACCATCTACCGCCCGGAATTCGCCAGCGGGAAAGAGCTGGATGGTTCCGTGGGTCGCTTTTGTGATTTCGATTGCCAGAGCGGCGAATAATGTTTTCATGCCACCGAGAATACGGGGCCGTTAAAAGAGAATTCAGTGGAAGGGGTTCAGTGGATTACATCAGGGGATAACACGCGGATCATCTTGCCACTTCACTCAATACATTAGCAATGGCGTTAACCCGTTTTTAAACACGATTTAAAAACTCGGTGGTGCAATTTAGCGGGGTAAAGTCCGGCGAGAGTGTCAGTAAACGATTAAAACGCCCTGCGTCGATTACAGGACGTTTAAGGTTACGAATCAATAACACGGCGAAAGTAGTCTAAACCGGTGTTTTCCATGGCTTCCACATCCTGCTCGGTCAGGTGCAGGAAAGGACGTGCAGGCATCTTGATGGTGTGAGCACCCACAGTTGCTGTTTGTACAAAATTGGACTTTGATTTTTTGACGAATCGGTTACCGACTTCACCGTTTTTCTTTTGCCTAAAATGAATATCCTGCTTG
>NZ_CQAZ01000180.1 GCF_001152565.1 Yersinia pekkanenii | reverse complement strand
AAAAAAACAAACAATCGTGGAGAGACAAGAAAGTCGAGGGCAGACAACAGTATTAGCAGGCGAAGTTTCTATAAATCATTTTTGGATGGGGTGAATACAGAATTGAATAAGTGAAACGGCCACCGTGGCGAAGCCACAGCAGCCTTGATACTTACTTGCCGTTGAAATAATCCGGTCGTGCTACTAATTCACGGGCTATCAGCTCATCAGCAAACAACGGTGCCGATTTCGTTATACGGCTTTGCATATTGCGCTGTCGGGTTTGCGCTTACGTTCAGGGGACCACCGTTTTATCGGGTGACTATCAAGAAAATCAATGCATATCGCATATCCGCTGCCTGGTACAAACAATTCCATAATACTGCCAGGGGTCGGTTCTCCAGCGCGTACAACTTCAGACAGCAGTATATTTCCTCTGGGGCTGGGAATATGTGGCAAGCACCAACGCAAGGAATAGCACCATTCGCCAAATTTACCGGCCATGTCGCCACCCTAATTTGTTCGGGAGCATTAGATAATCCAGCCACTGCTCGACTTCCGCCCTTCCCTCCAGTGCGTCTGCAAGCCAGTATATATCGTTCTGACCGTTCCACGTTTCACTGTCTATACTCACAAAACGCAATCCCCATGCCTGCACCATGTCAATCAAGTCATCGTCATAGATGCCCTGTTTTGCTTGCCTCATGTACCACGCTGATAGCCCGCTGGGCGTCGTAAAGGCTAAGTCAATTTCAGCCTGTGCCACCTGAGTCTGATAACGGCGGCGTTTTTGCTGGACTGCTTTTTCTTGCTGGCTGGCCCTTCGCTGAAATTTTACATCCCAGCGTCTTAGCCTGCGCTCCTGCTGACGATGACGGGTTTCAGGAAAAAAAGTGGTCACGATACTGTCAGACAAGGGCAACGGGCATAGTTCTCCCTGTGTGGCAATTAGACGATCAATCGCCTCGATATAGTGCTGTTTTGTCGAACTCTGTCGGTTTTTTGGGTCATAACCGGTATCAATCCGCCAGATATCCGCTGCCGTTATCACCGTCCGGCCCTCATTCAGGGTACGAAACAACGCGTTGGCATAGGGATA
>NZ_CQAZ01000179.1 GCF_001152565.1 Yersinia pekkanenii | reverse complement strand
CCGGATGACAACAGTGCACCAGAGACAACGAGCACAATACAGAAGTACCGTTTCATTGTGCGGTCCATGCTTAGACCGCTTCACGATGACACCACCGGAGATATAACCGTGAATGCAAGCACTTGGGTGTGCTTACGTTTACGGCCGTTGGAAATCCTTCCCTCAATCCGGTGCCCGCTTGCTTAAGGCGACGGAAAGGCCCGCCGACATTGTACACTAACCTCACCCAATCAGGCACTTGACACCGCATGTCAAACAGCCCAATATATAGGCACTTGGGTGTGCTTGCGTTACGTTGGTAACACAGCCCTGCTGGGAAGGCCGCTTAACCCAACCAGCACAAAAAAACCGCCGTAACTGGCGGTTTTTTTGTTTCTATTCCCAACGATTCTAAAATATGTTCAATGCTCATTCTCTCATCGGAAATTCATGTGTATTATTTTCCTGACCTCATCGAAATTTTTGCCTGCATTCTCCCAAAGTACCACAGGAAATATATTTTTCTCTCTATTCAGCCACCGTCTAAATAGACTTTCATCTTGTAAAACCATACTTAACGCCATATTCATTTCATGACTTTCTAAATCAAGTTGTTCTTCTATTCCAGCGGCACCAAATGCCCCCACCAAAGCACCAGAACAATAAAGTAAATCACTGTTCTGATCTGGACAACCACTTGTAGCCTCACACCTACGGTAATCATCAGAAAAAAATCGTCTGCACGCATTGGGTCTAAATGAATAAATAGTGCATCGATTAGAGGTTTGCCCAAGGAAAATACATCGGTCCCTGTATAGCATATTTTTGGTCGGTTTATTAGCCGAGTGCGTAAGGGATTTCTGTATAAAGTATAGAGCTGAGGAACTGAATGTTTTCTTGAGCTTATCGACAATATAGAATACTTCTGGCGTCATAAGGGACACATGTAAATGACAACATTTACTACAGCCTTCTTTGCAGGCAATGTCGATAGGCACGAATAAACATGGGCATGGTACTGTTTAGGTCCTTTAGTGATACCGGTCTGATTAGAGTTACTACTATAGGCTTATACAGTACCGGATTATACTAGTTCGGTATAGGGATACTT
>NZ_CQAZ01000178.1 GCF_001152565.1 Yersinia pekkanenii | reverse complement strand
GTAATAAGATCCCGAGAGAGGGACCCATTTATTGAGAGAGGTTATCATTTATAATATCCATTAACCGACTCGTTTATTTCTTGTGGGCTATAGAATTGTCCGTGATATTTTTGACAGAAGTTTTCATAGGCGATAATCGCATCATTAATGCGTTCGAATCTGCCTAGCGTATATTTCCTTTTATTAAACTGTACCCTTGCCTTCCATTTTTTTCTTTCTGGCTCCCAGAAAACGCCTTTAAATCCCGATCTGTTTCCTTTGCCAATACCTACGTTACGTTGATTCTCAGCACTAGTAGCTTCACGCAAATTTATAAAACCATTATCAGTTTTTATTCGATTGATATGATCAATATATTTTCTCGGCCAACTGCCGTGCATATAAAACCACGCCAAACGCTGCGCTCTATATGAACATCCATCAATACCCACAACTATGTACCCATTTGTTAACGTGCCAGCATCCTGACCAGTAGAAACCCTTCCTCGTCTAAATGTCCACGTAAATACACCGGTATCAGGATCGTAGTGAAGTAGCTCTTTCAGCCTTTCTTGAGTTAACTCTCTCATGCATCACCTGTAATTTAGGCAATAAAAAGCCCCGCATAGGCGAGGCATGGTAGTTATACGATGATTAAACCGTTTGTTATTTTGCAGTCTTCAACGCCTGCTCGATTGCCAGACTTAATGCTCCAGGCATCAAAGCCTGTGCCATTGTATTCGCTCGCTCGAAATATCCAAGCATGGGTTTAACTGCCAGTGCGTCACCAAACTGGATCAGCAACTTAGGCGCTCTTTGCTTCTCTCTGGCGCGATGTACACCATTGGGAGAGCGCTTCTGACGTTTTTTAGCCTTTTTGCTCTTCTTACCTTTCTTGCGCTGGAATACACCTGACGTATCGCCAATCTTGCCAATGAATACATCTGGCTTACCCTTCAACTGAGCCAGCTTATTGCGCGCCAAGTTCCCATACTTATTGAGCCTTATAGCTTTGGGGTTAAGCAGCGCCTGACCATTAAGTTTGTGCTGTCCACCGAACTCGAACGGTTCGAGATAACTGGCAGCAATATCACGCACGAATACCTTGGCCTGCAGTCGGTTTTTGCGGGCACCAAACGAGCCAAC
>NZ_CQAZ01000177.1 GCF_001152565.1 Yersinia pekkanenii | reverse complement strand
AAAGTGATTTTTCGTGGTTGCTGACATGGGATCAAGCCGAAGTTATAGCACTGCTGACCTATTGCGTCGGTCTGTCGTTGGATGCCGTGCAGTGTAATGCAGGAATGGACGGCAAAGTGGGCGGGGAGCTGGTATCGGTTGAGAACGCGCTGGAGTTTGATCTGCGTAACTGGTGGCAACCGACCAAAGAAAACTATTTTGGGCGTATCAGCAAAGTACAGATGAGTGAGGCATTAACCGCCATTGAGAAAGACGCGCAAGCGGCCTCCGTTCTCAAGATGAAAAAGGGCGATGCAGCCCATTTGGCAGCGGTTGAGATAGCGCAAACCCGTTGGGTGCCGGAATGTCTGCTCCCGATGGATGAAACCGTTTCTCTCTCTTCTACCGATGATTCTGCTGCTGCCTAACCGGAGGTGCCGTCTGAAAAGGCGGCATAACACACCATGACCCAAGAAGAAAAATTCACGTTATTGAAGCTGCAAGCCTTTACCTCCACTGATTTTGAGCAGTACCGCGAACGGGGCGAGGTTTTTCGTCAAACATTGTCCAGTGCGGTGATAGCTTGCTTGTCATTGCCTGAATACTGGGGTGTTGATTGCGAGTTTCGACAAGAGTGGGGCGGAGAATATCCGGTTCATCTACGTCTGAATTGTAAGATGGCCCCGACAGTATACATTGAGATAGTCAGTCCGAGCCATGAATCCCCTTACTGGTATGGGCGGCTGTGGTTTGAGGACGGCGAGTCAGTAGCATGGTTCTATAGCCGTGACTGTTTTGAACCTGACAGTATCAGGGGAGTGCTGGATATTCTGGCTGAATACATTCATGCAGGCTATACACAAGCGAATGAGCTGGCTGTGGCGTTGCGTATGGGAGGGCATGTCGTATGATCCCGAACCATTTAGCCTTAGTCGCTGTTAATCATTTTCAGGTCGCCGTGACACACGCCATTATCAGTGTAGAAACCCGGCGGGAAGCGGGGCGAAAATTGCCGAGCTATCCCTATGCCAACGCGTTGTTTCGTACCCTGAATGAGGGCCGGACGGTGATAACGG
>NZ_CQAZ01000176.1 GCF_001152565.1 Yersinia pekkanenii | reverse complement strand
CCCCGGTTTTGTTTGCGGTAAATTTAATGGACATGTTATGGAAGTGCCTAAGAAATATATTATCTACTGGGCGGAATATGAAGGGAAAAGTTCCTGGACGCCTGGCTTTACTAAAAATAAAAAAGGCTGCGATGCCAATTTTACCTCTTTACCCATGATCGCCAGTTGGCCGGATATGCAACCGGGGGATAAATCGAAATGGTATAAACAGGGGCTGAGGTATGAAGGGCTAAGAATGCGTGTTGAGCCATTTAAACGCACAGATACTGATATCACCTTTAAACGTGACTTTTTTCTAAGAAAACAAAATGATAGAACCTTTGATCCAGTTATTTATATCGATAAATTAGGGCTATTTTTCGTTAAAGCCACCAGAAAATTATTCCGGGCAGAACCACAGGATAGGAATAGTCCTTATTGGTTTGATAAGACGATTAATGGTTATTACTGGTCAGAGGTTGAGGGGAAAGTGCAGGTGGTATTTGACTGTCAGTGGTTGCCGTTAGAGAAAAGATATTATATCTGTGAGGCCATTTTTGTGATGGCGGAAATAGGTTCACTTGTTCGCGTCTCTTTTACAGTAGAAAAATTACCGCAATGGAGAGCCATTGTTAACAGTACTCAGCAGTTTCTTTTATCGCATATTAAACGTTAAGGAAGGTAATTATGTTCCCTAAGATAAATATAAGCAGTTTGTTATGTGATAAAACACGGGTGAGATATTTAATAACATTGTTGATAATGTTTTTACTAATGATGCCACCATTTGCTTCTGCCGAAAATCGCCCCGGTTTTGTTTGCGGTAAATTTAATGGTCATGTAATGGAAGTGCCGGATAGCTATATTATTTACTGGGCGGAATATGAAGGGGCCAGTGCCTGGGATCCGGACTTTATTAATAATAAAAAAGGTTGTGATGCCAATTTTGTGGTGCTGCCAATGATCGCCAGTTGTCCGGATATGCAGCCGGGGGATCAGGAGTTGTGGTATAAACAGGGGCTGGAGTATGAAGGGCTAAGAATGCGTGTTGAGCCGTATAGACGATCTGATACTGATGTTGCTTTTATGCGCGATGCCTATCTTAGAATTAGAAAATACGAGAATAAAACTTTTGATCCGGTTGTTTATATTAATGAATTAGGGCTGTTTTTTGTTAAAGCCACCAGTAAATTATTCCGGGCAGAACCACAGGATAGGAATAGT
>NZ_CQAZ01000175.1 GCF_001152565.1 Yersinia pekkanenii | reverse complement strand
GGGCGTGGCGTGATGATTTACTGGCATGTGGACACGCACTCCACATGTATTTATTCACAATTGCGTCGATGTTCTTCATCGGAGGTGGCTGCCATGATGGAGGGCGTTCTGCGCCACTGTACTGACATGGAGATCAACCACCAGTATGTGGACAGCCACGGGCAAAGTGAGGTGGCTTTTGCGTTCAGCGATGTTTTGGGGTTCGATCTACTGCCGCGCCTGAAAGCCATCGCCCGACAGAAACTGTATGTGTGTGAAAAGGAGGATGCATCGTTGTACCCGCACCTGACCCCAATTTTAACCCGGGGGATCGACTGGGAACTGATCGCACAGCAGTATGACGAAATAATCAAATATACAGCGGCACTTAAAGTCGGAACAGCCGAACCCGAGGCAATATTGAGGCGATTCACCCGCAATAACATCCAGCATCCAACCTATAAGGCATTGGCTGAGTTGGGCAAAGCGATTAAGACTATCTTCCTCTGCCGTTATTTGCATGATGAGTCACTGCGTTGCGAAATTAATGCGGGTCTCAACGTCGTGGAAAACTGGAACAGCGCCAATAATTTTATTTTTTATGGCGAACACGGAGAATTTACCAGCAACCGGACTGCGGATCAGGAGCTATCTATGCTCTCATTGCACCTGTTGCAAATCAGTTTGGTCTACATCAATACACTATTGATCCAGAATGTGCTGTCGGAGCCGACCTGGCGTCAGCGAATGACCGAAGAAGACTGGCGTGGTCTGACGCCATTGATATACCACCATGTTAATCCGTATGGCCGTATCGAGTTGAACATGGAGCAGCGGCTGGCATTGGCCGCCTGATGGTGTCCAAAACCGTTCGGTTTCGTACACCCACTTACAAATATGTACGAAAGTTAGTAAAATTCGTTTCGGACATGCATTATAATTCGTACATCCATTCCGTACAGAAATTTTCACTATGTCACGAGTTTTTGCCTACTGTCGGGTCTCCACTCTGGAACAGACTACTGAAAACCAGCGCCGGGAAATTGAGGCTGCCGGTTTTGCCGTGAATCCTCAGCGATTGGTTGAGGAACACATTAGTGGATCGGTGGCGGCCAGTGAGCGAGCTGGATTTATCCGACTGCTTGATCGTATGGAAAATGGTGATGTGCTGATTGTCACCAAACTGGACCGTCTGGGACGTAATGCGATGGATATCAGAAAAACGGTGGAGCAACTGGC
>NZ_CQAZ01000174.1 GCF_001152565.1 Yersinia pekkanenii | reverse complement strand
TAAAGAAGGGACGCGCTGGGTACCGAGTAAAGTGAACAGTCAGGGGCTGACCTTTAACCCGGCCTTCCTGGCGGCGATTAATCAACTGAGCCAAATCTCCGATATTCTGTTCACTGACGGCAGTCAGGGGCTGCGCTTTGAGCTGCTGGCCCGTCCAGTGCCGAACGTGGTGGAAACCCATTTGGCGATTGACGGACAGAAATTGCATTATTTCAACCAGATGGAGAGCTGGCAGAGCTTCCGCTGGCCGGGTGATACCTACAAACCCGGCACGTTGTTGACCTGGACCGGTGTGAGTTCCGGCGCCCGTTTGTACGGTGATTATCAGGGAACATGGGGGCTGATCCGCTGGCTGGAACAGGCAAAACAGAAAAAGCTGGATGAAGGGCGCTATCAACTGACCTTCACCACCGCAGATAAACAGCCATTGCAATGGATATTACGCACCGAGCTGGGCAAAGGCCCGTTAGGTCTGTTGCAACTGCGCAATTTCACCCTGCCTGCGCAAATTTTTCTGATACAGAATGCGCCGCCCGCGGTCGCTGACATGGCAGAAGATGAAGACATGGCAGAAGACTGATGTCCGCTGTCATCCCCGATATTGACCCACAGGAGCCGTTATGGCGACGTTAAATACCCTGATCACCGCCTGTGCCGCTGCCCCTGAGTCGCTGTTACCGCAGGCAGAACAACAGGTTGCGTTGTGGGAACGCTGGTTGCAGCCGGTGATACCTGACCGGCATACCGGAGAAGACCCCAACTACAATGACGACTTCCAACAGATGCGTGAAGAGGTCAATAAACTCTCGGGTGCCGATACCACGTTAACCTGCGAGCTGGCAGAAAAACTCTTCACCCTGCACAGCAAGGATGTGCGGGTGGCCACCTATTACGTCTGGGCGCGTTTACACCGTGACGGCGAGGCCGGGTTGGCCGATGGGCTGGCGCTGTTGGCCGGGCTAATCAGTCGCTTTGGTGAAACCCTGCATCCATTGCGCGCAGCCAGTCGAAAAACCGCACTGGAGTGGCTATCTGGCTCCCGCGTCCTGGACAGTTTGTCGCTCTATCCTGAAGTGGATAATGCGGATTTTGAGCGCATCGTGGGTGCACTGGCATTAATCGAACAGGGGGTTAGTGGCTGGGATGATGCTTCCCGTCCGCAGTTTGGCGGGTTATATGCGGCACTGGAGCATCGTCTGGCGCAGTCCGGTGGCCCGAATGCGGTGGTGCCACAAAACAGCAGCGGGCCATCAGCGGCCGGGAGT
>NZ_CQAZ01000173.1 GCF_001152565.1 Yersinia pekkanenii | reverse complement strand
GATCAGTTGAATATCGGATATAGCGATCGCCTTTGAACATCCAGTATTGGCCACTCGTTCCAGTTGGCGTAATTGCATCTATCCCCGAAGTAAACTTTTCATCTTTATAATGTATGTTCTGTTGGTAAAGTATGTATGCGAATAAGGAAATGTCTTTACTTTGATCTCCTCCTTTCAGATTATAGGTTAAGAAAACACCATAGCCATTATTCTTGGTTTTTTCTGCTAATTCTTCAACCTCATAACTTGGTGTTTTTCCCAGTTCGATTGCAGCCGCTGCTAACTGTTTTTTCTCCAAGCCCTGTATTTGGGGGGGATTATAAGAACCGTAATCATGGTTCCATGCATAGCTTAATTTAGCACCAATCTCAGGAGGGGCGGTGCGCATTGAGTCTGCTGCGGGTCCTATGGCATAAAGCGAAATAATCTTATTCGGCATTATGCTTCGTAAACAAGAGATCAGCCAGCGAACTGAATCATTCCGAGATGGTGAATCCCTGTAATCGGTATATTCATCGTCAAGGTCTACTCCATCAAGTTCATATTTTTCAACGATATTTTTGACCTGTCTGGCAAAATTCATAGCTTTCTCTTCCGATTGAAAATTTGAAATACCAGCCGTCTGATGGTTTCCAACTATAGATAATAGTACTTTGATACCTTTTTCTTGTAGGGGCCGAATTTGATTCTCCGCGTTATTAAGTATTTTCATAACATTTTCGTTAAGATATAGTTCTGGCTTTTCAGCAGAACCGTTGATATTTGCGGCAAATATTATTGCGATATCAAATAGATTGTTACCATCATCGAGGTGGTAGCAACCTGCATTTGATAGTAACGCACTATTAACTTCAATATATACGGTTGTTAATGTATTTTTCTTTGTATTAGTCATACACTATTCCTTCTGTCATTTTATATATCTATATTCGATTATCTTAAACTAAGGTTTTGATGCCTGGAAGTAACCATTTTACTTTCATTAGTGCTATAATAACGGATGTTGAATTTTTCACCCCATTAAAAATGCAAGTGATTTCATATAAGAAACTTATTGTTTAACATGAATCATGTTTTAGAAACACCTAAATTATCACATCAAGATCATAACGGGGTTTGAGGGCCAATGGAACGAAAACGTACGTTAAGGAGAAAATTCATTGTTTAAATTGAAATTGAAATTTAAATTTAATGTTCTCATTTCGGCACTGTTGCAAATAGCCCGTTAGGGTCAACGCTCCCTTAGGCTAAAAAACCTTAGAGGCTG
>NZ_CQAZ01000172.1 GCF_001152565.1 Yersinia pekkanenii | reverse complement strand
CTTACCGCGTTGAAGCTGTCACCCAGGGCAACCTTCCTGTTACATCACCAGAAAATCCCCCTGCCGTACCGCAAGCTGATGCACCACTGAGCCTGAAAACCCCTGAAGAGCAGGCGCGGGAACAGGCCGAAAAAGCTGAAATAGACCGCCAACGGGCGATACCCCTTGAGGCAGGGAAATCGACGATCTCACCGGAGACGGCGGAAGCAGAAAAACAGATGATACGTGAGATACAGCAGGAAAAACAAGTGGATACACAACATCAACAACAGCATGCAGAGCAGGAAACTCATATCGAGCGTCAGCATAACCAGCAACAGGCGTTACAACAGCTGGAGCGGGAGATCGTCAAAGAGAAAATCCTGGGAGAATCATGATGAAAACACTTTTTGCCCTCATTGTGCCAGCAGGAATTTGAGACACCAGTGGGCTGAAGGAACGCCAATTAACGCCAACGACGCACTCTATTTTCAACCTTATTGATTGGCATATCGCGAATGCTTATGCGCCAACATGAGCAGCAGATCACGATCATTTACTGCCAGCGGGCAGAAATTGTAGTAATCTTTGCCTAATCGATCCTTTTTAGGTCCTTGAGGAGGCAGAGATGTCACAGGTTGTAGAAGTAGTTACTTCCTCATCGAAATCGAAGCGCAGTTACCGTAAAGGTAATCCTATGTCGGCTACAGAGAAGCAGTTAGCTTCCGTAGCTCGCAAGCGCATAACTCATAAAGAAGTTAATGTATTTATTCGAAACCCTTTGAAAGAAAACTTACTTGAGCTGTGTGTTGAGGAAGGTTTGACTCAAGGGCAGATGATAGAACGTTTGATAGAAAGTGAGCTGGCGAGAAGAGTTAATGGAAGGTAAACCGTTTACTTTCTTGATGGAATTAGCTTTGGATGCTAGATTACGGATAGTTTGAGATATTTTGGTGGGCCACGCCGTAAGGTGGCAGGGAACTGGTCCTGGTGAGGTATTACCCCGGAGCCAGAAAAGCAAAAACCCCGATAATCTCTTCACTTTGGCGGGCGAGAAGATTAACGGGGCCTACTAAAACTGTATAGAAGCTGTTGCTCTATGCAGGGAGTATAGAATTGTGCCGAAAATAATTCAACTCCTTCCGTGCAACATAAGCACGGGTAGGTTTGGCTAATACTGCCTCTTCTCAGAACTTTGCTGAGATATCAAACATATCCCGTCGTGGGGAGTCAAACTCTCTGCGCAAAGGGACATCAAAAATTCATCGGCGTTATGCGCCAGCACTGACCTGTACCGTTCCACGCGGCATGGCGTC
>NZ_CQAZ01000171.1 GCF_001152565.1 Yersinia pekkanenii | reverse complement strand
GAAGCAAGTCACGTTCGAACTCTGCCACCGCTGAAATCACCTGCATGGTCATTTTTCCCGCGGGGCTGGTAAGATCGACGCCCCCAAGAGCCAGGCAGTGAACACGAATGTCTAATGCCGCCAGTTGCTCAACCGTTTTTCTGATATCCATCGCATTACGTCCCAGACGGTCCAGTTTAGTGACAATCAGCACATCACCATTTTCCATACGATCAAGCAGCCGGATAAATCCAGCTCGCTCACTGGCCGCCACCGATCCACTGATGTGTTCTTCAACCAATCGCTGAGGATTGACGGCAAAACCGGCAGCCTCAATTTCCCTGCGCTGGTTATCAGTAGTCTGTTCCAGAGTGGAGACCCGGCAGTAGGCAAAAACTCGTGACATAGTGAAAATTTCCGTACGGAATGGATGTACGAATCATAATGCATGTCCGAAACTAATTTCACTAACTTTCGTACATATTTGTAAATGGGTGTACGAAACCGAACGGTTTTGGACACCATCAGGCGGCCAACGCCAGCCGCTGATCCATATTCAGTTCGATACGGCCATACGGATTAACATGGTGATATATTAATGGCGTCAGACCACGCCAGTCTTCATCGGTCATCCGCTGACGCCAGGTCGGCTCTGACAGCACATTCTGGATCAACAATGTATTGATGTAGACCAGACTGATTTGCAACAGATGTAACGACAGCATAGATAGCTCCTGCTCTGCTGTCCGGTTGCTGGTAAATTCACCTTGCTCGCCATAAAAAATAAAATCATTGGCACTGTTCCAGTTCTCCACGACGTTGAGGCCCGCATTAATTTCACAACGTAGCGACTCATCTTGCAAATAGCGGCAGAGGAAGATGGTCTTAATCGCTTTGCCCAACTCCGCTAATGCCTTATAGGTTGGGTGCTGGATATTATTGCGGGTGAATCGCCTCAATATGGCCTCGGGTTCAGCCGTTCCTACTTTAAGTGCCGATGTATATTTGATTATCTCGTCATACTGTTGTGCAATAAGCTCCCAGTCGATTCCCCGGGTTAAAATCGGGGTCAGGTGCGGGTACAACAATGCATCCTCTTTTTCACACACATACAGTTTCTGTCGGGCGATAGCTTTCAGACGGGGCAGTAAATCGAACCCCAGCACATCACTGAATGCAAAGGCCACCTCACTTTGCCCATGGCTGTCCACATACTGATGGTTGATTTCCATGTCGGTACAGTGACGCAGCACGCCTTCCATCATGGCGGCCACCTCCGATGAGGAACAGCGACGTAATTGTGAATAAATACATGTTGAGTGCGTATCCACATGCCAGTAAATCATCACGCCACGCCC
>NZ_CQAZ01000170.1 GCF_001152565.1 Yersinia pekkanenii | reverse complement strand
AGTGTTTTGGCTGAATTCCAACCGAGCCTGCAACTGGCGGTGCCTGACACCCTGGCCGGGGATGACACCGATACCGCTGTTGCCCTGACCTTCCGCGAGATGAAAGATTTCGAACCAGAAAGCGTTGCCCGTCAAATCCCGCAACTGCGTGCCTTGCTGGCGATGCGCAACCTGCTGCGTGATCTCAAATCCAATTTGCTGGACAACGCCACCTTCCGTCGTGAGCTGGAAAATATCCTCAAAGACGATGCATTGAGCGATGAGCTGCGTGCTGAACTGGCGGCCCTGGCTCCAAAAGACTGTTAATCGCCGAATTGGCTGCTTGTCATGAGAAAGAAGAAAAGGAACATGCTGATGTCTGTACAGGAAAACACGGCGCAGGGTACTGCGACCACCCTATTAGAAAAGAATGGCCCCGTAGCGCAAGGGGTTTATGCCTCTTTATTTGAAAAAATCAACCTCAGCCCGGTGTCCTCACTGACCGGTCTGGATGCTTTCCAGAACAACGATACCCTGGCGGATGCCACCACCGATGAGCGTGTTACCGCCGCCGTCAGTGTCTTTTTAGACCTGCTGAAGCAGTCGGCGAAAAAAGTGGAAAAGCTGGATAAAACCCTGCTGGATGGTCACATTGCGGCATTGGATGACCAAATCAGTCGCCAGTTGGATGCGGTGATGCATCACCCTGATTTCCAGCGTGTCGAGTCCACCTGGCGTGGCGTAAAATCCCTGATTGATCAAACCGATTTCCGTCAAAACGTGCGCATCGAACTGCTGGATATCAGTAAAGATCATCTGGTGCAGGATTTTGAAGACGCCCCTGAAATCGTACAAAGCGGCCTCTACACCCAGACCTACATTCAGGAATACGACACTCCCGGTGGCGAGCCAATTGCCGCCGCTATCTCCAACTACGAGTTTGACCGTAGCCCGCAGGATATCGCGCTTTTGCGTAATATCTCTAAAGTGGCGGCGGCGGCCCATATGCCGTTTATCGGTTCAGTTGGTCCAGAATTCTTCGGCAAAGAGAACATGGAAGAAGTGGCAGCCATCAAAGATATCGGTAACTACTTTGACCGTGCCGAATACATCAAGTGGAAAGCCTTCCGCGACTCAGATGATTCCCGCTATATCGGCCTGACCATGCCGCGCGTGCTGGGGCGTTTGCCGTACGGGCCAGACACCGTGCCGGTGCGCAGCTTTAACTATGTTGAACAGGTGAAAGGGCCAGATCACGACCGTTACCTGTGGACCAACGCCTCGTTTGCCTTTGCTGCCAACATGGTGAAAAGCTTCATTAAAAATGGCTGGTGTGTGCAGATCCGTGGCCCGCAGGCCGG
>NZ_CQAZ01000169.1 GCF_001152565.1 Yersinia pekkanenii | reverse complement strand
ATGACACCGGCACGCGTCAACACCGAAATCGATCGCCAGATTAAATCCGGTGAACTGTTACCGGTTGATACCCCGAACGGTAAAGCCCGCCAACTCTATGTGACCGCCGCCAGTTATGCGATGGAAAAGCAGATCCTGCACACCATTTTAGAGGGGAAAAACAGCGTGGCCCCGCTGATGCCCGAGGCAGACCCGACGTTGTTTGCCGGATTGACGGCCGGTCAACAAGCGGCCAGCCGCCTGATGCTGGAAAGTACGGATCGGTTTGTCGGTATTCAGGGCTATGCCGGGGTGGGGAAAACCACCCAATTTAAGGCCGTCCTGGCGGCCATCAATACATTGCCTGACGCGCAACAGCCGGAGGTTATCGGTCTGGCACCGACACACCGCGCGGTCGGTGAAATGGCGTCGGTCGGGGTAAAGGCCCAAACCATTGCATCATTTTTGATGGACACCGAACGGCGAACGCAAAGCGGTGAAACGTTGGATTTCTCGCGCACGCTGTTTTTGGTGGATGAAAGCTCAATGGTCGGCAACCGCGATATGGCCGATACCCTGAATCGAATTAGCGCGGCAGGCGGTCGTGTCGTACTGAGTGGGGACGCCCAACAACTCCTTCCGGTGGCGAATGGCGCGCCGTTCTCACTGATGCAACAACGCAGTGCGCTCGATGTGGCCATTATGAAAGACATTGTTCGCCAGTCGCCAGAATTGCGTCCTGCGGTTGAAGCCATCATTGAGCGCCAGATAGCGCCCGCGCTCAACGTCATTGAGTCCGTCACGCCCGATCAAGTCCCCCGCGAGGCAAGCGTCACCCCGCCCCTCTCCTCAGTGCAAGAATACCGCCAAACGCCGGAAGAAAAAGCCCAACACGGGGATCTGGTGATTGATGCCATCGTGCGGGATTATGCCGGGCGTACTGCCGAGGCACGGGCACAGACCCTGATAGTGACCCAGACCAATGCGGATAAACAGGCGGTCAATGCCGGTATTCATCAGGCACTGAAAGACCGGGGTACGCTGGGGGCCACCTCCGTGGGTATAGAGGTGTTCGACCGCGAAAAAACCCATGTTGACATACTCAAATCCGTCGCCGGACTGGCGGCGCTGAACGGAAGTACTGCGCTGATTAACCAGCAGTATTACCGCATTGAGGTGGGAAGCGATGCCAAACAACAGGGCGTGGTCACACTGACGGATACCGAGGGGACATCGCACCTGTTATCGGCTTTTGAAAGCAGTCTGCGCGATATCGCCATTTTTTCGTCACGCCAAATCGAATTGTCGGTGGGCGACAAGGTGAGCTTCAGTCACAACGATAAAGAGCGCGGACGTGAGGCCAA
>NZ_CQAZ01000168.1 GCF_001152565.1 Yersinia pekkanenii | reverse complement strand
CGTGAAAAGCTTAACATCAATAAAAACAATTTCAACAGTGTTTTGGCTGAATTCCAACCGAGCCTGAAACTCGCGGTACCTGACACCCTGGCAGGCGATAACACTGATACCGCCGTTGCCCTGACTTTCCGTGACATGAAAGATTTCGAACCGGAAAACGTCGCCCGTCAAATCCCACAACTGCGTGCCTTGCTGGCAATGCGCAATCTGCTGCGTGATCTCAAGTCCAATTTGCTGGACAACGCCACCTTCCGCCGTGAGCTGGAAAACATCCTCAAAGACGAAGCATTGAGCGATGAGCTGCGTGCTGAACTGGCGGCATTGGCCCCCAAAGACTGTTAATCGCCGGATTGGCTGCTTGTAGAAAGAAGAAAAGGAACATGCTGATGTCTGTACAGGAAAACAGTGCGCAAGGTACTGCGACGACCGTATTAGAGAAAAACCGTCCCGTAGCCCAGGGGGTTTATGCCTCTTTATTTGAAAAAATCAACCTGAGCACGGTCTCCTCATTGACGGGCCTGGATGCTTTCCAGAACAACGATACCATGGCTGATGCCACGACTGATGAGCGTGTCACTGCCGCCGTCAGTGTCTTTTTAGACCTGCTGAAGCAGTCGTCGAAAAAAGTGGAAAAGCTGGATAAAACCTTGCTGGATGGCCACATTGCGGCGCTGGATGATCAAATCAGTCGCCAGTTGGATGCGGTGATGCATCACCCTGATTTCCAACGGGTGGAGTCGACCTGGCGTGGCGTGAAATCCCTTATCGATCAAACCGATTTCCGTCAAAACGTGCGTATCGAACTGCTGGATATCAGTAAAGATCATCTGGTGCAGGATTTTGAAGACGCCCCTGAAATCGTGCAAAGCGGTCTCTACACCCAGACTTACATTCAGGAATACGACACCCCCGGTGGCGAGCCGATTGCCGCCGCTATCTCCAACTACGAGTTTGACCGCAGCCCGCAAGATATCGCGTTATTGCGCAATATCTCCAAGGTCGCCGCGGCAGCCCATATGCCGTTTATTGGCTCAGTGGGTCCAGAGTTCTTTGGTAAAGAGAACATGGAAGAAGTGGCAGCCATCAAAGATATCGGTAACTACTTTGACCGTGCCGAATACATCAAGTGGAAAGCCTTCCGCGACTCAGATGATTCCCGCTATATCGGCCTGACCATGCCGCGGGTGCTGGGGCGCTTGCCTTACGGCCCGGACACGGTGCCGGTACGCAGCTTTAACTACGTAGAGCAGGTGAAAGGGCCAGACCATGACCGTTATCTGTGGACCACCGCCTCGTTTGCCTTTGCCGCCAATATGGTGAAAAGCTTCATTAAAAATGGCTGG
>NZ_CQAZ01000167.1 GCF_001152565.1 Yersinia pekkanenii | reverse complement strand
GGTTAGCGGAGCCGTCACACCCATAACCTCTTTTCCCTGGTGAACGAGATAGACCAAGCTATCGCCATCGAGCAATGTGGCCGCAGGATGTTGCAACAGTTCCGGCAGCTCTGCCCACAGCGGGCCGGGGGCATCAAGCACTGCATTATCAAATGCCGTTAAGGTCACAGAGCCTGGTGCTTGCCCGCGCATCTCCAGTTTGGTGAGAGTCTCGGGCTCAATAGCGCCAAAATGCCGCAACGAACCTTTGGGTTTAGGCTGGAGTGACACCTGATTTACCCAGCGTTTAACATCTGTTTTAACGGCATTTAACAGCGTGTTATTACTCAGGGTTTCTTTGACGGCAATGGATGCCAGGCGCGGAGAGGCCACCGCAGATTTATCCATGAGCCGCTGCCCCAGCGCGGACAAATTACCCTTGCCCGGATTGTGACCAAAGCCCGCATCCGGGGTATACAGTTCGCCATTGATACGAAACGCCTGCACCGTGCGCGTATCATTTGGCCCCCATGCCTGTTGTACCGTCTCAATTCTGTCCTGGCTAGATTGCACAGTGATACTGTAGCGGTTGATATCCGCCTCAGAACGCGCCCGAACGCGGCAGCGGCAACGGTAACCATCCGGCGGATACATAAACTGCCAGACCGGATCATCATAACGGGCGGTAAAGCCATTTAACGCGGCATGTTTGGGGCGCGTTAGTCTGTCCATCACCGCCACCCGCTCCCAATAGGGACGAAACTCGGCATTAGCGAGCTGCTCTTCATAGCGCCCCGCGTTATAGGCTGATTGCATATTGGTTTGGAAGATGGTTTTCAGTCGGCGCGGTGTGAGCTGCTTACCCTCCAGAACGCCATCCGCGTCCGCAACAAGGCCTTTCCCCATCCAACCTTTTTGCTCCAGCACCGGGATAAGTTGCTTTTTGAACTGCTCAAAGGTGGTGCCGGTGCGCAAGCTGTCATTCAGGCTATGGCGAACATCTTCCAATACATCTTGCTTCAATATCCCTGCCACGGTGAACGCCGTGGCATGGGCGCGGGCTTCAACGTCATGCCAATTAAAACCGATGGTATAGCCCTTCGACTCAAAATAGCGAATAGCCTCTTCTGGCTTGAGCGTCATCGCCTGGGCCAGATTGACATCAGCTTTCGGCATTGAGATGCCCCCAGATATCAGCCACAAATATTGCCTGGGTCAGCAGCTGTTGGAGCTGACTGTCATCCAACGCCGGATAGCTGGCGGCGATGATATTGATGGCCTCATCAGGCGACTGGCCCTGATTCAGTGCGGCCACCAGTGGCGCAATGAGTGTACTCATGGCTTGATTAATGGCTTCCGGCACAGAGTGCGCATTATCCAGAACCACCTGCACGGGGTC
>NZ_CQAZ01000166.1 GCF_001152565.1 Yersinia pekkanenii | reverse complement strand
CTGATTACTGTATGCCAGTGCGTTTTCTGCGTGATTCACGACTTCAAAGGTTTCTTTATGCATGGCTCACCTCCGGCAGGCGACCAGCAAAGGAAAGCACGAACTGACCGGCCAGAGAGCGACGGGCGTCTTGTTCAGAATGGGCGGTTACTGATTCACGGTGCGGCTTGGCGTTCAGGTCAGAACGGCACACGGCGAGAAAGAGAAATTTAAAGCGAGTTGGGGTATGATTTAACATAGCTGCCTTGATACGTACTCTATCGTTGGTGGTAAGAGGCCCGGTTAGTGTTAGCGCACTTCCGGGCTTCGTTATTTCTTGAGCATCTAAAGCCCCAAGGTGGAACACACTATAAACATCAACAGTGTTCCACTTCAACCATTTTATTAATTTATTTTTTGTGTATACTGTGTTCCACCAAATGATTGAGGATTCAGTAATGGCAACAGGTAGCGTTAATGCCAAATCACAAAAAATACATGCCAGAGTTCCGCATGAAGTTATTGATGAAGTTGAATTAGTGAAAGATGACGGTGAAAGTACCTCGCAATTTGTCGTGGCTGCTTTGCAAGGTGAGATCAAACGCCGTAAGCGCAAGAAGGCCAAGGAAGCACCAGAGGGCTGACCTACGAAAGTTTCGCATGTACGAACATGCTGTTCTGCAAGATGTTGATTTATCTCATTCCTCAGATTTGAGGAATCATGATTTATCTTACAGTCCAACTCTGGACTGCGTTGATTTTCCTCATGAAGCAAAAACGGCACCATCTCAAGGGTAGTGTTCTCAGCACTGCCCTTTTCTTTGCCTATAATCTGCTGATTTAGTTTAACTAACGCCACGGGCGAAAGTTGACTGCACGTTATAACTTGTTGATTTTCGCTGTTACATCCGTTTCGAATGATTACCGAACCTAAGTAACGGTAATGCTCAGGTGAACCGGAATAATTATCCGGTTTAACGTTGAGAAGTTTACGCATGGCTTTTGCTCTCCACGCCGATTCCGTGGTTAGCAAATTCCATTTCAGCACAATCAAGTTTAATCAACAGGTTACGGCGTACCGGTGAGTTGCGTGATGTTTGTGAGTAACCGAAAGTCACCCACAAAGTTTTTTGCAACTGGCCCGAAATTACCAGGTTAGTATGCGACTCGCTCAAAGATAGTCGGTTCGGGGTGCCAGCCAGGGGAAAGGCTTTATTCTGGCTGGCCACTGGAGTTATGAGCATCATGCCACCACCTCGACACGCAGACCTTTAGCTGTGTAGCCCTGAACCTGCTTACCATTCACACGAACCCGCTTTTTAGTCAGTAAACGAATGTGGTCGCCGTATACATGAAGTAACTTTCCATCTACAGCAACCTCGTTATAACCATATCGAGGCTTGTGTGACACCTGCACAAATGACTCTGAGGCCTTGTGTGGTGCGGTTCCTTCTGCACATACCTCTTGCTTACCACCAGAAACACGCTTAACCACTGCCA
>NZ_CQAZ01000165.1 GCF_001152565.1 Yersinia pekkanenii | reverse complement strand
GCCGCCAGCAGGTTCACCGCCTGCTGGCGGTAAAGCTGATGACAGTGACGTTAATCTGGCCATTTGCGGTCTGATGGGGCTCGATGCAACTGAAGTAGCTAAGTTCATTAAGGAGAACGGCGATGCGTGACAGAAATACCATGCGTAAAGACGGTGAACTGACCCCTGTTCCTATCGCCGCCGCTACGGAGATTTTTGGGGGGCATATTGTGTGCGCCAATGCAGCAGGATTTGCCGTGCTGGGTGCTGCGACAGCCGCATTAACGACTCTCGGTGTGGCTGATGGCTATTCCGACAACCGTGCCGGAGTTGCAGGTGATGCTGATGTCCTGGTGCGCCGGGGTAAAAACTGGTGCTTTGCCAACTTTGGTGGTGATGCCGTCACTCAGGCGCGAGTGGGTAAGGATTGCTATATCGCAGACAGTCAGACGGTAGCGGCGACAAGTGATACCAATGCNCGTCCGTTGGCTGGCAAGGTGATGGCTGTCGATTCTGACGGCGTTTGGGTTTTGATTTAGGAGAAGCACTGTGATTGTAAATGCGAAAGTTGTTAAACAAATTTTTGTCAATCTGAAAGCGACGTTTCAGAAGGCATTTTCCCAAGCCCCAACCGACTGGCAAAAAGTGGCCATGGTAGTAACGTCTACCGGTAAGGAGAATGACTACAGCTGGTTAAGCCGTTTCCCAAAAATGCGGGAGTGGATCGGTGACAAAGCGGTTAAGGCGCTCGAAGCCTTTAATTACACTATCCGTAACAAAGACTTTGAAGCCACCATTGAAGTTGATCGTAATGATATTGAAGACGATCAACTGCTGGGGTATGCCCAACAAGCGCAGGCCGCTGGTCAGTCTGCCGCTGAACTGCCTTCAGATATCGTGTTTGCGCTGCTGAGTAATGGTTTTATCAACCTCTGTTATGACGGCCAGCCGTTCTTTGATACCGACCATGCGGTCAGGGGAGTATCGGTTTCCAATAAAGGCACTAAAAAATTGGCTTACCAAACATTGGCCCAAGCAAAGGCAAGCTACGGTCTGGCGCGAGCCACTCTGCGCAATATGAAGGATGAAGAAGCGGCTTCACTTAAGATCCAGCCTAATCTTTTGATTGTGCCACCGGCGCTGGAAGATGATGCCAATTATCTTATGACCGCTGACCGCTTCCCCGATAATACCCCCAACATCTACAAAGGCACGGCTGAAGTGCTGGTTGTGCCGGAATTGAAGACCGACACCGAGTGGTTTCTGGTTGATGCCAAACAGTCAATGAAGCCGCTGATTTATCAGGAACGTAAAAAACCGACCTTTGTTGAGCAAACTACCGAAGAATCGCCGGATGTCTTTATGCGCAAGAAATTCCTATTCGGTGCTGAAGCGCGTGGTAACGGTGGTTATGGCTTCTGGCAAATGGCGTATGGCTCAACTGGGGAGACTGAATAATGCCGATTCAAATCACCGCAAAACGGGATGGTTTCCGCCGCTGTGGCATGGCCCACAGCGATAAAACCCAGACTTACTCTGATGATTACTTTACCCCATCGGTTCTTGCTGAACTCAAAGCTGAACTGATGCTTGTTGTTACCCATGTGCCAGATA
>NZ_CQAZ01000164.1 GCF_001152565.1 Yersinia pekkanenii | reverse complement strand
AACGTCTGGCCAAAATGAATGAGGCTTAGACTTTTCAGGGAAATGTGCATTTGATGTGGCGGAGGGCCGCAATCAGGCCCAGTGGGAGCGAAGCTACAAAATGCGACATTTGTCTTAGCTGGGGCTCTGATTAACAACAAACCATGATTAGCCCAATGCCTCAAATATCATATCCATCGAAAACCCCTTGTACTGGAGGTAGCGAATCTGTTTGTTTTTCTCTTTGGCATCTGACGGCGTCTGACGGCGTCTCATCACCAAATTGGGGTTGCACGCCGGAACCGCCGAAATTTCCGTGACACATCACACGCTCTGCTATGGTTGCTTCTCGTACACTGAGCCATCAGCTCCGTGTACGAGTGTTACCGAAGTCTGAGGGTCGTAACGGAGGCCCTGATTAGGTATCTCCCCATAATATTCCCCAACGGCCGGTTGTAGTTTGGTAATGAGGTGAAATCAGGGCCCCATTCCCAGTCGAAACGCAACAAAATGGTAGGGCATTATGCCGCCTGTAAGTGCGTTAAAAATACCTCATTCGGAGAGCGATAGCCCAGACATTTTCTCCCTCGCGTATTGAGCAGGTGTTCGAGTGCTGCAACCTTGCGATGGGTGACCTGATTGAAGTCTGTTCCCTTGGGGTAAAACCGCCGTATCAGCCCGTTGGTGTGCTCATTCAATCCGCGCTCCCAGGAATGATAAGGGCGGGCAAAGTAGACCGGTGCTCCCGTTATTTTCGTTATTTTCTCGTGCTGGGAAAACTCAGGGCCGTTATCGGCGGTCAGGGTTTTAAACTCGCAGAACGTATTGGCGACGATGTCCCTGAAAGCGGCGACCACAGTCTCTGCACGCTTGTTGGGCAGTTTGCGAATAATAACCATCTTGACGGCTTTATCGACCACGGTCAGCAGGAATGACTTCTGGTCTTTGCCAAAAAGGGTATCAATTTCAAAGTGTCCGGGCTGTTGTTTGAGCTCCGCTTCGGCAGGCCGGTGCTCAATGCCAACGCGGTTGGGAATAGGACCACGGGTGGCCTGGTCGGTCTGATAGTTATACCGCTTACCCCGATGCGGGAGCTGCTGATACAGGTCTCCGCCGGCCTGGCGCTCCTGCTGGATATAGCGATAGAGCGAGTTCTTGCTGACCGATAAACCCAATTCCAGGAACAGGCGGCCACTGATGACCTCAGGTGAAGTGTGGGTAGACAGCGCCTGCCTGATAAATTCTTGAATGTGCGGTTCAAGCTGGTTAACCACGTTATCCGGACGAGCTTTCTGACGCCGTCCTCTGGCCAGTGTTTCAGCCCTTCTGCAGGAATAAACGCCGTTGAAAGTGGCGTCGGTATTGCGTCTGAGTTC
>NZ_CQAZ01000163.1 GCF_001152565.1 Yersinia pekkanenii | reverse complement strand
CCAGACTTACCCTGATGATTACTTTACCCCATCGGTTCTTGCTGAACTCAAAGCTGAACTGATGCTTGTTGTTACCCATGTGCCAGATATCCAGCCAGATAATGCTGATCAGGGTAAAGAACTGGTGCTGGCACAAGACCGTATTCTGAAACTACAGAGTAGCGTTCTGTCGCTACAGGCCCGTAATCAAGAGCTGGAAGCTGGGCTGCAACAGCTATCTGAAGATGCGGAAGCATTGAAGTCGGCCAATGAGATCGCCAACGCCACCATTACCGGCCAACAGCAGGAAATTGATGGTCTCAAAGCGCAAATTGTCAACCTGACTCCTGCTCCCGATGCAGCGACCAACGAGCCAGCAGACACTAAAACCACCAAGACCACTAAATAGGTAATGACCATGTATGCGACTCGTCAAAATATGGTGGATGCATTCGGTGAGAAAGAGTGTATCGCCCTTACAGACCGCAATTTCAGTGGCCAGATTGATGACTATGTGATGGACGTCAAGCTGACACAGGCCAGTGCTGAGATTGATAGCTATCTGGCGGGTCGCTATCCAACCCCCTGGCCAGATACCCCCGGCATTCTGGTGGGCCGTTGCTGTGATATTGCCCGTTATCTATTGTGCGGTGCCGGAACCCAAAGCACTGAAGAATATACGTAACTTATTAGTCGATGCCGATATTTCTGAAAACAGTGATTATTATATTCGGGCTTCATCGGTTGCCAGTTGTGCGGCAGGGATATATCAGGATCAAGGCTGGATTGTTCGACAGATATTCCCTGATACCGCCGACATTGAGTTTCTGGAATTGCATTGCCGGACACGCGGCATCGTTCGTAAGCCTGCCAATACCGCAACCGGCACTATTGATCTCACGGGTGAGCCTAATGCAACCGTGGTCAGTGGATTAACCGTGACGCGTGACGCACTCTCATTTGTGACCACACAACAGGCAACTATCGGACTTGATGGCAAGTTAACCGTGACAGTGCAAGCAACCCTCGCAGGCACTGCCGGAAACACGGCACAGGTGATGTCTGGCACATTATCATCAACACCTGACGGTATTGACAGTACCGTCATTATTAACATCATGCGCGGCGGCACTGACCAGGAAAGCCCGAAAGACCTGCTCGCACGGTTGCTCGATATTATTCGTCGGCCTCCAGCGGGGGGTAATAAATATGATTATAAACGCTGGGCGCTGGAAGTCACCGGTGTGACTGCGGCATATGTTTACCCTCTACGGCGCGGGCTGGGGACGGTTGATATTGTGATCACCTCTGCTGATGGCTTGCCATCTGAAACCATTATTGCTGCAACACAACTCCATATTGATGACGTGCGACCGGTGACCGCGAAAAGCTCACTCGTGATGGCACCGACCATTAAGATATTTGATATTGATGTAAAAGTGACATTAAGCGGTATTAGTTTCGATGTTGCAGAAGTCCTCATTAAAGAGACATTAAATAATTATATAAACCGTCTTATGCCCGGGGAATCCTTTATTCGCAGTCAGGCGGAAATGTTGGTTTCGCTAATTAC
>NZ_CQAZ01000162.1 GCF_001152565.1 Yersinia pekkanenii | reverse complement strand
TAACGATAAGTTTAATGCGTAAGCCCTGGGGGGTAATACTGATGTTTTTGTACTGCCAAAGCACCTGCCAGCTCACTGGCGGGGTTGTTCTCCGCCCTGCCCGTCACGATCGCATAGCGAAAAGTCTGATTGCACGCCTGACGAATTTTGCGCATTTTATCAAGGACACCACGCGCCTCTAGTTTACGCAGCGTTTCAAGCATCTCTAACGGCTTGATTTCAGCAACCGGGCGCTTTCCAACATAGGGAAATATATCATTTTCAAACGATTCCATTAAATCGTCGGCGTAACCTTTTGACCAATTAGGTCTTTTATAAGCATGCCATTCTCTGGCCAGAGCTTCGAACGTGTTATCAATGCTGACTTTCTTGGCCTGTTTATCTGCTTTTTTTTCTTCACTGGGATCTCCACCAGCAGCCAATATTCGTTTGGCTTCGTCTCTTTTGGCTCGGGCCTCAGCGAGAGTGATATCGGGATAGACCCCGATTGATAGCAGCTTTTCTTTTCCAGCAATCCGATACTTCAACCGCCAGTAACGTGAACCATTTGTGTTTACTAATAAAAATAATCCGCCGCCGTCGGAGAGCTTATAAGGTTTCTCTTTTCGCTTTGCGGTATCCACTTGCCGGGCGTTTAGTTTCATGTGGGGGTATCTCATTCCATTGAACCTAGACTTACCCCCATTTATACCCCCAACTATCTATAGAAATCAGTAGATGCGGATAAGCGTAGGGATACTAGGAAGTTCCAGAGATACTGATTATATAAGGGATTTATGGACTTAGATAGACTTCAGGAGACGTAAAGATCCCTACAGGGCTCGAATACATCAAGTATTGATATGTTTTATATGGGTAAAATCGTGTTCGATAAAATTTGTACCAACATTTATACCAACAGATAAATTTGTTAAGAAAATACAGCCTATTATCGCTGGGCTAGCATGCCCGGATAATGCTTGGCAATGATATCATTCATTCTCTCAGTCAGCTCAGGTCGCTTGAATGTCAGATGAGCGGTTCCTTTCTGAAAGTAACGAATGCTGAAAAACTCATCTTCGTAAACGTCCTTTGTCGGGTTATCACTAATATGCTCCATCAATCGGTTAGTAACATCGCCACGGTTGTCGGGTATAGGTTTACCATCGAGCAGATACAACATGCGCTCTAAATCCGCTAATTGGTCTCGCCGGTAACCGTGGTTCAAGGTAAAGCCCCATTGGTTGCAACTAACTAGGTTGCTAATGATAAGCTTTTTACCAAATCGGCATGGGCTGTTGGTTTTGTAGTGCCAAGATAATCCTTTGAATAAATTGATGACCCCGCGTTCAAATACCTCGTCTTTCTGCTGGTGAAGTTGCTCAAAGGTACTGAGTATGTTGGCTTCGCTGACGGCAGGAATATCATCTCCATCAAGATTTCGGTACCACTGGTCACGGGCTTGGGCATCCATCAGGCTCAGCATCCCTGATTTTTTCATCAGGTCTCGCCATATACCGCGATCGAGATTGCTGGTAATCACTTTCATGGCTGTTTCTGCTTTCTCCATAAACCAGCAGCCAGTACGGAAGTCTTGCCGCATGGCCCAGTCCTTTGCAATTCCACCG
>NZ_CQAZ01000161.1 GCF_001152565.1 Yersinia pekkanenii | reverse complement strand
ACTATTTGTTACTAACTGGCTGGCTTTGGAACGCACACCATCGCCTTTAGCTTTACCGCCAGCTCTTCGGTATGCCTCGGTCTGATTGGCACCCTCTAGCAGCGCGGTAACGAATCTACGCTGTAATTGCGTCAGGGCATCGAAAAGCGCCTTCTGTTCTTCTGTAAGCGTCATTTCGACCCCTTATAAGTTAACCGTTTTCCAACATTTTAATTTGTGTCTCAATGAGTTCAGCCAGACTATCACATGACTCCCACACACGATCTGTGCCAATTCGGTCACATGCTTCCCATTTACACGTGCGCGGATCATAGTAAAACGTATCAGTGTTATTTCCACCAATAACAATCAGGTTTGTCATGGTCTCATCTTTAAAGCCGGGAATATTCAGGGCATTGTTAAATTCAATAAGCCCAGCAGTATCTTCACCGTCACTCATACCATAAAATACGCATCCATCAGCAAACAACCCATTGCTAATACGCAGAAAAGAGCCGTATTGCTTCCAGAAATCGGGCTGTTCTGGGCTTATCTCTCGTCCAAAGTCATAAGTTTCCAGCTTGCCAGTATAAGGTGGATTGATGTTGTATCCCATGCTTTTGCTGATGCGATTAAACTCATTAACCGCCTTTTCTAAATTTGTCATACACACCTCACGGATAAATCACGCCTTTGGGAACGGGCCACAGCACTGTATTTTCACCTTTAGGCGAAAGGTTATTACTGATGCGACGCTGTGTTGTTGTAAAAACTGGATGTTCTGGAGCACTTTTGATTAGAACTAGGTTTGAGAAATCATTAGTTCCACTATCTTCAAGTGGCAACTTATGGTGTGCTTGATAATCCTTGGGGATCCTGCCAATGCTTAACATTTCACGTTGCGAGGTATCCAGTCTGGCTACAACATCAGGATGGTTAGCAATGCTTTTAGCAAAATCTCTGCGTACAGAGTTATTAAAAGTGCGACGCAAAGCTAAAAGGTCTTCGTTACTCCTTTTGATGTAATTCATCTTCACAACATCGACGTTTTGCAGCAATACGTTTTTACCTTTATAGGTGCCAAGATAGCTGTCTAGTTTTTCCAGCTCAACAGCTTTCCCTAACTTAGCGACATCGCCTAATGTGCCAACTTTCTCTACCGTTCCCAACCCCTTAGTTCCCGCCAACTCCGTCACGGATGCCGTGACTACCATGGCGGCCGCACCGGCTAATCCGTTGCGCTGATAAGCGTCTGTTACCGCCCCTTTCGTATTATCATAGATAGCCTTACCAGCGGCTTGTTGATTTTGCTGTCGGACTTTATTTATTGCGGCCTGCTCTGGATTAAAGGCACCAGCCATATATTCTTGGGCAGAAGGCCCCATCAAAGTACCTAGCCCCTCAAGGGTACCTGCTGCGCCATCAGCAATACGACCACGGGCGGCCTCAGTTGTGGCTTTGTCATGTGTTAAAGGGGTTGCTTCCCATAAGGTTTTGGCGCTATCGGTGACAGATTGCCATTTTGCAGATAATACCCGTCCAGATTCATCGGAAGCGCGAGTTATCATAGAACGCTCGGGTATCGTATTCGTCGTACTCTTTAGTCGCCTTATTTGTGTCGAACGTGGCTTTCCACCCGTTC
>NZ_CQAZ01000160.1 GCF_001152565.1 Yersinia pekkanenii | reverse complement strand
TGCTGGCTCTGTGCGCAGCATGACAGCCCGCCCGGACGCCCAAAAGCACCCGGCACGTTTACTGCAAATCCACAATTTGAAGCACCGCAGCAGGCAGATCCCGATAAGAGAGCACTCGATGAGAAGCATTAAGAGGGAGAAGGCAATAACGATGTAAACCAAAAGAATAACGAACAGATAATAAAGCAATCGAGAGCCATTCAGGACGTAAAACCGCCGTGGCGAAGCCACAGCGGCGTTTAGTCCCTGCCCTTTTGCGCGGCTGAGTTATCTTCGCAGATAGGCCGAACATTACCGGCAGAGTTGCCCCTGCCAGTCTCCTTAGTGCCGTGAGGGAACAAATCGCATATACCAGAATGGCGTATGCATTGTGCGCTGGATGACTTGCGTTAAGCTGTTACCTATCCGCACACAGGCTGAAATTCCCAGTAGGGAAAGTTGGATGTAACACATCCGCGCCGCCACCGGATCAATATCGGTACAGAACACCAATAGCTTTTTTTGCGGGTTACAGCCCTTTTCCAGCATATACTTAGCCGCTGCAATCACCATCCCCCCTGCCCCACAGGTACATTCATCCATTGTGATATAGGGTATGTGTTCCAGCTCCGCTATCCGATCGCCAATCGTAAGGCCTGCCATCAGGTCAGACAGATATGACGGTGTAAAAAACTGGCCCATATGGTCGCTGCCCAGCTCTAACTCCATAAAGATACTGCCCAAAAAATCGCACATACTGGCCTCCAATCCCATCACAATCTGCGCGTGTAGCTGTGCAAATCGGGTGAGATCTTCTGTCTTGTAACGGGCGATAACTGCGAAATATTCCTCCTCCAGTTTTGGGGACTTTAAGCAGGCATTTTCAAGCGCAATCGCTGACACAGTGACAAAATCACGAAAAACCTCATACCGGTGATGATATCGCGCGGTTTCTTTGAAAATTTTCACAAACTCGCGCCGGTAATGATCAACTGCTGGGTACGATTGAGGGGAAATACGTGCAGGAATATGTTTAGGCTTATTCACTGGCATAACTACTGTTTCTAAGCTCGATGTCTCTGGCGCACTGAATAAGGCATCAAATGACAGTTGTGACACGCTTACTCTCCCCGGTGCTTAGACACATTTAAGGCCCGCTGTAATGCTGCCGCCAACGCATACGTTGAAGGATAATCGCAACCGTTCAGTTGATTGTTTGGCATCTCATTAAACGCATAAAGACAACTTTCGAGCAGGGCTTTCATTTGTTCTTGGCTCATGATCAACTCCGATTCTGTAGTAATGCCGCCCCATAAAGGAGCGGCGTGATTAATCAGGCATAGGCCCGTTTAAGTTCCAGAGTTCGGAGTACCTGCCCTAACTCACTGACACGCATAGCCGGAATTCTCACCGACTGTTTTTTAAGCTGACACTTGGCAATGTGTCGGCCCCGCGCTTTGCAGGTTTCGGTGATATCGTTTATCGCTATCGCCGGACGGTTTACCCGCTGTTGTTTTTTCGGTGCCAGCTTTACAAAACCGGCGGTTGGTGTAATTATGCTAACTTCAATTTTCATGGTTTTGTCTCCATGTGTGGATTGAATGCCGGTCTAGCTTCTCACGGGTAAACCGGCACGAGAGAGCAGGGGAAACCCTGCTTTTTCTATTTCTGCGT
>NZ_CQAZ01000159.1 GCF_001152565.1 Yersinia pekkanenii | reverse complement strand
AGCCACCCGCAATCCTATCCCCAGGTCGTATCTATAAGATGTTGGAGCGCGACGGTCACATTTGGACGCCGGCCGGATACTATTTCGGTAGGATTACTGTTGCCGGTTAGTCTCATTAATTCTCGCATATCATATGAATCCAATACCACCCCTAAAAGTGATCTTGAATAACCCTGAGTCAGAGTGAGCGCTCCTCCCACAAGAGGTGTAGCACTGGATGTTCCACTATAAATGGCAGTGTAGTCCCTAGTATCGGTTCCAACAACAGTATGTAGATCACCATAACCCGTAGTCACTACCGAGTCACCCCAAGAATTCATATAAACATGAGAGCCTGAATTACTGAAACTAGAAAGATTCCCACTAGTAGATACACACGCACTGATCATACTAGAACCGTTATCTCCCCAATCATTAAATTCAGGTATTAAATCAAGTTGAGCGCCTTCCCATCGATCAGTATATCCATTACCTGCGGCTAAAACTACAACAGCACCAATCTCATTTACGCACTCATAAATTTGATCCCACAAAGACCGAACATGACTGCCAGGAACCTGGAGTGTTCGGCCTGAAGCAACAGATACTGCAGCCGAAACATTTACTACGATAATATCCCCTCGCTGAGCATCAGCAATAACTCCACCTAATGTAGGTTCGACGGTTACATCATAAAAAGATAATCTGCAACGATCATCTACCAATCCTTTAATACCCATGCCATTAGACGATTCTCCGGCGATACAACCAGATGTTGCTGTGCCATGATTGGTATTTGCACCTGGTCGTGAGTCTATGGCAACTGTAATATTGGAAAGATCTTCATGTTCTTTATTGATGCCAAAATCAAAAACTCGGCATACCGTTGTTAAACCTGACCAAAATAGATCGTTCCATGCAGGAATTACGTTCATCCCAAGGCCGTCATATAAATACCCCTGTAAGATAGAGAAATCAGGGGTGACACTTTCTTTAGGACTTAAATCTAATGTAGTTAGATTTTTTCGTGGTGGATCAATGCAACTAAAGTTTGGTGACAGGCAGCAGTATTCTACATAATCAAGATTTTCAATTTCTATTGCTAAAGATAACATATCATCATTTGTTAAATTAGATATAACTTTGTAAAAATTTAAAAAACGTAAAGAACTTGTATTTCTTTTAATTATTTTATTTAAAACATCTGGACTAAAGCATTGAACGAACTCTATGCCAAGCTTGAAATTTTCATAAATAGGAACAATGTTTTTATTTTCATTATTTAACTTATCTAACCCTCCAGGTTTAAACATTATTTTCAAATAATTTTCATTTTCCGTTTGTTCTATTCTTAATTTTCCTTTTAATGATGGTTTTTTGTGATCTGGTTTAATTTGTGATGATAATTCATCTTGTAATATAATAATGCTATGGGATTTTTCTTCTATCACCTCCCCATTTTTCAAGGTAATGTCAGCCACAACTGAATATTCACCATAAGTTTGTGACTTAAAAATTGAAATCTCATTTGGGTCATTGGTGAATATTTTAGAACAAATTTCACCAGATTTAATAAGTTTATAATTAACCGTTGATATATCATCAAGACAATCGCATAACTTAACATATATTTCGCCGTTAAATCTATACCGCCTAAATACATCTATCTTGTGATTTATATTTACATTTGCATTTTTAATTTCCAGTTTATTATTCATTTCGTCCTCTGAAAGAATTAATAGGTGAAAAATCGTTAATATCATTTGTCGCGCATACGAAAATATCTTCTTCTCTTGTACAGCATTTCCAGCACTAT
>NZ_CQAZ01000158.1 GCF_001152565.1 Yersinia pekkanenii | reverse complement strand
GCCGGTAATATGGCGGCTGTTCATGGTCTGGCTCTTGCCAGTGGCCACCAGCTCTTTTTGCCGTTCTACAGTGCGTAAGCCTTCAATAACGCCAAAATCAACAGGCGATAACTCCAGAGCACGGCGAACCACTTTTACTAAGTCAGCGTTAACACCTTTGAGGTTATTGTCACTGCGCTGGCTAAATCTGAATTTCGTCATGATTTATACCTAGGGGTTAGTGTCGTCACTGCCACCGATGCGGTTACCGACAATGCGGAGAGCAAAGGCACGGATTTGTTCAACGCCAATGAAGCCAATCAACCCACCAACTGCGAGGGTGAGTTGCTGAGGGAGATCTAAATACTCAAGCGCACTAACAGCGGTTAATGTCAGTGCACCACAAGTCAGCCCCTCCAATAAGGTTTTCTTCCAGCCACCACCGGTATATGCCACTCGTAACCCTGCCATCACCACAGATAGCAATACGCCACCCAGTGGAACGTCACCCCGCCACCAGGCATAAAGTAGTTCGCCCCAGTCATTCCATGTATGCGGTTCGTTATGCATTCTCATACCACCTCCCCAATGGGGGATATTATTCCCGGCATTGTCGGGTGTTGTTTTTTTGAGGAATTTAGCCCACCAGTGCAGCCACTCGTCAGTTAAGTGTGTGTGGAGTTGATTGGGTGACTGGTGGGCTAAAACGGAAAAAAGGCCCACCGGAGTGAGCCTTAAAATCATGTTATAAATGAGAAATGCGGACCAGTAAGCACCATTACGTACCTATAACTGAGCTATCAGAAGTATTTTTTTTCTTCTAATTCATCATCGTAAATCGACATAAGTACGCGATCTTTCATCGCATCACAAATACCCGATCGATCACCGTCAATAACTGAAATTACCTTCCCCACATCTTGCAGGTTTACTTTTGCAACCTCACCATCAATGGATATGCAGATGCTTTGGGTTATCATATCTCCACCTCTGGGGGTGTCATCAACTACAGTTGCAACTTCGAAGATAAGTACGTAGTCCTCCCTAAGTTCAATGCCCGTCAAAGGTTTCTTTATGAAATTACCATCCTTATCAAGTACTCCGGACATTACATAGGGTTGCTCTTTTCCTTCAATATCCTTCCAGGTGCTTTTATCTAAAACAAGGGACTTTTGATACGCTTCGACAAGAGCAATTGCTTCAGTGACAACAAGTTCAGTGCGCTTTTCTCGGGCAGTATTTAGCTGTTTTTGCCTTTCACTAATATCTTTGTAAGTAATTGTCATGCATCTTCCTTTGTTGCAATTGAAAGAGTTCATTTTATCACCTACATAACTTATTAGCTAAATGCAAACAGGGAACCATGCCGAGGACTTGCTCGATATGGTCATGCGTGATTATTTCATAACGGATAGTGAAAATGATAACGGATAAGGATGTGGTGCCCGCCTTGGCGAGTGTTGGATTTAACCGATACACCACATTCGGCTGGATACTGTTTCACAACGATTGGATTAACCAATCCAGTACCCATGCGAATGTAGAAATGAAAAAGTCCAATTGGATGCTGTGATAGTTAGCATCGGCTGCGGGGAGGCGCGACTAATCCGTTAATCGCCAACCTAAGGCAACTATCACAGCAAGATTTAGTCTACACAAGCAACATAAATGGTTAATAAACGCGGCTCATTTTTATTAATAGCCTCGTTACAATCCCCATAAACGACAAAGCCCCGCGATATGCGAGGCCTTAA
>NZ_CQAZ01000157.1 GCF_001152565.1 Yersinia pekkanenii | reverse complement strand
GGCAGGTTAAGACTCATATCCAGTTCCTTATGGATTTAATTACACCGATATCACCTTACATTTCCTAGGGGGTTGGCGTCCAGTAATGAAATAACAGACTCAGAAATTGCTTTCCATCATCCATAAAAAATAAATTATGCTTTTAAGTCTCCACCTCTCCACCCAAGCCATTTTCATTATATAAATCATGACATTAATAGGTGGTGACTACTCTTTTAAGTCTCCACTAGTCACCACCCTAAGCCTCCACCTTTGGGGTGATTGGGTGGAGAGGTGGAGACTAGGTGGAGACTCTATTTAAAGGTCTCCACCCATTAACTACATGTTTTATAATATATATTTAACTGGGTGGAGACGGGTGGAGACTTATTCAATAACTTTTACTCTGTACCCCCTGTTGCAGCCGGTAGCCACTCCTCGGCATCATCAGCCAGCCGGATGTTAGAGCGCATATTTCCTTTGGTGCTTTTCTTCCTGATGTACTCTTTTCCATACTCAGCCATTGAACCCGGCATATCAGTAGCGAACCGGTTAAGCGAGATCGGCTTGCTCAATCCATTACTCTGCATATAGGCAAGATAAGCGTGGTACAGATACTTGCGGGGGCTGAACGGTATAATGCTGGCATTACCGATAAACAAACCGTCACACTGCACCGATGCCATCAGGTAGCCGCAGAAGTCCACCAGCGAATCACCTTCACGCTTAATAGCCAGCGCCTCTTCTGATTTCTGCTGCTCGAACAAAATCCGTTTAGCTTCTCCCTGATCTGCAAAGCGTGTCAGTAAGTGGCGGATAATAACCGGCAGCTCTGCCTCTATCTTTTCTGACAACATCGGATCCCGCTCATTCTCCGGCACCACCTGCGAGAAATTGAAAATAACCCGACGCCGGGATATACCGCCGCTTCGGTCGCTGAATGACATAGCGTTATTGTTCACTGCCAAAATAACAGCCGGGATCCGTGTTGAGTAAGGCGGTTTGTGTTTCGGGTCTATCGCGACCTTATCCCCGCCTGTGATGGCTTTAATCCCTGCCCCGTCACCGGCATAGCGCGACATATCAGGCATGATGATAAGAGAGTACCCCACTATCAGCGCCCTTTCCCTTGGCTCCTCAAGGGCCTTCATACTGGCCGATACGGTGTTGGCTTTCCCTGCCAGCATGGTGCAGATCTCCGCCAGTACGCTTTTACCACTGCCACCAGCGCCGGTTATCTCAAGAAATAGCTGCCAGTCATACCGGTTCGCCATCACCATATACAACGCTGCCAGTACTCGATCGGTTTTCCGGGCATTACCGGCCGTTGACCAGTTAAGCCACTTCCAGAACGCAGGGGAGTGGGTGGCCAGTGATTCCCCTTCTTCTGCCTGGATGAATTCCACATCACTGGCGATCAATAACCAATCCTCTTGGCGATGCTCTCTGAATAACCCCTCTCGGGTATCAAATACACCGTTGCTAAAGCCAATCAGATTACGTGCTGTGGTACCCATTATTGGCAAGCTCAATTTCATGGTATCAACGGCGTTCTTCATGGCTGGCATTGAGTAAGGAACCCTCGACTCTATAAATATTGCCGCCATCTCACGCGAAAGTGCCTTATCTGAAACAGGCTGCCAGATTATGCCGTTGTAGTGGTGTACAGCGTCCGAATCACCATGTACGGCTAAATCACCATCATAGCGGGCTAGAAGTACCTCACCGCGCTGGCTTGGCCCCATTTGGTTAAGTGCAGGGATTACGGTAGGTTCATCAG
>NZ_CQAZ01000156.1 GCF_001152565.1 Yersinia pekkanenii | reverse complement strand
GTGTTGATATCACCGTCGCCGCTCAGCACGTTGGCTAATGCCGCATTGGCCCCGTTCAGATTCAACTCACCCAGCACCTTGATGGCACTGCTGCCCAGCGTACCGGCGCCGTTCAGGGTCGCCGAGGCCCCATCGGCGATGTTGGCCTGACCACTTAACCCGCTGTTGGCCCCACTGATGGCAAAATCACCGCCATTGAGGTTCAGGATACCGGCACCGGTTAACCCACCGGTCGCCGTTGAAGTCCCGCCCGCCGCCAGATTCAACGTACCGCCAGCGACATTCAGGATATTGCTGTTGGTCAGTAAACCGGTGCTGTTCAGCGCCCCACCGCTACCCAGTGTTACCGTCCCGGCATTGGTCAGTGCGCCGACGGTCTGACTGTGGCCGTTAATATTGGCACTGGCACCGCTCAGTACATCCAGTAACGCAGTATGGCCAAAGGCACTGTTGGCACCGAGGATCAGCTCACCGGCAGTGACCGTGGTCGCGCCGCTGTAGCTGTTATTGCCGTTCGCCAGGGTTAACGCCCCATTCGTGGCATCCACCTGCAAACCACCTACGCCAGATACCAGTGCATTTAACTCTTTATTCGAGGAAGCGCTGCTGTCCGTTGCCAGTAACAAGGCATCAGTACCGTCAGTTAACAGTTCCAACGCCGTCAGGCTGTAATTGACATACAGGCCATTACCGCCGCTACCGTCACTGCTGGTCAGGCCGTAGTTATGGGTGGCATTAGCCACCGTGGTCCCACCCTGCTGAATGGCAGACAATACCCCCTGAGTGCCGGAAGTCACTGAGGTGCCGTTGATCATCAGATCAAGATCGTTGGCATTCCCGGTCACGTTACTGGCGTTAATCAGTTCCAACATAACACCGCCGCGATCCTGATCGAGGATCGACAGGTTCGGTGCGGTTGCAGGGTTATCCCAGCTATTCGTGCCCGTGACACTGATAGTGCCGCTGTTCAGCGCCAGATCCGTCACGGTGACGACACCGCTGGCCTGTGATTGTGGTGCCGCACCGTCAAAAATCAGGGTGCCACCACTCAGATCCAAGCCGTGAATAGTGCGATTGGTGGTGCCGACCGTGGTCACGTTATCAGTCGACAGTTTCAGCGTGGCATTCGCCAGCGCGGCAGTGTTATCAGCACTTAATGCAAAGGTGGAGTTTGTCAGGTTCACAATGCCACCGAACGCCCCGCCCACTGCCGTGCCAAAGTCAAATGCCGTGCTGGNATTATTCTTCGCCACATTCAGCGTGCCATTACCGGTCAGCACATGATCGAACAGCGCGATGTCGCTCAGATTCAGTGTGGCATTGGCAATATCTACCGTAACCGCATTGTCGACGCCATTGGTGTTGGTCAACGTAGCATTGGAGCCGCCCGTGACCTGCAAAATGCCGTCACCTGTGACGCTGTTGCCAAAGCTGCCGTTAAAGCCACTTAGCGCCAGAATATCCTGTGCCCCCGCCAGCCTGATGCTGGATGCGGCCCCCAGATTGGCGGTCGACGCCACCGTCAGTTTGCTATTACCCGCCAGCGCATACTGGCCGAGGAAGTTACTGTTATTGCCGCTCAACGCCGTGTTTGAGCCATTGATGATATCAACGGTGGAACCTGCCACGCCAGTAAGGGCATTGGCGATAGCCCCACTGACTGCGTTCAGCACCAGATGAGACGTCGCCGTATCCAATCCAACCGTGGCCGTCGATGCCCCCAGATTACTGGCCTGACCGACGGTTAATACACCGGCCGCATCAATATGATGCGCGCCGCTAAAGCTGTTATTGCCGGTCA
>NZ_CQAZ01000155.1 GCF_001152565.1 Yersinia pekkanenii | reverse complement strand
TCTGCCATTACATAGATAGCCACCATGATCGGGGAAGACCCATATAAATACAGTTAACTGGTGGGCGTGAAATCATGAAAGTTGAACTGGTTTACGATAAGCGAAACGTGAAAGAGATACCGGGCGCCAATGACCTGATTCTGGCTGAACTAACTAAGCGCGTGCATCGCGTCTTCCCCAAGGCTGAGGTCAAGGTTAAGCCCATGCAAGCGAATGGCATCAACACCGACGCCAGCAAAAGTGAGAAGGCTATTCTCAATCGGCTGGTTGAAGAAATGTTTGATGAAGCTGATCAATGGCTGGTTATCGATATTTAACTTGAGGGGGATTTATGCTGCGTATCGAAGTGACGATAGATAAGCTGAACGCGAAGAGTTTTCCTGTTGGCTACACCAATGCGCTGACGGAAGAATTGACTAATCGCCTCAGTCGTAAATTTGGCGATGTCGATGTGAAAGTGAGGTTCGCAGGTGCTGACGGGTTGACGGTGCTGGGTGGGGGAAACGAGGATAAAAAGACGGTCGAAGATATTTTGCAGGAAACGTGGGAAAGTGCTGATGATTGGTTTCAGCCATAGAGATATGAGTCGGCGAGAGGCTACCTCTATCGTAGCCTCATTCAATTTTCAGAATTTTGATCGCTATAATCGTTTGGAGTAATCAACTTAGATCCAATATGCTTGAACGGAAACTAATGTAGTAACAACAAGGAGAAGTTATGGATACGGTTGAGGAGTTGGGCGGAACTTACTTTTATCAAGGGCATACAAACCTAAGCCCTGCAGAATTATTCAATATTATCTTTCTTGAAAATTTCGCTGATCATACAGGCATGGAAATTGGAGCCGCAGCTATGATCCTTTCCGGTCAGCCGTATATAAAAGTAACAGGCAAGCTATCAGCAGCCAGTGCAACACCGGGAACCAGTGTCGCATCTAAGGTATCAAGATATTTACTAAAAGATTTGAGATTTCCCTATAATTTAAGGCCCTATTCTCCTGTAGGGCAAAATCTCTCAAAGCTAAAAATGGTACCCTCCAATAAAATCGCAACCTTTGTCGGGCGTTATATTCCTTGGCTTGGGTATGCTCAATTGGTGGCTATTCTTATGTTAGTAGCCCAAAACACTCGGAAAAAATACAATCTCATAGCCAGACCTAACGATCGTATTCAATGGACTTATTTCTGATGGGCAACGATAAATTAGAAACCGAAATCATCCAGTACCTGATGAATAAATATCCCATAAGGCAACACTGGTTTAAATCTGGCTTCAAACAGGTAACTAGAGACTGGACGTTGCAGGACGACTTCCGGTTTACCCCAGAGGATGCTCACGAATTTCTGTTAGATGTATTTGATCATTTCAATATTGATTACGAAAATTTTGATGGCAGAAATTACATTGAATATGAATACCCCATCTGGCAGAAAAAGCCAAAGAATCAGGAAATAAAACCGCTTACGGTTGGAATGCTTATCGATTCGGCCAAGGCGGGCCGCTGGCTATACGATTGAATAGACCGGGCCATTAAGCCCGGTTTTGATTGTTACTGAGGCGCTACTGGCCACTCAATATCAGGTGCCGCCGATATATCAACTTTAGTCAGCGTATAGCGATACTTTTGCCAGGCAGTCAGGCGTGGAATATCTTCGTCATCAATATAGCCGCCGTCTTTTGCATCACGCATCGGATCAATGACCTCTGATGCATGTGCAATAAGTTCTGCCTTTTTATGCTGAGCCAATAAAATGAGTTCAGCATGAGTCGGCGGTGG
>NZ_CQAZ01000154.1 GCF_001152565.1 Yersinia pekkanenii | reverse complement strand
CCCGACGTTGTTTGCCGGATTGACGGCCGGTCAACAAGCGGCCAGCCGCCTGATGCTGGAAAGTCCGGATAGGTTTGTTGGTATTCAGGGGTATGCCGGGGTAGGGAAAACCACGCAGTTCAAGGCCGTGCTGGCGGCCATCAATACATTGCCTGACGCGCAACAGCCGGAGGTTATCGGTCTGGCACCGACACACCGCGCGGTCGGTGAAATGGCGTCGGTCGGGGTAAAGGCCCAAACCATTGCATCATTTTTGATGGACACCGAACGGCGAACGCAAAGCGGTGAAACGTTGGATTTCTCGCGCACGCTGTTTTTGGTGGATGAAAGCTCAATGGTTGGCAACCGTGACATGAGCGATACGTTGAGCCGGATTGCCGACGCAGGCGGTCGGGCAGTATTGAGCGGTGATGAGAAGCAGCTATTACCGGTAGAAAATGGCGCGCCGTTCGCACTGATGCAACAACGCAGTGCGCTCGATGTGGCCATCATGAAAGACATTGTTCGCCAGTCCCCTGAACTGCGTCCCGCAGTTGAAGCCATCATTGAGCGCCAGATAGCGCCCGCACTCAACGTCATTGAGTCCGTCACACCCGATCAAGTCCCCCGCGAGGCAGGCGTCACCCCGCCCCTCTCTTCAGTGCAAGAATACCGACAAACGCCGGAAGAAAAAGCCCAACACGGGGATCTGGTGATTGATGCCATCGTGCGGGATTATGCCGGGCGTACTGCCGAGGCACGGGCACAGACCCTGATAGTGACCCAGACCAATGCGGATAAACAGGCGGTCAATGCCGGTATTCATCAGGCACTGAAAGACCGGGGCACGCTGGGGGCCACTTCCGTGGGTATTGAGGTGTTCGACCGCGAAAAGACCCACGTTGACACACTTAAATCCGTCGCCGGACTGGCGGCGCTAAACGGAAGCACCGCACTGATTAACCAGCAGTATTACCGCATTGAGGTGGGAAGTGATGCCAAACAACAGGGCGTGGTCATGCTGACGGATACCGAGGGGACATCGCACCTGTTATCGGCTTTTGAAAGCAGTCTGCGCGATATCGCCATTTTTTCATCACGCCAAATCGAATTGTCCGTGGGCGACAAGGTGAGCTTCAGTCACAACGATAAAGAGCGCGGACGTGAGGCCAATACGCGCTGGACGGTGACGGCGATTGCCGCCAATCAGGATATTACGGTCAGCCAGGACGGGCAGAGTCGCGTTATCAATCCGACAACGGATCTGGCTGACCGGCATGTTGACTACGCCTATGCGGGCACGGCGCATAAAGCGCAGGGCGCCAGTGAATCGTATGTTATAGCATTGGCCGGTGTGACCGGTGGGCGGAAATACCTGGCCAGTCACAGTGATGGGTATGTTGCCCTGTCCCGCATGAAAGCCCATGTCCAGGTTTACACCGACGATCGGGACAAATGGTCGTCAGCGGTCTCCCACGCCAGTCAGCGGCAGACCGCCCATGATGTGTTGCACGCTGCTGACGACCGCCAGGCCGATGCTGGCAACCGACTCTGGGAGCAGGCGCAACCGCTAGCGGCCAATGGTCTGGGACGGGCGTTGCTGCGAGACAGTGGACTAAGTGAGCAGGGAGAGGCCCGGTTTATCAGTGGCAGCAAAAAATACCCGTCCCCGCATGTGGCCTGGCCCGCTTACGATGCCAATGGCCGTCAGAGTGGCGTCTGGCTGGATGAAGTGCGGCTGAATGATGAAGGCTACCTG
>NZ_CQAZ01000153.1 GCF_001152565.1 Yersinia pekkanenii | reverse complement strand
TCCGGGCCATCATCATGATCGGCTTTGGGGAAATGACGTAATTGTTCAATCAACGTGGTCTGGCTGGCGTGCAGGCGGATCAAGCCATTCACCATATGCGGCTGCAATGATTCGATACGTAACAGCTTATCGGTGTGAGGTATAACGGCGCGGGCTGGCACCGGTATACCGGCGATGGCTGAACGCTTGATGAGCTCGGTACGCAAGAACTCCTGAAACTGCACGGTTTCAATGCTCCACACCAGACAACGATAAACCTTCTGCAACTCGATAATGTCCGAGATTATCTTATCGGGCACCCGTTTGCGGATGGCTGCCTCGACCACATCAAGAATCCCCGTGTGACGGTTAAAGCCGCCGACCAACAAGGCGGAAGGGTCACGGCTGGCCCCCTGTTTACCCAGGCTAGGGTCACAAGCCCCGTAGAAAACCCACTCAGCAAGCCGGTTAACCCAAAAATGAAACACCCCTTCACCGGCAAAAATCGCATCTTCACCGCTGACCGGATCATTCTGATATTCAGCGTCAAAGGTGGCATGACCATCACGCGCACGAATAAGCATCAAGGCGAGGATAGGACGCGCCGACCAGGACACAATGGCCCCCTCGTCCATCTCTTCACGATGTTGCTGATAGTAGGCGTTGGCCAGCACCTCACCATCCTGACCGTTGTTGCGTAGAATTTCTTCCCACTTATCCCACAGCGACATGTTGTCTGGCCAACGAATCAGGGCTTTAAAGCGGGCGACACGCCACAGCGGGTTTTTGAGGGTACGGGAAAGGACAGAATCATAGTGCAGGATAGTCCCGATGTAGATCACATCGAGCTTACCACCCGCCGTTCCCAGCGGTAACACGGTCTTCTTCAGCCAGTTTTCCAGCTTCTCGCGTTGCTCCGGGCTGCGGACTTGCTCGTCATTCTCGATATCATCCAGCACGACCAGATCAGGACGGTATGGCCCATGGCGCAAGCCGCGCAGTTTCTTACCCGAACCGGCGACCTGCACCTTGATATCGTTGCGGGTCAGGATTGTCCCCATCTGCCACACACGGCCTGCGCCACAGACATCAGGGAAGTCCATCAACAGACGCGGGTTGTACACCAGTTCCGCCTTGATGGCTTCAAGCATCGGATAAGCCTGGTCAATGGAGTCCATTACGATGACCGGGTAATGCTTGATGCCACAGATGATTGTCCACAGGACAAAGAGCTGACTGACAAGCGTAGATTTGGCTTCACCACGCGGGGCGGCTATCGCATCGTTCTCACCCTTGGGACTGGCGACAATTTCCGGCAGGCGACTGAACAGATATTTATGCAGTTCGCTTTTGTCTTTATGGCGCACATAATGCGGGAAATAGCTCTCGATAAAGAACTCATAGCCCGTCACCGGGTCTTTTACCTGCTGGTGACGTTCAGCCACAGCAGCAGCTGAGGGGTCAAAACCCACATCCTCGGCCTCAATGGTTCTGCGCAGACTGGCTGCGAGGTCTGCCAGCTCACTGGCAAAATCACGCGCGGTGAATTTCTTCGCCATAGGGCTATTCCAACGCCTTATTGATTTCGTTAATCAGACGGTCACGACCTTGATGTGCCGTTTCGCCATATCCCGTATAAATTGACTGATGAATCAGCGCTAGACATTGATTCACCTTTTGAGCATTTATCTGGGAAGCTACACTGAATGCGTTCTTATGGGCGTTAGTTAATAACGCCCGATAGTCATACTTATCCATAGTGCTTCTCCACTTCATCACCAAAGGGCTCTAAGATTTCAACGAACGCCGCTAAATGCTGAGGGTGCTTCTCAGAAATAAAGATGCTGAGTTTCTGGAGTACATCCAGCGCAGTAGCCAACTGGCTGGTTTCCGGCAATATCTT
>NZ_CQAZ01000152.1 GCF_001152565.1 Yersinia pekkanenii | reverse complement strand
TCAACCATATGGTCGTTATTAGGTGCGGGGCTGGGTGTGATGGCGATATCTATATACTTTCCCTGTCCCACCCTGACGAGGCAGGAATTAAATTCCCGTATTGATTTCTTCATTTATTATTACCGAGCCGTCTGTCGATGGAAAAAATATTATCACTTGAGATATTAGCCGGTCAATCCCTAAAGTGATAATATTTTTGATTTGAATTTATCGTATTGATTACTTTGGGTATTTTTATCCCCCCAAAGTGATTGGTTGGTTTATCTTGATAAATTGTGGTTTATGATAAATAATACATACCACTGTCTATAATTACAGTGGTATGAGTCGGGAGGTATAGAATGGAAGTGGGACTGCTTAGGGTGGGTGTCGGAATGTATGTTGCTGCTACTCGCATCTATGCGGATCAACCTCTTTTTAGGTTGCGGATCAAAAATATAATAACGCCAAAAAATTCAACCTCAGAATCAACAGGAACTAATGGGACTCTCGAGTCGTCAACGGACAGAAAGCCGCTAGCACCGCCCTGCACAAAGCGGTATACGGAATAACCCCCCCCAATCTTGGCATAGACTAAATCACCATTTCCCGCCTCTTCACTGCTATCAACTACCACAATAGTACCTGCTGGTGCTTCGGCGCATCCACTATTAGTATTGAGCCTGTATGCTCGGCAACTATCTGATTTTATTAGGTCAGGTACTGGAATGCTATGTCCGGTAGGGCGATCTTGCTCGTATAGCGCCACTGGGAATGTCCCGACGTAACTCACCTCAGTTGATGTAATCTCTTTCTTTTCCTCTCTCATAGGCCCAATGCCATCACTAAGCCATTCTGGGCGAACACCAAGAACGCTGGCAATCTTTACTAAGCTCCCCGTCTTCTCAGCTTTACCTGAAACTAGCTTCCATATCATGGACTGAGCTATTCCAGCTTCTTTTGCGAGGCGCCCCTGAGTGAAGCCACTCTGCATCATTGCAATCTTCATACGTTCAGCAAAATTCATATTTCACTCCTTTAAGTCAATGTGCGCATTTTATCTCTTTGGTGATTTATTTGCAAAAATAACTATAGGGATTGATTTGTCGCTGCCATAACACTAATATCACTTTAGATATTAACGTGGAGTTTAAGTCATGAAGCACCCCGCAGTAGAGCGAGCAATTCAGATTGCAGGCAGCCAAAAGTCATTAGCTGTCGCGATTGGGCGCCCTCAGTCACTTATTAGTAGCTGGCTGAATTGTAAGAAAAAGGTCTCGGCGAAGTCAGTTCCGGAAATTGTTGATTTAACAAATGGCGAAGTACTGGCCCATGAACTGAGGCCGGATTTGCCGCGTGTCTTTCCTGCCCCGAAGGACTAACCCACAACAGGACGGTAGTGATGAATAACCAACTGATGATATTTAACTCTGCTGATCTCGGTATTTCGCTGAGCGGCATGTTGTACCAAGGTAAGCCAGTGTTTTTTGCTGTTGAATTGGCTGAGTCACTAGGTTACGCCCAACCAGCAAAGGCGGCAAATGACCACTGTAAGTCATTGATTAAACTTAATTGTGCTGAAACAGAGGAATTAGGTTTAGGATTCAGACCTAAAGGTATCATTTTGGCATTAGAGTCTGATGCCTACCGTCTAATCATGCGCAGCCATCTCCCCTCGGCCGAACGTGTACAGGATTGGGTGTGCGAGGAGGTGCTTCCGTCAATTCGTGAAACTGGCAGCTACAACCATCAGCCACAACACATGACTGAAATCGAAATAATTGCCGCTATGGCAGTCGATGCTGTTCGTCAGCAGAAGCGTCTGAATCACGTGGAAGAACAGGTCGTAGCTGTTACCGAAACCATCGAGAAAATCAAACGTGGTTCGATTCCGGTTGGCTGGGCGGGTTATTCACTGCTT
>NZ_CQAZ01000151.1 GCF_001152565.1 Yersinia pekkanenii | reverse complement strand
ACAAAAGCGGCCCTGCAAGGCCGCCAATGTAACTACAGAAAAATTAAGCCAAGCCAGATTATCATACTGATCGATCAGGTCAATGCCCTATATTCAACGAAGGGCTTAATCTCTACAGATTCGCTGGATTTTGCTGGTGGATTTTTAACCGCGCCATTGGCGCAGTTCAACCGAGATACGCGGAAATCTCCGCACACCGGAAATTCCACGTATTTAAAATCATTCGCTGGCTGGTGGGTGTCTCCAAATCTGGATAGACCCCAACCTATTAATATGTCGGATTTTCCCCAGTGTGGGGAGTCTACGCCAATGGCTGACACCCAAAGAAGGAATTCCGGCTTAGCCGAAGGGGAAATACCACCCTCGAAACAAAATCAATCAGTCAGCTTTGCTTTCTTGCGCTGGCGGCGTTTGATCTCGCCTTTAGCTGCCGTTACGAGAAAGCCAGCAGTACTCTCTCCATCTTCCTTTAGCTGCTCAATATCTACCATTACTTCATGTGGAATTCGAACAGTTGTCATTTGTGATTTTGCGTTCTTTGCACCCGTTGCCATTACTGGATCTCCATACGTTAGGTGTATGTCAGTATACGCAAAAATAATAATAAAAAAAGGCTTGAAGTGTATTTCACTTGAGTGTAGCGTTAAAAGCCAAGGTGACATACACCTTAAAATAACGAAGCCCGGAAGTGTCTCACCACTAACCGGGCCTCTTACCACCAACGATAGATTAAGTATCGAGGTAGCTATGAAGAATCATATCACACCCATAAGTGGGCGGACTGCTTACACCCTAAATACCACACGTTCTAAATTCACCTGGTTGTTTATTGGCACCCCAACCAATACACCTAACTGCACCCCCATTGTATTACGTACCGAAGCTGACACAGAAACGGAAGCCCGTGAGCTTTTCCCTGCATGGTCGCTGACCTTTGCCGCAAAAATCCGTACTGAGTGTTCCGTCTCTGACCACCGTAGCGGTGTAGTTGTGTTCGATTTAATGGAGGTGCGCCATGTCTGAGCTAACCCCTTTAGAAACCGTCCATACAGAAAATTGTCATGCGATTGCGATCATTAAATTGGCCTGTCGTGAGCTAGAAGGCACGGCTTCTGGTAACGCTTTAGAGGCGGCGCTTAATGCATTAGAAAGGGCCAATAACACACTGATCCCACTAATGGGGGAGGGACGTCATGCGTAAATCAGAAATGGCGGTGGCTATGGTAACCCTCCAGCAGGCACAAAAAGCAAGCGCGGTCATTCGTGCACTTCATCATTCTTGGGTAGAGCTTCCGGGCCATGAAGTTGAATTACTGCTTGAAATGTCTTCGGGGTATGCCGACTCAGTGACCGAGTACCTGATCAACCTTTCTGGCGAGGAGATCAGCCATGCGTGAACTAAAGCCTAATGAGCAGATAAACAGACTGAGCGGTGCCGTCAAAGATATGGATTGTCTGTCACGGCAAGCGTTGTCTGAAATCGTAGCCATTACTGATCTGTTGTTGCACTGGATGGAATCACCGGAATGCTACCACCACATAGACAAGGTGGCAGACGCGCTAACGCTCATCTCTTACAGAGCACAGGAAACCATTGATAATGTTGGCCGTGAAGCTGAGTCGGTGGGTTGCGAATATGTCGATCATGACCGAGAACGCCGCCATGCCGCTGCGCATCAATATAAAACGGGGAGGGGCGAACATGCGTGAGCCTATGCCTAATGACCGCTACAGCGACAATCACGGCCTACCGGTCACTGTACAAAACGTTGCTTTTAACCGTGTCACATTCAGTCGTGACGGATATCCAGCCCCTTGCACTGTGCCACTGGTGCGCTTCATTGCTGAATTCACGCTTACCGGAGGGCATAACCATGTCTGATATTTACCATCATACGATTGTTAGCCATCAGG
>NZ_CQAZ01000150.1 GCF_001152565.1 Yersinia pekkanenii | reverse complement strand
TAAATGTTGCCAGGAGGGACCCATTTTTTTTATTGATACTGATTATCAACTGAACGGGCCGAACTATGATGACAGAACTCCCCATAAGACTGCTGGCAAAACGAGTCGTATGCCTTGGCTGCATCATCAACGCTCATGAAGCTACCTAATCGGTATTTCTTCCCATCCATCTGCGCCTGAGCAATCCAACGATTACCTTGCTTATAGACACCCTTTGCGCCTGAGGTATTAGCTTTAGTGATGCCAACATTCCTTTTGTTTTCTGCTCGAGTAGCAACGCGAAGATTGCTAATGCGATTATCTACCTTTACCTCATTCACATGGTCAATCTGACTGTTGGCTTGCTCACCTGTCATATAGAGCCATGCAAGGCGATGCCCCTTATAGCGGCGACCATCAATTTGTATTTCTACATAGCCGGTTGTCATATTGGTGCGCCCAGCTACTGAGCCAGCTACAGCCCTAAAGCTACGATAGACCAGCCACATAAATGCACCTGTATCAGGATCATAGTGAAGTAGCTCTTTCAGTCTTTCTTGGGTTAGCTCTTTCATGTATCACCTGTAATTTAGGCAATAAAAAACCCCGCATAGGCGAGGCATGTTAGTTATACAATGGTTGAGTAGTTTGTTATTTAGCCGTCTTCAACGCCTGCTCGATTGCCAGACTTAATGCTCCAGGCATCAAAGCCTGTGCCATTGTATTCGCTCGGTCGAAGTATCCAAGCGTTGGTTTAACTGCCAATGCGTCACCAAACTGAATCAGCAGCTTAGGTGCTCTTTGTTTCTCTCTGGCACGATGCACACCGTTAGGAGAGCGCTTCTGACGCTTCTTAACCTTTTTGCTCTTCTTGCCTTTCTTTCGCTGGAAGAAACCACTAACGCCATTCACCTCACCTACAAACACATTTTCTTTAGCTTTAAGCTGCTGCGTTTTGTTACGGGCTAAGTTGCCGAACTTATTCAGCTTTATATTTTTGGGGTTAAGCAACGCCTGACCATTGAGCTTGTGCTGGCCGCCGAACTCGAACGGTTCGAGATAGCTCGCAGCAATATCACGCACAAACACTTTGGCCTGTAATCGGTTTTTGCGGGCACCAAACGAGCCAACGGAATTAACGGTGAAAGGGGTCGGATTATCCAGATTGCGCTGCATACCTACTTTCTGAGCTTCTGCAATCTGACGTGCCACGCTAGTTAGTGCCTGAGCAGCAGCAAAGGGGATCTGCTTTTTTATCGACTGTAACTGATTGGATAAATCCTTAAGAGTCGCCATGACCTAGCCCTAAATAGAAAAGCCACCGGCTAATTAGGCTAGTGGCTTAGGTTGTGCATTATCGATGGCACTCAATGAATGCTACCTGTAATGCCGTTACTCTTCGACTACTGCGCCATCTGGCAATTTACGACCAGCATAGACCGAGCAACCAGGGTGACGATCATCTTCAACAGCCGCCAAATCACTCTCATCGAACCACGCGCTCATAGCCCGACCATCGCCAGCTTTGTAATGCACAAAGTAGGAGTTTTCATGTGTTGCGTATTCGGCGCGACCTTTCACCTCGCCCCACTCATTGCTGATGGCGATAATTACCAGTTGACTCAGTTCAAACTTAAACATTAGTTACTCCTTAGTTATTGATATGATTATTACCTGATTAATGCTCAGCAATCGGCATCCGGACGAGCTACTGCACGACAGGCCGCCATACAAGCTGTTTGCATGTCTGTTTTTGCAATCGCCAGCCAACGCGGATCGGTATCACCGGCGTTCAGAAATTCCAGTTGTGCGATGAACTGGCGACTAATCTCTTTCAGCCGGTTCATATTGGATATGTCTTTTTCAGATAGCGTTCGATAGCCTTTTACTGTGCTGCCATCCTGCGGTTTTGCTTCGCTCATAATTTCCTCTGGT
>NZ_CQAZ01000149.1 GCF_001152565.1 Yersinia pekkanenii | reverse complement strand
AAAAAGGCCGTTATGACTAACAGCCTCAGACTGCTGAAAAAGTCAAATGAAGGGGAAACGGGCCGTTGGGGTTGTAATGGCGTAAGCCATCGGAGCGCCCCGAGGTGCGGTCAACCCTTAACTCACTGAGCTATAAATAGATTTGTCATTCACCTCAGGCCGTTAATCATAACGGCCCTGCAAATTAAATCTCCACTTGTGTTCCCAGTTCTATGACACGATTGGGTGGGATTTCAAACTGGTCGGCGGCCCGCAACGCATTCCGACTGAGAGCAATAAACAGCTTGCCACGCAGGAACAGATACCATGGCCGTTTGGTGAGGATTAGCGACTCATGGGACATAAAGAACGAGGTTTCCATCATCTGGCAAGGAATAGGCACGACAACTCACCAGTGGCGGCAGCCATTGGTAACTGGGTTTAGGAAGGGAGGTGGTGTGAACTTAAAATTACACTTGAAGACTTGCGGCTACACTGTTCAAATGAATTTGGTGACTGTACCCGTATAGTTCAGTTACCGTCCAGATCCGAGAGTTACTAGTTCAAAGATCCGCCGAAAGGCGGTTTTTTTCGTTTCTGCGCATGAGGTTACGCACAGAAACAAGGGATCTCAAGAGGATGTTTGATTAAAAGAGCATTTAAGTCACCACTACCTATAGTATGGGGTGATATGATAAAGCATCTTGTTTTGGATATGAGAGTTTTGTAAATATGAGTACGTTGATTATTACATCATTTTCCTTTTCTTATTTTTTTATAAGTTATTTTTTTATAAAAAAAGAAATAAAAGCATATCAAATAGTATCAAGCCTACTGTTTTTAATAGCTTTAAACATGATATATTGGAACATTAAAATATTCATTATTTATTTGATTATTCCAATAATATTCATTTTTTTAATGAGAATTATAAAAGGAAAGAACAACCAAGTTACATATTTCTCAATACCTTGCTGGCTTGTCATGTCATCAGTAATAATAAATTTACTATATAAATAACAAGCCGTTTTTTATAAAATATATTTACCACCCTTTATTTTCGTTAAAGATTTTATTATTAATAAAAATTCAGGTTCTGAATTTATTATTTTTAATTCTTTTGTTTTGGAATTATATTTCGCCAGTGATTCAGGAATTCCATCTCCACCATTTTTAACAAAAAATTTAGCACTGAGATTGCGGTATAGGTTTACATCACTAATAGGGTCACGTCCGAACTTGTATGGTGTTGGCACGCTAGCATTATGTTTATTTGTAAACCACTTTGGTAAAATTCTATCAAAACCATCTACTGGCGTTATAAAAGTGCTAAACCCACAGTATTCAATCATGAATATTGAATCTCCATTCTACTTATCTTTTTCAGAAACATCAATACCAAAGCCGATTTTAAACCTATCCCATAGGCCTACATTATTATTAGAGTCTAACAATGATCCCTTATAAATTAAATCTTGCTCATTCATTAATTGATAAACAGACTTCACAACCTGAATAGTTGTAGGACCGATGGTATTAGCGAGTGTCGGAAGCCCAGACTTACTATAAATCTGCTCTTTAATGAGATAAAAACCTGTTCCCTTAAACTGCTTCATATTTATTATTCCATAATTAAAATTTATAACTCTACTTAACAAGTATAAATCTTACATATTCCTTCGCAACAATAAGACCATCACTAAAGTCGGCCCATGATAAGTCCACAGCCTCAACAGATCCAACCCCTTTCCAAAGCTGAACATCAACTTCTCTTTCGCATAGGTCGGGATATCGGTTAGCAGAACTATTATTCATGGCTAGCAAAGCGGGTGGAAGCTGGCTGGAAGATTTGTGCAAAACAGTGGTAAAAAGGCCGTTATGACTAACAGCCTCAGACTGCTGAAA
>NZ_CQAZ01000148.1 GCF_001152565.1 Yersinia pekkanenii | reverse complement strand
CCCGCCGCCAACGCCAGAGGAACTCATTTTATTATCTCAGCATAAAAAGACAGAACTCATTGCACATGCAGCAGAAGTCATTGCCCCGATGCGTGACGCAAAAGACGGCGATTACATTGACGATGAAGATATCCCGCGTTTGGCTGCGTGGCAGAAGTACCGCTATGATCTGACAAAAGTCGATGTTTCACGCCCTAAGTGGCCCGAGGTGCCAGATGTGGCATAAATCATTATTACGCATCCCGCCGAATCTAGCCCCCGTCAATTGCTCAGCCGTGGCCGTTCACCCCTGGGCGTTTGGTGTCGGCCAGAGTGAACCATCAGGCTCTTTCCTCAGCCCGGAAAACGCGATCAATTCACTCGCCAGTCGATTGGCCGGCGCAGACAGCGATCAGGATGTGCTGGTATTGCTGATTGCCGCCAACACCCTGACCGAATTTATTACTTTATTGACCGCCGCCGCTGCCGTGTTCCCGATACCGGCACTGACTCAAGTTCAGCGCCGGGCCAAGGCCGCGTTAAGTCTGGATACCAGTAAAATGCAAATCCCCGCACGCCCTGGCGGTTTGCCAGCCAGTGCGCCGCTATCGGTTGCCACCACCCGTGCGGCATCCGGTGCGCAAGCCTTGCAAAAGGCAATCAGTGATACCGCAGGCGGCAGCAGTAGCGCGGCCATAGATACCGCGTTGGCCGCATTCAGCCAGCAGCGAGCCGCATTACTGGCCGAGGCAGGAAAGAGCCTGGAACTGCTACAGGGTGCGAGTGTGCCGGTGTGGTCGTTATCGGTTGAGGACAACACACAAACGGCGATCGCCGAGATGAAAAAAGACATACCCGACAGTCAGGCCATTTTCAGCCTGGCGTTACTGTTTGTGGGCGCTGATTTGGCCCCACTGCGCGAAATGGTGGTAAATCATGGCTGATATTGTGATGTTGGCGCTCGATGGCGAGGCTATCCCGCTGAGTAATATCCTCGTGACGCTGACGATGCCGATTCAGGATAAAGACCAGAGCGGCCAGGCCAGCAGTACCGACAAAGCGGAGCAAGGGACGAAGGGCAAGGAGTTGCGCGTGTCCGGGTTAATTTCTTATGCGGATAAAGCCATTTTGACCCGTATTTTTGCCCTGGCAGAGGCTAAAAACAGTGATGGCAGTAAAAAACGCTACCGCGTGGCCCATGAAATGGCGCAGGCGGTGAAATTCAGGGAGGCGACATTTACCAGTGGCGTGGATGCCGCGCAGCAAACGGACAGAATGGCCTGGCTGGTTAATTTTACCCTGGCTGAGCATTCAAGCGTTGCTGAGCGCAAAGCCCAACAAGCCAGTGCGGGCGGCAAGAACGCCACCGTTCAGACCGCAGGCGGCACCGCGACAGCCGGAGAGTCAGAGGAAAGCCGCACCTGGTTTGAGAATGTGCTGCAAAAAATTGATAACACCATTGGCCCATCAGGGGGTGATACATGAAATCGGTTGTTACATTGCGCATCGGTGATGATGAAATCCCCGCCAATAATTTAAATCTTTCGCTCTCACTCAATGGGTGCGGTCTGGGTTTCATTACCGTCATGACAGAGCGGGATTGTGTCGGTAAGTTAGTGCGGCTGGACTTGGGCTATAACGCCTCAATCTATCGCTGGTTAACCGGATTTGTGGAGCGCACCGCGCCGGCTGAAAATGGCGCGCAGCGGTTATCTGTGCGGGAGCTGGTCGGCGTGTTTGATCGTTCGTGGCCGTGCTCATTGCAACACCCCACATTACGCGATGTCACTGACGCGCTAGGCAAATCCACTAACATGCCTTTTGTGTTGCCGGAAAACGTCGGTTATACCGACACCCCGATCCCTCATTTTCAGCACCATGGTACTGGTTATCAGCTCCTTATCAATCTGGGCCGCGCGTTCAATATTCCCGATTATGTCTGGTACCAGCTACCCGATGGCACGGTCTATGTCGGCAGTTATGCCGATTCCC
>NZ_CQAZ01000147.1 GCF_001152565.1 Yersinia pekkanenii | reverse complement strand
AAATATAACGATGATCGCGGGAAAAAATGGATGGTAATCGCCATTTAACCCGTGTTTTTTTTTATACAGTTTTGGGGAAAGAAAAATCTCTCTATTATGATATCCGATGCGGCATTATGCACTTGTTGCACAACCACTTAATAATCACTCGGTTAGGTTAAGCTGGTCGAGTTACTAGATGACTTTCGGGGACTCAATTCTTTTTCTCTTGGGTAGAATATACCCTTAATACAATTAGGATTTAGTATAGCAACTTGAATATGATTTTTCTCATAAAATTTTGCTCCTTCATATAAAGGATTACCTTCTAAAAATGCGGCTCTAACGGAGTCGAATTGTTTCCCTGCATTTTTGGCAAGTGTATGAGCATATCTAATGACAGCACAATCGAGTTCTCTACATTTAAAATCAAAGTCGTTTTGGCCGAATTTTTTATTTACAGGTAATACTTTATTCTGTAATTTCAGTGAATTAAGCATTTCTTCGTATGAAAACTTAAGAAAATCAATATGTTTTTGATCAAATAAATCCAAACAATTGCCAAGTTCAATGATAGCACCTAATACAAAAGGTTCTTTTATTTTTGAGTTTTTTCTATTTTTATCTTCGACAGCATATTGTTTTGCTCTTTCATAATTATTTTCCCAGAAATAGACACCATTTCCAAGCCAATCATATGCGTTGTTGCTATGTTTGAAATTATCTTCCTTTAGTAGAATAGGTAATGCTGCATCTTTATCCATTCCATGAAAACCATAAATTATGTTTGGCTTTGATGAGTACATTATAAATCCCTATTAGATAATCATCCCTTTGGTTTACTTTTTTCAACAGTTTCTTTAGTAAAAAAACGTGTGTTGTAAGTACCATTTTTTGTTAGTATTTTTGACTCAACAAGTAGTTTAAATCGTTCTTCAGGAGTACGATTTTTCGCAGACTCTCTAGCTTTTCTTAATAACTCTTCCATATCCATCATGGCACCTCTTATATATTTCAAATACTACACTTCATGTAATATTATAGTTTAATTTACGTACAAACTCAAGTAGTCAAGTACTTACTTGTATTATTTACTATTCATCATTATCCAAATACCCTCTTTCCTTACAGAATATCCACCAAGGACTATCATCACTCATTTATTTAGCAATATATTCAGGCGTAAAGAAAGGAACATCAGGGTATGGTATTTGTTTTTCCCCTCGTATGGCTCGTGTTTTATTTTGTATAAAACGAGACAACTGTTCAGCTCGGCGGTCAGATTCTGACATGTATTTTCTTCGTTCAAGATAGTTATCTTCTTCATTCATAAATGGTTTCCTCATGGTTTTAGATGTAACCAACTGTATTTGATATCATTTTCTATCATTGTTTTCACAGATCGATTGGCATCGATTGATAGCTAAAAACTATCATAAAATACTTATCGATCGGTTTTAACGATCATTTTCTTGAGTTTTAGCACTCTAATGGGTTATCATTACTAGATGAAAACTTGCAAGGAGCACTAAAAAATGGTTATTAATCAGTTAGAAACAAGATGCGGTTACTGTGATGAGATGATTTCATCCAAGGCTAAGAAGTGTAAGCACTGTGGGGAAATTTTAGATCCACAACTACGAGAAATAGAGTCTTTAAAGCGTGAGAACGCGAATAGGGACAAATCTAACATTGTAGTGAGTAACAATAATAATAACAATAATCAAGGTTCATCAGGTAGTAAACGGTTTCCACATATAGCACATTTAATTATGACAATAATTACTGGTGGTTTATGGGTATTCATTTGGTTATTACATTACATATTTAGGAACAAAGAAAACTACTCTTAATGTAGTTATAAATATGGATATAATAATGAACATAGCATTTATTGTATTGATAGTACTTTTTAGTAGTATATTTTTTGTTAGTCAATCTACTATTGAATGCGTAATCAATTCTGACGTAGCAATAGTCGATTGTTATAAATCCTCTATAGATACATTAGGTATCACGTTAAACAATCTGTATGAAAATTATTGGTCATGTATTCAATGCGGAGATCATCA
>NZ_CQAZ01000146.1 GCF_001152565.1 Yersinia pekkanenii | reverse complement strand
CGATAGCCTTTTACTGTGCTGCCATCCTGCGGTTTTGCTTCGCTCATAATTTCCTCTGGTTATTTCAGACACACGTTATTGATATAGGCCTGCAAGCCTTCTATTTGGGTTGTGGCAATTCCGATCCGCTCTCTGAGACTGAGATAATTGCGTTCAAATTCTGCATCATATCGGGGGCCGGTAGCATCATCCATGCCGGTGGTACCGGTGGCTTTGGACACTGGCTTTGGACATGTTGCGTTGAGCTGCAACCGCTTAGCGCCATTAGCGATATCAGCACGAAGGCGCTCGTTTTCAGATTTGGCATCTGCCAACTCCTTTGTGTATTTGATATCAATAGCGGCGACTTGCTGGCGCTGGACCTCTATCTGGTCGAGGGTGGTTTGTTGTTGCCTGGCTACTGCTGTTATTTCTGCCACGTCACGCTTGAGCTTTGTCACTTGGCCTTGGTAATAGGCCGATCCAAAGAATGAAGCAACCAGAGCAGCAATAAGTATTGCCGTTACCCGATTCATGCCGGATATTCTTTGTATGGTAGCTGGAAATGAGGCCCATCTTTTAGCGTCTTCCAGTCGCCACCCCACTCAATAGGAACGCCAACATCTTTGGCCGCCTGTTTGAATGCGATGGCTATCTGCTCGTAATATTTCCATTCCCATGAGCCGCTTGCGGCTGGATAAGCAAACACGTCGATAGCGTGGCCAGTAATATGGCGGCTATTCATCGTCTGGCTGGCACCCTTGGCTACCAGCTCTTTTTGTCGCTCAACAGTTCGAAGCCCCTCAGTTACGCCGAAATCAACAAGCGATAACTCCAGAGCACGGCGAACGACTTGCACTAGTGCCGGGTTAACGCCTTTTAAGTTATTTTCACTGCGCTGGCTAAATTTATTGGTTTGCATTGCCTGCCCCTGTTTTGTTGCCAATAATGCGACGAAGCACAGAACCGATATATGCCGTCCCTAAATAACCAAGAAACACGCTACTCATCATCGCCCAGCTTGGGTCTAGAGATAAAATAAGCAGCATATCTTTAATGAACCATGCAATGAGTGAGCACATAGCAGCGTCAAGCGTGACTTTCACTTTGTCATCTCCTGAGTACCACCCGCGCAGTAACGCCATTAATGCCGCAAGCGCAGCGCTTAATAGCTCACCCCTGTGTTCAGCAATCCATAGCCCTATCACCGTCCATACATCTGGGGAGTTGTGCATTCTCATATCCTGCCTCCCCATTGGGGAAATTAATCCCGGCGTATGTCGGGCTCGTATGCTGTGTGTAGGGAATAGCCCTGCCGCCGTGATCCATTCAGACACGGAGTTTTTGAGGGTGATTGGCGCTGGCGGCGGGCTAAATAAAAAAGGCCCACCGAAGTGAGCCTTAAAATTTTATGCCGACTAGCTAATTAACTTGAGATCGGCTTTGCGTTGCTGCTTTTGTTCCTGATAGAAGTTTTCGTGCGAACCTAAACTTAACAAGTAAAGCTCGATTTTATCTTCTACCCAGCTATATCCCAGCAACGTAAGCTGGTTATTAAGCTGAAACTTATGGACACGGAGATAACTCAGATCCCCCTTTTTCTGCTCGCCTATGATGGGGTTTTTGATAATCTTTTCGATTTCATCTTCCACCACCACCAGGTGAACCTCTGGTAGTTTTGCTAATGCCTTTGTGAATCGACGGGTTTCATAAACGTCAATCTCACTTCCGTGCTGTCCTTCTGACATAGCGCGTAACCTTGTGGTTATCGACCTCGCTTTGCGCCAGTAGAGATTCAAGAATAAAACTGTAAGGCAAATCAGGGTTATCTTCGGCTATACGCCCTATCTTTGCCCAATGTTCAATCTGCTTTGGAACACTGCGACTTGCAGCATCAGCATGAACCTTTACGTCGCTAACAAAGTCGTCATCTAAACGAATACTGGTAGCCATTATGCGTGCCTCTTCGGATTTTGTATTTCATGTGACGAGAATCACATACGCTGGGCGATAGCGCACAGTCAATATGCAACAATATGTCGCAACATGCAATCTTTAATTGTTATATT
>NZ_CQAZ01000145.1 GCF_001152565.1 Yersinia pekkanenii | reverse complement strand
GGTGCCAGAGAAACTAATCGCTGTCGCACCTGCGGCATTAATTTGGCCATTAGTACCAATAGTGGTGGTATTGGCTGTGCCATCAGTCACTTGTAGCCCTACACCAGCACTGTCACTAACATCGATATTCAGATAAGCATTAGTGAGATCGACCCCACCAACAGAACTTATCCCAATACCCGCACCTGTGACATTAATAATGTTATTGCCATTAGCGCTGTTGGCAAATGTCAGACCGGCCAGGCTAGTTAGCGCGGTACCTGTCACCGTGTTAAAGATGACATGGTTTAACGTCAGATTGACACCCGTTGCTTTTGAGAAGGCGGCACCGGTACCATTCAGATTAAGAATCAAGTCAGTCAATACATGGCTATTGCTGGTACCGGCAAAAGTCAGCCCGGTCGCGGTGCCGGTGGCGGTGATAGTCCCCCCCACCAGATTTAACAGCGCATTGGTCAGCACGTTAACACCGGTGCCAGCGGTGGCATTAAGGGTACCGCCAGTGTTATCAACATTGACGGTTTGCACCGGGGTAGAACTGACGGTTATCCCCGACGCGGTGCTGTTAATGGTGCCTTTATTCGCAACATTAATTGTTGCGGTGCCGGTATTAGTTGCAGATATACCGGTTGCTGCGTTTATTGTTCCATCATTGAGCAGTACCATTGGGCCAGTACCGCTATGTGTGGCAGAAATCCCGGTTGCTGCCGTAATGGCACCAGCAGAGCGGATGTAAATACCACTGGTGTTACCCGCATTTTTGGTGGCTAGAATCCCAGTATCTGTCGCCTGCAAAATAGAACCGGTGGCAAGGTTGTAAACTACGTCAGTAGTACCACTACTACCATTGTTGATACCCGTAGTATTCGTGGTGGCGTTATCAATCGCATTACCCGATACAACACCGCCACCCGTGGCTCGCGCCTGCAAGATAATTTTTGCACCAGAACCAAAACCGTTTACAGGATCATAACTCCCAATTTGCAACCCTCTATTAGTATTGGTTCCGCTAAAAACATTCTGGTTGGCAATCAGTTCAAAGGCAGAATTATCGGCAAAAGTATAGGCAAAGGCACTGTTACCGGTATTCGTCAAATTCGCGGATGAGGTTGTTCTGTCTATCTTGACATCAGCACCCGCGAGAAAATCCATGGTGGCGGTATTATTTGTCGCACCAGAGTTTTGGAAAGATATCCCAGAGCCTAAATGCGTGACATGAAACCGGCCGGTAAACTCAAGTTTATTAACTTCACCGATTTCTTGGCCGCGATCGTTGACAATCACATCTGAATTGATGTTACCAAACGTCATAACACTATTCGTCGCCGCGCCGTTAACGCCCATAAAAATAAGTTGAGACGAACCAAGAGAGTCAATATTGTTATAAACCACATTGACCGCAGTGCTGCCACCGGTGAGGTAGACCATACTATAGTAGTTGGCAGATGTGATTTGGGACATATTCTGCAACGTCAAGGTCCCGCTACCGGATGATACCGACAAGCCATAGTTAGTGGTATTAACAACAGTTAAGCCATACAGACCATTACCATCAATCACGACATTTTGATTAGCCATGTTGACTGTGACTTGTTGAGTAAGCGCAATATCTGCACCCAAAATAATCTTATCGTAATTGCCACTAGATAAAGCTGATGAAAGGCTGGCTTGGTCCATGACCGTGATCTCTACGGCAAATGCGGGAGTAATCCCCAATAAACCAAAGCTGCCGATGGATAAGGCCAAAATACTTTTTCTGAACAACGTGCAAATACCTTCTGGTTCAACGACGCTTGGCTGATCACCCCCTTCAGTCAATGGATGACCGACACTGCTGGTTTTTATTCTTCCTTTCGCCAACTCGCTCACAGCAACCCATACATTCAAGGATATGCTCCAAATAACTTTGAAAACTGCATTCATATAAATCCTTAAAATATTTAAAATCTTATTGATAATGTATTAAAGGTATTGCGTCTTAAAATCGCACGACAAATAGCCGCCGTAATTCAACGATTTAATAAGTAAACAATTCTCATTTAAAAAATAGGATGCGCCGAGAACGGCCGTAGGAAAAGGCCAGCCAAAGGGCTTCGTTTTAG
>NZ_CQAZ01000144.1 GCF_001152565.1 Yersinia pekkanenii | reverse complement strand
TTATGAAAGTGCCTGGTTCATGAGGCACGCTACCGTCTAGGAAACTGGGGTCTATTCATTTTGGCTATTTAAAATGACCTCTTAACAGCGTTTACTGTTCCGTTGCTCCCCAAACCCCTGTAACCACAGAATCGTTTATCAGCCTGTATGACTCAACAGCTACCGTGCTCTGTCAAGAAAATATCGCTTTATTTTTAGGAGATACAGCCCACTAAGCGCTGTCAGTAAACTGCCAGCACTAAGTCCCCGATACATCGCGGCTACGCCGCGCTAACGGGGTTAAAAGGGCTTAACTCGCCATAATCATTTGCTGTAAGCCCTCATGGCTCTACAGGGCGGGAGGGGTATCAGGATCTTTAATGATCCTCCACCGGCTTACGCCGGGCTTCGGCGGCTACCCGACAATGGGGTTTCAGGGCCAATGGAACGAAAACGTACGTTAAGCAGATAATTCATTGTTTACATTGAAATTAAGCATGTTGCTTTCAGGAGAGAGGAAACTCCAAAAAAACAGCGAAATATGAAAGTAACTTTTAGGGAATCTCTGTACATTTTGAATTGGTTATTACTGTAACTATTTGTTGAGTTTAGGAAAAGTTAAACCATTATGTGTGTAGAGGTTCAGCCATGATAAATATTATCATTAATCAGAGTAGCATCTTTGGTCATATAGAAACCAGTTACAAGCAATCGGAGATATCCAAGCGAGTATATGAGGAATTTGGCGTTAAAAACCAAGTGACTGACAGCGGTGTTTGTATGGCTATGTCGGCAAAGTATCTTGCTAAAAACTCACAGGGTGAGGAATTCTATTCCTGGCTTGCCGATTCATCAGCTAAATGGGAGGTTCTTTCCCAATATCTCGGCAATGACTATCAGCCTCTTCCTCCTCCCGAATCACAAGCCAGGATTCAGGATGAATTGAAGGAGCACTTCAATCAGGTTGGTACTTATCTGTTAAAAAGCGAAGACTTTACTCCCGAATGTGCAGCTCAGGCAATGAGCTTGGCACATAATGACGAAAAGGGGAGCTACAATATGTGTTACTTGCTTACTCCCTATGACGGGCCTGCGCATGTTGTTGCCTGTATCAAAGATGATCAAGGGCATGTTCAATTTATGGACCCTAATATCGGCGAGTTATCATTCACCTCATCGAATGAGTTCGAAAACTGGATGAGTTCGGTATTTTGTAAACACTATTCTGCTTTCAGCCATATGAGCGTCAATCTCTATGAAGTCCCCTCTTCTGATAGAATTGAAGCCACTGAGATGAACTATAAAAACAGTTAGAATTGCATGATAAACTAGGAAAAAATAGTTTCTCTAGAGTATTCCAGCCCTTAGGGCCACTCTCATTATTTAATTTTTTCGTCTTCCAGAATCTTATATGTCAATTATGGTCTAAAAGTGAGCCACAGTTATGCTTTAAAAGTGCGCCACTTTAAGACCGGTTTTTAAACCTAAATGATTCATTGCCTGTTTCAATAATGTCACAATGATGAACCAGTCGATCCAATAAGGCTGCCGTCATCTTTTCATCGGCAAATAGTTTTACCCATTCAGAAAACGCTAAATTAGTGGTGATCATAATGCTGGTATGTTCATGCAATTGACTGATTAAATGAAACAATAAAGCACCTCCTTCTTGACTAAAGGGCAAATACCCCAACTCATCTAAAACAATTAAATCCAGCTTTGTCAGTTGATTGGTTAATTTAAATTGTTTACTTTCCTTGTCCAATTCCAGCTTGTTGACCAAATCTAATACATTCCAGAAGCGAACTTTAAACCCATTGGTGGCAGCGTTTATCCCTAAAGCCGTGGCTAAATGAGTTTTACCTGTACCAGGACCACCAACAAATATAAGATTACGTTTTTCTCTGATGTAATCACAGTCATTCATAAGTTCAATGCTGGGTTTATTTAATGGGCTTTGTTCATGGTTAGGAAGTTGGATCCATTTTTTGGTCATGTATTCAATGCGGAGATCATCAGGTAAAATCCTCGTATTTATCTGAGAGGTTTTGATGGCTAAGGTTGATGTGAAATGCCCATTTTGTGAGCAGTCCCACCC
>NZ_CQAZ01000143.1 GCF_001152565.1 Yersinia pekkanenii | reverse complement strand
GGCCTCAATGAGTGCCAGTTCAGTTTTTTTGTTCATTACCTTTCCTCAGTGAACCACTGGCATATCTGGGATGCCTTCGGTTTTGATCATCTCGATAAAATCATCGTGCAACATTTCCAGACCTTCGCGGCCCATTGCCGATAACCTGAAACCTTGCTCTGGGCATACCACCACCATGTCCTGATACATCCTTAGAGCCAGCGCCATACCTGCCTGAGTTCCGTATTTCTCGATAGCGCATCCCTCGACGTGATTTGCCAGAGAAAAGCGCAGGGGTGCGGGGTAAATGCTTATGCCGCCATTCTTTCCGATGTAGATAACAGCAAGATCAGCTCCGCCTTCGTCGTTCTGGATTTCAGCCGTGCCGTTTTTTTCCCGTTCCTCATTGATGAAAACGGTAACGACCAGCCACCGCCAAATAATGACTTCTTTTTCAATACTCAAACTCAGCCAGCCGTTAACTTTCGCGTCTTGAATGCAGGCTAAAATCCTCAAGCCTTCGGATGCTTTTTTGTCGTAATGCCCGCTATCAAGCTGACGGATTGCAGCGGAGTACCCAACGACACAGTTCCCCGTTTTAATGCCGTCAGGCGTCGATTCTGGATTCAGTTCAGTACTCATCAGTTACACCCCTAACTCTTTGTTGTATCGCTGGTGGCTCATGGCCTCCCAGTGCTGCCCGCCGTCTTTCGATAGCAACCGCCAGCGGTGGGTAATGCGTAAAGACAGATAGCCGTGTTGATAGGTGCGGCGAGGGCGAACAGCTCCACGGCGGTATCGGTTTAAAATCTGAGTGGCCCCGATGTAGATACGAAGCGGAATGCGGTTACCTGATAGCGTCACTTTGTCTTTCCTTTTGCCTTAGCCATTTCGGCAATATTTTTAACAATGGCATTCATGAAATCCTTTCCCGCTTCGGTAAGGTGATCGCCGCTTTTAGATAAAAAACTGTCATAGGTGTTAATGATGTGTTCCGCCGCTTCGAGCCGTTTATATTCCCCATAAACTTCTGCTTCGAAATCTATTAAGGCTTCAATCAGGACTCTCTCGGATAATTCCACGGTGTACATGCCGCCACCTTTCAAACGGACAATGACGCAATGGCTATTTGTTTTGCGCATCATTGATTCGAGCTTTGCGTCAACGATGTGCTTGCGTCTCTTATTAATTAATTCAATGTTGCTCATATTCGAATTACCCTATTTTCGGCCTTTAGGTGTAGGGAGTCCTAACCCGAAGGCCATAGTTAATATTTTGTTTTAGCGATTACTTAATTAATAAGGTTTGCGTTTATATAACTCGTCACGTGTTTCAACCCATCTCTGATATTCTTTGTTCCATTTATCGATTTTGCGCTGTTTAGCTAACAGGCGACGAATATGATGAACCGCTCTTTCACGGCAGTGGATATAATCATGAAGTAAGTCACCGCGAATCCATGCCTTGCGCTCAGTGTCATAAACATCATCTTCACGTATAGGCAATCCAAGGCGCTGATAAACATAGGTTGCCATAACTTGAGCTAATTTATTAATTGCAGCACTACGGCTTAGATAGCGCTTATAAACACCGTGGCGATTAACAATATATATTTGTGCGAACACTTTTATTAATGCACGATTTATACCGCCATCATCGACAATGAAATTATTACCCATTCGTTCGTAATCAATTTTTTCAGGTTTCATTTTTTGCCTTCTTTATATTTCTCATAATCGTAATCGGCTAGTTTACTATTAGCTGCGATCATCACTTCTGGCACACCGTCTAATAGAGTTATAATTGCGCCTATTTTGTCAGTGGTACCTTTCTTGTCGCCGGTAGCGAGCTCAAGCCACATTGCTAAAACCGTTTGCGCTTGCCTTACCTGACCGGTGACATCTTCCAGTTGATTGGATTTCATGGTCAGCCCCTTCCAGCGCAGCACGGCGTGACATTGTTTTAGCGTAATCAGCGCAGTAACTAACAATGGTTTCTGCCAATTGAGCACCTTCGCCGGGGTCAAGACTGAACCGTTCCGCAGCTTCCAGAAACAGTGCGATATCACTCAGTACATCAATCGGTGATTGAGTAATGCATGGGTTATCTTTATTCATGGTTGGCC
>NZ_CQAZ01000142.1 GCF_001152565.1 Yersinia pekkanenii | reverse complement strand
TGCCAGTTCTGAGTGGGTGACCGTGACCGTTAAGCTTCCTAGTGAGATGGAAGTGTTGCCATTAGATGTTTTGTACCGTTCGGATAAATGCCAGCGAGAGGTTTATGATGAAAAAACTGAGTCTCATACTAGTCGGGACAGAGGAGTGAACCCGCACCTGATAACACTTCAGAATAGCGGCGATATAAGGCAAGCTCGAGTTGCACTTGAGGGGGGCGGAAAATGTGAATGGAAACTCAGTGGTATAAGGGTTGGACTTCAACTGGCTAGAACTCTCCCTCTGGTTACGGGAAAAAATATTATCTCAACAAACTATGTTTTTGATTTTGATAATGAGGGATACAGAAATGCATTTGGGGAGGGGGCTGCAAAAAAAACGACTGGAGATCTATACTTAAAGTCTGAGTTTTTCCCTATAATTACTCATCATCGTGACAATGAAGTTACGATAAAATTATTTGGTGGTGATACTCGTTATGAACAATGGAATCGGTATTACAGAGTTTATAATATAAAACAGATAGTTATAGAGCCAGTGGTTTATTTATCGAAAGTAGTGACGCTCAATCCGCCCAAATTGCTGCCAGGAAATATTACTGCGACCTACCCTGACGGCAGTAAAGAGGAGATTCCTAATGTCAATCCAAATTATGAGAAACTACTCTCAATGAAATAGTTATTAAAAAATATACACATAGGGCTGCCGCTTCTTATATATCACGGAGGATGAAATTGAAATTATCTAATTTCCTTAGTCTATTCGCACTAATACTTCCTCTGAGCGGTTGTGCCAGTCGGCCGGATTATACCCTCAACCCTCCTGCCAGTTCTGAGTGGGTAACGGTGACTGTAAAGCTGCCACCGCAAACGGAAGTCACGCCCATGGATGTCCTGTACCGCTCGGACAAATGCCAGCGAGAGGTCTACGATGAAAAAACAGAATCTCATGTCAGTATGGATAGAGGTAAGAATCCCCAGGTCATAAGCATGATAAGGCAGGGAGGAAGCGATATCTGGCAAAACCGTATTGCTCTTGATGGTGGTGGTATGTGTGAATGGAAACTCAGTGCCATCAGAGTTGATATTCAACCTGTAAAAAATATACCGCTGACATCAGGGAAAAATATTATTCCAGCGAGTTATGTATTTGGTTTCGATGATGAGGCGTATGGCGGAGGAGAAGGCTCAGGTAGAAAAAAAGAAGTCCATGGTGACTTACACTTAAAGACAGAATTATTTCCTATGATATTTATTAATAACCTACTTAATAAGCAAACATTGAAGTTATTCGGCGGCGATGTGGAATATAAAAAATGGAGTAGGCATTACAGGAGTTATGGTGCTAAAAATATATTTATAGAACCTGTTGTGTATATGAATAAAGTTGTTGTACTTGAAAGTCCCAAAAGCAAAAGCGAACCTGCAGGAATGACGATAACTTATCCAAATGGAAAAATTGCACATGAACGTACGATTATCCCTGATTATGAAAAATTGCTCTCAATGAAATAGTTATTAAAAAATCCACACATATGCTGCCCGCTTCTTATATATCACTGAGGATGAAATTGAAATTATCTATGAGATATATTTCATTAAAAATATTTAATCCAAAAATATAATTATTTTTTGTTTTAACTGGCTGAATGAAATAAAAGTTAAACGCCATTCTATTTAAAAAATTTAATTTACCTGGAAATTAATTATGTCCAGAGGACTCGTTTTACTCGGTGATAAAACAACGCATGGCGGTTCAGTTATTTCCGCCTCTTCCACAATTACAGTGAATGGCAAGAAGGCCGCATTAGTAGGCGATATGGTGAGCTGCCCAGTTAAAGGGCACGGTACAAACCCGATCGTTGAAGGTATGCCACAACGAACCTGCGGAGGTCGTGCCGTCGTTAGTGATGGCTGCAAATGCCAGTGCGGTTGTCAGGTGATCTCCAGTGCGTCAAATAGCACGATAGGATAATCAATGGGCTGGGAACGAACTAAAGCATTAACCTCGGAACTGTCACCGCCACCGTCACTGATGTGGTGGCTGCTGGCTGGGGCCACGATGATGATCGTGGGCGTACTGTTGTTTATCCTTCATGCATCAGGAACGGTAAAGACACTTTCTGAATTCAATATCTGGTGG
>NZ_CQAZ01000141.1 GCF_001152565.1 Yersinia pekkanenii | reverse complement strand
TTCAACAAGCGATAGGGGCGGTGTGAAATGGAAATTATGGATATCGAGACTGCGGTTCTCAATTTGGTGCTTGTAGTTTATTTCGCTGTGGCCGCTGGAGCCTTCGTGTTCAGCTGCTATTGCGATAAGGCGAGGACTCCTTTTAATCGTGATGGCCCAGCTCATATAGCAATTTTCTCTTTCTTTTGGCCGATTTATTTAATGATGTTGATCGGGTTAATGCCTGTTTTGTTGGTTGTCTGGATATACGAAAAAATAGTAGGCGGTGTGGAATGAAATTCAAATGTACAGGCAAGTGGAACGGCGAACCATTCGAGCGGGTTACTGAAGCAGAGGACGAAGGCGATTGCTACGATCACTGGCATCTGTGGGCTGCGATCGGTAATGCAACTATCACTGATTTCGTGATGGAGGTATGCGCCAATGACTAGCCGCCAACGGTTTGAAAAGTGGCTTGAAGAGGTCCATGGCCTTTATGGTTCTGACATCGACTGGGAGCCTGAGCGGAATTGTTACCGCATCTTTGGTATCCATCTGGCACACAAGGCATGGCAAGCAGCAATAGAAACGCCAGTTATCCTCCCCCCACTGATTGATGTCGAAGGGCTTGAGGGTGAGGTTCTGAACGCCGCGAACCATTTCAACGCTGCTATTGCCATGTGCTCCATTGCAATACGGAAAGCGGGTTATCCGTCAGAGTGTTCACCAATGTTTTACCCTACAGATAAGCAAGGCGGCTAATTATGGCGCACCATGAAGCAACTGACATTATCAGTGCGGAAGATTTAATTAAGTTGACCGGTTATCGTATTCCATCAAAACAATGTGAAGCATTGCGTCAAGCTGGAATATTCTTTATAACTCGTCGCGATGGTCGCCCTCAAACTACATGGGGGCATTTCCAAGATCCGCTATCTCATCGCCATAAGGAGTTAACGGATAAATCTATTGAGCCTAATTTTGGAGCATTGGACTAATGGGCCGAAAACGAATTAACTCTGAGGATAACTGGATGCCTCCCCGCACATGCCGGGGGCGCTCCGCCTATGAGTTTAAACCCAAGCACGGCGGCACAATTCGATTGTGCGGCTTTGATGCAACTCCCGCACAGGTATGGGCGGTTTATGAATCGATGATCAATAACAAAAAGGATGAAAATATTTTCGAAGGACTTGTGGAGCGCTTCGTACACTCAGGCGACTTCATGGAGTTAGCTGTTGAAACCCAGAAAGATTATAGAAAATACTCGGTTAAAGTATTGTCTGTATTTGGCTCTATGCCACCCGATACAATTAAACCAGAGCATATCCGAAAGTATATGGATAAGCGCGGCATCAAAAGCCGAACTCAGGCCAACAGAGAGAAGGCATTTATCTCACGAGTATTCCGCTGGGGCTATGAACGTGGCATGGTAAAAATGAATCCATGTAAGGGCGTGAAGCAATTTAAAGAAATTAGCCGCACTCGCTATATCACCAATAAAGAATACGATGCTCTTTATAGTGTTTCGCCACCAGTAGTACAGGTCGCAATGGAACTGGCTTATTTATGCTGTGCTCGACAAGGTGATATTTTAGATATGAAGAAAGGCCAACTAATTGACGAGGGGATATTAATACAGCAAAGCAAGACGAGTGTAGCTCAAATTAAAGCTTGGGGACCACGGTTAACAGCGGTCATAAACCAAGCCAACCAACTACCACTAAATAAAGGAATGAGCAGTATCTTTGTTATCCACCAGCAATCAGGATCTAGATATACAAGGGATGGATTTAATAGCCGGTGGTCGAAAGCCAAGTCCGACGCCAAAGATAAATACCCAGAATTAGAGTTTGACTTCACTTTTCACGACCTGAAGGCTAAGGGCATATCTGATTTGAGTGGTTCTCTTTACGATAAGCAAGCAATTTCAGGACACAAGAACGCAGCTCAGACCGCTCGATATGATAGGAAAATAGTAATAGTTCCAGCGGTAGGGGATCAGTAGAACGGAAATAATATTATGAAGGTATATTATGAAGGGCCCTTTCAGGCACAAAAAAACCGCCTGGCGGCGGCTATAAATGTGCTCGTACTGCTTTGTTTTACTTGTATTTCTTTCCATGGTGCCCGGGGCGGGACTTGAACCCGCACAGCCATAAGCCGAGGGATTTTAAA
>NZ_CQAZ01000140.1 GCF_001152565.1 Yersinia pekkanenii | reverse complement strand
GAGTGGGATAAGGTTGGGTCAGATTACGGCATTATGACCGAGGGCTACAGGAAGAAGTATGAGCAGTATTATGGCCCCAGAGACGAGGAAGAAAAGCAACGGGCTGAGGCAGAGCAGCGTAAAGCAATAGCACCCGTCAATGCGCCTTACATACTCCCTGACAATCAACAACAAGCAAGGTTAACGCAATTAGAGGCACAGTATGACCTCCCAGCCACTATTCTTGATCGCGTCTATCAGGCTGAGTCTGGGCGAGGTAAAAATCTGTTGTCCCCAAAAGGTGCGCAAGGTCCATTTCAATTTATGCCACCAACGGGCAGGGATTATGGATTAAATTCCACGGAAGACCGTATGGATTTTAATAAATCCAGTGAAGCGGCCGCAAAATATCTTTCTGATTTGCTTAAAATGTTCGACGGTGATGTCAATAAGGCGGTTGCTTCTTATAACTGGGGGCAAGGGAATGTCAAAAAGCACGGGTTAGGGAAAGCACCCGCCGAAACGCGGAACTATCTCCAGAAAATTATGCCGGGCTTACCTGCTATTCATCCTCAGCCAGGCGAGTTAGCGGGTAACGCCCCTGATATCAATACACCCCAGCAAAGCAATTCAGGTAGTGCCAGTACCCCGGATATCAATGCATCTACTCCAGCGTCTATAAACACCCCCCAACAAAGCGATGGTGGCGGTGCCGATCAGATTGCCAGCGCTATCGCTCAAGCGATGAGGGATAACAAATCAGAGGTAGAGCTGACGATCATTGATAGTAGAACTGGTGAACGCCGGGTTATCGCTGGGAGTCAAAGTGGAAAGGTAGCAACCTCCATGAACTTATGATCTATCGCGGCGTATCGACCCAATAGAGCACTAATAGAAAAACATTACTGACGCCAGCCCGCCATTGTGCGGGTTTTTTCATTTCTGGAGGGCTAAATGTCACTGATTAACAATGCGCTTTCTGACTTACTGGGTACGGGTGGTGATAGCTGGCAGTGGTCTGAGCACCTTCACCCTGCATCTTTTCGGGGCGTTCCTTTTGCAGTTATGACGGCGGAAGGTGTTTTCGGTCGTCGTCAGGCTATTCATGAATACCCTTATCGAGATACCGCATGGATTGAAGATATGGGCCGCGCAACTCGACGCATAACTATTCGCGGATTCCTTATTCAAAGCAGCGGTCTTTATAATGCTCCCGATGTCATGACCCAGCGGGATTCTCTCATTGCCGCCTGTGAAATGCCCGATTCGGGAACATTGATACACCCCACATTGGGCGAAATGACGGTCAGTATTCCCGAAAGTGGTCTTCGACTGAATGAAGGGGGGGAGTCAGGGCGTGTCTTTGAATTTACGCTAACGATTATTGAATCTGGTTTGCGGGTATTTTCCGTCACCAGCTCAGCGGATGCCGTTTCATCGATTCAGTCTTCATGGTTTGGCTTGGCCTCTAAATCCGTTGCGACATTTATCGCGACGGTAAAAGGTGAAATTCGCTCGGTCACTCAAACCATTAGAACGCTGAAGAGTACGGCTGCATTCTGGGTCAATATGGTGAATTCAACAACCAGTGAAGCGACAAACCTTGGGAATGTGCTCCGCTCAACGCTGGGTCGGGGTCGCTACGGGCGCTACAACCACGGCACAGTTGGCGGCAGCGTATCGGGTGCTACCTCATCTGTCAGTACACAAAGTGATACCACCAATTTATCCGCGCTGGTGGCACAAAGAATGGCGGTATCAGTCGAAGGGCGTGAGTCAGTAAATCGGGCCACAGAGGCATTACGATCAGCCTCCACAGTCGAAGCACATGCCAATGCTACTCTTGCTGTCGTCAGTGCCATATTGGCCAGCGGAGCCAGTACCCTTGATTTAATCCGTATGATGCAAGAATTAACCACCATCCATGACAATACCTTTCGTCCCAACCTCAGTGACAGTAATACCGCCGCCGCCAGTTATCAGCTCATCATTGTGTTGTGTGCCGGTGCAATGGTTTTTGCTGCATCGCAATATCAACCGGAAAGCTATGACGATGCGGTCGATATATTGACGCGGGTCTGTGATGTCGTAGACGGCGCGGCACTCTCTGCGGCTGACGGCGGTGATGATGAGGTATACCAGGCATTAACCAATTTACGAGGTTCTATTGTCACGCTG
>NZ_CQAZ01000139.1 GCF_001152565.1 Yersinia pekkanenii | reverse complement strand
TGCGTTTTGCATAAAGTTGGCGTAAATTCTCTAAATAGTGGGGTACTTACATATAAGCCTCACTCGAAACAATTAAGACCTCGCCTCTGTGCGGGGTTTTTTTATTTATATCCACATTATTAATAGGGTATACTGCGCCCGAGGTATGCTCAGGTTGATACGCACTATCGACTTTCCAAAAGAAACTGAGCGTACCTCACTGATGTGAAGTGGCCGCCGGGAAAGACCGGCAACCATTCAAGCCCTTGAGTTAATAGCCCAGGGGCTTTGCCGTTTCTGGGGATTGTGACGAGGCTATCAACAAAAATGAGTTGCGTTTATTAGCCATTTATATTTCTCATGTAAACTATATCTTGCTGTGATAGTTGCCTATGGTTAGCGATTGTTGGCTCAGTCGCACCACCTATCTCGCATCCCCCGCCAGAGGCTAACTATCACAGCACCTAATTCAAGGCCCAGCCCTAACCGGTTGAGCTTTTTGCTTTCTACATTCGCACATACCAATTTTAAGGCTCACTTCGGTGGGTCTTTTGCATTTCAAAGGTATGCGGTCAGCACATTGGTAGGTGTTGACGCCGGAAAAACCACACTATCGGCAAATAGTGTGGTGTGAGGCTAATCAACTATTGGCTTCTTTTTTCCTTTATCATAATTCTCTCACCATCTGTAACCGTAGCAAGCATTTCACATGCAGAGGCACTAAAGTTTTTTCCGCCCGATTCAAAGGATAACTCAATGGTTCCACCTGAGTTGAAAACAACATGGTGGAAAATCTTCCCGTCCTTTTGCTCAATATTGTAACTTTGAATATCAACTATATTTTCAATCCCATAAGAGAGGAAAGTTTTCATGTCTGTTGAAATTGGCTCATCAGAAGAAATGGTTCTCATTCCGTCTGAGTCTGTTGAAATAGTGACGGTGCCTTTAGGCTTAAATGTTATATGTTTTGATTCGGTCATTCTTAATGCTCCGATTATTGAAATAACCACTCCCTTTATTCAGGTAAGTGACGCGTAAGGTTAAGAAATAAAAATCCTGCATGGATCGGGATAATTACAGCAATAACAACCTTAACGACTTAACCATATCACCAGTAGGGCCTTCGCAGCCAGACGTACTCAGGTGCTACTTTCAGGCTGCGTTATTGCATGGCCTTTACCGTTTTAGCCCATCAGTCACCCAATCAACTCCACACACACACTTAACTGACGAGTGGCTGCGCTGGTGGGCTAAATTCCTCAAATCATTAACCCCGGAGTCGGGATATGGAAAATCACAATTTGCCACCCGGTTCCGGTATGGCTATTTTGTTATGGCTAAAAATTAACGCACCCACTATTTATGGCGTTGGCGCTTCGATCTGCCTGGCTGCTCTCGTAACACTGAAGGACGGCGCGGCTTGGCGAGATTGTCTTTATGCAGGTGGTATTTGCGGAGTGATATCCCTCGGCGTTATTAACTCGCTGGAATTGTTCGGCATGAGTGAATCAAACGCTCTTATCGTTGGTGTAATTATCGGTGGCATGGGAGTCGAGCGCTGTTTATCAATTCTCCGCACATTTGCAAGCATGAAGACCAATACACCTATTGATAGGGATGAGAAGAAATGAAGACTAATTTTCGTTTCAGTGCTCGCAGTGACAATAATCTCAAGGGCGTTAATGCTGACCTAGTGAAAGTTGTGCGACGCGCCTTGGAACTATCAACGGTTGATTTTGGCGTTATTGAAGGTCTCCGCACGGTAGAACGACAAAAAGAGCTGGTGGCCACCGGCAAAAGTCAGACCATGAACAGCCGCCATATTACCGGCCACGCTATCGACGTGTTTGCTTATCCAACTGCAGGCGGTTCATGGGAATGGAAATACTACGAGCAGATAGCAGCAGCATTCAAGCAAGCTGCCAAAGAGGTTGGCGTTCCTATTGAGTGGGGTGGTAGCTGGCAGACACTGAAAGATGGGCCTCATTTCCAGCTTCCATTTAAAGACTATCCGGCATGAATCGGGTAACGGCAATACTTATTGCTGGGCTGGTTGCTTCATTATTTGGGCTGACCTATTACCAATCCCAAACGACAAAGCTCAAGCGTGATGTGGCAGAAATAACAGCAGTAGCCAGGCAACAACAAACCACCCTCGACCAGATAGAGGTCACGCGCCAAGCCGTAGCTGCTATTGATATCAAATACACCAAGGAGTTGGCAGATGCCAAATCTGAAAA
>NZ_CQAZ01000138.1 GCF_001152565.1 Yersinia pekkanenii | reverse complement strand
TTTGCTGCTTCTGCTGTCTTCACGCTGGTTTCCTTAAACTTTTACGTATTTCTTCAAGATGATTTTTGGTATCGATAAGCGCCGTGGTGGTATCAATATTTCCGGTATTACATTGCTGAGTCGGTGACTTTAATTTCTCCCTGCCCTTAGCAAAGGAGATGCGTTTGTGTTTGATGTAGCTGCTGACTTCCGGTGTTATTTCCATCGGGAAATCACTCAAGCCATTGGGCCATTCGCTGAATTTGTCGTGGAAGGTATGTGAGCACCACCCATCACTTACGGGCTTGCCCATCGATGTACGCTGGCGCTGATAGAACTTGATCTGACTCCACCAGGCTTGCTTGTCGGATTGGGTGAATACACGCTTTCCCTTACCCAGCTTTTTCAGGCCGCGCTGGGTGTCGGTATCCACGTCCTGCCCTGCCAGTGGCTTAAATCCACATTTCGGGCAGACGTATACCCCTGCGGGTTTCATGAAATGACACTCGGTGCATTCTTTGGGGAGTTTTTCAGTGCGTTCTTCTGCCTCACGGCTGGCACTATCTTTCATGCCGTCGCTTTTGGATGGCAGTTCGTTGTATTCGATGGAATCAGGAAAACCCAGGCGATGCACGGTGCCACTGTGATCGAAAATCAAACACGACTCTTTCCCCTGTGCGGTGCGAAGCCCACGGCCCAAACTTTGTAGCCAGCGGATCTCGCTTTTTGTTGGTCGGGCATAGATAACGCAGCGAACATCACTATCAAAGCCAGCCACCAGTACACCTACACTGACGATGATTTTTGTGGCACCCATTTCGAAGCGATGAATAATGAGTTGACGTTCTTCATGAGGTGTATCTGCTACCATCACCTCTGCATTAATCCCGCACTTATTGAACTGGAGGGTGACGTAATTGGCATGAGCTACATTTACGCAGAATGCCACCGTAGGCAGATCCCGCCCGTTCTGTAACCAGTTATCAACGATATCGCCCACAAGGTCGGCACCACACATAATTTCCGCCAGTTGGGTTTCGTTATAGTCAGATCCAAACTCAGCAGAAACGGAGGTTTTGACGCCTTTCAAATCAGGTTTACCGGGTGCATAGAATTCGTAACCGCTCAGGTCGCCACGCTGGATCAGCTCTCCTATGGTCGTTGGTTTAATCAGACGGCTGTAGTAATTCCCCAAAAACGGTGAGAATGGCGTACCAGACAGCCCAATAACTTTCACATTGGTTTCAGTAACCAGTCGATTAATCTCAATCAGGATCTGCTTTCTGCGTAAGTGGGCCTCATCAATAATCAGCAGGTCGATATTGTCGGGAAACTCACGGCGGATCAGCGTATCGGCGCTGGCAATCTGAATTTTTAGCGCAGGGTCATAGCTCGGATGATTGCGCCAGATAAAGCTGATTTCATCCTCCGGCAAGCCGTACTCAACAAAGCGACGGGAAGTCTGGTTGATCAGAACAGTGAACGGGGCAACAAACAGCACTCGCATGCCACGACTGACAAACCCATCAGCGATAAATGCCGCCAGTCCGGTTTTACCACTGCCTGTAGGCGCATAGACCATGAATGAATTAAATGACTTCCAGTCACGGCGCAGCATGTTCAGAGCACGTTCCTGTGCAAAATTCGGTGTAATGTTCAGCATTGTGTGACCTCTCGCCAATTAACTATTCCAGAGAAAACCTTTCTTCTGGTCTATGCCTGCTCTGTGTATCATCTTGCTAGTACGGTGGTATTTTCAGGAATAACCCCTTAGATCGAGATCTACCTAACCTATGGAGTGGTCTGTTGGAAAAGGCCTATTCCCATCCCACATCCACCTCCCCCCTTACCCCCCTCCTCCTTCTCCCTTATTCATGTACTAGCTAATGAGTACATCGATACGGAAAAAGACGAACAGAGAATCTCAACCTACTAACACCTGACACCTTCAAGTCAGCGTGTAATTTGATACTTGCTTTCAGTGCTGTTATGACTTACCCACTAATGGCGGCTTTTCCGTCAACCCTGCCGCTGATCTGACATGCTGAGTCACAAACATCCTGAGTCGCGCATTGGCCTCATGCCTTGCCCTGTTCTCCCGCTTGAACGACACTGGCTCCTCGTTCCATGCGGCCTGATAAACATCCGCGTACAGCGCCACAATTTTGTGCCTGGCTGATGCTGTAAACTGCTGCAACATTTCCTGAATCCACTTACCATCCTCAGGACAAAATACGGATGGCATGATTACCTGGACGAACTGCTCATAGGCCATCGCTACCCCTCCGCTAAATCAATCCGAGCTGAATCTGAGATGTTGGTTGCCGCTTCCGGCTCGGCTTACGT
>NZ_CQAZ01000137.1 GCF_001152565.1 Yersinia pekkanenii | reverse complement strand
GCCCTCGGTCATAATGCCGTAATCTGACCCAACCTTATCCCACTCATTCAGGTTTTTATAGAATTCGGGGTCGTTATAACCACGACGTAGCTGATCCGCTTCTTCCCCCCTGTTTAGTCCTAAAAAATGTGCTACTGAAATACTGTCTACGCCGTTAGTAACGATATCAGTGGCCCCCTCTATCTCGTCTTTAACTGAACCGTCTGACAAAATGGCACCATAAACTTTATTCTGTCCACGCTGTTTTAGTCCATCCCACGCCGCGCTCACCTCAGCTATTTTACGGTCTAACTCAGTGAGCTGCTGATTTAGCGCTGGATCTACGGTTAAGCCAAATTTCTCAGCCTTTGTCAGTAACTCTTTGTACCTGACCCCCTCTCGCATTAACGCCAAAAGGTTGGCGTCCAGACCTAAAGCATCCGCTAACGTTTTCTGCGTCTGCGGGGAAAGTTTAGGGAATATCTTGGCAACATTGTCCAGCGTTTTATAAACATCCGCTGTGCCGTCTTTGAGACGCTCAATGACAATCCCGTTCTGAGCAAGCAACGCCTGAGTGGTGTCATTACGTGCCCACAAGGGGTCATTGAACGTCTTGTATAGACCCTCAACAGACTGGCGGGCCGAATTACTGTCTACCCCCAAAATCTGCATTGCACCACTGACACGGCTAAATTCCTCAACGGACATACCGGCATTTTTAGCCGCGACATCCAATGAATAGGCTGCATCAGCGGCAGAACTTAATCCCTGCGCCATCTTGACGGCGGTATAACCAACCGCACCTACCGCACCAAGCTTTAAGGCTTTACCACCAATCTCACCGACCATTTTCAGCGGTGGCACCAAATCACCAATAAACTGCACCCCCTCCCGGGCAAACTGCCCCATGCCTTTTAAGCGCGCGTTCAGGTCATCAATACCCTCAACTGATTCCTGCCCGCCCAGCTTGAGTCCATCACGGGTTTTATCCAGATCAGGGATGAGGTTTTTAACGGCTTCTTCTATACGCTGAATGGAGGCCGACGCCTGATCTGTTGCGGTCAATTCAAAATCAAATGCATTACCCATTTTTGCCTGCCTTAATCTTGTTTATCCTGACCGCCTGCTGACGCCACCACATTAATTTACTGTAGGTTAGGGACCAGGCATCACCCGGCCCCCACGAATAGTAATAAGTCACATCTGCTAGTTCGTCGCCCCACTCTCCGGCTGCGGGGAGTAGGCTAAAAAACTCATCATGTAGACCTCGCAGGATTTATAATCGGTGAAAGCCATTTTTTTGATGGCCTCACGCGGCACACCAGACACTGAAGAAATGAGTAGTCCCATCGCACTGAGCGACCCCGATTTGGTCTGTTCGTCGTAAAACTGCTGAACTTGAATTAATACCGGCTCACTGAGTTCAATCACCTCATAAGTGGTTTTGGTGGCCTCATGTGAAATGGATTTAACAAGAGGTATTGTTTTAGTACGTTCTAATTCAGCCATCTTAGTTCTCCGTCACCGACACTGAACCACCCTCCCAGCGAATATCCGCTGTCGCCTCAGTGCTATCCACTTCTTGAGTGTTGACCGACCACATCCCACTGCCGATAATCGTTTTGCCGTTGGCCAGCTCACACACAATATTGACGTTAGTCTGGTCGTTAAAATCACTGATGGACGTGCCGCCACTGTCACGGATTTGGCAGGAAATAAACGGGGCGCTAAAGGTTTCTTTATAACCATGCACTCCATCCATCCCTGTGAGCGTTTCACGTTTGAATTTTGACGGGCTGTATTTGAATTGCCCCGCCACCATAATAGTCAGGCCGTCAACAGTGACATACGCTGTCCCAGCGAGACGATTGGATGTATCACCCATAATAATGAATCCTTATGCTGATGCCTGGAGGCGGAATTGATTGAGAACGGCAAAGATGCGCAACTGGTTAATCAGAACACCCGTCCACAGCACATCAACACGGTTCGGATTGCTGGCGCTCTTTTCCACAATTAGCCCCTTAGCAAAACCTTTGGCGTCCTGCACATAACCGTTAAATTCAAGTGCCTGGTACTGTGCAATCAACTCCGCGCGGATCACATTCGGGGTAATGATGGCCGAGCCAGGCGCGAAACGGGTACCATTGGCCGCCAGCTTCATACGGGCAAATTTCGACGTTACCTGGGTGCGCAGGAATCGAGTGACAAACATCAGCAGGAATAAGGTTTCAATCTGCAAATAGCTGTCATCTTCTGCGCCGTACTTGTTTTTTTGGTATGTGGTAATGATATTTTCCACTTGAACCGTGCTGTCATCCGCCACTGTCACGGTTGAAATGCCGCTGTGCAGCAAATTATTGCGCTCGATCAGGGTAAAGCGGCTGGCAAGCGGCGGAGCCAATACGCCACTGATCGCCAAGGTTTGCAGAGG
>NZ_CQAZ01000136.1 GCF_001152565.1 Yersinia pekkanenii | reverse complement strand
ATAATGCCGTAATCTGACCCAACCTTATCCCACTCGCTCAGATTTTTATAAAACTCGGGGTCGTTATAGCCTCGGCGTAACTGCTCCGCTTCTTTCCCCCTGTTTAACCCTAAAAAATGTGCAACTGAAATACTGTCTATACCATTAGTGACGACATCGGTGACACCTTCTATCCCGTCTTTAACTGAACCATCTGACAGGATCGCACTATAAAACTTATTCTGGCCGCGCTGTTTTAATCCATCCCATGCAGCGCTCACCTCGGCTATGTTACGGTCTAATTCGGTGAGTTGCTGATTCAATGCCGGATCTACCGTTAAGCCGAGTGTATCTGATTTTGTCAGTAGCTCTTTGTACCTGACACCCTCTCGCATTAATGTCAAAAGGTTGGCATCCAGCCCTAAAGCATCAGCCAATGTTTTTTGAGTTTGCGGGGAGAGTTTAGGGAATATCTTGGCAACGTTATCCAGCGTCTTGTAGACATCTGCTGTGCCATCTTTGAGGCGTTCAATGACGATCCCGTTTTGAGCCAGCAACGCCTGTGTGGTGTCATTACGCGCCCACAAGGGGTCATTAAACGTCTTGTATAGCCCCTCAACAGATTGACGGGCAGCGGCGCTATCCACCCCCAATATCTGCATCGCACCGCTGACCCGACTAAACTCATCAACGGACATCCCGGCATTTTTGGCCGCAACATCAAGCGAATAGGCTGAATCAGCGGCGGCGCTTAACCCCTGAGCCGCTTTGAAACCGATATAACCTACCGCGCCAAGCGCCCCAAAGCTGAGTGCCTTGCTGCCAATTTCCCCCACCATTTTCAGAGGTGGCACCAAATCACCCACAAACTGCACACCTTCACGCGCAAACTGCCCCATTCCCTTTAGGCGAGCATTGAGGTCGTCAATACCTTCAACTGATCCCTGCCCTCCTAATTTAAGTCCATCGCGGGTTTTATCCAGATCAGGAATGAGATTTTTAACCGCCTCTTCGATACGCTGAATGGAGGCCGACGCCTGATCGGTTGCGGTCAGTTCAAAATCAAATGCATTACCCATTTTTGCCTGCCTTAACCTTGTTAATTCTGACCGCCTGCTGATACCACCACTGCAATCGGCTATAGGTCAGGGACCAAGCCTCCCCCGGTCCCCAACCATAGTAATAGGTCACATCCGCTAGTTCGTTACCCCACTCTCCGGCGGCGGGGAGTAGGCTAAAAAACTCATCATGTAGACCTCACAGGCTTTATAGTCGGTGAATGCCATTTTTTTGATGGCTTCACGCGGCACATTCGACACCAGAGAAATGAGCAATCCCATCGCGCTGAGTGAGCCAGACTTGGCTTGTTCGTCATAGAACTGCTGAACCTGAATCAATACCGGCTCACTGAGTTCGATGGCCTCATAGGTGGTTTTAGTGGCTTCATGGCTGATGGCTTTAACGAGGGGGATTGTTTTAGTGCGTTCCAGTTCAGACATCTTAGTTCTCCGTCACCGAGACCGAGCCACCTTCCCAGCGAATATCTGCCGTTGCCTCGGTACTGTCCACTTCCTGAGTATTTACCGACCACATACCACTGCCGATAATCGTTTTGCCATTTGCCAGCTCACAGACAATATTGACATTAGTCTGATCGTTAAAATCACTGATTGACGTGCCGCCACTGTCACGGATTTGGCAGGAGATAAACGGCGCGTTAAAGGTTTCCTTATAACCATGTACCCCATCCATCCCTGTGAGCGTTTCACGTTTGAACTTTGAGGGGCTGTATTTGAATTGCCCCGCCACCATGATGGTCAGGCCGTCAACCGTGACATACGCTGTCCCGGCGAGGCGGTTGGATGTATCACCCATGATAATGAATCCTTATGCTGATGCCTGTAGGCGGAATTGGTTGAGAACGGCAAAGATGCGTAACTGATTGATCAGGACACCCGTCCACAGCACATCAACGCGATTCGGGTTGCTGGCGCTCTTTTCGACAATCAATCCCTTGGCAAACCCTTTGGCATCCTGCACATAGCCGTTAAATTCCAACGTCTGGTACTGGGCGATCAACTCGGCGCGGATCACGTTCGGGGTGATAATCGCCGAGCCGGGAGCAAAGCGGGTGCCATCGGCCGCCAGCTTCATACGGGCAAACTTCGATGTCACCTGAGTGCGCAGGAATCGGGTGACGAACATCAGCAGGAATAAGGTTTCAATCTGCAAATAGCTGTCATCTTCCGCCCCATACTTGTTCTTTTGGTAGGTGGTGATGATGTTTTCTACCTGTACCGTGCCATCGTCGGCAGTGGTGACCGTTGATATCCCGCTGTGCAGCAGGTTATTACGCTCGGTCAGGGTAAAGCGGCTGGCGAGCGGTGGAGCCAGTACGCCACTGATCGCCAAGGTTTGCAGAGGACGTCCGGGGT
>NZ_CQAZ01000135.1 GCF_001152565.1 Yersinia pekkanenii | reverse complement strand
GATTTTCCTGGGTATGAGAACAGTGAAAAATTTTCCGCATGGGCGAGAAAAATAAAAGCACAGCATCGACAGCACTATAAAATAGTCCCGGTTCCCGCTTATACCGACCAAAAAACCTGCGGTATCACCGTCCATTTCCTTCCCTGTGATCAGGTTAAAGTCACCACCAGTTGCTACGAGTATGGCCATCCTAACTACCCCATTAAAGAGCCTTTACGGATGAAGGAGCCTAAAGTATGTCCGAAATAAGCACCGATCTGGTCTGGTATCCACCCCAGTTTCCGAAACAAGGACGACTTCCCGCCAACGCGGCCCAGGTCGGTCAGAACTGCCGTCAGCAGGACAGCCAGGAGCGGGCCTACCATAATGAGCTGTGCCTCGCAGCAGAGCGCCGTGTCACTCCCCCCTGCAGCAAGACTCTGCACATCAGCCTGTTCTTTGACGGCACCGGTAACAACATGAATCACGACCTGTACGTTGCCGACCCGAAACACCCCACCAATATCGCCCGCCTGTTTAGGGCCACCATCGGCCAGGGGCATGCCGGAGGACTCGCCAGCAAAAATACCGCATTGACAGATATGCCCGAAAGCGCTGGCAACAAGTATTACAAATACTATATGCCGGGCGTAGGCACCCCGTTCCCGGAAATTTCAGACCTTGATTTCAGCATGGGTGGCCTCGCTGCCGCCACACACGGCGAAGACCGCATCAACTGGGGGCTGCTGCGCATCATTGATGCCCTCAGGCGCACGACGGGCCTGGAGAGAATGGATGACGGTGCCTGCTGGAAATCAGTTCAAGCGATGGCGACATCGATGGCGTCCTTCGGATTGAGCGGTAGCAGTAATCGCTATGAAGAGTTCCAGCGCCTTCTCAACGAACCTGAGCTGTTGAAAGCCCTGCGCACCGCCTTGCTATCTGCGGAACCAGGAAAACCCAAACTGCTGGGTATCAAGCTGTACGTCTACGGTTTTTCACGCGGTGCCGCCGCCGCCCGGGCATTCATCAGTTGGCTCAGTGAACTGCTGCCAAAACCCCGTGCTGAAGGGGAAAAACCGGAACAGTGTCTGGTCGCCGGTGACCTAAAAATCCCCCTCAGCGTAGAATTTATTGGCCTGCTGGATACCGTGGCCTCCGTAGGTATCCCCCACATGGCCCCGATTGCGGAAGGCCACATGGGCTGGGCCGACGGTAACCAGGCATTACCTGACGAAAAAATTTACGGCGGTCTGATAAAACGCTGTATCCATCTGGTGTCCTCCCACGAGCAGCGACTCTGCTTCCCGCTCGATTCCATTCGCCGCACCGATGGAAAATACCCGGCCAACAGCGAGGAAGTGGTGTACCCCGGCGTACATTCAGATTTGGGAGGTGGATATCCGCCAGGGGATCAAGGAAAAGCTAACGACAAAGACTTATTAGATAGATATCTTTTATCGCAAATACCGTTACACGATCTTTATGCCAATGCGTTCTCTGCTGGAGCACCATTAAAAGTACCGCCATCCTCCCTTTCTGATGATTTGAAAAAAGATATCTGGCGGAAATTATCCCCAGACCTTCAATTAGAATTCTTTATCGAACCGACACTAGTCAGGCGCTTCAACGCGTGGCGAACGCTGACATTAAACCTGCCTCCCGCAGAAGGCGAAGTCAGCACCGAGCAGGCCACAACCTACCAGCCACTACGCGCTGCCGTCAGCCTGGAAAAGGCCATGGAAGAGCAGACAGGTTGGATCACCGCCTGGCGCATCAACCGCTACGCCCACAGCACCTACAAAACACAACGCTTCTACATCGATTCTGCTGCTAACGGACTGGACAAACACAGCGATCCGGCACTCAGAAAAGCCGACGAAGAAAAACGCGCAGAAGTGCAGAAGAACACGGAACAGGAACGCCAGAGCATGGCCGCCGCCGCTAAAAACGGTGATTTTCTCCTTCTCCCTCAGGGGCCGAAGGACTTCGATGCGGCGCTGGGACAGACCCAGTTACGCCAGGCCGCAGAGGAGTTCAGAGAAGATTATCAGGGAGTATCACGCACCAACACCCAGGAATGGTACTTTGAGCCGGTCTATGGGCTCAAAAACGCGATTTTCCTTCTGAGTACCGACAACCGATACCCTGAATGGCTGCGCATGAAAACCGCCGGTGAAGTGCGATGTACTGTGCTATTCCCTGTGGCTGGTGAAACCAGTAATACCGAATTACCCGGGGGGCAGCTCCGCGCGCTTTTTGATGATCAGGTGCATGATTCCCGCGCCTGGTTTATGCACAATGCGTTTGGGGCGCGCGAACCCTGGGGCAGTTATTTTCTCGAGCGGATGATCTATTTTGGCGATAACAGTAATAAACCGCTGTCACCGCTGATGGTGGCTGGCGCGGTCGTTGGGGCGGCAACCCTGGTGGGCGGTGTCGCCTTTATCATTAAACAGAAAAAAATACAGGGTAAACTTCTGGGGTTGGCGGGCATGGCGGGAGCCATTTCGCTGGAAGCCCATGCGATGGATATTCTGTCCGGTAAGCCGCTGCCCATGTTGCCCGGCGCGGAATTGTTGCAGGCATTTACGCTCCAGCCTGGGGCGGTGGTGGCCCAGCAAAAAGGCGTCATTGAAGAGCAGCGACTGGTACAGGCAAAAACCACCATTCAGGAAAGATGGCTGGCGCAGGCACAGTCAACCGTCACCACATAAAAAAAGCCCTTCGGGGCTTTTTTTATTCCCGTAGGTCACCCTTATTGAACATAAAGGCACCACAATCAGAAGAGGAACGTCAGGATGAACCCGGAAAACACCCTAAATTTAGTCAAGCGTAAATACTAGTACGTAAATTATTTAATAAAATAACGGCATGATTATTAATGTTTTTTAGTCGTCAGATGGCATCTTTCGGGGAAATGTGCACGGAACCCCNGGTGGATATCCACCAGGGGATCAGGGCAAGGCGAACGGACCGGATGACAGCTTACTGTTGTCCCAAATCGCCCTCCATGAGATGTACGCCGCCGCATTTGCTGCCGGCGCACCATTAAAAGTCCCCGAGACCTCGTTGCCTGATGACATTAAAAAAGACATCTACCGACAATTACCGCCAGATGTCCAAGAAGAGTTTTTGATAAATCCTAACTTAATCGACCGTTTCAACGCCTGGCGCACCTTGACCCTTGGAATTCCTCTATCAACTGATATTATCAGTGGGCAGGAGGCGGTAAAATACCAGCCACTGCGCGCGGCCGTCAGCCTGGAAAAAGCCATGGAAGAACAAACGGCGTGGATCACCGCCTGGCGCATCACCCGCTACGCCAGCGGCACCTACAAGACAAAACGCTTCTACATCGACTCTGCCGCCAACGGGCTGGATAAACACAGTGATCCGGCCCTCAGAAAAGCCGACGAAGATAACCGGGCACTAATTCAGAAGAACACGGAACAAGAACGCCAGAGCATGGCCGCTGCCGCTAAAGACGGTGATTTTATCCTTCTCCCTCAAGGGCCTAAGGACTTCGATGCGGCACTGGGACAAACCCAGTTACGCCAGGCCGCAGAGGAGTTCAGAGAAGATTATCAGGGAGTATCACGCACCAACACCCAGGAATGGTACTTTGAGCCGGTCTATGGGCTCAAAAACGCGATTTTCCTTCTGAGTACCGACAACCGATACCCTGAATGGCTGCGCATGAAAACCGCCGGTGAAGTGCGATGTACTGTGCTATTCCCTGTGGCTGGTGAAACCAGTAATACCGAATTACCCGGGGGGCAGCTCCGCGCGCTTTTTGATGATCAGGTGCATGATTCCCGTGCCTGGTTTATGCACAATGCGTTTGGGGCCCGCGAACCCTGGGGCAGTTATTTTCTCGAACGGATGATCTATTTTGGCGATAACAGCAATAAACCGCTGTCACCACTGAT
>NZ_CQAZ01000134.1 GCF_001152565.1 Yersinia pekkanenii | reverse complement strand
ATTCAGCGCGTAACGTATTAGTTAACGTCCTAATTATTGAATTTGATAATCGTGGATATGTGGACGAACAGCGGGCGAAAAGTATCGCCCATAACATTAGAAAATCTTTTGTAGCATTAGAAAGCGAAGAAAGGCTCCCTGTATCAGACTCAGATTTTAGTGAGTGACCACGCCATAGCATCTGATTTCGTAACAAGAACACCCGGATTGTTCTTTACACTAGAGGCGATGTCTTTTACTTCGTCTCGAATTTGCGAAGCTGTTTTGTTCTTTGTGACGATATATTCAGATGTAGGTAGTTTGTATTTAATTCCCGATGAATGAGTTATTTCTTTTAGATATCCGTTAGCATTCATTTTTTCGTGAAGTAAATCATAGTCTTCACTATCACCACCACGTAATTCAACCCTAACGATAAAGTCTGCCATTCCCATTTCCTTACTTTGATTGTGGAATAACCAACATATCAATTTTCTTTGACTGTGGAAAGCAGGGAACGCGCACCGGGCGTAAGTGGTATCCCGGTACTTTTTCAGGGCTGCGCTATTGCGTGGTCTTTTCTATTTATAACCCCCGACAATGCCGGGAAAGGATTCCCCGGACGGGGGGTGGATATGAAAATGCACAGGTCACCGGATATCTGGAGTCTGATCATCGTATGGATCGGAGAGCATCGCGGCGAACTTATCAGCGCCGGGCTGGCTGCAATTATGGCAACTTTGCGCGGCATGTACGCAGGTGGAGGGCGGGCGCAAGTCATGCTTGATGCTGCTATGTGCTCACTCATCGCGTGGTTTATTGAAGATGTACTAACGATGTTCGGCGTAGAGCCAGGCTGGACGCTAATACTTAGCGTATTTATCGGCTATATGGGTACTGACTATATCGGCTCCGTACTTAAACGCATTGTTGGCAGCAAGACAGGGGGCAGCAATGAAAACCAGTAATTTTCGTTTCAGCCAGCGCAGTGAAAATAATCTAAAAGGTGTTAATGCTGACCTGGTGAAAGTGGTGCGTCGTGCGCTGGAGTTATCGCCTGTTGATTTTGGCGTTATTGAAGGCTTACGCACCGTAGAACGGCAAAAAGAGCTGGTGGCCACCGGCAAAAGTCAGACTATGAACAGCCGCCATATTACCGGCCACGCTATTGATGTGTTACCCACCGGTGCTGACTGGAATGATTATAAATGCTGGTTGCCGGTACTTGATGCTATGCACCTTGCCGGTAACGAGTTGGGCGTTAGGCTGTGCTTCGGTATCACCTGGACAGATAACCCGAATGATAAGCCCGCTAAGTTTTTGGACGCGCCGCATATTGAGATTCAGGTATGAGCCAGATAACTAAATTTGCTACCGGATTATTGCTAATGCTGGTGGCTATTCTGCTTATCGCTGCCTGGGTAAATAAGTCCGAAGCAAAAAAATTAATTGCTGACAATGCGCTACTGACTGATGAGCGTGACGAGGCGAGGTCAATTTTAAATAATCAGGTCCGCACAGTTCAGTTATTTAACGATATCGCCCGAGCTAACGAGCATGAAAAAACCAATATTAGAAATAATAGCGAGGTCCGCGTTGCTGCAATTAAAAAACATATCAGTGCGGACGAATGCGCTACTCGTTCTATTCCTGCTGCCGCTGTTGAGCGCTTGCGGAACCACTCAAATAAAATACGTACAGACTCCACACGTACAGATACCCGCCAGTCTGCTTTCTGATTGTATGCCGCCACTCATCCCTGACGAACTGACGTGGGGTGACAGCCTGGCACTGAATGGGGAGTTACTGACGGTGATAGAACAGTGCAACGCAGATAAGGCGAGCATTCGCAAAATAGAGAAAAACAAGGTGTAAAAATGACAACTATTGCATGGGATGGAAGGACGTTAGCTACTGATGGTCAGTCTACGTTGAATGGTTTGGTTTGCTCACTAACTGAGCAGAAAATTTACACTCCAGCCGAGCATGAAAAGTGGAAAGTAAACGGGGATGAGGTTCTTGCTATCGCCATATCGGGAGATTGTGGTGCAGAGTACGAGTTACGAGACAAGTTAGCGAAAGGCGTTACGTATGAAACTGAATTCTCTTCAGACTCCCGTTTTTCAGCAATCGCTATCCGTGGGCCTTTTCAGGCATACGGGATTTCAAGTCAAGAAAACTCTACTCAAATATCTTTCTACCCACTGACTGAACATTGTGCTGTCGGCACTGGCGCGACTGTAGCAAGCACAGCAATGAAGCTAGGGAAAACTGCAATAGAGGCTATTGATGTAGCTATTGAGATGGATGTGTATAGCGGCGGCAACGTTCAGGCATACACGGTGCCTTTCAGGCTATAGATGAGCATTAACACGCCGCCGTTATTTTATTTAATTCTGAAATCGGCGAGTGGCCAGCGAGAAAAGCAGCATAAACACGCTGTATTGATATCGAG
>NZ_CQAZ01000133.1 GCF_001152565.1 Yersinia pekkanenii | reverse complement strand
TTTTAGTGAGTGACCACGCCATAGCATCTGGGTAGTTGGAGCCTCATCCAATAAAGAATGAATATACTCGCTCCCTCTCGGTGGGGGGTGTTCGCACCATAAAAATGTCGAACGTTTTTCCCGCTTCACGCTCAGCTAATTTGGCAATAGTAGGGTTCGGGATATGATCGTCTTCTTGTATTTTCATCAGTTGCTGCATTAATTCTTCATCAGAGCGAACAAGGTGCAAGCAATTGTAGAGTCTCAAATACCGAGATGATTGGACGCGCGATAGTTCTGCCGATGATCCAAAGGCACCTACGGTATTTAGTGCAGAAATAAGCGCTATTAACAAACCCATCAAAACAGGATTGAAATGGCTGATTGCAACGGTTGAACCGAGAACGATCAACATAAAAGATAGCGTCTTGTTTACTCTACCGTTAAACCGGGCGGTCATGCTTTCAAGTAAGTGATTGTGGCTATGACGTTATTGAGGGCGTAGCAGTTATTCCGATTCAAGGCACTCTGGTGCAAAAGTTAGGCACCCTACGCCCCTACAGTGGCATGACGGGCTATGACGGCATTCGGGCCAGTTTCCTGAATGCAATGAATGATGATGCGGTTAAGGGGATTTGTTTTGATATCGACTCACCGGGCGGTGAAGTGGCAGGCTGTTTTGATCTGGTCGATGAAATTTATGCGGCACGAGGAGAAAAACCCATTTGGTCTATCCTGTCCGAAAATGCCTATTCGGCTGCTTATGCACTGGCCAGCGCTGCGGATAAAATTATCGTCCCGCGAACGGGCGGAGTCGGTTCAATTGGCGTCATCGTGATGCATGTTGACTGGTCGCAGCGCATAAAAAGTGATGGGGTGCAGGTCACGATAATCACTTTCGGCAGCAGAAAAGCGGAGTCAAATCCCTATGAAGCATTAAGCGAAGAGGCAAAGAAGGCCATTCAGTCAGATGTTGATGAGATGGGCCGCCTGTTTGTGAGTACCGTTTCCCGCAATCGCGGGATAGCAGAGAGAACTATCAGGGACACTGAAGCGGCATGTTACTTAGCCGCCGATGGTGTGCAGTTGGGGTTGGCTGATGAAGTTGCCTCGCCTGATGTCGCATTCCGCGATTTATTAACATTGGTTGGAGAAGATAATGGCGAAAATTAAAAGTTTTTCACACCTGTTTGGCCGTGGTGCTAAGGCATCCGATGAACCCGATGATGAGAAAGATGAAGAGGCCAGAAAAGCCAAAAAGGCCGAAGAGGAAGAGGAGGCAAGGAAGGCTAAAAAGGCCGAAGAAAATAATGACGACCCGGACGATTCTGATGATAAGGATCCTGACGCAAGCGACGATGGCGATGATAATGATGGCGATGATAGCGATGAGAGCAATGATGCCAAAAAAGGCCGCAATGCCGAACGTAATCGCTGTGCACGTATTTTTGGCAGCAAGCATGCAGCGGGTCGCGGAGAATTAGCCGTCTCTCTGGCGCTTAATTCTGGTATGAGTTCCGCCGCCGTGATACGTGTTCTTGCCTCAACCAGCGCAGTTGTCCCGCCAGCATCTGCCTCCCGCAAGCGATCCCTTGATGAGCGGATGCAAGCTAACGGTAATGCACAGCCCGGACAGGATGCCGCAGTCGCATCAAAAGGGGCCTCAATGGTGACTAAAATGACCAGCCTTTATGACTCTGCAAGAGGTAAGAAATAATGGATAAGTTCGGACAAAATGCTTTCCAGCCGGGTATGCGGTCATCATTGTTTGTACCTGATCAGTTAGTTGCCGGACCATTGCAGTTGGTCACGGATATCAATATCGCCTCGATCATGAGTTAACGCTGAGCGCTGGCGGTACAGCTACCGGCTCAATCACTGCTGTTCTTCCGAGTGTATTGGATGACACCACGGGCGGCGGCGCGGCAGGTAATGCAGACGCAGGGACATCGTTAACACTGGACGTGGCCATTGACGGTGTTCAGTCTGTGTCCACCGCAATAGTTAAGATATCCGGTGGTGCCGATATCGAATCTGAAGATGCTTTCCGTTCCCGCATGTTGCTGGCTTATCAAAATACACCGCAAGGCGGCAATGACACTGATTATCGCGGCTGGGCTTTGTCAGTGCCTGGGATCACTCGCTGCTGGGTAAAACGGCGGCTGATGGGGGTGGGCACGGTCGGCATTTATATTATGTGTGATGGCAATGACGCCGGTGGTTTTCCGATCGGGACTGATGGGATATCTCAGTTCGAAGAATGGGGCGCGGTGAAAGCGACAGGCGATCAGGGAAGAGCGGCCGATTTTATTTATCCCTTACAGCCCATTATTGCGATCATCTATGTATGTGCTCCAGTAGCTGCGCCGATAAACTTTGTTATAAGCGGTATTTCTACAGCGAACAACGAAGCAACCACGGCAATAAATGCCGCTATTGATGAAGTATTTTTTACTGAGGGTGAGCCTGGCGGTAAAATTGAATAGACCCGGGTTTCGTAGACACTTTTTTGCCTCATAATGGAGGCTCAATGAAGG
>NZ_CQAZ01000132.1 GCF_001152565.1 Yersinia pekkanenii | reverse complement strand
TCGAGGGGTGGTGCGCCAATCTCACCAGTAGCCCATTCACGGTTGCCCGGTTCGTAGAAACTCAATATCTCTTTTTTGCGGCTAGTCATTCTCATGGCGGGATAACTCCTTAATGTGGGATACATCTATCCTACAATAAAAATAATTTTCAGGTTCTGATTTGGATCCGCAGTACGGAACCAAACCGAATTGATGGGGTAAATTTTGAGTAAAAATGAAAGAACGAAAATCAATGTGGGGGCACAAAAAAGGGGCATTTTATTTTTTTAGTTAAATTTAGTTTATATAAAACAACAATTTAAATTATTATTCGATTCCGGCCTTCGCACCGTTAGTATGAAAATCAAGTCACCACAAGGTGGCTTTATTTTTGCCTAGGACCCGTCCTAAATAGCGTTGATACATTTAACTCATGTACTGAGGAAAATGTGATGAACCAATATGTTAAACGCACGCAACGTGATTATCCTCTATCCTTTAAATTGGCCGTTGTCAAACAGGTCGAAAAAGGTGAAATGACCTATCGTCAAGCGCAAGACCGCTAGGGTAACCTGCAAATTCAGCTTATCGGTGAAGTCGATGAAATGTGGGCATTTGTGGGCAACAAAAAGCAGCAACGCTGGCTTTGGTATGCCTGGGAGCCTCGCCTCAAACGTATTATTGCTCATGTTTTTGGTCGTCGGAGCAAAAAGACATTTCGCCAATTATTGGGGTTGCTGTCAGGTTTCAATGTCGCCTTCTGGTGTACCGACAACTTCAGTGCTTATGACATGTTGCTGGATGAAAAACACATCAGGGGCAAGCTTTACACGCAGCGGATTGAGCGTGAAAACTTGAATATCCGTAATCGGTTGAAACGACTAAACCGCAAGACTCTCGGATACTCAAAGTCTGCAGAAATGCATGACAGGATAATCGGTACTTTCATTGAGCGTGAGCATTACCTGGTGTGATGCTAATAACCACATTGAATACATGACCAAAAATCTGAGGTTCCGGCTTAGGAGAGCATGAAAATCTATGGTCCCCACCATTTTTGCAACACTGATTTTGATTTATGATGGGCTTGCTTAAATCTATCCGGCGTCACTATAGGCAAAAATGCCCGCGCCTCGATGAGTTCCGCGCCTGATGAACCTAAAAAAGTGTCCGGCTTCAATGAGCCATTTTCATGCTGAGGTTTTTCATCAGGCCGTTAGGCCGTTCATGTCATCAATAATCAGTCTTCGCAAAACCAGATTGGGAACTGCTTCAATTAGCTATTTATCTGTCAGTTAAATAGCGTTGTCGTCATCTTTCGAACACGGTTTGTCGTGTCGTTATTGCCCAGGCTATCCGGGCTAATTTGTTAGCCAGTGCACAGCACACGACACAGAAATGTTTTCTTGCCAACTGCGTCCTGACCCAGTCAGCCAGCTTTCCAGACTGATTATCGATCCTCTGGATAAATGCCCGTGCACACTGGACTAATAACCGTCGCAGATTTTTATCCCCCCGTTTATTTATCCCCAGAAGTGTATTTTTTCCGCCAGTACTGTACTGTCGTGGTACCAGGCCGGTTGATGCAGCAAAATACCGACTGTTGGCATACTGCTTGCCATCACCCAACTGCGATGACAACACGCTGGCGGTTATCGGGCCGATACCCGGTATAGTCTGAAGGCGTTGCCCCACGTCATCGCGACTCAGTTCCTGCTCCAGTGCCGTTTCAAGCTCGGTGATCTGTTCGATAAGATAGAGATAATGAGCGTGTAAACGCATCAGCAATTGTGCCAGATAGGGAGGAAGATCGTTTTCTGCCAGAACTGTTGAAAGCCGTTTTATCACCGCGATCCCGACAGGCATGCTGATACCAAATTCCAGTAAAAAAGCATGCATCTGATTAGTAGTTTTGACTTTATCTCTGACCAGTGATTCTCTGACCCGATGCAGGGCGCGCATGGCCTGTTGAGCTTCAGTTCGTGGTTGCACAAATCGCATGGCGGGGCGGGATGCTGCTTCGCATATGGCTTCAGCATCAACAAAGTCATTCTTGTTACCTTTAACAAAAGGACGGACAAATTGCGGAGAAATCAGCTTTGCTTCATGGCCTAAATCAGCGATCCGGCGAGCCATAAAGTGGGAACCGGCACAGGATTCCATCACAACGGTAGCCGATGTGCAGCCTGCCAGAAACTCGATCAGTTTGGCGCGAGTAAATTTTTTACGCAACAGGGCTTTGCCTGATTTATCTTGGCAGTGAACATGAAAAGAATGCTTGCCGAGGTCGATACCAATAAGCGTAACGTTTTGCATGATGGTCTTCTCCATAAATATAAATACCCTTTCAGCATACCGCTCACAGGGTGGTGGGGACCATCTCATTAAGTGTGGGGCACCCATGATCTTATGCCGCTGTAGCTAACCTAGGCGCCTCCGGCATGCAGCCGGTCTGCGGGCTAATTTTGAAGCTCGGGTACCAATGCGAAAATCGTTCCTTTAGTTCGTCATTCAGAACAGCCGTCCGAGTCTGCAATAAATAAGGTTCTGTCGCATTAGCATAGGCAAGCTAGCAAAAGTTGCGCTGCCGGTTTTTTAGGCAGTCAATAGATAAAATTGTTCTGCCGGTGGTAAATGCTCCCTGCCAGGGTGCTGAAGTTGTCCTTTGTATATCATGTGCACTAACTCAATACCTGCCAATATCGTCTGCGCCCGCCGAAATGATTTGAATCCCAACATCGGCCGTAT
>NZ_CQAZ01000131.1 GCF_001152565.1 Yersinia pekkanenii | reverse complement strand
ACGTACAAACCTAAAAACTCCAACTTAGGATTGAGGTTCTTTTTGATTTTTTTCATATGGCCCAACTGCTTAGAAACACCATTGCGTGAAGATTTTTCTAAAAGAGTAGGGATAATCAAATAATCAGCCACTAAGTGACTAGCGATCATGACGTTCGAATATGTAGGATTAGAATCGATAATAATGTAATCGTAGATTTTACGTAGCTCATCTATGCTGTCTTTAAAATCAAAAATGCAGTCCTGTGGGCGATAGTTAATCTCATTCAGTTCGTAAGTCGTACCGATAATATGACGTCCATCCTCTAACTGGATCGGCTTCACAATCGTGTCTGTAAAAAATAATTGGAACGTGTGTGCTTCCCCTGGGGAAAACTCATGCTTAAAAGGTTCGCGCTCAATTTCGATAGGCATACCATCAGGGAAACTCCGCTCTGTTAACCCAGCCGTCCAATCCATATCGATGACCAGCGTCTTAAAACCAGACTGCTGCAAATCATACGAAATCTCGTTAGATGACTGCGACTTAACGACACCACCTTTCTGATTACCAACAACAATAACTTTTCCGAGCGCAAGCTCTATATTTGACGCAACAGGCGATTGACTGAAGTCCATTATTTAATCCCTCTTAAAATTTCGCATGCGAAATTATTTATCATTATTGATGGGCCATAGATTGAGAACGAGCCTGCTTTGCTTTACCTGCTGCGAGGTACTCGAAACTCTCAGCGGTGAAGTTATAACCGTGATATGTGACGCCATCGTTTTCATACTGAGAGTTTTTAACAATGAAGTGGACGACGACCAGGTCACCTACATCTAATTTGCGTTCAGCACGCAGTGCCAACTCATCGTAGGCTGTGAACTCGATAACTGTAGAAACATTATTGCGTTTTTTGCTCTCGGCAACAGTAAGACGACAATAGGTAACGTCATCTTTCTTAATCAAACTAACGGGTTTAAGTAAGCGGCCTATGATTGTGTTGCTTTGCATGATGGTGTCTCCTTTGAGCCTGGCGTTACGCCTGATGTATCCAGTGGCCATCCACTGGATACGGTTTAATATACTATGGCATTTATTATAAATCAACACTGATATGTTATTTTTGTGGCAGTTTTTCTAGGGCTGGTTTCACTATCCGGCTAAAGACTGCTTGAGCATTCGGCGTGAACTTTCTAACCCACGCATTATTACGATAACGGGAAAATTTAAAGCTGTTATCACAAAGCATACGACGTGTCTGTTCATCCGGTTTATAGCCAAAATGTATTTCAATTTTTCCGTCTTCACTCAGTTTAATTTCAATTCCGTTTGTCAGAGTTTGTTCGATAAATAAACTGTCATTTTGCAATTTATTAACTTCAGCCAGTCTCTGTTTTAAGCGTGCTATCTCAGCATTATGATTAGCCAACTGATATGAATAGAACGGCACGACCTTACCATGGCTGTAATATGGACTCGGCTGTAAAATGTTCAATGCTTTATCCAAAGGAATACTCAAAAACTCGGCTAATGCCAGTGCACATTTTTGTTGTGCTTCCGGGCTAACACCTTCAGCAGAACCGCCTTTATACGTTTTTCGTACAATCTTGTTTGCCCCGATCATTTCCGCGTGTGTCTTCTCCATCCGGGCAATTTTACTATTGAGCAACTCAGTGGCATTCGGTGCGTTTGATTGGATAATTGTCCCATCACCAAATGGCATTATCCGGCGCAGGAAACGCTCTGGTGCCTTTTGGGAGTATTCCTTTATCTGGCGATACTTATCATTGGCAATACCATTACGTTTCCGCATGCGCTCAACAGGGAAGTTTGCCGGGCCGGTTATCATCGCGCTTGCACAACCACTGATGCTGGATAGGTAGCCCATATATGCCGCTCTCTGCCGCGCATGGAATGAATCGAACCACATGCTGAAATTAACCTCCCAGTCCTCAACAAGGATCGCACCATTCTGCTGAGCCGACTCAATACGACTTAACACCAAAGATTTTTGCTGTGTAAGAAGCGTTGCGTAATCGAATTGGCAGTTGAGCGCATGACTTTCAGGCCGAAACAACAAGTTGCTAAAAGCCTGAACCGCCTTTTGGGTAGGAATATCATCAATGAATTCAGCAAGGGCAGGGGTCGTTTCCAGAACTTCTGCTTTACGAACTGCTTCTGTCTTATACATGTAAACTCCTGTGAGTATGGCGTTTCGCCGATAGGAGAAAAGCGGCCTTCCGCTCTTCTATGTTGATTATTATACACAAGTTACTTTATTTATCAATACTGATATATAATAAACTTCTAAAAAAGGCACCTCCTAAGATGCCTAGATTTCGCATGCGAAATATTTGTTAAGCTGTCATTTTATGCCGTTTTTGCGCGGTATTATTAAAATGGTAGCCACCCTCGCTCAGCAAAAGAAACACTGATACCGTGGCCAATAACAATATGATCTAGAATTCTGACGTCAACCAGGTTTAAGGCATCAGAAAGCCTCTTGGTGATATGGCGATCTTCGATACTTGGCTCAGGTATACCAGAAGGGTGATTATGAGAAACAATGACAGATGAGGCATTTAGTTTAAGCGCAAGTTGCCCCATTCCCAGTCGAAACGCAACAAAACGGTAGGGCATTATGCCGCCTGTAAGTGCGTTAAAAATACCTCATTCGGAGAGCGATAGCCCA
>NZ_CQAZ01000130.1 GCF_001152565.1 Yersinia pekkanenii | reverse complement strand
CCATGAACTCAGCCTCAAACGCGATAGCCATCGGGCGCGGCTGTCCGTCAGGTGTCATGATGGTGATGCTGTCTGTGGGGACGTGGTAAGCGTTAACAAGATTCTTGCACTTGGGGACGCTCATGCCGGATTTGGTCTTAAGCAGTGAATAACCCGCCCAGCCAACCGGAACCGAACCACGTTTGATTTTCTCGATGGTTTCAGCCACGGCCACAACCTGATCCTCAACATGGTTCAGGCGGCGCTCTTGTTCGAGGTTAGCCATAGCCATAGCCGCGATAAGTTCAGCCTGTGATTTTGGGCGGCAACGCTCTTCTTCCAGCTCACGCCAGCGATCAACTAGACTTGCGGTGAACTCAGGGCAGAGTTGAGCAACAACAACGATGCTGTCACGCTTGCCTTGGTCGCCTTCGAAAACGTAATACTCTCTGGCAACTGTCAGACCTAAGTTATTGATTTCTTCGAAAACCTCAATTTGAGGGAGTCGAATTACCCCACTTCCTGCCAGTGTTTCTATGGTTCGTTTCACATTATCCGGGCGCTTATTAACCAAGCCCGCAATTTCTTTGTGGGTCATTGATGGTTTATTGCTAATTAGGTTATTCATCACTACCTTCCTGTTGTGGGTTAGTCTGTTTGATGGGTGCGGAAATGCTGATACCTTCATGCGAATAAGCGATGTCAGCATCCAAGTGACAAAGAATCGCCACGTCTTCTGGTACGCCACGGCACTTCCATTTACCAACGCCCTGACTGGATCGAGGCTTCCCCTTCTTAGGGAAACGCCTCCCAATAGCGGAATTAGTTTTGAATTTCTCTTTAAGAATTAAATAAAGACTCATGGGCGTTCCTTTGGAAAGTATTGTATCAAACAAAATTAGCACATAGAATCCAAAGTATCAATTTTGTATGTTACTTTAGTTTCTAAGATGAAAGGAGGTCTACCATGTCCACACTCGCAGAGAGATTAATAAGCAGGAGATCTGAGCTACAACTAACTCAGGAGTCGTTAGCTAAAAAAGCGGGAGTAACTAGAGTTGCGATTAGTAAGGCTGAGCTAGGAATGACGAAGAATTTCAATAGCAATACACTATTCAAGATAGCTCAAGCCCTTGTGTGCGACCCGCAGTGGTTACAAACCGGCTTAGGCTCACCTGATGTATCAAAACCATCACCAAAAGTATGGGATGAAAATGTTGCGAATAGTACGCAACCAAATTATCGATACAGTTATCCAAAGCTAAATTGGGTTCAAGCGGGGCGCTTCGCTCAATTCGGGGATAATTACGACATGTATGATATTGAAAATTGGCATGATTCCGTTAAGTATGCCGGTGAAAGAGGTTTTTGGCTGGAGATAAAGGGTGACTCAATGACGTCGCCGCAAGGGGTCACCTTTCCTGAGGGGATGTCCATACTTATCAATCCAGAAAAAGATCCTCACCCTAATTGCTACGTAATAGCGCAATTAAAGTCATCAGGAGAAATTACATTTAAAAAGTATGTCACTGATATGGGTAGGGAATTCTTAAAGCCTCTCAATCCACAATATCCCATGATAGAGCTAAATTACGACTGTGAGATCATTGGCGTCGTTGTTGATGCGAGATGGGATATTTTTTAACTTTACTTTTCATGATGATGCCGGGGTTCCCCGGTATTTTTTTGCCCTCAATAGAAAATAAAGTATCATAATCTCTTGACGCGCAATGATACTTTAGTTACCTTTAAATCACTCCAGCAAAACCAGTATTAATAAAAACAAACCATTCAGGGGCTATTATGATTAATTCTACTCTAGATAGATTGAAAGCCAAGTGCGGTAAAGTAAAGGCCGTCCTAGAGGTGTATAGCCTTATTAAGGGGCAAGTTAGTGCTGAGACGGAAGAGAATATACTTTGGGTTCTTGAAGATAATATTAACGGTGTTTATTCTGACTTAATATCAGAATTAAATAACACCACCCAGCCCCGCACCTAATAACGACCATATGGTTGAATATAATGAACAGCACGGAGTAACTGGAATGAAAATCAGCAAAGAAGACAGTAATAAACTTGAGCAAAGGATATTTATTCTTCCTGCTGGTTGGTCGGTTAAACCACTCTATGACAAGTGTCCACGGTGTGATTTCGACCTAAATCAAATCCCTCAGACCCTTGTAGATAAGATAAATGCCGATCAAGCAAAGAATAGTTCCAGTAAGGCTGAATGCTCTTTTATATCCAGAACCAAGAAAGCGCTGGCCCCATACTTCTTGAATTTGCGTTCTAAGTGGATGGTTCTTCCATTCACCACAACCAAGAAGAATGCCACCAAGCGAAATCAGCAAGGTGGGCTTGCTGGGAAGATTGGGGAGCAGTCCGGCACCTGCGCTAAGAAAAACGATGGTGCAGAGTGAAATCATTACTTTGTACCAAGTATCGAGTGCAAGTTTAGATAGAGGGTTTTCCATGAGTTTCAAGTCCTTGGTTGATTAAATGCCACCAAGATACCACCACGGCGTGAGGTGGCGAAGTAAAACAGGCATTAACCGGAGATATTAGATATGACCGATAAACTAGAAATAACAATTACCATCACTAATCACAATGATGGTGCTGATTTAGACGTGAAGATTAACGCTGTTGCGATGAAGACTAATTCAATTAAATAATCCTTAGAGGTAAATATGCTCAGAACCCAAAGTCTATTCATTGATGCGAGAAATATAAGA
>NZ_CQAZ01000129.1 GCF_001152565.1 Yersinia pekkanenii | reverse complement strand
GCAAGAGATTGAAAGTTATCTCACCGCCGCGCCGGAGAAGGAAAATGGATAAACAGAAGTATTTACTTCTAAACGAAAGCATCAGACAAAACGCAATAGCAGCCATCAGAAACACACCGCTCGATTTAAAATCCCCAAAAGAAGTCATTATCCAGGAACCCAAACGAAGTCTTCCACAGAATAACAAAATGTGGCCGCTGCTTAATGACATTGCCGAGCAAGTTTACTGGCATGGCGTGAAGTACAGCAAAGAGGACTGGAAGGATTTAATCACTGACCTTGTAGCAGAAAACAATAAGCAGGAACGCAGACAGGCACCGGGCATTACCGGTGGCTACGTTCGCTTTGGTCATCGCACAAGCCAGATGAGAAAGAGCGAGATGGTAGAAATTATTGAGGCCGCCTATTGGTTCGGTACTGAGCATAACGTGAAGTTTGGCGCTATCGCCCAGCGAGAAGTTGAGTGGGCCAACCGATGGGGAAATACACCATGCGACAAAGGCAAAGCAGCATAGTTGCAGTAATGGAAAACTCAATATTCAAAGTATCCCACCGAACCCAGCCTAAACCCCAAATCCCCGCCAGTCAGATAAAGACATTCGATTATGTCCATGGGCTGTTGCAAGCAAAATTCGACAGAGTAAGGAGAACGCGATGAAAGACTATTCAGCAATGAGTGATTTTGAGATTAACAAGGCAGTGGCGTTCCACATCGGTCTGTGCACTGTAATCGATGCTGAGAACGGTGATTATAAACCTTGCAATTACCCCGCCGATGCATGGCCCATCATGCTTGAGCATGGTATTGGCATTGATTATGACGGTATCTCATGGATCGCCAGTGATTGGCGCGAAAATAAATATAGCGACTGGCAAAACCATCCAGAAAGCCCACTACGGCTGGCAATGATTGTATTCCTGATGATGAAAGACAGGGAGGTTAGCCATGCCTGAACTCCCCCAATCAATATGTGCATTCTGTCTGGCCCCGCTAAAGCCCGATGAAGCTTATTGTTGCGACCAATGCGAACGTGAAAACGCTTCGAGAGAAATGCTGGAGGAACATGATGAGTAGCTTTCGAGATTTAGTTAAGAAATTACAGGATGACTCCCGCACTACGATTGATCTGATTGCCTTCAAAAAAGACAGGACCAACCAGACATCAGAAAGCCGGTATTTCGTTAAACACTCAGCAAAAACCATTTTAGAGCAAGAAATGGTTATTCACGGCAATGTTTATGGCTACACGGCTGAAGCGGTAATTACCGAATTCCCTTACTTGGAAACTGAGAAGGCCGCTGCGCTAAAGCTGGCTGATTGGCTAAAGAGAATGGCGCTGGCAATTGAGGCCCACTACAGCGAACCGGAGGAGGAGGCCGATGATAACCGGCAAACCAAAGAATAAGCCGCCAAAGCTAAAGAAGTGCAAAGTCTGCCCCACCAAGTTCACCCCTCGAAACTCCCTCCAAATAGTCTGCTGCGGTCACTGTGCCTACCTCTACCAAAAGCAGCAATCTGAAAAGAAAGCGGCTGATAAGGCACTGGAGGACAGAAAGGCATGGCGAGAGCGCAAGGCTAAGTTGAAGCCGCTCAAGCACTGGGAGGACATGACGCAGCGAGCGATAAACGACTACATCACTAAGGGCCGAGATGTTGACGAGCCGTGTATTAGCTGCGGCACGTATCAAGCGTATGAATGGCATGCAGGGCACTTCAGAACGATAGCTAAGGCATCACAGATTCGTTACGACGAGGACAATATAAATAAACAATGCAGTGCATGTAATACCCATCAGTCAGGAAATATCACGCCATACCGCATCAATCTTGTAAAGAAAATCGGCACTCAGCGCGTTGAGGCGCTCGAAAACAACAACACCACCCACCGATACACCCGCGAAGAACTCGACAGCATCAGGGCGCTGTACAGAGCGAAATTACGTGAGCTTAAAAAACTTCAGGAGGCAGCGTGAACGCAGATATCAAAACCATTCCCGAATTACTTATCGCGTCCTATGGAAACCAATCAACTGTAGCAGCCCAGCTAAATACTCAGCGCTCAACAGTAAAGAAATACGCAAATGACTCGAAGGGAGAGCGCCACGCCATTGTTAATGGTCGGCTGATGGTTGGGACAACTGGCAGGAAGAGGTCGGTATGAATGTAGCTCAGTTAAAACTAACCAAAGAACAGCATGATTGGGTCAATGGATGGCTTGAACTGTGGGGCGCATGGGTTTACTCAGGGAGATTAGAGAAACGCATGAGCAGCGTTATAGCTCAGTACATGGCGACAGTAGAACCGCAGAAATATCCAGATAGGCCGATGTGTAATGACGATGACGGAATGTTGATTTCTCAGGTCGTAGATTCTGTCATGTACATCGATGCAAAGGCCTTCGGGATATTGATGAGCTACTACGTGAACAACTCAACTGAATACGCAATATCAGTCTACAGCCACAAGAGTGCAAATCCCCGCAAGATAACCACGCGTGGGGGAAATCGATTTAAGCGTCCATCGCTATCAACCTGCCGCAGAGAAGTTAAAGAAATACTGGAGGCTAGTGTCTTTATGATTTACCAACCGCTGCTATTTGCGATGAACAACCGCAAACGTGTAGGTAAAATTCAGAAAGTTGCATAGAAATTGTTGACACTTTTGAACAAATGAGCAATGATAAGTAGGTAAGGTGCCGTATCTGTCTTAAGTCGGTGCCGCAAGCACAAAGAAGCCTCGGTTAATCGCCGGGGCTTTTTGCATTCTACATTCGCATGGGTACTGAAAGAGCCTGAATCTTTCCATCCTCCGAGGCTTGGACGAGGCAGTATCCAGCCGAATGTGGTTAATATAACAATTAAAGATTGCATGTTGCGACATATTGTTGCA
>NZ_CQAZ01000128.1 GCF_001152565.1 Yersinia pekkanenii | reverse complement strand
CATGATTATTAATGTTTTTTAGTCGTCAGATGGCATCTTTCGGGGAAATGTGCACGGAACCCCTATAACGGATAGCCGTATCCAACTTTTCTTCTGTAATATGGCGTTGATTCAGAAAGGCAATCTTGCGATCACCAATTCCTGTAATACTTTTCGCCAGCTGTGCTGTACCCAGCCCCGTACCATAGGCAAAGGTCGTCAGAATTTGGCGATACTCTTCATCTTCAAGTTTACTTTCATGACCACTGAGTGGACCAAAGTGTTTTCCCCATTTCAGCCAGCGCATCGTGTCGCCAAGCGCATCAAGTACCGATAAGTTAAGCGCCTGTAATTTGGTAGTCAGGGCTTTATTAACCGCATCAAATCCTGCGGGTAATGGTTTTTTGACCAGCTTTGCCAGAACAGGTCGACCGTTGGTTATGGTGAAATAAGGATTGGTCATATAACCACGGTCAACACTGTCAGCAACCTCCTTCAACTGACTCTGCAAATGTTCGACGAAGGCTTTACCCTCCACAGGCAGGCTGACCAGTTCACCATACTCTGCCAGTGTCTCCATACATTCCTTCATGGGCAAAAGCTGATCGCGAGCATCGGAATAAGTATCTCCCCCAGGTACGCAAATATCTGCAGATTTCAGCTCCTGAACCAGTTGCCGGCAAACACAGACTTCAAAAGCGCGTCGATTCACCCTGTGTGGGATGCAATTGCGCTTCGTTTCCCCGGTAACTAGCCCCCACCATTTGTCCGGGAGCCAGTCAAGATCCTGTGCGGTTAGCATGGAGTTTTCTTTTCCATCGAGGCGCAGCCAGTCAATATGCCGGTGTTTGTTGGCCAGAACGAATGCAAGGGCCTGAACAAAATTTTGATCCTGACTGGTTGCTACAAATGTCAGCTTGCTCAGAATACGAAAAATTTGGGTACGGCGAGCTTTAAAATGACGCCACATGAACCGGCTTTCGTTTTTACCCCCGTGTTCTGCATGTACCCGGGAGAACTCGCATAAATCCTGGCGAGCTGATACCAACTGGCTAATGTTAGCTATTTGTTCTTCAATCGGCTGGTCTGATTTCAGTACGGTATCAAGTTGAGCAAATCGGCGAATAATTTCGTCAGTTTTATCCTGATTAGCGGAAAGGTACCCATCGAGTTCTTCTTCAGCACGATGCTGCACTTTAATCATTTGTTTGCAAAATACATTACACAGGTCATCAGTGATTCTGGCCAGTTGACGCTGGATCAAGGATAACGTTACAGCATAACGCTTTTTCGCCTCCATATTCACCATGCTGGTCGCATCCAAGCTCATTCCTTCTAGCGCTAATTGTTTGCGCTTGATCTCGGGGATGCCTTCCAGAGCACAGATATTGCTGGCCAGCCTGGAAAGCTGGTCATAGCGCAATAATAACTTCCGGAGTCCTTCTATCGTCGCTTTAGGGGCATCCGCCTTTAGCTCGTTCCATGGGCTGGTACGCAGCCCTTTCTCAACCAAAAAGAGTGCATCGATATCAGTGCGATCCGTTTCACTTAATTTGTTGTTGATCGCATTAAACAGGGATTGATTGGCAGAAGCTCGCTGCGATTTTGCTTCTCGCAACAACACACTAAATAAAGGTAATTCAAAGCGATGCTTAATCAGACTTTCGATTGCAACATTAATGATGTCAGACAGTTCATTCTTTGTTGGGGCACAGGCTGCCATCGCCTGGATCATTACCAATTTACCTTTTACAGCAAAGGTCGTGACGTTAAGAAACCTACGAATCAAACTAATATGATGTCGTCGCGTACGTGACGAATCGTAAGTGGACAGTTGTCGCTGTTCGGCCTTCAGGCCTTCAATACCGGCAATGTGGTTGACTATCGAACCGGGAATTTGATCTGTTGTAACGAAGTATCCGAGGCGCTGAAAAGTTTTCAACAGCAGAAAAAAACCAAGCTTATATTGCCCATCGCGCAGGGATTTAGAAAAGAAATCCTGTTCTTCAGCTGTCGGCGTATACCAGCGTTCAAGCTGGTATGTGGTGATACTGCTCTTAAGGCGCGGGTACGCGGTATTGCAGGCGTCCATGAGTCATTACCGTCGCAAAAAACGTTCGTTTGATGAGAGGCGAAATCACTACGCTATTCTGACTGAAGAAATGTAGCGATGAGGCCTGCCAGATGTCGCAACTATCCATCTCTTAATTCAAAGAATCATAAACTCATATAGAATACTACTCCATGAGACAAGAGAGGGGCTATGAAATTAATTGGGTATGCACGGGTCAGTACGGGAGAGCAGGATCTCAGCCTGCAGCTGGATGCCCTGCAACAGGCTGGCTGTGACGCCGCCGCCATTTTTGTAGACAAATCATCCGGGGCAAAAACAGAACGCCCGGGCCTGGACGCTTGTCTGAAAGCGTTGCAACCAGGAGATACCTTGCTGGTATGGCGGCTGGATCGGTTGGGAAGATCAATGACTCACCTGGTGACCATGGTAGAGGACTTGCGTAGCAAGGAGGTAGGATTTCGTTCACTGTGCGATGGCGCTATTGACACCACCACGGCATCGGGAGAACTGGTGCTTAACATTTTTTCGTCTCTGGCCCAGTTTGAGAGACGCCTCCTCCAGGAGCGAACCCGGGCAGGGCTCGCGGCTGCACGCGCCCGGGGGCGGAAAGGAGGACGCAGAGCTGTCAGCAAAAGCGCACCGAAAGTGATGATGGCCTGGCGTATGTATCAGGATAAATCATTAAGTATCAATGATATTTGTGAAACTCTAAAAATTTCGCGAGCAACATTTTTTAGGTACGTATCCTTATCAAAGGAATCAATCTAGTGGTTATATAAAGTCTAATTGATATAACCTTTAGGCTTATTGCCAAAAATTAACGAATCCTTGCGGTCACCCCAGTTGGTGCGCTGATTTTGCCTTCTTTATAAGCCAGGTGAAGCGCAACGAGGGCGCAGAA
>NZ_CQAZ01000127.1 GCF_001152565.1 Yersinia pekkanenii | reverse complement strand
GGCAGTACCTATTTAGGTTCTCTGAATGCGGGTTCCGGTACCAATAACCTTAATTTTAATACATCAACTGATTCTCTGGCGACCACCACCTCGTTACAGGGTTTTGCCAATATCAATCTGACTAACAGCCAGATAGCTCTGGCCTCAGACGGTAACGTCGGTAGCGGTACCATTAATATTGACGCCGCCAGTGAATTACTGTTTGGTAGCACCTTCAATGGCACTCTGGCTGCGTCATTAGCGGGGTCAGGGGCGGCCATCGTCAATAACGGTGCTAATGTCTCGTTGAGCCAGACGAGTGGTTTAACCGGGGGCTGGCAGGTTGATCAGGGCGGTAGTCTGACGGCTACCACCAGTGACCAACTGGGCACCACGGATATGTTACTGAATGGCACACTGAACCTGAATGGGGCAGCCTCCTCTAATAATGCGCTGACCGGTAACGGTCTGCTGAATATTGATCCTGGCGGCAATACCTTCAACTTTGGTGCTAATACCGGCACGGCATTTGCCGGTGCCGTTGATATGAGAAACAGTACTTTTACCCTAAGTGGCAATAATACCAGTGCATTGAGCAATGCTGCATTTATTGCTTCTGCTGGCACTATAGTGGTGGTCAATAGTGGCAATCAGGCGGTCGGTAATCTTGTCTTGAATGGCGCAACGACTCTATTTTCTTCCGGCAGTTTAATCACCACCAGTACGTTGGGGGTGACAAATAATAGCAATATCAACGTCGATACGGCCCTGAGTACCAGTGGAAACTTGCTCGATCAGGACACTAGCAGCTCAACCCAGTTAATCGACAGCAGCAACTTCCTGACAGCAGCACAGTTGGCGCAACTGACATTACAGGATTTTGCCGGTGACAGCCTTGGCACTGATACTTCAACCGATGTTATTCAGGGTGCTAATACTGTCGCGCAGGCATTCTATGACTACGCTTTATCCAGTGCAGGTGGTGGCTTAAGCCTGACCTCGATACTGACCCGATTATCTTTAGCTTCTGGTCAGCGATTAACCTTAACCTCGTTAGGCGCAGTTGATGCCAATAACACACTGACGGCTCAGCTTACGGGCAGTGGTAGTTTGGTTATCGGGTCTGATAACAGCGAAATGACGCTGACCAATACGGCCAATGATTATACCGGCATTACGTTGGTGAGTGGCGGCATCTTGAATCTGGGCAGCGATAATGCGCTGGGACAGACTGCTGGATTAACCACGGCGGCGGGTACCCATACTAATCTCAACGGCTACCGTCAGACCGTCGGCGCACTGACCAATACTGGTACGATAACACTGGGCACTGGCGGGGTGCTAAACAGCGGTGTGCTGTCCAACAGCAGTATCCTTGATATCACCGGCGGTACGCTGAACCTTAGCTCGGGTGGAGTATCAACGGTGACCGGCGGCTTGACTGGCGACGGTATCCTGAATGTCAATAGTGGTGATCTGATCATCGGTGGGGCCAACAGCGGGTTAAGTGGCCAGGCCAACATTGCCAATGGGGCTTTCGCCACCCTGAACGGTGCCGGCACGCTGGGCAGCAGTGCCATCGACGTGAAGGGTGAGCTGAATCTGAACGGGGCCAATGCGGCATTAGCCAACGTGCTGAGCGGCGACGGTGATATCAACACCAATGCGGCGGTGACCCTGACCGGCAATAACAGCTTTAGCGGCGCGCATCATATTGATGCGGCCGGTGTATTAACCGTCGGTCAGGCCAGTAATCTGGGGGCATCGACGGCCACGGTTGGATTGGATACGGCGACGTCATCTCTGGTTTTGGATGGCGTCACTGACAGCATTGCCAACACACTGAGCGGTGTGGCAGGTTCCACCATTGATATCATTAATGGCTCAGACACCTCGCTGACCGCAGATAACAGTGGCTTCAGCGGTCAGTATGCGCTGGCGGGTAATAGCCAACTGACGGTGGCATCGACCGCCAATCTGGGGGTCGATGCCAGCATTGCGCTGGCATCAGCACAGGATATTCTGGCGCTAAGTGGCTTTAACGGCACCTTTGCCAACAGCGTCACAGGCGACGGCATCTTGCAGGTCACGGGTGGCTCCAATGCCACGTTGACCAACACCAATGGCGTCGACAGTGCGGTCATGGTGGATATTGTCAATGCCACACTGAATCTGGACGACATTGCGCTGTTCGATCATGCACTGACCGGTAATGGCACCCTGAATATTGATACTGCCAATAACACCTTCAATTTTGGTACTAATACCGGCACGGCATTCGCCGGTACGGTTGATATGAAAAACAGTACCTTTGCCCTGAGTGGCAGTAATACCGCGGCATTGAGCAGTGCTTCATTTGTTGCATCTGCGGGTACCACGGTTGCGGTGGATAGCAGTAATCAGTCGATAGGCCATTTGACCCTTAACGGTGCGACGACAACCTTTGTTACTGGCAGTTTAATCACCACCGGTACGCTGGCAGTGACTGACAACAGCATCATCCAAGTGGATCCCGCTCTCACCACCAGTGGGAACCTACTCGATCAGGATACGGGCAGTTCAGCCCAATTAATCAGCAGTGGCACGATCTTGTCGGCGGCGGAGTTGGCGCAACTGACATTACAGGACCGTTTGGGTATTAGCCTGGGTGATGGCAGAACTGAAAATATTATTCAGGGGGGCAATACGGTTGCTGAGGCACTTTATAATTATGCGCTGTCGGGTGATGGTGGCTTAAGTGTTACGTCAGGTCTGACTCAGTTGAATCTGCTTGCCGCTGAAAGCTTAACGCTAACGTCGCAAGGGGCGCTAAATACCGATTACACCTTGCAGGCGAAAGTGACCGGCATGGGTAATTTGGTTATCGGCGCGGATAATAGCGAAATGACGCTGACCAATACGGCCAATGATTATACCGGCATTACGTTGGTGAGTGGCGGCATCTTGAATCTGGGCAGCGATAATGCGCTGGGACAGACTGCTGGATTAACCACGGCGGCGGGTACCCATACTAATCTCAACGGCCACAGTCAGACCGTCGGCGCACTG
>NZ_CQAZ01000126.1 GCF_001152565.1 Yersinia pekkanenii | reverse complement strand
TAGGCGCATAGACCATGAATGAATTAAATGACTTCCAGTCACGGCGCAGCATGTTCAAAGCGCGTTCCTGTGCGAAGTTCGGTGTAATGTTCAGCATTGTGTAACCTCTCGCCAATTAACTATTCCAGGGAAAACCTTTCTTCTGGTCTATGCCCACTCAGTTGTACTATTTGTCTAGTACGGTGCATTTTTAAGGGATAACCCCTAGATCGAGAGTTACCTAACCTATGGAGTTGTCTGTTGGAAAAGGCCTATTCCAATCCCACAACCACCTCCCCCCTTACCCCCCTCCTCCTTCTCCCTTATTCATGTACTAGTTAGAAAGTACATTGATACGAAAAAAGACGAACTGAGAATCTCAACCTGCTAACACCTGACACCTTCAAGTCAGCGTGTCGCACTTGCCAACTCCCCCGAAAATTTCAGGGCTGCTATTACTTCGCCACCAACGGCGGACTAACCGTGTAACCCTGTAATGCCTTGCCGTGGCTTTTTACAAACAATCTCAGCCGCGTATTTGCCTCATGCCTTGCTTTGTTCTCTTGACGGTATGAGACAGACTCGGTGTAAAACGCGACCTGATAAACCTCGGCATACTTCACGACAACTTTTCTGCGCAACGAGGGTGCCAATTGCTGTAACTGCTCCTGAATCCACTTGCCGTCCTCAGGACAAAATACTGACGGCATGATTACCTGGACGAACTGCTCATAGGCCATCTCTACCCCCTTTGCCGCTAAATCAATCCGAGCTGAATCTGAGATGTTGGTTGCCGCTTCCGGCTCGGCTTACGTTCTGCTTTCGAACAATTGAACTGAACCCACAGACGCGCCTCCCTCAAACAATCATCGAAGCAGTGGCCTTTTTTGGTTGCCTGAGCAAGTTTGTGATAGTGCTTGACTCCCTCATCTGCCCCCCCCCTGGCAACCACGTCAGGGACGCCATCAGCCACCAGCGCGGCGACAATGTGCTTATGGATAAATGCTTCAGGAGTCATGGGTTAGTCTCCGTAAATATCTGGCCGTAACTGCTCTTTCGTTACAGCGCCGCTGGTTGCTACTTCGATTCTTTTCGCTAATGCCGGAGACGCTTTACGGTGCCCGTAAGCAATCAGATTTAGATAGCCAGGAGAGGTGCATGAGAGATCTGCCAGTCTCTGCCACTCTTCAACTGAGGACACTTTCCTCCAGCCAAGCAAGTCATGACTCATAATAAAATCCTGTGACAAAATGATAAATCAAAGTTTATCTTTACGATAAATTAATAACAAGGTAAATTTATCATTCTGGGTATTTATCATTTTGCTAACAGATGGGATTATGTACGAATGGAAACTAAAGACTTTAGACGCAATAATTTGCGCACCCTCATGGATAGCTTTATTCACGAGGGGAAAACAAAGGCTCAATTTGCTGATGCGATTGGGTTGCCTGCATCTCAACTTAGTCAGTTGGTCAGCATCAACGCAACCCGCAACGTAGGTGACATTATTGCGCGTCGAGTTGAATCAAATCTCGGTCTAATGAAAGGCTGGTTGGACGTACCCCATGAGCATGATCAGTCCACACGAACAAATAAAATTCTTGGTGATAACTCTGTAGAAACTCGCTTTAACTTGCAAAATATCGGTAAAGGTTATACTGATCATCCATACAGGCTGGAGTTACTGGATACATTGCATAGTTGCGGAGGGGGGCGAGTGAACGGAGATTACCCTGATATAATTCAGTCAATAGAAGTTGACCCTGAGTATGCGAAACGTATGTTTGGTTCTCGCCCTGCCAACTCACTCAAGCTAACAACCGCTCATGGTGACAGCATGCTGGGGACAATAGATCCTGGAGAGCTGGTTGTTATAGATATCACTGTTAAAACGTTCAGGAGTGATGGTATTTATGCCTTTACCTATGGCGAAAGCTCTCATATCAAACGATTGCAAATGCTGAAAGATAAAATTGCCGTTATTAGTGACAATAAAGCTTATGAACGATGGGAGATAAATTCTGAAAATGAGGAGGATTTTCATATTGAGGGTTTTATCGTGGGTAAATGGCAAATGGCCTACTCCAGGCTCGGATAACTAAAAATCAAGTTTTATCAAATAGACCAGCCTTGCGCTGGTTTTTTTTCGCCCAAACCTTAAAGATAAAATTATTTACCTTTATATATCATTAATTTATCTTAAAATGACATTTTTAGCGTAAATTATTTATCATTTTGCTATTTACCAAAGTTTATCTTTGAGATAAATTAACTCCATCGGAAGCCAAACGGAGTTAATCATGGAAAATCAAACAAAACTACTCTTGAAAAAAATCACCAATGAGTCAGCCGATATATTCTCCTTAATTGGATTAATACTTGAGCGAATGGATTTGGATGATGGTGTTGACAGAAAATACGTTGATTCTATATCAGCAGTAAAAACCTTGGCCCATAAATTAAATGCAGATTTAGATCTTATCTCATAAAAATAAATAACATTTTAACCCCACACCCAATAACGAGGTAGATATGATCAGAGTTCAAGACTTGTTTATTGACTCAAGCCACATCAAGAAACAACCAGAGGACTTAAAAGATATTTCAAGTATTGCCGGTTCAACAAGAGAATGTTTCATTGATGGATTCAAGGCTATTGGCAATCTAATGTTTTGGGCCTGTGATAATGAAAAATACCCCGATAATGAAATGCGCGGCGATATGGCTAATATAGGTCTTTTATTAACTCGCGGCTCAGAAGTTATCGAAGCAATTATAGAGATTGAAGATATAGCTGAATTTTATTCAAAAAAAGAAACCGGTGAGGCTAAATCATGAATAACTTATCTAATCGTATTAGTTCGGCTCTGGTAATGACACCAATCGAATACCAGAGCCTAGCCTTAAATAATGCCTGCGGTGGTCTTAATAAGGTTAAGGCGGATTCTAGCCTAGCTGTATTTATCTTTGCAACTATTAAACGTTCTGACGTTAAAGCCAAGCCAGTAATGAGACGT
>NZ_CQAZ01000125.1 GCF_001152565.1 Yersinia pekkanenii | reverse complement strand
CCCTGCCAGTATGGGCAACTTCGCCAATTCACCGCGCTGCGCTTCCGTCAGCGCAGCGCCTTTATGCATCAGGTTGAGTGACAAGCCGGTATTGCCACCGGTTAGCGGAGCCGTCACACCCATAACCTCGTTTCCCTGGCGAACGATATAGACCAGTTGCTCATTATCGAGCAATGTCGCCACCGGACGTTGTAACAGTTCCGGCAGTTCTGCCCACAGCGGGCCGGGGGCATCCAGTACCGCATTATCGAAAGCGGTTAAGGTCACAGAGCCAGGCGCTTGCCCGCGCATCTCCAGTTTGGTGAGGGTCTCGGGTTCAATAGCGCCAAGATGACGTAACGAGCCCTTGGGTTTTGGCTGGAGTGATACCTGATTGACCCAGCGTTTAACATCTGTTTTAACGGCATTTAACAGCGTGTTATTACTCAGGGTTTCTTTGACGGCAATGGATGCCAGGCGCGGAGACGCCACCGCAGATTTATCCATTAACCGTTGCCCCAGTGCGGACAAATCACCCTGGCCCGGATTGTGACCAAAGCCCGCATCCGGGGTATACAGCTCGCCATTGATACGAAAAGCCTGAACTGAGCGCGTATCATTTGGCCCCCATGCCTGTTGCACGGTCTCAATTCTGTCCTGGCTGGATTGCACGGTGATGCTATAGCGGTTGATATCCGCCTCAGAACGCGCCCGAACGCGGCAGCGGCAACGGTAACCATCCGGCGGATACATAAACTGCCAGACCGGATCATCATAACGGGCGGTAAAGCCATTTAACGCGGCATGTTTGGGACGTGTTAGCCTGTCCATGACCGCAATTCGCTCCAAATAGGGACGAAACTCGGCGTTGGCGAGTTGCTCTTCATAGCGGCCCGCGTTATAGGCTGACTGCATATTGGTCTGGAAGATGGTTTTCAGTCGGCGCGGGCTGAGCTGCTTACCCTCAAGAACGCCATCCGCATCGGCCACCAGTCCTTTCCCCATCCAGCCTTTTTGCTCCAACACCGGGATAAGTTGCTTTTTGAACTGCTCAAAGGTGGTGCCGTTACGCAGGCTATCATTCAGGCTGTGGCGAACATCTTCCAGCACATCTTGCTTCAGTATCCCCGCCACCGTGAACGCCGTGGCATGGGCGCGGGCTTCCACGTCATGCCAGTTGAAACCAACGGTATACCCCTTGGATTCAAAGTAGCGAATGGCTTCGTCTGGCTTGAGCGTCATCGCCTCCGCTAGATTGACATCAGCTTTCGGCATTGAGATGCCCCCAGATATCAGCCACAAATATTGCCTGGGTCAGCAGCTGCTGGAGCTGACTGTCATCCAACGCCGGATAACTGGCGGCGATAATATTGATGGCCTCGTCAGGCGACTGGCCCTGATTCAGGGCGGCCACCAGGGGTGTAATGAGTTTACCCATAGCCTGATTAATGACTTCCGGCACAGAGTACGCATTATCCAGAACCACCTGCACGGGGTCGTCACTCTCCGGGTTCGCGGTCAACGCCGCAAAGGATTTAAACTGTTGCGACAAACTGGCTGACATGGGCGCGGGCTCTGGCGGTATCAGCACGTCCTCGCCTTGCTGCGGTACAGGGATGCCCAGTTTTTTATGGATCCACGAGGTCGGGATGGTCTTCATTCCTGAACTCACCAGGTTAGATACCCCCTCAGAGAAGACTTTAATATCCTCAATATCACTGGTATCAAACACCAGCTTAGGCTGTCGGCGCGGGCTGACTTCTTGGTCATTTAGCGCCAGCAACATCCGAATAAAGCCCCGGAAGAACCCTTCCAACTGACGGGCATCTGCCACCAGAATATCGTGACGCACATCGTTATGGACATTACCCAGGGCATTGGTTGATGTTCTACCGTCTGCCTGACTGGTAAGTGTTCCCCCCAAGATAACTTTAGACTCGGTACGTTCAGCCCAATCAATCATTGCCTGGAATGGGTCAGCCTGGCCACTGGCCGCAGAGTGAAACTCAATCGAACTGCCGTCTGGAATAATACCCGCCGCATCATGGCCCAGTGTCACCAGGGCATGAAGCAACGAGTCTTTTTCTTTCTCAGTGGCCCCTTGCATGTATTTACCGACGCGGGCAGGTAGACCGTAAATCTCAAGAAACTCAGCCAGGTCACGCAAGGCGTAGTTTTTGAACAAATAAGGCCAGACTAATACACGGTATAGACCGGACTGGGCAATAAACCCCGGCTTAGCGTTGTGCGTATGCACTAACCAGCCGAATGGCCAGAGTTCGGAACCATTGAAGGTGCCGTCATTGAGGCGTATTTCGTCGTTAGTCTCTGGCGTGGTACTGAACCAGCGATGGGGGCGCAGCACCACTTTAGTTGGCAACCAGATATTTCCCTCCAGTTCCCAGGTCTCAATTTCCTGCGCCGCAAAGCCATGACCAATAGCATCGGCCGCATTGAGGATAATATCCTCCATATCGGGGAGGGATTTCATCCACGAAGAAACCATCATTGCCAGCTCTTTTTCGGCGGCAGTGGCGTTCTCCGGTGGCTCAATGCTCCAGTCCAGCGTTAACAAGGCATTCTTGCGCTTGGCCATCTCAGAGAAGATATGACCATCACGCTCCAGCATATCCTCAAATAAATCTGCCTGAGCTGCCAAGTCCCCGCGTTCTGCCGCTTCAAGGATACGTGGCAACTTGCTAATGCTCAGCCCTTTGGATGGATGCAGTGGCCACTGGCGGTTAAGTTGTGCCACCTGTGAGGTCTGAGACTCTTTCAGTACTTCACGTTTAAGCGGACGACCATACTGGTCAACGATTTGTCCCATACTACCAACCTCCCGAGCCGAACCGACTGCCACGATCATTATCGTAACCACGCGGAACCGCTTTAAATTCAAAGTTACCCGCGCCGGAAATGGCCAGCGCCCACAACATGTGCAGGGCGTCCGGGCCATCATCATGATCGGCTTTGGGGAAATGACGTAATTGTTCAATCA
>NZ_CQAZ01000124.1 GCF_001152565.1 Yersinia pekkanenii | reverse complement strand
CCTCGCTGTTAATGCTTCTGACTTACGGAAGCCTGCTGCAAACTTAGCGACTTCAGGCAAACACAACCCGCCCTCAATTACCGGTTTGCGCTTGAACTCATACTCGAACAGATACGAAGCGCGGAGAATGTGCATCTTGTACGCTTTAACTCGACCAAATGCCGCTCTGGCAATCATCCGTAGTGGAGCAGGTGAGTAACCAGCGCGTCTAACTAGTGGGACTGTTTGGGTATTAACCTGATACTTGCGACCGACTGACATAGGGTTAGCGCTGGCATATGCTTGCTGCTTTGCTTTACGCTGTGCATCACGACGGCTGCGGCAATTTTCTTTGATAGTGTGCGGCTTAATCATGTTGTTCTCCTGAGATAGCTTTGGTGGTGTGGTCAACGTGGCATCGTGACCCGCATCGCAGCAGTGTCGTCTACCATCCAGATTCGCCACCTCATCTGCGCATGGGTAAGCGTTACTTTTAGGCTCTGCGACCACACCCCAAACCTATCTCGTTTGGTTATTTGCACTTTTCAGCGCTCGATTGAGTTTTAACTTCCTGTTGTATTTTTGGCGTCCTGCCGTTTCGATGGAATGATTATCACCATTAGTAATTCGATAGTCAACACTAATGGTGATAATAAATTACTAGTGGTGATTTTGATTTTGATTTTTAAGGTAATTTAATTTAAAAATAATTCAGACGTGCCCCTTCGCGCCTGGCTAACAGGCGTGAAAAGTGTGCTAAATTGGGTGAAATTTATGCGGAGGTGATATGTACACAGAAGATGCAGACGCGCTATATAACGAAATGTGCAGAGTGATAGGGGATGCGGTGCTTATTTTGGCTGAGGCTAACTATGAGACGAAGAGGGTAGTGATAGCTGATGCGCTTAGAACGGCACTGGCGAGTAATCACGAACGGCCGGAGCAGATGAAGACCGCAATGGAGTTGGCGATAAAGCTATTAGAGCAGTGAGATAGTCAGATTACAGGCACAAAAACCCCGGCGAATGGCCGGGTTAGTGGGGGCTAATTCTTTTGTTCTTTTGGCTGGTCGCGTCGAATATCATTTAGAATGTCGGTTAGTTTATCGAGCTTATTGTCAGTCTTATCGCCAATAGCGTCTATTTTAGCATCAAGCTTATTGGCTATAGAGTCCATCCGATCATTGATCCTGTTAAAGTCTTCTCGATTATCAGACCTTAAAGATGATACTTCTGACCTAACTTCAGATATCTGCCCTTGCACCTGATCATATGCATACCACATGGCAGTGCCTGTAATTAGTAGGGTGGCACCAGCTAATTTAAGAGCCCCACCAAAAGAAAGAGGGGCATTTGGTTGAATTTTCATATCTACCTCCTCCACTTCGATTTCAATAGAAATTGTTTCAGCAACATAAATTTTATTGCCATCATGGTTTTCAATTCTAGCACGCTTATCATCTTTCCTTTTGGGATTTCTTTGCGGAGGCGGTTCTATCCCGTAGAAAAATCCATCATCAGCGCACCCGATTCTCATAATTTACCTTCAGCCTGTAATTTTTTAACGATATGCGGCGTGCTGAAATGCATGGTGTATGTGCAGTGCTCACAAATTACAGGGAAAAGCCACATTCCAACCCCATCGCTATCAGGTAATGGCTGTGTAATTATTACCGGTTTCGTTTTGTCTTTATCCCACACAGGCAATATCCAGTCTGACTTCTTGCAAACAGGGCAGAACACCACGTTAGTTTTAGTGCTGAACTGCTGCAAAAATTCAGATAATTGCGCTAATGAAATCTTCCTTGCGAGATTTTTATTTTGTATGTCTTCAGATTTTGACATTTTACAATCCATTTGAGTAAAACAAAATATATCCCACACCCCTCTATGGGCTAGCAGTGGGTTAGCTGAATGTCTCTTCGGGCCACTGAGCCTTAACTACCTTCCCGATGATCCGGCAGTTATCATTGCACTCAATGCTTTGGTAGCGAGGATTGGGGTTTAGAGGTTCCAGCCATGGCTTGCCATCCTCCCAAACGAATTTCTTGAATGTTACTTCGGTATCTCCATAGATACCGGCGACACAGAAGTCACCAGGGTCAACATCTTCTGCTGGGTCAACTAAGATCAACATACCTTCTGGAAAGCTCGGTTTGCTTCCTGGTGGTGCCGTCATGGAATGCCCAGAAACCTCCAGCCAAAATGAATCATTGCTCGCCTTTCTGGTCGTATCAACCCAGCATTTTGCGTCAGCCTCACGAAACGATCCTACCGCAGCGAATGCCCCCGCCTGAACTTCAGTAAGAAGCGGGTACGTATAACGCCTTACCTGATTTCCATTTTGGTCTACAGCCTCAAACATTTCGGCTATTTCTCTAGCTAACGAAGGGCTGAACTCATCAACTTTGATTCCTAGTGCCTTTGCAAATTGAGCTGCATGCGTCGCGTTTATAGCGTTAGAACCATTCAATAGTTGAGACACTCCGCTTTGGCCCATGCCCAGCTGCTCGGCCAGCGTTTCCTGCGAAAGGCCGAGGTCATTTTTTTTAGCTTCAAAGATTAACTTTAATCTTTCAGCGTCAGCTAACTGCTCGTTTGTTAAAGGCTTCTTTTTCATAGGCTAAATTTATCACCAATAGGAATATCCACCAATCACCATTAGTGTTGACAGTATCATTACTAACAGTGATAATTGATATTGATTCACAAGGAGACCTTTATGGAACGAATCCCGTTAGAAGAGTTTGTGTCCAGTAAAGGCCAAGAGAAGACGGCTGAAATTTTTGGCATTCGACAGAGTGCGATCAGCAAGGCTTTGGCCTTCGGACGGAATATTACGGTCATCATTCATGATGATGGTCGCGTGGAGGCTGAAGAATTGAAGCCATTCCCAAATAACAAACATTTAGCAGCTTAATCACCACCCGCATTAAACACTTCAATCGAGCGCTGAAAAGTGCAAACCAAAAAAACTAATCACCAGTGGCATTAGCTACAGCTTTGTCACGTAACAACATCTAA
>NZ_CQAZ01000123.1 GCF_001152565.1 Yersinia pekkanenii | reverse complement strand
GTAGGGCCAGAACGGTGATTTTATCCGGGTCTAGCCAGTAGGTCACTTTGTTGCATTTCAACTGGGAATGGGGCGTCGGCCCCCCCCAGATACGATACCTATTTTACAGGAATAAAATTCCAAATTTGATTGTCTTCTAAAGAAATAGGATAATACGTTAGTACATCAGTACCATTTGCAGTACTGTCATTTAATTTGAAAATCTGACTTGGATAAACCAGACTCCTTATAATATACCCACCTTTATTCTGATCATATTCTATTATCCAATATGACCTGTCATCTGCAACAGAGTCTACATTATCAATTTTTACAGGAGAGTTTTCTTTTTGAAAAAAAATCCCCATATTTGAGAAATTTTCATTTAGGATGCGATATGCTTTTAATTTGTAGTCATATACAATACGCCACTCTGAAGTTTTTAATTTTATGTCGTCTTGTATCACAAGATTAAAAGATGGCTGTCTATAATCAAGCACCTTTCTGTAGTTTAGTTTAGTCGATATTTTGTACACCCCATCTGGAATAATGGGGTTATTCACCGGTTCAATTTGCCATTTTTGCGCCTTACTATTGTTGCGCGGATAAAATTGTATATTGGTCATATTATTTATGTTAGAGTAACTTAAATCTATTGCTTTTTTTTCATCTTTATAACTCTTTAACACATAAAATCCATCCTTTGTTTCTTCAATTATCCAGCACTGATCATCATAAAGTCCCTTTTTATACCCAAATATGTTCTCTGGCCTATGATTGCTATCCCAACTCAAATAGAAACGGTCTTCTTTTAATCCTGATGATATAATGTAAGCTCTTTTTTCTTTGATATAACTAAATATCCAAACTTGATTAGGTTGATATAAATTTTCATGGATATTTACATTGGGCCAATCTGAGGTTTTTGATAGCTGTATCACTGCATTAGAATGGATGCTGCTTCGTATTTGATATGTTCCATCAGGAAGAACAGCAAGCTTCCTTGATGTGATTTCCCATTTTTGAGCCATGGTATTATTAGGGGGGTAAACCTTTATATCAGCTCGGTCATTAGTATTACTGTTGGTTAAATCTAATACCCATGTTTTTTCAAACTCGCTATAAAAGCTCTTGATGGTGAAAAAACCATCCTTGGTAGGTTCAATGGTCCAAAATTCGTCATCTGTCCCCCCCGTATCCTGACGCACTACCACAGAGGTTTCTGTGCGGTAACTATCCCAAGCTAAGCACAATTTTGGATTTTTTGAGCTAACTATTTTATAGGCTTTTTTATCCTTATGGTATTGTAATCTCCATAGTTGGTTAATTAATCCCAAATCCTGATAAACATAAACATTAGCCCCACTTTCATTTTGTGACATATCTACTACGGCTGTTCTTTTTATACTTGATCGGATGTAATATTCTGTATCATAAAAATAAGCTGCTATTCGTTTATGCTTAGGTATGGTAGGTTGGTCAACCTTGCCTACGTTAACAGATCTACTATGTCTATTATGTGAGAAGTGTGAATTCCTCAAAGATAAAGGAGTATAAATAAGAGGGGTAAACTCATCTAACCTGAGAGGTTCACCAGTTATTCCTATTACATATCCAGTAGGGGTTCCTATCAGCCTTGGCTCATACGGTAATGGATTGCTATAATCATTATCGTACGCACGATTATAGTTATCATTCACAGTCCAAAGCCCGTTGTCTTCCCAATATTGTGGGTTTGCAAGTTCGCTCATAGGAATAGTATTTAACATCTCTCCCGTGAGTTCGGCATATCGAATAACCCTATCAGGCCCAAATCCATTGTGTGCGACGATTTCATCCATATCTGAAAACTCTTCAAGCAGCGCAGAAAGTCTCTCTACCCTATCGCTATCTCTTTCCGATCTGGCCTGATATATTGCCATTTCAAAGGATCCGATTAAATCAAAAAAATTTTCTGCCGGTCTAATATCGTAAATATATGCCGAAGAGTCCGGATCGAATTGATGTTCTGACTCTGGATCGTCATTCGGATCAATAAGCTGCATAGTAATAGCAACAACACGTTCAAAATTCCATGTTGTAGCAACAGAAGCACTCACATCCTGATTGGAATCTGGAATGTCTCCCACCCCTTGAAAATGATAGGTAAGATTATTTCTTTGTACGAATCCAGGATTTGGTACATGAGGACGAAACCCCCCATGTCCTTCCATTTCTTGTCTTTGTACTGTCTCAAAATCACGTGTATCTGCTCTAAAAACATTATGTACCGTTCTCATAATACTCTATACTCCCGTTAGGATTAACAAATACTGCTTTTCGAATATCATCCGATATAATATATAAATGGGCCTGTCCTGAAAATTGTGTAAATGCTTATATTCCTATAGCGTGTTAAGTCAAAAGGATATGAGTCATGGCGAAAAAACCTCGAACACCGGATACTCCCAAGCTCGCAATGTTGCGTCAGATCACTGGTGAACTGGCAAAAGATATCAAAACTGAAGCTGACCTCAATAAGATCCTCAACCAGTTCGTCAAAATGACGGTAGAAGCCGCGTTGGGCGCTGAGATGGAACACACCTCGGCTATGCTAAAAGCGCCACTGAAGGCCGAGAAAGTGGTAACAGTCGCAACGGCTTCTCATCCAAAATGCTCACTTCACAGTACGGCGAGCTGGCCATCGAGACACCCCGTGATCGCAACAGTGAATTTGACCCCGTTATTGTTCAAAAAGGTCAAACCCGACTGACTGGGTTTGATGAGCAAATTTTAGCCTTTTATACTCAAGGGATGACCACCCGAGAGATTACCAACACGTTTAAAAAACTTTACGATTCAGAGGTGTCCCCCAACACTGATATCCAAAGTGACAGATGCGGTAATAGAGTAAGTCACAACCTAGCGTAATCGCCCACTGGATAGATAGTCTGTATCCTATTGTTTATATGGATTGTATTTTCATTATAGTGCATCAGGATAAACGGCTTATCAACAAATCTGTCTATATTGCGTTAGCCCCATTCCCAGTTGAAATGCAACAAAGTGACCTACTGGCTAGACCCGGATAAAATCACCGTTCTGGCCCTAC
>NZ_CQAZ01000122.1 GCF_001152565.1 Yersinia pekkanenii | reverse complement strand
AGAGACTCAAGAGGCAAATCAATGATGCGACTCAACAAGATGGCGCTGCCTATACTGGCCTTGGGCCTCACAGCCTGTGCGTCTATCGGTCAGCCCTCGGTTACCCCGATTGTGATCAGCGAGTGCAACCCGCCGCCAGCGGCGCTGCACCAACTGCCCACGAAACCCAGCGCGCCGTTAACGGGTTACCACCAGACGATATTCTCGCCCACGCCACAGATTATGGAAAGTGGTGCCAGCAATTAGAAACGCAATTAATACAAATCAATAAATATTATTCGGGTGGTGCTAAGTGATATTTGACCTGGCGATGGCATTCCAAATTATTTTGGGATTGGTTTCGACTCTTTTTGGTTTATGGATTAACGAACTCAAGAAGGATATTACTGCGCTGGAAAAGTCGGTTGAGAATATAAAGACCGATTATCAACGGCGTGAAGATGCAAAAACAAACTTTGACCTCATGATGACGACATTACGTGATGTCAGAAGTGCCATTGATCGTATTGACGGAAAATTGGATAAGAAGGCAGACAAATGAAATCACGCCAGAAACGCAGAAGTCGACGTGTTCATGTCGTTGAGAGTGAAGTGAATGCGCTGAAAAAAATAAGTACTCAGTTAGATCAGCTTTTTATTCCAGGGCAGGACTTGGAAATATTGGCAGACATTAATTTAAAACTTGAACGGATAGAAACCAATATGACGGCAATTCAGGTTGAGGCTCCCCGCCGTGGTGCCGTGGCCGGAGCCATTGCCGGTGGGTTATCCGGGGGGCTTATTGCGACAGCTATCGTGCTTATTAAAGCCCGTCTGGGGCTGTAACGATGGCGCATCCGCAGGAAACACGGGACAGGCTGCGTAGGTCGTATGTTTTCGGCCAGATGTCACTGGAAATCGCCGCTGCTCAGGCGGCAATCCCCTTTGTTACCGCCCGCCGCTGGAAAAAAGAGGCGCAGGATAATGGCGATGATTGGGATAAATTGCGGGCCGCTCACGTTATCGCAGGCGGCGGACTGGAGGACATTGCGCGGGCGGTACTGACTGGCCTGGTCACGCAGTACCAGACTACGCTGGAGCAGCTTAACGGTGACTCTAAGCTCCCGGCTCAAAAACGCGTCGAATTGTTGGCTAGCCTGGCTGATGCCTTTAACAAAGCGATATCTGCCAGTAAGAAGATATTGCCGGAAACTAGCCAGTTGGCTACTGCGCTGGATGTACTCCAGAAACTCAGCATCTTTATTTCTGAGAAGCACCCCCAGCATTTAGCGGCGTTCGTCGAGATATTAGAACCCTTTGGTGATGAAGTGGAGAAACACTATGGCTGATAAATTAATCCGTTTGGCGAGTAATTGCAGTGTTATGGCCAGCGATATTCTCAGCGTAGAAGTCAACTGCAATGGCTACATTGTTGTGACGACATCAGCAGGGAAATATGACGCTGAAGTGGGGTATGGCGAACTGACTTATCAGGCCCGTGACCGTCTGATTAACGAAATCAATAAGGCGCTGGAATAGCACTATGGCAAAGAAATTCACTGCGCGTGACTTTTCCAGCGAACTGGCAGACCTTGCCGCCAGCCTGCGCAGAACCATTGAAGCTGAGGATGTAGGTTTTGACCCCTCGGCTACTGCCGTAGCGGAACGTCACCAGCGGGTAAAAGACCCGGTGACGGGGTATGAGTTCTTTATCGAGAACTATTTCCCGCACTATGTTCGCCATAAAGACAAAAGCGAACTGCATAAATATCTGTTCAGTCGCCTGCCGGAAATTGTCGCCAGTCCCAAGGGCGAGAACGATGCCATTGCCGCCCCGCGTGGTGAAGCCAAATCCACTCTTGTCAGTCAGCTCTTTGTCCTGTGGGCCATCATTTGTGGCATCAAGCATTACCCGGTCATCGTAATGGACTCCATTGATCAAGCCTATCCGATGCTGGAAGCCATTAAAGCTGAACTGGTCTACAACCCCCGTTTGCTGATGGACTTCCCCGATGTTTGTGGTGCGGGCCGTGTGTGGCAAATGGGGACTATCCTGACCCGCAACGATATCAAGGTTCAGGTCGCCGGTTCGGGTAAGAAACTGCGCGGCTTACGTCATGGGCCATACCGTCCTGATCTGGTGGTACTGGATGATATCGAGAATGACGAGCAAGTCCGCAGCCCGGAGCAACGCGAGAAGCTGGAAAACTGGCTGAAGAAGACCGTGTTACCGCTGGGAACGGCGGGTGGTAAGCTCGATGTGATCTACATCGGGACTATCCTGCACTATGATTCTGTCCTTTCCCGTACCCTCAAAAACCCACTGTGGCGCGTCGCCCGCTTTAAAGCCCTGATACGCTGGCCATATAACATGTCGCTGTGGGACAAATGGGAAGAGATCCTGCGCAACAACGGTCAGGATGGTGAGATGCTGGCCAATGCCTACTATCAGCAACACCGCGCAGAGATGGACGAGGGGGCTATTGTGTCCTGGTCTGCGCGTCCTATCCTCGCCTTGATGCTTATCCGTGCGCGTGATGGTCATGCCACCTTTGACGCTGAATATCAGAATGATCCGGTCAGCGGTGAAGATGCGATTTTTGCAGGCGAAGGTGTGTTTCACTTTTGGGTTAACCGGCTTGATGAGTGGGTTTTCTACGGGGCTTGTGACCCTAGCCTGGGCAAACAGGGTGCCAGTCGTGACCCTTCCGCCTTATTGGTCGGCGGCTTTAACCGTCACACGGGCACTCTAAATGTGGTCGAGGCCGCAATCCGCAAACGGGTTCCCGATAAGATAATCTCAGACATTATCGAGTTACAGAAGGTTTATCGCTGCCTGGTGTGGAGCATTGAAACCGTACAGTTTCAGGAGTTCCTGCGCACGGAACTCATCAAGCGCTCCGCCATTGCCGGTATACCGGTGCCAGCCCGCGCCGTTATTCCTCACACCGATAAACTGTTACGTATCGAGTCATTGCAACCCCATATGGTGAATGGCTTGATCCGCCTGCACTCCAGCCAGACCACGCTGATTGAACAATTACGTCATTTCCCCAAAGCCGATCATGATGATGGCCCGGATGCCCTGCATATGT
>NZ_CQAZ01000121.1 GCF_001152565.1 Yersinia pekkanenii | reverse complement strand
CATGATTATTAATGTTTTTTAGTCGTCAGATGGCATCTTTCGGGGAAATGTGCACGGAACCCCAACTACGAGTCTCTGCTAAACTTCGGTCAGCGCGTGCGTGAGACTGTCCTGCAACAAACGGGATTAACATGCGGTATTGGCATTGCTCAAACACTGACGCTAACAAAGCTCGCCAACCACGCAGCAAAAACATGGCCCGCAACCGGTGGTGTCGTGGATTTATCTGACCGTACCCGGCAACGCAAACTGATGGCCATATTGCCCGTATCAGAAGTATGGGGAATTGGCCGCCAGCTAAGCATCAAATTAAAGACGATGGGAATTGAAACGGTCTTGCAGCTGGCCGACGCCAATTTACAATTGATAAAGAAAACATTTGGCGTTGTCGTCGAGCGCACTGTTTTAGAACTTAATGGCATCCCGGCAATAACGATAGACACCTTACCCACCAAACAACAGATCATCGTCAGTCGCTCTTTTGGTGAACGCATTACAGATAAGGAAAGTTTGCGTCAGGCAATCTGCAAATACGCCGAACGCTCAGCTGAAAAGTTGAGGGCCGAACGACAATACTGCAAACACATAAACGTCTTTATTCGCACCAGTCCTTTCGCGATAAATGAGCCGTTCTACAGCAACAACTACAGCATTAAACTCATGCTAGCCACCCAAGACACACGCGATATCGTTTCAGCGGCTACCAGGGCATTAGATGCCATTTGGCGGGAGGGATTCAGATATCAAAAAGCAGGGATCATGCTAAATGATTTCTGCGACAAACCAGGGCAAATCGATTTGTTTGATGAAATGCCGCCTCGTGCTGATAGCGATCCATTAATGAACATCATCGATAAAATCAACCAAAGTGGTTTAGGCAAAATTTGGTTTGCAGGGCAGGGGATAAACCAGGCTTGGGCTATGAGGAGAGATTTACTCTCCCCTTGCTACACCACCAAGTGGAGCGATTTACCCAAAGTCACAATTTGACGGCAAGAATAGCAATTTCGCATGCGAAATTATCCTCTGCGATACAGTTGCAAAATTACCGGGGGAAGTTTGTAGTATGCTTTTGACCAACGGCCATTTCTTACCTCAGAAAACAAACTATCTTCATTGCGTATATCTTTATACAAGATAGTGAGCGCCCCCAACTCTTTAAGACGATTTGTCACCGCAGAGATATTCGCATTCTTTAGACCAGTTTCAGCCATCACAGTATCAATATCGACGCACACGATCCCGTTATCAAAATAATCCAGCAATAGCGAAAGGAGCAGCAACGCATCACCTTTCCGGCCCGTAGCAACAATGATTTTTTCAAGCTCTCGAAATGTCATGTTCTCGCCTTTTTCTTTGACACTTTGTAACGCGCATCTTCTTCAATTGCAGCACTTAACCAACCCGCAGCAATGTCTCTATTAATTGATTCAGGCACCGAATCAATTAAAGTTTCAAAGTCAGCATCCCTATGTATTTTGATGAATATAGCGGCAAAGCCTGCCCAATCTTCATGGCTAACCGGTGACCAGTTCTTTTCTAACAATAGAACTAATGCCGACTGAGAAGCCCATAAGGGTGTATGACCGTCTTTAGCCCATCCCACCAACGATGAACCCAGCACGGGATTATCACGCCTTACAAAATCATGTTTAACGCCGGTGTCCTTCAACATTTCCGCCCCGACAGCAGCTGAAAGATCAGTCGACATAATCCACGTTTTAACAACACGGGCGCGAAACGCCCGTGACAGCTCTGAAAAGGGGGTATTAGTCATCTAAGCCTCTTTGATACCAACCAAGGCCACTGACTTAGCCTCAACACATAACTCGCCTATTTCCAGCTTTACCCACACCTGGCCATACTCCTCTGCCATTTTGTTTATGAGTAAATAGCCAATCTGGCCATCGACTCGAACAATCAGGCGATTCTCTTTCTGGCTCGCAGCTGCTGCACTAGATGATGCTTTAGCTTCAGACGTCCTGGCTTCATTAAACGCAGAACTCGCCTCCTCTTTTCTCAACGTTTCTGCTGGCGGGGACGTTGGTTCATTATTTGGTGAAGTTTTTTCTTTCGTTTCGACTGACGGAGTATTTACCGCTGTTTTATTTTTCTGCTCGATGTCAGTTGGCGTCTTACGGTTTTTGAGTTTAGCCAACTCCGCTTTTGCTACTTGCCTGGTTAATGTCTTCGTTCTTGCTGTCTGAGCTAACTGTTTGGCAATCACAGGTGATCGGTCATGGATTTGGCACAGCGTATAGACAAGATCGACATCACCCGTAATCTTATCTTTCAATAAGTCCCTTATTACTGCCGGCGCATCACATAACCGCATATGCTTACTGACAAAGGAAACCGGTTTGCCGAGTGATTTCGCTATCTGCTCGCCGTTCATGCTCCACTTATTCTTCAGCTCAAGCATGGCATTGGCGGTCGCCAGCGGTTTCAATCCTGACTGATGGAGGTTTTCGATCAACTGACCAAGTAACCGCACTTTGTCATTTTTCGGCGGTAAACCCACATAGACATCAATATACTCATCACCATGTCGACGAGCACTGCGTATACGGGTTTCGCCGAACCAAATCCGGTAGCCACTTTTATCACGAGGGAACACACGCGGCGGCGTCAACATGCCAACTTCGTCATATGTTTCCTCCATCCCCTTCAGCGTTTCCTCTTCAAAATCTTCGTCTGGACGCACCTGCTCGATTGAATAGACCTCATCTAATCGAACACGAATGATCTGCCCAGCTGGCGCGATTTCCGGCCGCGATATTTCAGAAAGTAAGCTATGCCCCGCAACGGCTAATGGTGGTGTAATGGAGTCACGATTAATCAGGTTTTCTTGGATACCTGGCACTGCCGCCGCTTGTGTTTTTT
>NZ_CQAZ01000120.1 GCF_001152565.1 Yersinia pekkanenii | reverse complement strand
ATAAACAACAGTACGCCCACGATCATCATCATGGCCCCTGCCAGCAGCCACCGTATCAGTGAAGGTGGCGGTGACAGTTCCGAGGTTAATGCTTTAGTTCGTTCCCAGCCCATTGATTATCCTATCGTGCTGTTTGACGCACTAGAGATCACCTGACAACCGCACTGACATTTGCAGCCATCAATAACGACGGCACGGCCTCCACAGGTTCGTTGCGGCATACCTTCAACGATCGGGTTTGTACCGTGCCCTTTAACTGGGCAGCTCACCATATCGCCTACTAATGCGGCCTTCTTGCCATTCACTGTAATTGTGGAAGAGGCGGAAATAACTGAACCGCCATGCGTTGTTTTATCACCGAGTAAAACGAGTCCTCTGGACATAATTAATTTCCAGGTAAATTAAATTTTTTAAATAGAATGGCGTTTAACTTTTATTTCATTCAGCCAGTTAAAACAAAAAAGGAATGGTATTTTGTGGATACAATATTTTTAATGGAACATACCTCATAGATGATTTCAACTTTTACCTCCGTGATATATAAGAAGCAGGCAGTCCTATGTGTGGATTTTTTAATAACTATTTCATTGAGAGCAGTTTTTCATAATCAGGTACTCTCGTACGTTCATGTCCAATTGTTCCATCAGGATAGATTATTGTCATATTTGCAGGTTCATCTTTGTTTTTTGAACTTTCAAGCTTTACAACCTGTTGAATATGTAATGTAGGTTCAATAATTATATTTTTAGTATTGTAAACTCTGTAATGTCTGCTCCACTTTTCGTTTTTCACACTCCCTCCAAACATCTCAATATAGGTTTCGTTAAATGTATGGTTGATATATATCATGGGGAAAAAATCGGTATTTATATTAAGATTACCGCGTACATCTTTCTTTAGTCCTGGCAATCCTCCTCCGCTATAAAATTCATCATCAAAAGCAAATACATAGCTTGTAGACGTTATATCTTTCCCTTTTGTCAGGGAGGTATTATTAATAAGTTGTAGATCAACTCTGACAGTACTCAGTTTCCATTCACACCTACCACCGCCGTCTAGAGCAATACGAGCCTCCCAGATATCACCTCTTCCTTGCTGCGTCATCCTTTCGACTCGAGGGTTAAACCCCCGTTCTTTACGGATATGTGATTCAGTGGTGCTGTCATAATCCTCTCGCTGGCATTTGTCCGAGCGGTACAGGACATCCATGGGCGTGACTTCCGTTTGCGGTGGAAGCTTAACGGTCACGGTCACCCACTCAGAACTGGCAGGAGGGTTGAGGGTATAATCCGGCCGACTGGCACAACCGCTCAGAGGAAGTATTAGTGCTAACAGACTAAGGCAATTAGATAATTTCAACTTCTTCTCCCACAACGGATTTAAAACGAATAAGTGCATTCTCACCACCAGGTGTCTTCTTAGTGATATCCAGTGCGCTACCCAACATTTTCTGTAGAGCCAGAAACATCCGGTTACGTGTCAACTCTTCCACAGGCGTACTGTCGACATACTGATTCATTTGTAGTTGAAACGCATCTCGCCTGGTCTTACGCTGCATTGCCAACTCTGGCCAGGCAGACTCCAGTAGCTGGTTATTAAGAAATGGCAGATATTCACTTGCCATCGAATGACGCATGGGGTTCGTCATATGGTCAAACTTAGGGTTAGTATTCCGTGGGAAAATTCGCTGCATATCCTCTCCGGGGTATTCACGAACAAACGCTTCCTGCGCTTCTTTGGCCTCTTCATTCTCAGTTTCTGACAGGGAAGGTACCAGGAATAACTTGGCCTTACGTGGCAGACTGTAGCTAAGGCGGCGGCAGGTATTGGGGTTCATCATCACCTGGCACTCTTCAGATGAGTGGGTCTGAGTTGTGCGGAAGAACACCACCGGTTTTCCGTGGTGCCAGTAATGTTCCCCAACGTAAGCACCGACCATCTGAGCGGGCAGTTCCGCAAGCAGCGTCCAGAAAAAACCCAACGTACTACCGAGAGGGCCAAATTTTCCATACAGCCAGTTATCCATATCTGCATCAAACGGAACGCTGGTAATAGTGTCAGTGTCATTTACATGTCGATAATGAGTTATTTGATACAAACTCCCCACCGCATCAGCGGTAAAGGTACGTGGCATGCCATAAGTGTAGAGATGCGGTTCATAACCTTTCATTTCAGCCGCATAAGTCAGCCCCAGCGCCCCTCCCAAGCTGTGTCCGCAGATAAACAGTTTTTTTCCTCTATCCAATTGGTCCTTAATAGTATTAAATTTATCGTTAAACCGTTGTTTTGCCAGTTGGTATGCATCCAGAAATCCTCCGTGGATACATCCAGATTTTGCCAGTTCAGCCGGACAGGGTTGCGGTGAAAAAGCTCCATCGGTTAACCAGTCGGGGACCTCTTGTGTGCCACGCCAGGCAACGATCAAATATTCTCCACATTCCACGTAAAAAAACTGAGTACTATCAAGTAATGGTCGGTTAGCGCTGCTCTTTTTAAGCAGGGTCGAGTCTAAGAATTCAGCTGTGGTATAACGCTGGCTGAATGGCACATCCACAACCAAAGCCTGAGGGTAAGACGGGAACTCTTCATATCTCGGTGTAGTAGACAGATCCAGGCACTTCTCAAAGAAAAATGGCTTTATAACTCCCTCTCCGGCCTTTGCATAGGCCATATTCGCCATTAAGCCAAGGTTATAGCCGTTAGCCAGGGAATACTCTTTTGTATCATGCAGTGCCAGCACCCACGCCCGGAACGGACAAATTTCAATAACGTGCCGCTTCTCAAGATGTTCTCGGCCAATCTCCAGACCTTTCAGCGACTTGTCCGGCGGAAAATGGAAACGGGGTAATGTTTCATCTTTCCATCCTTTAATTTCCGGCGCGCAGTCACAAAGCTCTCCAATCGTGGCGTAATGGTACAGATATCCTTGCTGCTCTGAGCTTATCTGCACATTTGAGCGCCAATCGGAATTTTCTTTCTTATTGACTGTTTGCCTACTACGGGGATTGCGGGTAATACCCAGCGGGCGCGTCTCCATTTCATCCGCCAGCTTCTGGGCATCTATTGTCAGGGTCAAATCTAGCCAGTGAAGTTGCTCTATTCTGATGAGCCCATTACTGTCGCTTTGGCCTTCATTACTGCTCGAATGTTTACACCGGGTTGCATCATTTTCAACTTTGTAAGGCATGCCAGCTACAGGTTTACCAAGCTCGTCAACAAGCTGAATTTCCACCCAATATTTTTTTTGCTTGCCGGT
>NZ_CQAZ01000119.1 GCF_001152565.1 Yersinia pekkanenii | reverse complement strand
TGAATAGACCCCAGTTTCCTAGACGGTAGCGTGCCTCATGAACCAGGCACTTTCATAAACTGCAGGGGGTTGATCTTCACTGGCACTATGCCGACGTTTAGCATTATAAAACATCTCTACATAATCGAAGATATCAGCCTTTGCTTCTTCTCTATTTTTATAGATCCGTTTCTTTATGCGTTCTCGTTTCAGCAACTGGAAAAAACTTTCTGCCACCGCGTTATCATGGCAATTACCACGACGACTCATGCTGCTTTTTAAATTGTGAGCTGTCATAAAGTGCTGACATCTTTCGCTCGTATATTGAGAACCCTGATCCGAATGGATTAGTACTTCTGCCGCTGGTTTGCGTCGCCACACCGCCATCAACAAGGCGTCCATCACCAACTCTGCTGTCATTCGTCCACCCATACTCCAGCCGATAACCCGGCGCGAGAAGAGATCGAGAACAACGGCCAGATACAACCAACCCTCATGCGTTCTTATATAGGTCATGTCACTCACCCAATGAGTATTTGGGGTAGGAACAATGAACTGGCGCTCAAGGTAATTAGGGCTGGCAACTGAAGGCTTTCCGCCGCCGTAATAGCGTCGTTTCCGGTATCCGGTTTGAGAAGCCAACTCTGCAAGCCTCATTAGGCGCGCGATCCTGTTACGCCCAGCGCGTTCACCCAAGTCTTTCATATCGAGCCAGATTTTTCGATAACCATAAACCGTACCACTTTCAAGCCACAGCTGCTTAATAAGACCTGTTTGGCGCTCATCTTGCCTGGCACGCAAAGATTGAGGTCGCTTTAGCCACTGGTAATAACCGCTGTAATGGAGGCCAAGAACCAGACACAACCGGCGTACAGCATAAAAGGAGGACATTTGTTTAATGAAGGCGTACTTCAGCCTGACGTTCTTGCAAAGTACGCGGCGGCCTTTTTTAAAATATCTCGCTCTTCAGTCACACGCTTAAGTTCTTGCCTGAGGCGCTTTACTTCGTGCTGAAGGGCATCGTCCTGCTTTCGCTGTGGTTCAGGTTTTTGGTAACGCTTAATCCACGCGTAAAGGCTGTTGGTAGAAACACCGAGTCGTGCCGCAACCTCAGAAACAGGGTATCCCTGCTCGTTAATCTGTTTTACGGCTTCAATTTTGAATTCTTCAGTGAAATTTTTGGCTGACATAAACACTCCTTCATTGAGCCTCCATTATGAGGCAAAAAAGTGTCTACGAAACCCGGGTCTATTCAAAAATAACTAAGTAAGAGGCACTAATGCAGTTCCCCTTTAACCTGATAATGTCTGTCTTCGGGAGTCGACAGACATTAAAATAAGGTAAAATACTTATTGCCATAAGACTGCATATCAATAAGTATTAACCTTCTTTTTATTAGGGGGGATTTTATGGGTATTTCTATTGGAAGTTCGTATTTAACTGCTAGTATCAGTAACGATAGAATAAATGAAATGCTCATCACCCACGCCCCCCCCCATATGTCTATATGGGGAAAAATAAAAGACTTTTTTTTTGCCACAGGGGAAAGAGAGGCTTTAGATTATTTGTTTAAATTATGTAATCCCACACCGGATTTGACGAGCAGCGAAATTGAAGATACTTTCTTCAGGCTAAAAGCACTATGCTCCCCTGGATACAAAGAAAGATTTTGTCATAACCATATTGATAGTTCATCTACAGGCAAGTTGCATATTAAAGATGAGAATGGAGACGATCTTCTATATATAGAAATGAATGGGGAAGTGTGCAATTATAATATTTTAGGTAAATTGTTTGTTTTTGAAGATAATATCAAACCTTGGTTTACGCAAGAGCATGAAACAAACATTAATGGGTTATCCATAACCCACAAAAAAATAAAGTCACAATCCCTTGTTGATAATATTGTATGGATGAAGAATGATTTCTATCACGTATCATATGAAAGTAATAATTTCCAATTGGATTTCAAAGTTTTTTACGATGATGTAATCAACTATCTCACTTCAGTAAACAAAAGTAATAATTTCCATTTGTGGCGAGAGGAAGAAAAAGAAACATATATTTCATCAATTATTAATAAAGAGATAGATACTCAAGTTAGCAATAAGCATGTTAATTTATCAAAAAAAGATAAAGATGATATTTTTAATCGCTCAGGCAATAACTTAGGTGTTTATAATTTAAAGTTAAATAGTAAATGCGCACAGAGTTCAATAAAACATATGGTGTTGAACTTAATAAATAAAAATGAATCATTTTACGATTTTATCAATAAAACCGCTACTGACAGGAATATCAAAAATGTCATAACCACAGACATGGTTAATGCGCTATCAAATCACATTTTTGAGGACATGTTCATGTATGAAATGAGCCTGCCTCATGACTGGATTCACGTTATACGTAAATCAGTTGGTACTGTTGCAAAAATCTGGTGATGATAAGCTAAAGCGCCATTTCGGCTGAAGGAGAGCGTATGACCCCATTCAAAGGTCGGCATTTTCAGAGTGAAATCATCCTCTGGGCTGTTCGCTGGTATTGTAAATACGGCATCAGCTACCGCGAACTCCAGGAAATGCTCGCTGAACGGGGCGTCAATGTTGACCACACCACGATTTATCGTTGGGTACAGCGCTACGCACCTGAAATGGAAAAGCGTCTGCGATGGTACTGGCGTCATCCGACCAACCTGCTTCCCTGGCATCTGGATGAAACCTACGTCAAAATCGGCGGCAAATGGGCTTACCTGTACCGGGCCGTCGACAGCCACGGTAGAACGATTGATTTTTATCTTTCGTCTCGGCGTAATACTCAAGCGGCTTATCGATTTTTGAAGAAGATGTTGGGTCACTTACGGGATTGGGAACAGCCACGACGCATTATTACAGATAAAGCACCCACCTATGGCAGAGCGCTCGCGTTATTGAAACAGGAAGGTAAATGCCCGCCAGACGTGGTGCACCGTCAGGTGAAATACCTCAACAACGTGATTGAATGTGATCATGGTAAGCTGAAGCGGATAATCAATCCGATGTTAGGCTTCAAATCCATGAAAACGGCTTATGCGACGATCAAGGGTATAGAAGTGATGCGTGCGTTGCGTAAAGGTCAGGCTGAACCCTGGTATTATGGTCATCCTCAGGGCGAAGTGCGTCTGGTGAACTACGTTTTCAGCCTCTAAGGTTTTTTAGCCTAAGGGAGCGTTGACCCTAACGGGCTATTTGCAACAGTGCC
>NZ_CQAZ01000118.1 GCF_001152565.1 Yersinia pekkanenii | reverse complement strand
GGTGATGTACACCCCTTTCAGGTATTCGCGAGTTTCTTTCTCTCCAGCGACACAGAGCAGGGCAGCGCGAAGAATATCGGTTGGAATAAACATTATTTTATCTCCCCTGTGTGGCTTTCGGATTTCAGACGTAAGGTGAAGCCGCCGAACTCTGGATGCTGCCAGCGCTTAAGCTTTCCGGTGGGTGGTGTGGACTCATCGAGCAGCGTTTGAGCTACCGTCATAAACAAATCACGGTGAATCAGTAAATGGCCCCGATCGCCATTGGTCATGCAGGTTGGTAAGTTGGCGAATGTAGCCAGTCGGCGGCATGCAGCATCTGATAACCCACAGGCCCACGACAGATCCGACACAAGAGCGTATTCGGATTGTTCGTTATCTGGCGAATGATGGCTGACCTGCAAGGCTTCCGGTGCTGGTGGTGCGATAGCTGCAACCGGTTCAACTGCTGGCTGATATTTCTGAATGCCAACAATGTCGACCACCGCTTTCATGGTTGCCGATGCGGTTGCTTCTGCTACAACACGGGCCAGAGAGAGAATGTTGTCGTTCATTGATGCGAAGGTTTGCTGAGGTTTCGGCGATTCAAGGCGAGGCTGGGCTTCGCCCGTTTCAAGTGAGTGCCAACGATCAATGATTGCAGCGCGGCGCTTGACGTCATAACCAGAAATTAAGATTTCAGTATGTCGGCGGTCGAGTAGGAATTCTGATACGTAGCCTCTGCTATCTGTATTGGCAATAATTCCGGTAGTTAACGTAACTTGTTGATTTTTATTATGGCGCAAATCTGCGTCATCTTTTTTAATGCAATACAGGCCTTCGATCATTACCCAAACATCTCGGATAACATCTTTAGGTTGCTTTCCAGTTAACGTGGCGATTTCTTTGGTGCTCATCATTGCCTGCTGGCTGGTAGTGGTGATTTGATTTTTCATGATTTATCTCCGAATGAACGACGTAATAATTTTTTCAACTTTTTCCCGTTATTCACGGAGCAATAAAGTTCAGCCAATTCTTGAGCCAGCATGACCTCGCCGGTTTCCTCATTGACGAAGTGCTGATTAGGATTGTTTTTGATAAACTCCTTCACCATTGGCATCTCCAGAAACTCTTCTGGGCTATAGATGCGGCACTGGCGGCGACTGTGCTTTGCAGTCGGTGTGCGATGCACGGAAACCGCGCTAAATACGTTTGCGTTGTCCTGGTTGCTCATTGGTGCTCCTCAGTGCAAATTCTTTGTTGGTTCTGCTTCGCCCTGAAAAATAGCCTTAACGCCCTCAATGAATACGCTGTCGATAAAGTCACGCATCCACGTAGAACCGTTTTGTGCTTGATTTAATCGGTCACCCATGTAGAACTTCATGACGGCGAGGTAACGCTCTGCTGGGCGCTCTTCCATCAACACGGTTTCAATTTGGTGCTGGAGTAAGGTTTCAATAACCTGCTGGTCTATTTGCATAACGATATTCTCGTGCCTGAAAATAGCCCCGCCTTGCATATCCATACCAAAGCGACTCCTGCATTCAACCAGATAGGTAAGGGCTTCGACTGAGCGGATTTGTTTGCAGTAATGCTCTGCAAACTCCTGATATTCGTTGTCGGTGAGTGGTTCTGTGGGGCGTGTCAGACACCCATCTATCAGCCATCCCGGCACATCAATACCCGAAACTTTGACGTGCTCGATAAGCTGCTCTTTATCCATATCTTTAAGATTCATTTTTTGCCCTTCCGTGAGTTGCTGTGTCATAGTTCCGGTTTCCCTTTGTATCTGCCCTGGTGCGAGCACCGCTGAGCGTTGTTAGCGCATATGCTCTGTAGTTCTATTGATGGGGCTTGAGGCAAGGCATCACGCCAAACGCATACAGCGCGGCGGTATAGCCCTTTCGCTTCAAGCTCAATGGCTTGCTCGGCTTTTTGGCGGTATCCGCTCATGGAGTCACCGAGGGTGAAGTAGTGGCCAGTTCGTCAGATGCTGTAACGAATTCATCAATTAACCGGTCAATAAGGGCGTGTCCGCTCTGAGTGAGGCCGCCTAGCTTTTTAGTACAGTCTTTATAGGTTCCAATTATCTCTTCACCGGCCTTGGCTTTTCCGAGTGCCTCAATAATCACCAGCTCAAACATTTCTAATGCGCGAGTTAATACCTCTGGCGTTAATTCAATTGTTTTCACTATCCCTTTAGGCGACCTTTTAATTACGCAGGTGCTACCCGTTGCCCGCTGCAATGAATCCAACTTTGCGGTAACCATTCGGTTACGATATCGGCCTATTAATTCCTGATTACTCATATTTGAATTACCTTATTTTCTGGCTTATAGGTGTAGGGAGTCCTAACCCGAAGGCCATAGTTAATATTTTATTTTCGATTACTTAATTAATAAGGCTTGCGTTTATATAACTCGTCTCGCACCTCAATCCATCGTTGATGTTCTTTATCCCATTTATCAACTTCACGTTGTTTCGCCATTAGGCGGAGAATATGACGAATTGCACGTTCACGGCAGCGGATATAATCATGAAGTAAATTACCGCGAATCCATGCCTTGCGCTCGGCGTCGTAAATATCATCTTCGCGTATAGCTAATCCGAGGCGTTTATAAACAGAGGTTGCCATAACCTGAGCTAATTTATTAATGGCGGCACTACGGCTTAGATATCGCTTGTAAACACCGTGGCGATTAACAACGTATATTTGTGCTTCTACTTTCATTAGTGCGCTATTTATGCCGCCATCGTTAATGATGAAATATTCACTTATTTGGCCGTAATCTATTTTTTCAGGTTTCATTTTTTGCTTTCCTTATATTTCTCCATGGTGTAATCATGTAGATTATTATTGGCCTCGACCATTACTTCTGGCACACCATCTAATAAAGTTATAATTGCGCCTATTTTGTCAGTGGTATCATTCTTGCCGCCAGTAGCAAGTTCAAGCCACATTGCTAAAACTGCTTGTGCTTGCTTCACCTGACAGGTGACATCTTCCAGTTGATTAGATTTCATGGTCAGCCTCTTCCGGCGCAGCACGTCTACACATTGTTTTAGCGTAGTCAGCGCAGTAACTAATAATGGTTTCTGCCAATTGAGCACCCTCGCCGGGGTCGAGACTGAATCGTTCGGCAGCTTCCAGAAACAGTGCGATATCGCTCAGTACATCAATCGGTGATTGAGTAATGCATGGGTTATCTTTAT
>NZ_CQAZ01000117.1 GCF_001152565.1 Yersinia pekkanenii | reverse complement strand
GGACCGCACAATGAAACGGTACTTCTGTATTGTGCTCGTTGTCTCTGGTGCACTGTTGTCATCCGGGAACGGGGGTTGGAGCATATCTAACAACTCGATCACGGTAACAATCAATACATCAGGCAAGTAAGCCAGGTAGCCGTCCTTCGGGACGGCTTTCCTTTACTAATTTTATCCATCTAAGCACTTAAGTTTCTGTCTTGGCATTTTGGAACTGACCCAGCCATCCTTTTCAGCCAAATCGAAATCTGTCTCATTAAAAGTAAATGAATCAAACCAAATAGCCATACAGATAGGGCAGGTTATTGGTAACGAATCCTCTTTGATAATATGGCATTCTTTACCTAATTCCTTACTTGTACCATCAATACAGAGTGATTCATAACCGTGAGCTCCAGTAGAAATATGGGTAAGGATCCTTTCTGTCCTTATACCCTCTTTGCTGTATATCTCATGCGTTGTGATTGTTTTTTTAGCTGGAGTGACCATGGCTTTTAGTGAAATCTTAGTCATATGCTCTTCCACGATGTTATAAGTGGCTGACCCTCTTGCCACAATCTATCAAACTCTTGCTGGTACTGGGCTGCCACGGCGGGCATATTCCACAATACGAGCGTATTTTCGGCATTGCGCTTGTCTGCACTGGCCGAAAAATTATATGAGCCGGTCTCAACTGTCTGACCATCGGTCACGATAAATTTGTTGTGCATGATGGCGTATTTGTCACTCAATCTGACCGCGATACCGCTGTTGGCCAGGAACGTCACCGCCGTATATTTATCACTGTTGGCCTTTTTGTCTGCCAGCACCTGGACTCTAACGCCGCGTTGTTGAGCTGTGCGCAACGCGAGAGCAATTTCTTTGCTGGTAAAGGAATAGGCTGCGACGTTTATTTCCTGCTGAGCGCTGTTGATAACATGCAATATGTTGGATAGCGCGGTTCCTGATGGTGAGAAACCAATGGTGATCTCTGCCTGGGGGGCGTTCAATGTGGCGAACGTCGATACTGACGGCATGAGCAACATTGTGGCCAGTAACATCGCGATAGGTTTACGGATTAGCATGGGATGCCTCCTCATTGACAGCGTTAAGCGCTTTACGGCTGAGCGTGACTTCTTTGGGCTCTGCGCGGGTATGGTAGGTCGCATTGGTTTTCTTGATAGCGCGTCGGGCCGCTTCAAACAGCAATATCCTCCGTTCAGCCGGGGTATAAGAGACATCATCGCGGTTATCGAGATCGCAGGTCAGCTGGCAGAGCTGGTGCAGCGTTTTGTCATAAAGCCGTGCTTTCAGCATGCCTTCTTCGCTATCGAGTGCTGTAGCGTTAAATCGTCGGAGAATATTGTCTACGTTGGTTTGGGATACGGGGCGTTTACGTGCCAGTGACGGTAAGAATCCGCACAGCGCTTCAAAGGTGGGTTTCTTTATTTCAATAAAGCGATTGATGCGCATAGGCAACTCACTGGACAGCTTTTCATCATCTGGAATGTATAGCGCCGCACTGCGGACTACCGCATCTTCCAGAACGATGACACCTTCCCCCTTTTTCAATGCTTTCAGCTCAGTGAATTCAATATTGTCACGTTCACGGATTTGCATTGAATCAGCATCATCATAAGTCGATGAAACCGCGCCTGAACGGCGTTCTACACTGCTGAGCTCGGAGTAATACCCCTTTCCTGCGGCCGCACGGATAATATCGAAGGTATCCAGTGGGTCTTCTAATGCCATAAACCATTTAGTGCGTTGGTTGGCGTTAACCGAGTCGAACTCTCCGTTGGCTTTACGTTTCATCGCCTGTGCATCTTGTCCGGACGTCATGAGCATGTAGAGCAAAGACCGCATCTGGGATGCCAGTTTATCCATACCTGAAGCAAAATAGGCCCCCAGTTCATCAAAAATGATGGCATAAGGGAATTTTCCAGCATACCGCTTGGCAATCAGCACATCTTTACGCTTACCCTCCAGATGATGCCCCAGATCCTGGCTAATGGTCATACGCAGCCCGGATATATAGAGTTTGCCCAATGTGGACGCTTCACTATTGGACAGCTCTAATGCCGGGATAAGGACGGCGAGAATGCGGTCATTATGCAACGTATCCCGAAAGGAAATATCACCGGCTCCTTTGGGAAACACATGTCCGTAGATATCATTGAACATGCTGAGCATTCGGGTGAATTGCTGGATAAGGAAACCGTGCTGGTCAAATACCCCTTGTGACCATTCGGAGGGTTTATTGATGAGATTCATGTCAAAGCCCGCCAATGCATTCAGGTAGCTTTCCAGTGGCTTGTAACCCTCTTCATGCCAGTTATTTTTTATTGCCTCCTGGTAAAGTGCCGCAATTTTTCGCAGAGGCAAATGCGCCTGGATAACATTCTGCGAGAGCTGAAGCCCATCGCGTTCGCGTTTGTAACATAAGGCATAGATGAGAGCCCCGATCATCGCTTTTGCTTTGTCTTGCCAGCCGTCTTCACCTGTAGAAGAGACTGGCAAAAGAGACTCCATCAACTGGATAATGAACGTTTCAGTCGCTTGACCGAACAAATTGATTGAGTTGGTCTGGGGGCGTGATTTATCACCTTTAACCAGGCGCTTAAGTTTACTTTCCCCCCCGGTTAAAAAGTTGAGGATCAACACATCGTCTTCCCGACCAAAACGTCGGGCAAGAGACCAGATAGCAAAGGCCAGATTGTTTTCTGCTTTACCATCAGAGAGACAAAAGGGTTCTGTCGCATTAACAGAGCAGAGTCAGCAAAAGTTGCGCTGCTGCTTTATTAGGCAACCAACAGATAAAATTGTTCCGCGGGTGATAAACGCGCTCCGGCGGGATGCTGATATTGCCCTTTACGTATCATGTGGATCAATTCGATGCCAATCAGGAGCGTCTGTGCCCGCCGGAACGATTTGAATCCCAGCATCAGGCGTATCCGACGTTTGATATTTCGGTGATCCTGCTCAATCAGGTTATTCAGATACTTGTTCTGCCTGACAGTAATGGTTTCTTCTTCTGGTTTGTCGGCGTTGAGTGTAGTCAGCGCTGCCGTGTTGGCACCACTTTTATCAAGGGTCACTATCTCAGGTTCATCGTGGTGTCGAATGGCTTTGCGAAAGAAGCGTAATGCAGCTGCAGCATCCCGTTTGGCGGTCAGCAGGAAGTCGATGGTCTGGCCTGAAGTATCGACCGCGCGGTACAGATATTTCCACTGACCTTTGACTTTGATGTAGGTTTCATCCATGCGCCACCGACGACCTACTGAGCGTTTATGTCG
>NZ_CQAZ01000116.1 GCF_001152565.1 Yersinia pekkanenii | reverse complement strand
AAATTAGGCGATGTCGCTAAGTTAGGGAAAGCTGTTGAGCTGGAAAAACTGGAGGGGTACATTGGCACTTATAAAGGTCAGAAAGTATTGCTACAAAACGTCGATGTTGTGAAGATGGATTATGTACGACGTTCGACTGCTGATAGGAATTTATTGAGGAAGGAGTTTGATAATGGTGTCCGTAAAAAATTCCTTAAAGATATAGCTAACAATCCCGAAGTTGTGAAACGCCTTGACGCCTTCGATCGCAGCGTTCTAGCCAAAGGCGTTGTACCCGATGGTTATCAGGTACACCACAAGCTACCGCTAGATGACAGCGGCAATAACAGTTTTGATAATCTAGTGTTGATAAGTACGCGCCCTGAGCATGCGGCCTTCACCACTACGCAGAAGCACATAACAAAAAATCTTACCCCCACGGGCACTAATATTGTGTTATGGCCAAAGCCTCAAGGCATAATTTATCCATAGGAATATCTATGACCGACATTGAAAAAGCAGTGACTACTTTTCAAACGTACCGAGCTGCGATTGGTTACCCGAAAATTCCACCCTATGAGGGGGAGGTTATTGAGTATGATTTTGGGCGTAAGATTGAATCTAATCAGCCAGATTTCTGGAAGCAATATCATGAATTTCTACGCTTGAGTGATGGACTTGCTGCTGATGGTGTTTATTTTTATGGCATAGCCTGTGAAGGTAAGTTGGTCGGGAATCGCCTTATCGACAACAACGATGCGTTGCGCGATGGAGATATGTATGATGAAAGCATGGACGGATTGATCGCAATAGGGTCAAGCAATAGCGATATTTTTGTTTATGATACCAATACTCATAAATGGGAAAGCCGTGACCGAATAGCGATTTATGATATCAATGAATCTTACGATACCTTAGCTGAACTGATAGATAGCCAGTTACAGAGAATCAATATAGGTGATGCCTTTTAATGGCATGATTTATTTGTGAGGTGCGTATGGCAAATTTAGAAAAAGCGGTTAATGAGTTTAATTGCATCAGCAAAAGTATGGGATACAACATCAATCCACCTTATACAGGCCACCTAGGAACTTATGACTTTGGACGAGAGATAAGCCAGAGCAGCCTGATTTCTGGAAGCGATACGGCTCTTTTCTGCGGATTAGCAATGGGTTGTGTGCTGATGGATGCGTATTTTATGGCATGAGTGACGGTGAAGATGCTGCTGAGCGCTCCAAAGCCAGCCAGTTAGTAACAAATAGTAACGTTCAAGCCTTCCTCCAGTCCGTACAGCACGAAAGCGTACGGCGTTCTTTACCACGATGGCCTTCTTGAACCGTAACGGCGTCTTTATCCGTGATGTGGGTAATGAGCTGGAGGAACTCACTGTTAGGGCTGCGACAGGAGAATTGACCGCCGGAGAATTGGCGCAACGGTTGCGGTTTCTGGTTGAACATTGAGTAACCGCCCTGAATTGAAATCAGGGCTTCTAATACGCTCACCCATAAGTTGCATGGCTACTGACTGGTTCGCTTCATCCTGCGCTTAATGTTGTCAACGGCGCTGGTGGTCCAAGTACCTCCCCGCGCTGGCCTGATCCCCAATTCGTTTAATCTATTGATAATGGCTTTGTTGCTGGACTGAATGCCAAGCCTCTCTGTTTCACTGACCATCTGGCAAATAACATCTTTTGCGGTCAACACCGTTGTGCTGGTGGCCTTCACTGTTTCAGGTTCAGCCTGTGCGGTAGGTAAAGCAGTAGAGCCACCGAGTAACCCTTCCATTTGACTGATAAGAGCCTCCATACGTGACTCTGGCGAACGTGAGGTATCTGGCTTGCCTAACTTATCCAGAACAGCCCCTAGTAGCCACGCAGATTTATCCTTTCCTGAATGCTTTACTGCCTCATCAATCTCACCGGCCATTTCAGCCGGCACTCTGAAAGAAAACAGCTTGCTTTGTTTTTTATCCATCATGTGTAAACACCGTAATCAGGTTGTGTGCCAATTCACTCACGTTGCTGTGTGTAAACACGTATACAGAAAATAGTGTATACGTGTATACGAAAATGAGAAAGCCCTACCGTGACTGGTGTAAACGTGTATACGGCATATTTTTATGAATCATTTAATATCCCTTTAATTGCAATAGTTACTTGAATCATTTCATTTATTGCAATATGTTTAACTGGATAAATAATCAGTTGAGGTTAAAAATGAATCGTAAAAATAACACGCAAGCCGTGCTCTTGACCCGCAATCAGGTTGAGGCCTTACGCCATTTGCAAGAACGTGAACGCGGACGCTCAGAGTTTGGTATCACGCCCTCCATCCATGAGGTTGCTCGTGGGCTGGTCGATAGCGCCCTTAAAACCATAGGGAGGGGGTAAGGCATGGAACAGTCTTATCAGCCCGGCAGAGTTATTAACGTGGGTGCGGGTCCGGTACCTAAAGATTGCTTTGGCCGCTCATACATGAGTGTGCAAATCGCTGGACGCCAGCTGGAATGGCAACCCGCCTCAATGACTACCTCAGATGCCCGTGATATCAAGGCCAAGGCATTGACGGAGGCTTATATTCAGGTTGTCGCATTGCAAGCCGCTGTCAGCACCCAGTTAGCGACTCCTGAAGAAACAGCCGCATTGGTGTTGTGGCAAACCTACCTGGTACTGATGAACCGTGTCGATCCTGAGAGTCCACTCGATATCATCTGGCCGGAAAAGCCAGAGGGCGGACTTCATGATAAATCCTAACCTCGCTCATTTTCTTGGCATCTCACGAAAAACCACAGCAACAAAACAACCTACGACAAAAAAAGCAGGTTCATTGATGAAAAATTTCAGTCATTTATTTGGTACGCGCCTTAATGCCTCGGTGGATATTGTTGATACTGATAAGCAGGAATCCAAGGCGGTTTCCATAGCAAAACCCAGCCAGCACAGCCGCTCACACAATGTGGCTATTTCTGACGAGGCGAAAGCCAGCCCAGTATTGGCCTTCCGATTACTCAAAGACACAGACCTGAGTTCATCGAAGATTAAAAAACGACTGGTAGAAGACGCCGAAGCATTATCCGTATTTACTCAGAAATTTATGGAGCAGCGCGATCCGACGTGGGAGCTTCAGGACGATGGAGAAAAGGCCATGACCGCACTGACTTATTCCGCGGGGAATGGTGATACTAATGGCTATTTTGCGGCAAGACAGAAGGCCACAAAAGCACTGGCCAAGATGGTGGAGCCAATGACCGAAGATGAAACTCAAGCCATGATTGAGCGTAATAGGCAGCGTATGAATGCGGCTGACCCTAATACCCCTGATAACGTCGAGGCACGTAAACAGGCTGAGGAAGTATTTAATCAGGAAATGGCCCATGCCACAGCCCGCCGTAATGACCGGCTACGGGCTAC
>NZ_CQAZ01000115.1 GCF_001152565.1 Yersinia pekkanenii | reverse complement strand
GATTGAACTCCAGCTCGCACATGCGGATAAAAACAGTATCCGGGGAACCTATAACCATGCTCTATATCTGGAGCAACGGCGAGAAATGATGCAGTGGTATGCCGATTATATTGACTCTCTGGAACACAGAGGAGTCATGCCAAAACCATCCGCAGCGTAGTAATCTGTCTCACAAATCCAACAACGTCAGTAATGGTACTGGCGTTGTTGGTTTCTGCTGTTACTTTTTTGTTTAAATGAAATAAATGGAAAATCAGTAACGGTATTCATGGATGTATCACGTTCCTAGTCAGCCTGGCACAGGAAACACCACCAACGAAGAATTATGCCTGATAGGGTATTAAACTGCGAGGAGGTTTGTGGCCACAGCTTCCGGGCAATAGCTTGTTGCTCATTAATTGAGTCTTGTTTATAGTCGAGGAAAAACAGATGAACAATCAGGAGTACAGCGGAGTTCCTGCTGCATGAATTTATAATGCTGAGCGTCTAGATGAACGCCGACTGATGTTGCAATGGTGGGCAGATTATCTGGATGCTAATCGAGAGAAAAGTGTTAGTCCGTTTGATGTTGGGAAACAGGAACCGTTGAAATAAAATCGTCTGGCAGAGTAAAGAACCCGCGAATTCATCTGAGTACGTTATAAAAAGACATCTAACCAAAAAGATGGCTAGACGTCTTCCTTGAGAGTATCTTTACTCTGGTATCGGTGGTAAACCCAACTCTTTGAGGAATCGATTATGCATTTGTGCTGCGGTAGCTGCTTTTTTTTCTAATTCAATCAATTCAGCATGTACCTTTTGCAAATCAATTTTCTCTTCTGCCATATCAGTGTTGACGTAACGTGAGATATTCAGGTTGAAATCATTTTTCTCAATTTCCGTCATCGAAACACGTCGCGCGTAGCGATCTTCTTCCTTACGGTATTGATAAGTATCGATAATTTTTTCGATATGTTTCGGCATCAACTTATTTTGTCGTTTACCTTTTTCAAAATGTTCCGCAGCATTGATGAAAAGCACATCATCGGATTTCTTGCAGCGTTTCAGTACCAGAATGCACACCGGAATCCCGGTCGAGAAAAATAGATTCGCTGGCAGGCCAATCACTGTGTCAATATGACCGTCTTTAAGTAACTTAGTGCGGATACGCTCTTCCGCACCACCACGGAACAGCACGCCATGCGGCAGGATAATGGCCATTACTCCATCATCACTGAGGAAGTGAAAACCATGCAAAAGAAAAGCGAAGTCTGCCGCTGATTTTGGAGCAAGTCCATAGCTTTTAAAGCGGAAATCGTCACTCAGAGTATCACTTGGTTCCCAGCGGTAACTGAACGGAGGGTTAGCTACCACCGCATCAAATTGCATTTTTTTGGCTGGGTTCATTTCATTGAGAATATCCCACTGATTAAGCAGCGTGTCACCATGATAAATTTCGAACTCGGTATCTTTCACGCCATGTAGCAACATATTCATACGTGCTAAGTTGTAGGTGGTGATATTCTTTTCCTGACCGTAAATCTTGCCAATACCATTTGGCCCAAGTTGCTTGCGCACATTAAGCAGCAGCGAACCAGAGCCGCAGGCAAAATCAAGAACTTGCCTAATCTTCTTCTTTTTGCCTGTTGTTGGATCTTGGCTATCCAGCGTAACGATCTCGGAAAGAATGGTTGAGATTTGTTGCGGGGTATAAAACTCACCTGCCTTTTTACCTGAGCCAGCCGCAAACTGGCCAATCAGGTACTCATAGGCATCGCCTAAAATATCCGTGTCGTTACTGAACTTTGCAATACCCTCAGCAATTTTTTGGATCACGGAACAAAGTTTTTCATTACGTTCCTTTTGCGTTCGACCCAGTTTATCGGAATACAGATTGATCTCGGAAAATAAGCCCTGAAAGTTACGCCCAAATGAGCGCTCTTCGATGTAATCAAATCCTTTATCCAAGGTGATAAGCAAGTCAGGATGCTGGGTTCGCGCCATCTCGGCAATACTACTCCACAAGAATTGCGGCTCGATGACATAATGCACTTTAAGGCGCATCTGTCTTTCAAAATCAGCCTGTAGTGGTCAACTAAAATTGGCCACGGTAGTAGACTGTTCATAGAACAGCCGTTCGGATTCATTGGGCGTTAAGCCTCCGTTGTACCAGTGCGGGCGAAGTTCGCTGTAGTAACCCGTTATATATCGGGTGATTGCATTTCTGCCCTCCCCGAAGCTCTGGTAACCTGTCGTCGGTACCCATTCGGATTTCAGACTTCTGAAGAATCGCTCCATTGGCGCGTTGTCCCAACAGTTCCCACGCCTGCTTAGGCTCTGTTTTATCTGGTAACGCCACAGCAACTGACGGTATTTTTTACTGGTGTAATGACTGCCCTGATCGCTGTGGAACATGACTCCTCCTGGGCGTCCCCTGAGTTCCCATGCCATCTGTAACGCTTTACCCGTTAGCGCTGAGTCAGGTGAAAACGACATCGCCCAGCCTATGGGCTTGCGGGCAAACAGATCCAACACCACAGCCAGATAAGCCCAGCGCTTACCTGTCCAGATATAGGTCACATCGCCACACCAAACCTCATTCGGTTGGGTTACTGCAAACTGCCGCTCCAATAGATTCGATATATCAACATGCTCCTGCCCACCACGTTTATATTTGTGTGTGGGAAGCTGGCAACTTGTCATGTTCAGCTCTGCCATCAATTTTCCGGCAAGCCAACGCCCTAGTTTTACGCCCTTATTCGTCACCATTATGGCGATATTTCGGGCACCGGCTGACCCGCCGCTGGCATGCCAGACTTCGCTAACCAGGCTGCGTTTAATGGTGCGCTCGACATCTGGGACGCGTTCTCTGTTATGCCAGTACCGATAGCTGCTACGCTGAACATCAAAAGCCTTACACAGTGCTTTTACCGAATAAAGCGCTCTCAATTTATCGACTATCGCGAACTGTTCAACGAGTCCGACATCAAGAGAGCGGTGGCCTTTTTTAGAATTTCGTTTTCCATTTCAAGACGTTGAATCCTTTTCTTCCTTTCCCGAAGTTCTATTTGTTCAAGCGTCAGTGGAAGCCCAACGGGGGTTTTACCCTGACGTTCCAATCTGAGCTTACCCACCCATCGGCTAAGGGCCGAAAGACTGACATTCATGGCTTTAGCGGCCTCCGAATGAGAGTATTTCTGGTCAACGACCAGCTTTGCTGCTTCGAGTTTAAATTCAGCCGTAAAATATTTGGTCATGGATCACCTGTAAAGTTATTGAGGCAAGAATAACACCTCTAGTCAGGTGGCCAAATTCACTATGCCACTACA
>NZ_CQAZ01000114.1 GCF_001152565.1 Yersinia pekkanenii | reverse complement strand
TTTTGCGATAAACAGCGGCATGCAGGGCGGGTATATCAGGCGCTTTATTCTCTGGCGACAGATGATAAGGGTGAACTCTGTTATCTGCATCAGACCCTGCTTGATGGGGATAAAAAAGCGAATATCGGTGATAGCGCCAAACGACTTAAATCACTACAGGAACAGAACTATCTTGATCACACCCGCTCAGTGGCCATACGCATGTTTCCGGTTGCCTCCACATTGGGTATTGCTGAAGGCATTGAAACAGCCCTGTCTTGTTATCAAGTGTACGGGATAAATACTTGGTCAGTAATCAATGCAGGATTCATGGAGAAATTCAGGGTACCGGCAGGCGTCAAACACCTCATCATCTTTGCTGATATGGATAAACATTCCGCCACCGGACAGGCGGCGGCCTTTAATTGCGCCACCGCCAATCTCAGAGCAAAAAACGATTTGATATCAGTTAGCGTCCGCTGGCCTGATTCTGGTGATTTTAATGACTTCGTAGTGAATGGCGATCAGGTTCGTGAGCAGGTCTACACAAAGAGGGCAGCATAATGCGTGACATTCAATATGTTTTAGAGTTATGGGGTGCATGGGCTGCTAGTGATAACAGTCAGGTAGATTGGCAACCAGTCGCCGCAGGATTTAAAAGTTTATTGCCGAACACTAATAAGTCACGCCCCCAGTGCTGCGATGATGATGGTATAATGATTGATGGTTGTGTAGCTCGACTTAAAAAGTATAAACCTGAAGAGTATGAGTTGGTAATTTTGCATTATGTATTTGGTGTTTCACTACGCATGATAGCCAAAAGGCGGAAGTGCTCAGATGGGACGATCAGAAAAGAGATGCAAACGGCGCAGGGGTTTATTGGTGGGTGTTTAGCTATGTTAGATATAAATAATAGTTAATATATATTAAAGCACTCAAAAGAGTGCTTTAACTAAGTCGAAAGCTTTTGGTGTAAGCATGAAAAATGCTATGTGAGCTAAAGTAAATCCTAAACCAAGTACAAAAAGTACAACCCAAAGAATATTTTTTTGCCATCTAATTCTTGACTTGAGTGTTTTAAAGATAGATTTGAATTTCTCAGATATATCCTTATATTTCCTTTTCATCAATAGATCTTGCCTATCAATTTCTTCTCCAATAACTTCTAACGTATGTTTTTGATTCCAAACCATTAAGCCAACGAGGGCTGAAAAGATCCAACAACCCAATAAAACTGCAATATTTACCCAGAATTCATACCCAAAATCGTTGGATTTTTTCATCTGAGTTGCAACGATTATTGTAGCAACAGGAATACCGAGTATTTGATTTTGAATATCGCTTATAGCTTTATGGATCTTCCCTGTATACTCAACTTTTGCTGCTTCTAATTGATCTCTAATCTTGTCATAAGAAAAATCAGAGACAAATATACTATAGCCATCAGAGTAACTATTGTTTAATTCATCTAAATGAGAAAGTAAATATTTAAATCTTGTTTCAGAAGATTCTGTTTTTAGTAAATTGAAAACGGATTTTCCAAGAATAGCTAATTTCTGTTCGATATGTGTATCAGCGGTTAGTGTTCTATCAATTTTATCTAGTAGATCAACGTTAGCAGATAACAATTGCTCACTAGTGTATATTATTGGAAGAGAAAATTTCCCTGATTCAAGAAAAATAAGCTCTCCTTTGTCTTTGTCAAAATATGCAGCTGACTTCTTTAAGTGTTGTATAAAATTCAATAATTTACGGTATCTTTCTATACATTCAGGAGTGTTAGTATCTTTGCTAGAGAAATGCTCATCAATAAGAAAGTAATTTTTTCTTTCTTCAAAGCATGATTTTACGACCTTAAGATAATGATCAAAATTTAAAGCAAGTATGCCGAGGCCGGTTCTGGGCTTTTCAATGTGAAGAGTGACTGTTTTTCCTAATACAACCTCACTAGGAGGATGACCTTTCAACGAAATGCCCGAATCATCTGGATTATCTCCAGATATGGCATTCAAAAGGCTATCCACCATCGCTTGATTGGATAGTGTCAGAGTTCCGCTTCTACCGTCAGGCTGAAAATTCATTTCACGATAGAGCTTTTCAAGGTCGGCAAATTTTATGCTACTCATCTTCTTCTGGTTGATTTTCTTTTCTTAAGCGTATCAATAATTCTTCAGGAAGATTGTTTATCGTAAGTGTTTCATCTTCATTGAATATTATATGTTTTTCTTGTATTGCTGCTCTAGTGAATTCTAGTTTCCATTGTGCAGTTTTACCTGAAAATTTCACTAAACGACGAAGAACCCTTTTATCTGGTACAAAACCTTCAGTGAATTTCAATTCAGGATCTGAAAGTGCTGCGACAAGTAACGCTGGCTCTTCTGGCCATAGCTCGTTGGCAAATGTTTCAGTATGAAGAGGTTCATCGTTGTTTGCTAAATCAAGGCAGATGCCATGTGCTTTATTGAAGAAGGCATCTCTTTGTGCATCAGTGAGGTTCTGTGATGTTGCAAAATTCTCAAGCCCAGCAATCAAAGTATTGCTTTCGGTTGCTGCAATAATATTATTATTGCAGCCGAGGAATGCCTTGAAGTATTCAGATACTTTATCTTGCTTTCTTCCTTTGATAAAGCTCAGATATCTCTCTGTACCGTCAGTCCAGCTAGTTAAGTCAACTCTTCCAGCAAAACGGAACCCGTTGATATCTAGATAGAAACTATCCTTCAAATCTTTGTCTTTAGTTAAAGCTGCTCCCAGTTCTTCCGTGAGAATTGCCACATATAAATAATCCTTTTTGTCCCTTTTGATATGACAAATAAATACATGCCCACCTGTAGCCGCTGTTTTTGCCGCTTTAGCTGAAAGTGTGTCCATCATTGATACGGTTAGCTCTAAAAAATTAATTTCCTTGGTTACAAAATGTTTCCTGACATATTTTTTGACAGGATAATTATCTTCATCATCTTCGAATCGTCCATGAGATTTCCCCGGGCGTTTAGCATAACTATCAGATAAAGCATCAACTAATCTTTGAACTGTCGCTGTTACTTTTAATTGCTCAGTCCGAGGATCAACACTAAATATACCTTCGATACGCACAAGATCATGTACCACCACAGAAACGATCTTATTCGCTAATTTTTCTTGGTCAGGCTGCGCAGTCATAATTAAATCCATTTTATTGGTAGTCAGCTAATAGTTGCTGTTGTATGTGATATTTGAAATGTACTTTCAACTCAATTTACACTTAGATTTCCAATAAATCTCTAACGCGTACGCAAAAATGTCTGTATTGTGATAAGGATAGTTACTTAGTCACGTAGCTTACACAATTTAAAAGACCTCGCTTCGGCGGGGTTTTGTCGTTTCTGAGGTATGCGGTCAGCACATTGGTAGGTGTTGACGCCGGAACCGTAACCGGCTTCACATTCGCATGGG
>NZ_CQAZ01000113.1 GCF_001152565.1 Yersinia pekkanenii | reverse complement strand
ATATTGCTCTTTAACAATCTGGAACAAGCTGAAAATTGAAACAATACAGCTGAAACTTATCTCTCCGTAGAATTACTGAGGTAAGGATTAACCTGTATTAGAGTCTCTCAAATAATCGCAATGCGACAGGTCTTCAATGTCAAAAAGTGAGTGAGCGACGCAAAGGCAAGGCGTACCGCGCACAGCAACCGGAGTGAACTTAAGGTTCATGAGGATTGCGCGCACGGAACAACGCAGCATTTGTGAACGCGCAACCACTTCAGGCACGAAACACCTTCGGGTTGTGAGGTTAAGCGACTAAGCGTACACGGTGGATGCCTAGGCAGTCAGAGGCGATGAAGGGCGTGCTAATCTGCGAAAAGCGTCGGTAAGCTGATATGAAGCGTTACAACCGACGATACCCGAATGGGGAAACCCAGTGCAATTCGTTGCACTATTGCATGGTGAATACATAGCCATGCAAGGCGAACCGGGGGAACTGAAACATCTAAGTACCCCGAGGAAAAGAAATCAACCGAGATTCCCCCAGTAGCGGCGAGCGAACGGGGAAGAGCCCAGAGTCTGAATCAGTTTGTGTGTTAGTGGAAGCGTCTGGAAAGTCGCACGGTACAGGGTGATAGTCCCGTACACAAAAGCACACTTGCTGTGAACTCGATGAGTAGGGCGGGACACGTGACATCCTGTCTGAATATGGGGGGACCATCCTCCAAGGCTAAATACTCCTGACTGACCGATAGTGAACCAGTACCGTGAGGGAAAGGCGAAAAGAACCCCGGCGAGGGGAGTGAAATAGAACCTGAAACCGTGTACGTACAAGCAGTGGGAGCCTACTTTGTTGGGTGACTGCGTACCTTTTGTATAATGGGTCAGCGACTTATATTTTGTAGCAAGGTTAACCGAATAGGGGAGCCGTAGGGAAACCGAGTCTTAACTGGGCGTCTAGTTGCAAGGTATAGACCCGAAACCCGGTGATCTAGCCATGGGCAGGTTGAAGGTTGGGTAACACTAACTGGAGGACCGAACCGACTAATGTTGAAAAATTAGCGGATGACTTGTGGCTGGGGGTGAAAGGCCAATCAAACCGGGAGATAGCTGGTTCTCCCCGAAAGCTATTTAGGTAGCGCCTCGTGAACTCATCTTCGGGGGTAGAGCACTGTTTCGGCTAGGGGGCCATCCCGGCTTACCAAACCGATGCAAACTCCGAATACCGAAGAATGTTATCACGGGAGACACACGGCGGGTGCTAACGTCCGTCGTGAAGAGGGAAACAACCCAGACCGCCAGCTAAGGTCCCAAAGTCATGGTTAAGTGGGAAACGATGTGGGAAGGCACAGACAGCCAGGATGTTGGCTTAGAAGCAGCCATCATTTAAAGAAAGCGTAATAGCTCACTGGTCGAGTCGGCCTGCGCGGAAGATGTAACGGGGCTAAACCATGCACCGAAGCTGCGGCAGCGACACTTAGGTGTTGTTGGGTAGGGGAGCGTTCTGTAAGCCGTTGAAGGTGACTTGTGAGGGTTGCTGGAGGTATCAGAAGTGCGAATGCTGACATAAGTAACGATAAAGCGGGTGAAAAACCCGCTCGCCGGAAGACCAAGGGTTCCTGTCCAACGTTAATCGGGGCAGGGTGAGTCGACCCCTAAGGCGAGGCTGAAAAGCGTAGTCGATGGGAAACAGGTTAATATTCCTGTACTTGGTGTTACTGCGAAGGGGGGACGGAGAAGGCTAGGCTAGCCGGGCGACGGTTGTCCCGGTTTAAGCATGTAGGCGGAGCGACTTGGTAAATCCGGTTGCTTATCAACGCTGAGGTGTGATGACGAGTCACTACGGTGATGAAGTAGTTGATGCCAAGCTTCCAGGAAAAGCCTCTAAGCATCAGGTAACATTAAATCGTACCCCAAACCGACACAGGTGGTCAGGTAGAGAATACTCAGGCGCTTGAGAGAACTCGGGTGAAGGAACTAGGCAAAATGGTGCCGTAACTTCGGGAGAAGGCACGCTGGCATTAGGTAATGGGACTTGCTCCCGGCGCCGAAGCCAGTCGCAGATACCAGCTGGCTGCAACTGTTTAATAAAAACACAGCACTGTGCAAACACGAAAGTGGACGTATACGGTGTGACGCCTGCCCGGTGCTGGAAGGTTAATTGATGGGGTCAGCCGCAAGGCGAAGCTCTTGATCGAAGCCCCAGTAAACGGCGGCCGTAACTATAACGGTCCTAAGGTAGCGAAATTCCTTGTCGGGTAAGTTCCGACCTGCACGAATGGCGTAATGATGGCCAGGCTGTCTCCACCCGAGACTCAGTGAAATTGAACTCGCTGTGAAGATGCAGTGTACCCGCGGCAAGACGGAAAGACCCCGTGAACCTTTACTATAGCTTGACACTGAACATTGAGCCTTGATGTGTAGGATAGGTGGGAGGCATTGAAGTGTGGACGCCAGTCTGCATGGAGCCAACCTTGAAATACCACCCTTTAATGTTTGATGTTCTAACTCGGCCCCATAATCTGGGGTGAGGACAGTGTCTGGTGGGTAGTTTGACTGGGGCGGTCTCCTCCCAAAGAGTAACGGAGGAGCACGAAGGTTAGCTAATCACGGGCGGACATCGTGAGGTTAGTGCAAAGGCATAAGCTAGCTTGACTGCGAGAGTGACGGCTCGAGCAGGTACGAAAGTAGGTCTTAGTGATCCGGTGGTTCTGAATGGAAGGGCCATCGCTCAACGGATAAAAGGTACTCCGGGGATAACAGGCTGATACCGCCCAAGAGTTCATATCGACGGCGGTGTTTGGCACCTCGATGTCGGCTCATCACATCCTGGGGCTGAAGTAGGTCCCAAGGGTATGGCTGTTCGCCATTTAAAGTGGTACGCGAGCTGGGTTTAGAACGTCGTGAGACAGTTCGGTCCCTATCTGCCGTGGGCGTTGGAAGATTGAGAGGGGCTGCTCCTAGTACGAGAGGACCGGAGTGGACGAATCACTGGTGTTCGGGTTGTCATGCCAATGGCATTGCCCGGTAGCTAAATTCGGAAGAGATAACCGCTGAAAGCATCTAAGCGGGAAACTTGCCTCGAGATGAGTCTTCCCTGGGGCTTTAAGCCCCCTGAAGGAACGTTAAAGACTATGACGTTGATAGGCTGGGTGTGTAAGTGCAGCGATGCATTGAGCTAACCAGTACTAATGATCCGTGAGGCTTAACCTTACAACACCGAAGGTGTTTTGTATTTGAGAGAGATAGAAATTTTCAGCGCTGTTCCGAGATTGGATTAGCTGGCTGTGTGGAGACACATGGCGGGTTGATTGAAACAGAATTTGCCTGGCGGCCATAGCACGGTGGCACCACCTGACTCCATGCCGAACTCAGAAGTGAAACGCCGTAGCGCCGATGGTAGTGTGGGGTCTCCCCATGCGAGAGTAGGACACTGCCAGGCATCAAA
>NZ_CQAZ01000112.1 GCF_001152565.1 Yersinia pekkanenii | reverse complement strand
GTATTACGCAGTAGAAAATAAAGAGATTATTCTCCTACTCATCGGCGGTGATAAGACTACACAGGATAAAGATTTAGATAAGGCAGTGACCTATTGGCGAGAGTATCAAGCGAGGTAAAATATGATCACAACCAATAAAAGGAAATCTTCCGCGAAAGCAGTTGACCATAACGACGCGATGATCGCCGAGTTAAAAGAAAACCCATCTTACGCCGAGATTTATCTACAGACGGCATTTGAGGAAATTTACGAACCTGGCGGTATTCCTGCCTTTTTGACAGCGCTACGCCGCGTTATTGAAGCCCGAGGCGGATTGGGTGAGTTTTCCAAACAATCTGGTATATCACGGCAGCATCTTTATACATCTTTATCTGAGAATGGAAATCCGACTTTATCCCGTCTTGTTGAGATAACCCGAGCTGTCGGTGTTCGGTTATTCCACACTTCACAAACTAAGTAAATTTGCCCGCTAATGCGGGCTTACATCACATGCAGATTGACGCCTAAATGAAGCGTTGAGGAAGATGCAATAGATACTAGATGAAGTGATTCTCGATATCTCAAATAGATAAATCAATGTATGTGAGAGTATTTATTGCAGAGTGCAACATACTTTCACTAGGGCGTAGGCTAAAGCTATATGTGCTCATTTTCAAAAAACAGGTCTATCTTACAATCACTTCTGATCTCCAAGTTGTCACTTATTAACTAAAAAATGAAACGTACACAATTTTATTATATGATAGTAAAATGTTGTACGTTTCATTTTATTGTGTACACTGAAATCAGTCTCACATATTAATAATGTGCAAGAGAATCCATCTCTAGGGGAATAATGATGAAACGTGATTACGGTAGTGTTGGCACTATTGCTCTGAGGGCTAGTGCTTTACTTAAAGCCATGAGTCGGGACATTGAAGAACAACGGAAAGAGTTCAATCTTACCGAGTATCATCAGACCTATACGCGTAATGCTGTGGCAAAACTTCCTAAATTAAGCCGTCGTATCGTCGAGCAGGCTATCAAAGAGATGGAGGACAGTGGTTACCACTTCAATAAAAAACAGGTGGGTAATGTTGAGCAGTACGCATTGACTATTCAGAACGTCATAGATATTTATGACCATCGTAAGATCTCGAAATATCGTGATATTCACAAAGAGCCATACGTGATCTTTGTCGTGAATCTAAAAGGAGGGGTATCAAAAACTGTTAGCACGGTAACGTTGGCGCATGGTTTGCGCGTACATCAGGATTTACTACGTCACGATCTGCGTATTCTTGTTATTGATCTTGACCCACAAGCCTCTAGTACAATGTTTTTGGATCATACTCATAGCATCGGTTCTATACTCGAAACAGCAGCTCAGGCAATGCTGAACGATCTCGATGCAGAACAACTTCGTACAACGGTTATCCGCCCGACAATAGTTCCGGGGGTTGATGTTATCCCTGCGTCAATTGATGATGGTTTTGTTGCTAGTCAGTGGGCGGCTTTGGTGGCTGAGCACTTACCAGGGGTTTCTCCGTCTGAGGTATTACGTAAGAAAATAATTGATCGTGTTGCAAATGATTATGACTTCATTTTCATTGATACTGGGCCACACCTTGACCCGTTTTTACTCAATGGTTTAGCTGCCAGTGATTTGCTATTAACCCCTACCCCTCCAGCTCAAGTAGACTTTCATTCGACTCTTAAATATCTAACACGTTTGCCAGAAATGCTGGAACAGTTAGAAGATGAAGGCATTGAGCCACGATTAAGCGCCAGTATCGGTTTTATGTCCAAAATGACCAATAAACGTGATCATGAAACATCGCACAGTTTGGCGCGTGAGGTGTATGCCAGCAACATACTAGATTCATCATTGCCACGACTAGATGGCTTTGAGCGTTGTGGTGAGTCATTTGACACTATAATTAGTGCTAATCCGATGTCCTATCCAGGCAGCGTAGAGGCGCTTAAGAGGGCTCGTACTGAGGCTGAGCGTTTCACTAAAGCTGTTTTTGACCGGATTGAATACATCAGAGGGACGGTAGCATGAAAAATATCGTGTCTCGAGGCCGAGTTCTTGGGAATAGTAGTTCTGAATTTGCACGTATGTTAGAAGGTGGTGATAGTTCCAAGACCTTCACTCTCAAATCAGGTAAACAGGCTAAATTTGTCCATACCATTGTGCTAAGTGGTGAGATTGAATCACGGACGTTTGTTGACTCCACTGTTAATGGGCGTGACCAGACTATGCTCACGCCCGAGTCAGTCAGTGATATTTCTCGTACGATAAACCTCCAGCAGTTTTTTCCTGCCATTGGTCGGGAGGTTAATGGGAAAATTGAAGTTCTGGATGGTACCCGCCGCCGAGCCGCTTGTATTTTTAATCAGGTAAAGTACGAGATCCTTGTAACTAAGGATGAGATCGACCTTGCCGACGCCCAACAACTTGCAAAAGATATTCAGACGGCTAGAGAACATAGCCTTCGCGAACTTGGGAAGCGATTTAAAGTCATGTACGACAAAGGCATGACAAAAGAAGAAATTGCGCAGGTGGAGAATATTTCCCCAGCAAAAGTTACTCGTGCATTTCAGGCTGCTTCTGTACCAGATGAAATGATTTCTGTTTTTCCAATAATCAATGATATTTCATTGTCGGACTATCAGTTTTTGTTACATATAGTAGAAGACGCAAATAAAAAAAGAGTTTCAGTTGAAGAACTAATGGTGAACGTCCGTCGATGTATTCACAAAGATCCTGATAATCCTGTAACTGATAAAGTTAAAATATTGTCAATCTTTCGAGCTGAGAGCAAAGAGCTTAAGGATGCACCTCTTAAATCGGTTGAAACCGAAAAGCTACGCGATTTTTCTGATCGCAACCAGTTTGCGAGGAAGAAAACTGATACTAAGAAACGGCTGGTTGTATATGAGTTTTCTCGTATGCCTGCTGAAGTACAGTTAGAAATTGATGATGCAATCAAGCGTATTGTTGAGAGAATGTCTTATCAAGGGTAGTCAGGGATAAACAATAGGATGTCAGATGGCATCCTTTTTTTAGCTAAATTCACCACGATTTTTTAATACTTATATTTATGAATTTTATGGTTTTTTTCTTATTCTTTCATAGTGAAATCACCATTATTTCTCCGCACTAGTAAGCCTCTTATCCCTTCTCATGCTTTCTTCTCTGAACATGTTCGCTGCTGTGCCTCTTTGTCCTGATTGATGGCAGAAATACCAGGTGCTTTGGGCGTCCGGGCGGGCTGTCATGCTACGCACTGAGCCAGCGATGCTGTCTCTGCCCTTCGGGTTTCCATCCCATGACGCAACACCTCACGCTTGCAGATGGCCAATGGCCATCGCCGCTTT
>NZ_CQAZ01000111.1 GCF_001152565.1 Yersinia pekkanenii | reverse complement strand
ATTTCCAGGCACCAAATGCGGCACGACGGTTTAAACGCCCGTTATCCAGTAAGAAATTTTCGACAGCCATTTTTATCAGGTGGTTACGTGACAGATTACGGATACCTTTCAGGTCATCGAGCTGCTGGATGTATTCTTCATCCAGCTCAATAAGGGTACGGCGTTTGTATAGTTTCATCATATTTTCACTAAATAAGTATATACAAATATGATATCACTATATTTGTAATAATCATTTTGGATTGGTCTGGGAAGTCCAGACTAACCATGTAATACAGTCTGTTTTTGATGGTTAGTTAATATTGTTTTAATATTAAAATGATAGTGTATAAATGTTGTTTAACAATGATTATAACTCGCTTTTGTTTCCTTTAATCTGTATCCCGTGATCAACGGCATTATGGCAAGCCATATTGATGTAACCGGCTCGTGACTGCCCTATCTCGGCTGCTTTCTCATCAATTTTTTCTAATAGTTCTGGGGATATCGTCAGGGTTATTTGCTGCTTTTTCCCTTTTTTCACACCTTTAGGTTTTGTTGCCTGGGCATCTGGTGCCCCACTGATGAATGCATCTGCTGCAATGTTATCAATGTCAGTTTTCTTTTTAGGGGGTTTTGTAATAGCCATATGATATTAACCTGATTGTTTTTTAATATTAAATTAATCGTTAAATAAGATTGAAATGATTTTATCTAATTCATCGATAGCTACTTTTTCAGCTTTCCTAAGTTTTAGCTCTTTTACACAGCGACCAGACCCTGCAGCATTGGCGTAGGCTTTACGTTGGTAGATATAATTTTCTATGAGTTGTACTTCGCTAAATTCACGAATCGCGTCTACTACTTCAATATTGTCTTTTGTCCGAGGGTTCGTATCCGCTTTATTTAGGATGGAGTACGCTACCAAGTTATCCCTCACACTACGTGCTTCTTTGATGAGCTCAGATACATGTTCCATTGCCCATACTTCAAAGCTACCAGGAATGAATGGAACCAAAAGGATATCCGTTAAGGTTAACGCAGCCCGTAAAGCTGTCGAATCACGGCCGCCACATTCAATAATGATGTCATCGAATTTATCTCTTTGCTGAAGTACCTGTGACCGGAGTACGGGACCATCTGGGTAGAACGAACAAGCGATCCCTGGCTCAATGCCTGCCTCTGACCGTATATAAATAGCTGTTTGGGATGAGCCTTGCTTATCACCATCGACAAGCCATACATCCCTACCTTGCAGAGCTCTGGTTATTGCAATGTTCACTGCCAGAGTGGACTTTCCAACCCCACCTTTTGTATTACCAACCGTAAGTATCATAGTTAGTCCTTTTAATATTAAAATAATATTAAGATGATAGTGGTTAACTATCTATTGTCAATCATTACTGTGCACGCACCTTCTCTTTTATCTCACGGGTTGAACATTAATTTATTAATATCGTTTTAATATTAAATCAATATCATTTTAGGTTGATTTTAATCGTGTAATGATATTAATATGATTGCAACCCAGTTTGAGTAACTGACCTGGCATAGGTCATGGGAAAGCGCCTAAATTGTGAGTTGCATCTCTTGGATGCATTTCAACCACTCAGTTTGAGTATTGATGAGGTTCAAAATGATGAATGTATTTTGTGATGATGGTTCTACAAACGTTAAGTTGGCTTGGCATGACAAAAAAGGATTGCAAGGCTCTGTATCTGCTAATTCTTTCCGAGCTGGCTGGAAAGTCGAGGGTATGGGGAGTCGCCAAACCTTTAACTATGCATTGGATGGTAAAAAGTATACGTATGACGAAGTGAGCGCTGATGCCATCAATACGACTCATATTGAGTATCAATACTCGGACGTGAACGTGTTGGCTGTTCATCATGCTTTGCTCAACAGCGGTCTTGCGCCTCAAACTGTCAGTTTGACCGTCACATTACCGATCAGTGAGTTCTATACACCCGAATGCCAGAAGAACACTGTGAACATTTCACGCAAAGTAGAAAACCTTATGCGTCCAGTTGTTTTGAACAAAGGTGAAGTATTCTGCATTGAAAGCGTGACCGTTATGCCTGAATCTCTACCTGCTGTATTCACTCGTCTTGTTGAGGATCAGGTGGGACCGTTTGAAAAGTCTCTGGTTATCGATTTAGGTGGGACCACATTGGATGTTGGTGTCATCGTGGGGCAGTTTGAAGATGTCACCCATATCCACGGTAACGCGAGTATCGGCGTTTCAATGGTCACACAAGCGGCATTAAGTGCGTTAAAAATGGCATCCAGTGATACCAGTGCAAGAGTTGCTGATGAGCTTATTATCCGTCGAAATCAGCCTGACTTCGTCAAACAGGTTGTGAACGATGAGAGTAAGAAGGCGTTTGTTATCGAGACGATTGAGGCCTCTATTGCCAGACTTGGGGAGCGGGTCGTTGATGAGTTGGCTGACTTTAAGCATGTTAATCGTATCTATATCGTGGGCGGTGGGGCACCGTTGATTGAAAAGGCCATTAAAACGGCTTGGAGCCATTTGGGTAACAAAGTCGTCATGATGGCATCGCCACAAACTGCTTTGGTTCAGGCAATAGCGGCGTTTAAAGAAGGGGAGTGAGGTGAGCGACGACCGGAGAAAGTTTACGCTCTATTTGCATCCCGAAGAGGTAAAGAGTGATGCGCAGGCGATATCGGTGATTGATACGGTTTCACGTCGCTCACGGGGCGAGTTGTTTCGCCAGACATTTGTGGCAGGGTTGGCCTTGCAGCAGTTAGATGACCGTCTGCCCGCACTGATAGCAACAATGTTGACGAGAACATTGACTGTTGATCAAGTCATTGGACTGATAGCCCAAACCAGGCCCAGTGGGAGCGAAGCTACAAAATGCGACATCTGACTTTTTTGAGCTGGATCTGAGTAAAAATCACTTACCTGTGAAATGGTTGCTGTAGCGATTACCCACTGATGATTCAGGGAGTTAGAATTTTGTCACAGGATCAGCCATTTGATGAAAGGGATGTTTGGAGTTTGCTTGCTGACGAGCTTTCCTTACTCCCTGGCATGACCGATGCCGGTCGCTTAGGGTTTGCCATTCAATTGAAATTCCGACAAACATATGGCCATTACCCTGAATCAATAAGCGAACTCCCCTCAGGTATTGTGCGCGTTATTGCTGAACAGATTGGATGTACTTCTGTACCCTTCGAGAATTACCCTCTTCAGGGACGACAGGCCCAGCGTCACCGACAAAATATTCGTCGCTATTTGGGTGTCAGACTCCCCAATAAAAACGATATAGCGCAGCTTACTGCCTGGTTAACCGAATTTATCCTTCCATTAAACCCGCAAGCTCTACATGGCAGTGAGCTTGTTTCTGACTGGTGTCAGGAGCAGAAGATTGAACGTCCCGCAGCCGATCACCTGGATCGGGTTATTCGTTCAGCTGTGCACCAGTTCGAAACAGAACAGCAAAACATCATATTTACCCGACTTTCACTCGACAGTAAGGTTGCCATCAACCATTTACTGTCAGCCGAAG
>NZ_CQAZ01000110.1 GCF_001152565.1 Yersinia pekkanenii | reverse complement strand
CTGGTGATGTGGAATAAGCGTCAACCTGATACTTGCGACCGACTGACATAGGGTTAGCGCTGGCATATGCTTGCTGCTTTGCTTTACGCTGTGCATCACGACGGCTGCGGCAATTTTCTTTGATAGTGTGCGGCTTAATCATGTTGTTCTCCTGAGATAGCTTTGGTGGTGTGGTCAACGTGGCATCGTGACCCGCATCGCAGCAGTGTCGTCTACCATCCAGATTCGCCACCTCATCTGCGCATGGGTAAGCGTTACTTTTAGGCTCTGCGACCACACCCCAAACCTATCTCGTTTGGTTATTTGCACTTTTCAGCGCTCGATTGAGTTTTAACTTCCTGTCTTACTTTTGGCGTCCTGCCGTTTCGATGGACTTAATATACCCATAGGTAACCATGTAGTAAATACCCATAGGTATTCATTTTGCGTTTTATCTATCACCTAATTGAATTTTAAGGTAATTTAATTTGAAAATAATTCAGACGTGACCATTAGCACCGGCTATTAGGCGTGAAAAGTGTGCTAAATTGGGTGAAATTTATTCGTCAAGGGGTGAGGTATGGATAGCGAACAAGAGTTTTTCGAACAGCAGCGGCCGGAAGTGGCTCAGGTTATCGGTACTGCTGTGATGCAGCTACTAACAGAGAGTGGGGAAGTGTCGAAGGATTCTATAGCAGAGATGATAGAGGTACTGTATCAGGAGGAACAGGTAACTTTAGCCGTCGAGCTAGCTATTGATATTCTGCGATTGCCGCCAGAAGGCTGATTACCGGCACAAAAAAACCAGCGGTTAGGCTGGCTTTACATTATTTGTAGGTTTTAGTATTGATATGCCATTTTATAAGCTTCAAACGCATCTTTATGACGAACAGCACCAGCCTGACTATCTGGCAGTTCGGCTAAGACAGAATCATCGTTAGATGCCGGGACGCCTTTTGCTTTATTCATCATCGCAAGTTCGAAAGCGCAACCAGGACATTTGTGACGCCCGGTATTCGCCTGACTTTCAGGAAGAACGCTAAACATCGGGTTGTAGCGGTGATTCTTTTTACAAATATGAGCCATGTAAAATACCTATAAACAATAGGCGCAGGCTACTTTACATGAGATCTCTCATGGGATACTCTCATCATCGAGATCTCAAGAAAGCAACTAGTACCTGTTTTCGACTTTGGCCCTGACAGCTCGACACTGTCGGGGCTTTCCTATATGTGGAGATCAAGAATTAACCACATATGACTGTGATTATATCCACGATTAAAAAAACCTCAATAAAAAGATCATCTTACGTGTGTATTTATACATGGGTGGTTATTCATACAATAAAAAAGGCCGCCTAAGCGACCTTGATCATTACACCCCTCTATGGGCTAGCAGTGGGTTAGGTAAAATAAATCAAAGCTGAAGATACAGCCCCAAACAACGTTCCAGTTATTATTGTTGCTTGTAAGATGGCGAAGAATGAAGGAATAGCCATTTCTTTGTATAGCTGATCTACCATCTTATCATCAGCCCCTTGGAACCTAAGCTCATCAGCCATGCGTGCAGTGCGCTTAGAAATCATGTAGACAGCAGTAATAAGTGCGGCCACATAGCTAATTATCCATGCAGTGGTATAGGTCACCAACCCCCCTTGATATCAATAAGATAATCGTGCAAATAGATTGAACGCTAATTATTTGATGCTATGCTCCACGCTGCCTCTTCTTAAGCATTTCTTCGAAAATGGCGTCAAAATGAGCTTTACGAGCTTTCATCTCGTTCTTGAACCGCTTCGCCTCATCATCTGGAAGTCCTCTGAAAAGCTCTAACACTTCCTCTTCGTCTGGGGTGATCTCATATTTTTTATTATTTTTCTTAGTATTTTCTTGAGGGAATATTTCATCTAACCAACCCCTTGGCAGCTTGAATGATGTTTCTAGCAGCTCAACCATGTCATCGGCAATCCGCTTTTTACCTTTTTTCCCTTCAGGATAAAGCATTCTTGAAACATAAGATGGCTCTCTGCTTATGCGCCGAGCTACCTCAGCAGCTTTTCCTCCGCAGATCTCATCTCTTATTTGTATAAGGCGTAGTCGCCTTTTCTCGTATTTATCCATTTATTAATTCTATCCTTCATTACCGGCAGGTAAATGCCCTGTAGGTATTGCATTTTAGTGTACCTATGGGTAAACTTTTATTTGATACAAAATTGGAGATAAAAATGGATGAGCTTAGAACTTTTTTAAACTCACTGTCTTCGGGTGAACAAGCTGTTTTTGCGCGTAGCTGCGGGACTAGCATTGGATATCTTCGCAAGGCATTGAGTAAGAATCACGAGCTAGGGGCAGCCCTGAGCGTTCTGATTGAAAAAAATAGCAACAGTGAAGTTACAAGGCAGCATCTTCACCCAGACGACTGGTTTAAAATTTGGCCCGAACTAGCAACCGCCGCTTAATCACCACCCGCATTTAACACTTCAATCGAGCGCTGAAAAGTGCACCACCAAAAAACTAATCACCAGTGGCATTAGCTACAGCTTTGTCACGTAACAACATCTAACAAGGGAAGAGTACGCAATGGAACGTGCAAGTAACAGCAAGCTAACACAACGTCAAATTGACCGAGCAGAAACAGACCTGCTGATTAATCTCAGCACGCTAACGCAGCGTGGACTGGCAAGCATGGTTGGATGTCATGAATCGAAGATAAGCAGAACTGACTGGCGCTTTATGGCAGCGGTCATTTGTGCTTTTGGGATGGCATCAGAGATAAGCCCAATAAGCAGAGCGTTTCAGGATGCATTTGGGATGCTTACAAAACAAAAAGCCCCGCGGCAAGGCAGGGATTCAGCAGAGCAGATAACACTTAACTTCTGAGGTAATAATAATGCAAAACACTGGATCAGTAAACAGTAAGGAACGCCCAATACTTTTCAATGCCGAAATGGTTCAAGCCATTCTCAGTGGTCGCAAGACTCAGACGCGCCGGATTATCAGTGAAAAGACTCTTCACCTGTTCGGCGTAGCTGCCAGCGCTGGCGAGTGTCATCCGCTAGAACTGTGTGACGAACGCAGCCAATCCTACTACTTAGAGTTTTGCCCACTCGGCAAGCCCGGCGATCAGTTATGGGTTCGCGAGTGTTTTTCTGACCTCGAAGACTTCGATTTTTTCAATCCTTCAGTACCCGATGTCATCCCTGGTTATTGGTATTGGGCAGACGGCAACCCTGAGTGGGGAAACTGGACGAAGCCTAAACCGTCGATTCATATGCCGCGCAGGGCGTCCCGCATCAACCTGCTAATCACTGGCGTTCGTGTTGAGCGGTTGCAGGATATCAGTGAGCAGGATGCTATGGCTGAAGGAATCACCGCCAAAGAAGTAATTATTGAAACCCGTTACGAGGGTGGTGGTCACGTAGAAATCACTGCAGACAGATTTTTCTTTGTTGGCGGTGACGATGAAGGCTATGAAAGT
>NZ_CQAZ01000109.1 GCF_001152565.1 Yersinia pekkanenii | reverse complement strand
CACGGGTTAAATGGCGATTACCATCCATTTTTTCCCGCGATCATCGTTATATTTATCGGTCATTTTTTGTGTTTTATGGCCCAGCAATTTTTGTGTTTCCAACCCTTGTTCTCGATACAGACGTTCAGACAGAGAGCGTTGTTCATGGAAGGTTGGCGCGGTTCCCTCCGGCCATGTGATGCCTGAACGGTTTCTGGCCTTTTTAAACGTTGTCGTTATGGCGTTTGCTGAAACGCTGTCACCTCTGATTGCCTGTGATGTAGTGTGTCGAAAATGAACCAAATATTTGCTTAACACTGCATCCCGACACTTGGCTACCACTTCCCTCAGTGACAGGTTGATCGGCCCACAAACCAGATCCAATGGGATAGCCAGGCGTGAACCTGTTTTCTCCTGAGTGATGTGTAACATGTCATCCCAAATATCAGTAAATTTCATATTGGAAATGTCCCCGATCCTTTGACCAGTAACCAAAGCTAGTAGCATTGCACACTGGAGATAGGGAGGATGTTGTTCGGCGGCAATATAAATGGCTTTCCATTCGTCAAGCGACAAGCGTTGGCGCGTCACTTCCATTTTTGGAGTGCTGATAACGTCCGTAATTGATTGAACATCTACCATTTCGTCAGGTAAAAGATCCACGTCATATACAACCAATTTTACTGATGCCTTGCGCGCGGTGAACGTGTTAAGGCTGGTTGTTAAAGAGTCTTGTTTTGATGTGATCAGACATTCAAGAAGATACTTTCTGAGCAAGTTAGATTGTTTAACCCAGCTTTTTTTCCGGTCCGCATTACGCTTTGCTTCTTTATCGCAAACATCTGCATGCCCATCTAGTTTTCTGATAAACGCCATGGTTGCATCGAATTTATCTTCAAGCATCTCACCGCGCTACAAAAGGTTGTCACTGACGGCCGGTTAATAATTAACAGTGTTCAATCACAGTAGGGGGGAAGCGATGGTCCAATTATCCCTTTACTGACTGTATTAGCTGTAGAAATGGAGCACAAAACAAATTCAATCGCTAGCAATACTCCCCTCATCTTAAATTCCTATGTATTAATTAAATTTTACATTCATACATTATTTATTACAAATATGTTAGTTTTGTATTGGTGTTTCGATGATGCTTCACGTATAGAAGCATTAATTAAAGGGCGGAGAACCGTCACATAAATAAAGGGATAAATAATGGAAAAAACAATCTCAGTAGGCGATACCACAATCACAATCAGCGAGACAACGGACGGCTGTGTGAATATCAAGGTGTGTTGCTGCAACCAACCAATACCAACGCCAACGCCAACTGATGGCCAAACTCCACCGCCATGAGGTCCTAACAGTTAGCCTCGGTATAGTCCGAGGCTTTTTTATTCCCATTGCATCACACATCAATAGGGTAGGGTTGTCGCAATCCACAGATATTGGCCGTGACGTAGTACCTCTCTATCGCGCGTACCTGTGGAATCAAAAACAACCAATACACCTTGATAGTCGGGCATTGACGGCAACATCAGCCGTTGTAGGCGAAGCGATGTGACAGCCGGAGAGACGGCCTGTATTGCAGCAGACATTCAATGAGTGGTTGCGACAATACACAATAAGCAATGCTACCACTTGTTTCCTACCCACACCTATAGGGCTTGTGACACAGGATATTGTCTATCGACAAATCCAGTTGATGAAGTCACTCCCGCTGGAAGCCGCCGACCGGGTGAAAGACATTCAGGATCGCGCCATTCAGGCAATGATTAATGGTGAGCGTCCAGATGAACTGTACGAGATGATCATGCAGTCCGGCGATGTTGCCGCGAGCCGTGCGCGTCTTATAGCGCGTACTTTGGCCCTCTCATTGAGCTTATTGAGTGGTGATCCGCCGGTGCGCGCATGAATTCACGACAAATACACCGCAGGATACCCCTTTTAGCGGCGTGGTGACGGTTGACCGTTCACTGGAAGCTAAGCGCATGCAGGCAGGGCAGAACATTAACGGAGCCATTCTCATTGTGACTCAGTTCCGTCTCACTCAGGGACAGCCGGGGCTTGATGCTGACGTGGTTACATACCGAGGCAGGAAGTACCGTATGACGTTTGCTGATCCCTATATCCGCGCAGCCATCAAAAAGCGAAAGGTGTTCCCGACAGACGACTCGGTGCAAAAAGTTATTTATCTGGCGATCAAGGATGCGTCAAAAAAATGGAATATGCCGATTCAAAGCTGGAGGCAAGCAATGAGCCGTTTTATTATCGAGTTCGGTGACCGGTTGAGCGATCACCTTTAATACCGTGGGCAATTACACAGAATTATTTACAGGGTCCAGATATCGAGTGACCAGTAGCGCCGGAGTAACAATGCCGGGCTTAATGGCCCGGCCAATTCAATCGTATAGCCAGCGACCCGCTTTGGCGGATTCGATTAGCATCCCTATAGTGAAGTCAGGAATATCAAGAAGTTGCTTCTTTTTAAATGGATTCAGTGAAATTGGTAGATCAGGGTAATAAGTTGCTATATTGAATGAACCTCTGAAAACAGAAAATTCCTTGAAGAACTCTTCCATTAACTCTTCCGCTTCATCAACATCCAGCCTGAGATCAAAATGAATACTTGATTCAGGTATCAGTTCACTCTTTTTCCATTTTTTAAAGAGATAAACACCATCATGTCGGGTCGCTAGGGCTATTACTCTTTGTGCAATATCATCTACCATATCTTATCGTTCCCTCTGGCGATCATGTTATAATCACGGACTGAACGGTATACGATTTGTGATACATCTGAAGCAATAATAATAATTCCGATAAGGGGGATGGTTCGACCAACAAATGTACCAATCTTTGCGACCATTTTCCGTTTTGCAGTCCATGGAGTATAGCCACCAATCCATGTTGGTAATCTCATGCCGAACGGGAATTTATTATTACCAAATACTTTACGGGCATGACGCGAAGCGTAAGACGTTCCTTCAATAGCATCACGAGGCTTTGTACGTGTTGATAAGTTATTCCTACCACTAATAATCACCACAACAGCCCCAAAATCCTGAATACCAAACTGGTATGCAGTGTTCTCACAAAAAATCATAAAAAATCATAAAAAGTCATTCGTTGGCGGTCAGATTCGAACGACATGCATAAAAATAGGTATTGCCCAACTCTTCAACCGTATCCATAACTCTTCCCTGTTATTACTGCATTGGGTTCCGTTACAGCATATTGGATTTAGGAGGGATACTCCAAGCGGATTATAGCGATCAAAATTCTGAAAATAGGGTTGCAAGCCAATACTTTTTCGATGCCTGTCATCATTGGCGCTACGAAATTTTTACGAATTAATTGATAACCATATGAATTTAACTAATGGAATAGAAAGGCAAACCACTTTGATAATTTAATCATCGGATCGGCATTATGTCTCAGTAGCACAATAATCGGTTGTGTATTCAATGTGGTTATTAGCATCACACTAGGTAATGCTCACGCTCAATGAACGTACTGATGATCCCGTCATTCATTTCTGCCGACTTTGAGTATCCGAGAGTCTTGCGGTTCAGTCGTTTCAACCGATTACGGATATTCA
>NZ_CQAZ01000108.1 GCF_001152565.1 Yersinia pekkanenii | reverse complement strand
TTGACGGCGTGGCTCATGGTCACGTAACCGATCAGGAGTACCAATATGCATTAGAACGTCTGGCCAAAATGAATGAGGCTTAGACTTTTCAGGGAAATGTGCATTTGATGTGGCGGAGGGCTGCAATCAGGCGATTCATTAAAACAAAGAGTTTGGGCTACTCGTCATTTTCGAGGGTTCTTCCACTGGACCCCATTAACTGAGGGAATTGGTTGTGTATCACAGTGATGGAATCATTCGCCAGATGCAGGCTGAAAACATACTGGCACAAAGGCTAGACAGAGCCGTTGCCGGAGTACGTGATGAGGTTCGTGACCAAATAGAGAAAATTGATAGAGGTGCCACGCGTTTATTATATTACACCTCGTGCTTCACTGAAGACTATCAAGACGTTTGCGCAGAACAGCAGCTAGAAGATATCCGTTTTCGAAATGGAGTTTATCGCCTGATAAAAAACAGGAATATTGTTTTTGAAATGGTGAAAGTCTATGTTGAGTTATTATTTAATCGCCAAACACCACAACAGCTCGAATTTATTAAGCACTTATTAATGCGAGCAAATATTCATATTGCCGCCAGCTCGCTTACCAACCAGGCATTCGCCCTCGGAGTCACGATGACTGTCTGTGTGGGAATGAACGTCCGAATACCAATTGGACGTGGCATAGGCAGTATCGCGGGAGCCGCAGCTGGAGGACTTGGTATTTACGGCATTATTCAGAATGCCGCCGACAGTGCTAAACGACTCCAGATAATGCATCCCACATATTATCAGGCGTTATATGTGCAAGAGTTAGAAATGATGTATTTTCTAATTGAACCTGCATTTATGCGCGCAGGGGCCTTAAAATCGCATTGGTTATCTGAAAATGATATTGCGGATATTATTATCTCAATGGTAAGGCAGTGATGATTCGATTTCTGAAACAATGGGTGAAGTCCCAATCGCAATATTTTTTCAGGACTTATGTCCCGATAATTCTGACGTTTATATTCGCGATGTTTATGGCTCATTATTTTCCCGATAGTGGTCTGCTTGCTATAGGAATATTCTATATAGTCATGCTGATTTTGATTTTTTTCATTTGGCGTTAATTTTTAACTAAAAGGAATTTATTTATGTCAACACCCGCCCATATCTGGTTAGTGGATGAAAATGGTTCTCCAATTGTTGGATCTTGTTTGATGCCGACTCGATTAGGTTCAGTGGAACTGCGTTCAGTAAACCATAATGTAACCATCCCTGTAGACCCACATATGGGGAAATTGACGGGAACAAGAGTTCACTCCCCAATTTATATTCAAAAAGAATTCGATAAAACAACGCCAACTCTTTTTCGTGCATTATGCGAAGGAAGAACACTTCAGTCTGCGACGATAAAAATGTATCGTATCTTGGATGCAGGAATAGAAAGTGAATACTTTAATATTTTCCTTGAGAACGTAAAGATAACTACAATATCACCCTCTTTACTGCCTAATGGCACGAGCAGCACTCACATGGAAAATATAGCATTACGTTACGAATCGATCACATGGAAATATACAGACGGCAATATCTTCTTTAAAGATTCGTGGAATGAGCGAATGACGGCTTAATGTTAAATTGTGTTCTACATCGTAATGTGAGTGGATTGATTTTTAACTAACACCAGGCTGGTTAGCCAGCCTCCGTCTCCAGGGCTTACGCATTAAAATGAACTTGTGTTAAATCAGTATACTCAGAATATAAATTGCTAAATTTAGTCGAGAGTATTTTGGGGTTTTGTGCCGGAACTGCCGAAATTTCCGGCTCTACGAATTAGTCGATTTTTGAAGCATGTTTGGTATGGGGTTCTACGCCGGAATCCCAGATTTTTCCGTCACCCCAGTTTCAGCGCTGCAACCAACGCATCCAGGTCAATAATCTCATTGCTGCTCTGGAAGGTGTAATGCCCGTTTAACAAAATGTGCTGCCAAGCCACCGGCGATATCCGGGGCAAAGACTCAATGCCTTTGGCATTCCCTTCCGCTTCCAGTCGTCCCAGCAAACGCGACAAGATCGCGGAGTTGTAATAAACGATCGCGTTAGAGATCAACCGCCCGCACTGATTACTGATTTCCGTTTCAATGTCATTTTTCCCGGTTAACTCCTTCTTTCCTCCGACTTTGGCAACTGCAGCGCGTAACTGGCCCAGTGGGAGCGAAGCTACAAAATGCGACATTTGTCTTAGTTGGAGCTAACTGTAGTGACGTAACGAACCATGCCCTGGAGCAGTTGTGCAAACCGATGTGATTCATAATTACCGTCACTTGGCACCATCCAAATGCTACTGAACTCCAGTTGGATCGTTGGTACGCCATGTGCCGCGCCGAACTTTGTAATGGTTTCGTTCTTGGAGGCGGCAAAATAGTTGTTTGAGTAATTGGAAATACCCTCATTTCGTAATGAGGCTATGAGTTTAGTCACCAGTTCGTCTTTACCCAGCAGCGATTTTCCATTCATGGTTCCAATATCGACATCATATGGTCGGAAAGGATGGCTGCCGTGGATATCAATAATGAGTTTCGGCTTTTGTGCTTTTATTAATTCGGCCAGCCTCACTTTATAATCATTATTATCGTAATAGTTAGGGTCTGAAGGAGAGGCTTTTGTTGTATAGATTACCGTCGAATCCGTCAGTTTTCCCAACATAACTGCCAGAGCTGCCGTACCCCCTCCGTCAGAGAAACGATATTTTCCATCCCGAAACGGTTGGGTAGCATGTGGAGCGCTGATGATAATGGGCCCCCGACCTAAGATAACGTTAAACCATTTCTCCCCATTTTTCGGTTCAACATCCTGATTTTTATCTGCATCCTTCTGGTAGGTAATTGCTTCTTTGATATGTTCTGGAGTGAGCAATGCCTTTTCGAAATGACTAGCCCCCTGATTCAATGAGCATGCAGATACTGAAAAAATAAATAGTGCAACAATAGTTAGTTTAATGTTGATTAATTTAATCATATGTTATCTCTTGTGTAGATATTTGCTATTTGGCCCAGTGAGAGCGAAGCATACAAAATGCGACATTTGCCTTAGTTGGTGGTGCTGATTAACAACAAACCATGATCAGCTCAATGCCTCAAATATCATATCCATCGAAAACCCCTTGTACTGGAGGTAGCGAATCTGTTTGTTTTTATCTTTGGTTTCTGACGGCATCTCATCACCAAATTTACTGACTTTCAGTTCCCTTGCCATGGCATACCAGTCCACATCCACTTTCTCCAGCACCTGCTCGACCAACTCCTGAGGAAAACCCTTTTGCCTGATTTCCTGGTTGATTCTGGCCGGGCCATGTTTCTTTCGGACATGTTTATCAATCAGGTGCGTTATCAGGCGGTGATCATCCAGATAACCACACTCAACCAGACGCGACAACGCCTTGTCTATACCCTCCCTGTCTTCCGTCAGCTTATTCAGAACCCGCGTCAATTCACCGGATGCGTAATCCCGCTTTGCCAGCAGTGACACCGCGTAGTCAT
>NZ_CQAZ01000107.1 GCF_001152565.1 Yersinia pekkanenii | reverse complement strand
CGCCCCAGGCTGGAGCGTAAATGCCTGCAACAATTCCGCGCCGGGCAACATGGGCAGCGGCTTACCGGACAGAATATCCATCGCATGGGCTTCCAGCGAAATGGCTCCCGCCATGCCCGCCAACCCCAGAAGTTTACCCTGTATTTTTTTCTGTTTAATGATAAAGGCGACACCGCCCACCAGGGTTGCCGCCCCAACGACCGCGCCAGCCACCATCAGCGGTGACAGCGGTTTATTACTGTTATCGCCAAAATAGATCATCCGCTCGAGAAAATAACTGCCCCAGGGTTCGCGCGCCCCAAACGCATTGTGCATAAACCAGGCGCGGGAATCATGCACCTGATCATCAAAAAGCGCGCGGAGCTGCCCCCCGGGTAATTCGGTATTACTGGTTTCACCAGCCACAGGGAATAGCACAGTACATCGCACTTCACCGGCGGTTTTCATGCGCAGCCATTCAGGGTATCGGTTGTCGGTACTCAGAAGGAAAATCGCGTTTTTGAGCCCATAGACCGGCTCAAAGTACCATTCCTGGGTGTTGGTGCGTGATACTCCCTGATAATCTTCTCTGAACTCCTCTGCGGCCTGGCGTAACTGGGTTTGTCCCAGTGCCGCATCGAAGTCCTTAGGCCCTTGAGGGAGAAGGATAAAATCACCGTCTTTAGCGGCAGCGGCCATGCTCTGGCGTTCTTGTTCCGTGTTCTTCTGAATTAGTGCCCGGTTATCTTCGTCGGCTTTTCTGAGGGCCGGATCACTGTGTTTATCCAGCCCGTTGGCGGCAGAGTCGATGTAGAAGCGTTTTGTCTTGTAGGTGCCGCTGGCGTAGCGGGTGATGCGCCAGGCGGTGATCCACGCCGTTTGTTCTTCCATGGCTTTTTCCAGGCTGACGGCCGCGCGCAGTGGCTGGTATTTTACCGCCTCCTGCCCACTGATAATATCAGTTGATAGAGGAATTCCAAGGGTCAAGGTGCGCCAGGCGTTGAAACGGTCGATTAAGTTAGGATTTATCAAAAACTCTTCTTGGACATCTGGCGGTAATTGTCGGTAGATGTCTTTTTTAATGTCATCAGGCAACGAGGTCTCGGGGACTTTTAATGGTGCGCCGGCAGCAAATGCGGCGGCGTACATCTCATGGAGGGCGATTTGGGACAACAGTAAGCTGTCATCCGGTCCGTTCGCCTTGCCCTGATCCCCTGGTGGATATCCACCGCCCAAATCTGAATGTACACCGGGGTACACCACCTCCTCGCTGTTGGCCGGGTACTTTCCATCGGTGCGGCGAATGGAATCTAGCGGGAAGCAGAGCCGCTGCTCGTGGGAGGACACCAAATGGATACAGCGTTTTATCAAGCCGCCGTAAATTTTCTCGTCAGGTAGTGCCTGATTACCGTCAGCCCAGCCCATGTGGCCTTCTGCAATCGGGGCCATGTGTGGGACACCTACCGAAGCCACTGTATCCAGCAGGCCAATAAATTCCACGCTGAGGGGAATGTTTAGGTCACCGGCCATCAGACACTGTTCTGGTTTTTCCTCATCGCCCTGCGGTTTTGGCAGCAGTTCACTGAGCCAACTGATAAAGGCCCTAGCTGCTGCCGCGCCGCGTGAAAATCCGTAGACGTACAGCTTGATACCCAGCAGTTTTGGCTTTCCTGGTTCCGCTGGCAGCAAGGCCGTGCGCAGGGCTTTTAACAGATCAGGTTCTTTGAGAAGACGCTGGAATTCTTCATAGCGGTTACTGCTGCCGGTCAGGCCGAAGGAGGCCATCGATGTTGCCATCGTTTGAACGGATTTCCAGCAGGCACCGTCATCCATTCGCTCCAGTCCTGTTGTGCGCCTGAGGGCATCAATGATGCGTAGCAGCCCCCAGTTGATGCGATCTTCGCCGTGCGTGGCGGCAGCGAGGCCGCCCATGCTGAAATCGAGGTCTGAAATTTCCGGGAACGGGGTGCCGACGCCCGGCATATAGTATTTATAATACTTGTTGTCGGCACTTTGTGGCATATCCGTCAGCGCGGCGTTTTTGCTGGCAAGTCCCGCGGCCTGCCCCTGGCCTAGAGTGGCCCGAAACAGGCGGGCGATATTGGTGGGGTGTTTCGGGTCGGCTACATACAGGTCGTGGTTCATGTTGTTGCCTGTGCCGTCAAAGAACAGGCTGATGTGCAGGGTCTTGCAGCAGGGCGGCATAACGCGGCGTCCTGTTGCGAGGCACAGTTCATTGCGGTAGGCACGCTCCTGGCTGTCCTGTTGACGGCAGTTCTGACCGACCAGAGCCGCGTGAACAGGAAGTCGCCCCTGTTCGGGGAACTGGGGGGGATACCAGGCCAGATCGGTTGTTATCTCGTGCATACGGCAGGCTCCTTCATATGGATAGGTTCTTTAATGGGGTAGTTAGGATGGCCATACTCGTAGCAACTGGTGGTGACTTTAATTTGGTCGCAGGGCATAAAGTGAATGGTGATCCCACATGTTTTACCACCGGAGGTATAAGCCGGAAGCGGGACAATTCGTGAATGTTGTTTGTTGAGGTTTTTTATTTTCAGAAACCATTCTTGACGGTCATTAAAGTATTGCCTGTTTTTTGCCCGTGCAACATCTCTAGGTAAATTATCAAGGTTAGGGGGCGTCGGTACCGGAAAAGGCGAATCGGCCTCTGTACCAAGCCCTGTTTCCCAGACAACTTGGACAGTCATACTTGGGTTCCATTGTGAAGGGGCGCTATAACTACCGCCACCACCACCACCCTGAAATGGCCCTATGGCATCAATGGCTGACTGCCCATTGACACTAAAATGGTTGATGGCCCATTTGGTGTGGTTAACGGCTTCGATGGTACCAGCGAGGGCTAATTGGCTGCTTAACGCAAGTAAAAAAGCCCCTGCCAACAGGGGGCGGCTGACTATTTTCATCATTAATTCCCTTTATTTTTACGGTAATGTTGTTCATGTGCTGGTCATAAAGCAAACTGTTCCACAATATTTGGAATTCTGGGCACACATTTCCCCGAGAAATGCCATCCGATGTCTAAAAACTATTAATTATCATCTTGTTAATTTATGAAATCAGGGGATATTACGAGATCTTTGCATCACCCAGAATTTTATAAACTGTGGAGCGGGCAATACTGAGCTGGCGGGAAATTTCTGTTGCACCAGTGCCTTTTCGGTAAAGCGTCAGTACAGCATCCCTGTCCACGGTACGTCTGCGGCCAAATTTGATACCTTTCAGCTTGGCTTCCTGCCGGCCCTCATTCGTACGCTCTAAAATCCTCCTGCGTTCGGCCTGTGCCACGGCTGACAGGATGGTGACCACCATTTTCCCCATTTCACCGTCAGTGCTAATCCCGTCGTCAATAAACCGGACAGCGACCCCCTGAATATCGAACTCTTTTATCAGTTGGATCATATCGGCAGTGTCACGGCCAAGCCGGTCGAGTTTTTTGACCAGGATGACGTCACCTTCCTCTACCTTCATACGCAGCAGATCTAGTCCCTCTCTGTCAGTATGGCTACCGGATGCTTTGTCGGTAAAGATGCGGTTGGCTTTCACCCCAGCATCTTTGAGTGCCTTAA
>NZ_CQAZ01000106.1 GCF_001152565.1 Yersinia pekkanenii | reverse complement strand
AGCGCTGGCGAGTGTCATCCGCTAGAACTGTGTGACGAACGCAGCCAATCCTACTACTTGGAGTTTTGCCCACTCGGTAAGCCCGGCGATCAGTTATGGGTTCGCGAGACATTCGGTGACTGCGGCAGAAGGCTAGTTTATCGCGCAGATTCTGATGATGGCGCTGCGTGCATTGTTAAGCGCTGGACGCCCTCAATGCACATGCCGCGCTGGGCATCACGCATCAACCTGCTCATCACTGGCGTTCGTGTTGAGCGGTTGCAGGATATCAGTGAGCAGGATGCTATGGCTGAAGGAATCACCGCCAAAGAGGTAATTATTGAAACCCGCTACGAGGGTGGTGGGCATGTAGAAATAACTGCGGAAAGATTTTTCTTCGTTGGCGGTGACGATGAAGGCTATGAAAGTGCGGAGGAAGCATTTGCAGAGCTTTGGGACTCAATCTACGGACAGAAAGAGGGTGAGAGCTGGCAGGCTAACCCATGGGTATGGGTAATTAATTTTGAGCGCATGGAGGCCAAATGATGCGAAAGAAAACTAACGCAAAACAGCGAGACGTTACTCAGCAGCGTTCTGCAAAGCCAGACGAATTAGTCATGGTTTGCGAGAACAACGAACCTTTCGGACGTCGGCTAATTGAGACATTCAAGGCTGTCAAATCTTTGCAGGGGAAAGCCAATGAGTAACGTCTTAGCGTTTCGTCAACCAGACACAGCAAGGCCGGAGGCAACCGGTAAGGGGTTTGCCTTGATGCATAGAAAAATAATGGAGCTGCCATTCTACAGGACGGATTCTGAGGCAGTTCACCTGTGGATACATTTCATACTTACCGCTAATCACGCACCGGCAATAGTTAATACTGAGCTTGGTGATGTCATGGTTCGTCGTGGTGAATTTATGACCGGTAGAAATAAGCTGGAACTGGCAACCGGAATCTCTGGAAACCGCATCAAATATCTCATCGGTAAGTTTGAAAAACTTGGAATGATCACCAAATCAACCACCAAGAAATTCTCACTAATTTACGTCACAAAATACGACGAATATCAGCCAAATATTGTGCCAAAAGATTACCAACAAAGTGCCAACGCAAAGCCGTTTGCACCAAGCGCTGGCGAGGAGGTTGTGCCAACAGATTACCAACAAAGTGCCACAAACAATGAAATACTAAATACTAACTTAATATCTAAAGATATTAAGTGTGCAACTGGCGACTCAAAAGCGGTCAATCAGGGACAGAAGATTTCCTGCGAAGAAGTCTGGCAATGCCTGAAAGAAGAGCTACCCGAAGCCAGAGGTTGGCGAGTGATGGATGACGACCGCCGAAACCTGATTAAACGCTTTTGGGCTAAGGCAAACAAAATTGCCCGTCAGATGGATAACGGTCAACCGCTTACGATGCAGGGGTTCAGGGAATATCTCCAGTACATCAGCGAGAACTGCCGCTGGATGCTGGAAGACCGCCCTGATAACCGCAGTGGCAAGACATGGCGCAGGATGAAGTTTGATAGCTTCCTGTCAGAAAAGCTTTATCGGGATGTACGCGAAGGAGACAAGGATGACCGTTGATTACAAAACACCACCACACAACCTCGACGCAGAGCAGAGCGTTCTTGGCGGCCTGATGCTGGATGACGGCAGTGATAACGTCGCTAAAGTCCTGTCCATGCTGAAACCCGAATCGTTTTACACCCGCCCGCACCAGGTTATTTTTGCTGAAATTAAAGACTTGGTTAGCAGGCAGATCCCTATTGACCTTCTTACGCTGTTCAACCAGATGGAGAACAAGGGGATCAGCAGCACTGTAGGCGGTTTTGCTTACATGGCCGAGCTATCGAAGAACACCCCCAGCGCCGCGAATATCGTGCATTACGCGATGGAAGTACGCGATAAGGCGATCACCCGTTACAGCATTGCCAAAACCAATGCGATGACCGAGTTGCTTTATGCCAACAACGGCATGACAGCAACGCAAAAGCTTGAGGCGATACAGGCGCTATCTACCGAGATCACGGATCACGCCAAGACAGGCAACCGCAGAGGGCTTCGAACATTCGAAAGTGTGTTCTCAGATTGGGTTGATGTTGTTGATCAGCGACTTTCCGGTGACCCGCGAGCCATTGGACTAACCAGCGGGATAGCATCACTGGACTCCATGCTGGAACCTAAGCGAATTGTGAAGGGTTCACTGTTCGTGGTCGGTGCCCGCCCCAAAATGGGTAAGACAACGCTCTATTCAAACATGGCAATCAACTGCGCACTGAATGAGAACCTTCCGGCGCTGGCGTTTAGCCTTGAAATGCCTGGTGTGCAACTTGGTGAGGGCATGATTTCCCAAGCCTCTGGAGTATCCAGCAGTAACTTTTATCTTGATGGGTACGACGATAACCGTTTTGCGTTGGCATCCGCGAAAGGGTTAGAGTTGGCAAGAAGTGGAAATTTGTATATCGACGATACGCCGGGCATTCCACTGTCCCACATAGTTTCTGAGTGCCGCCGCATCAAGCGCGAACGTGGTGTTGTAGGCATGGTTCTGGTCGATTACCTCACACTGATGACCGCCGAAAAAGCAGACCGTAATGATCTGGCTTACGGGATGATCACCAAGGGGCTAAAGAACCTCGCCAAAGAGCTGGATTGTGTTGTTGTGCTGTTGACTCAGCTAAACCGTGATTTAGAAAAACGCGTCAATAAGCGGCCTCAACCTAGCGACTCCCGCGATACAGGACAGATTGAGCAAGACTGTGATTACTGGCTGGGGATATACCGCGAAGGCGCTTATGACGAGAACGCCAATCAGCAGGATACAGAGTTACTACTCCGGCTTAACCGGCACGGTAGCGGTGGTGTGGTATTCGTTGAGCAGCGCCACGGCGCAATCTATGACTGCAACCAAGAGCAGGCTAAAGCTAAGGCGGCTGAATCTGAACGGCGGTCAACTAAAAAACAAGGTGGTTTCTGATGGCACCGGAAAGGCTAATTCTTAGGTGTAGTTTCTGTGAAAAAAATCAGCACCAAGTAAAAAAACTCATCGCTGGCCCATATGCATACATTTGTGAAAGTTGCGTTGTTGACTGCGTGAAAGTATTGGCTGGCATACTCACTGGAGAAGAAATAAACGAGGGAAATCATGATGGACATAACTAAATCGCGGGAAGATTTTGAGGCCTACATTCGCAAAAACTTCCAATATCCAACATTGGAAATGGAGCCGGAAGATGGGCCTTGCGCTGGCGAGTACGTTGACACTATGCGTGAAGAGCAGTTCCAGCTATGGGATGCGGCATGGAAAGCCAGCCGCGTCAGCATCGAGCTGGAGTTGCCAACACAAGACGAATACGACGACCCATTGTCGGCATACAACGCCATTAGCGACTGCAAAAAAATCCTCCGCGACGCTGGCATTCGAATCAAGGGAGAGAGTGAATGAGCAAATCAACGACATTAGAACAATTGAACCAGCGCTGGTACGAGCAGAAGTGCGTTAAGCATAATCGCGCCTTCAATGCCGCAGGCAGGCCGGGGAAAGAACGCTTTGCGCAGCTATTCCACGCCCATGCCCGGAGAATTGACCGCCAGCACCGGTTGATAAACCGCGCATCAAGAGTGGCTGGAGACCTCACATATCTGTGCACTTGGTCTCAAATCATCCGCAGTAATCGCAAGCTTTCCGGATATCCAGAACGCATCCATGTTTTTGGCAACAGCGGAACACCAAAAGGGCAAAGGGGAGACGAATGAGCAAATCAATCGAAGCACTAATCACTGACATTAAAGCTGCAGCACAAGAAGAAATCATGCTCCGTGAG
>NZ_CQAZ01000105.1 GCF_001152565.1 Yersinia pekkanenii | reverse complement strand
ATCGAACCAGTACTTGTAACACCCGGGGCGGTTTAGTAATTTTATCTGTTGGCTACCTAAATAAACGGCAACACCATTTTTGCTGACCTGCCGCCGTTAACTCGACACAACCAATTTTCGCGAGTTCCGGTGTAAAACGTCATATTTATCGCGCCCCTGACTTATCTCCAGTAGACACTCCATGCAGAAAACCTCTTATAACGTCCCCTCAATGATTCATAAACAACTGATGCGATCTTCCTTTATGTATTTGCTATAGAGCAAATAAACAGCAAGACTCATCACTCAAGGAAATTATAACGGCAAGGAATATCATCGAAATGATTACAAGACGATTACCATTCAAAAGATGTGGTTTGTTTTTTCTTGTACTGACGTCTTTCAGAGCTTTTTCTGCTGACAGCTATACAGAAACTGCGCGCTCCGGTTTACCTGATAGCTGGATGACCAACGAATTTAAAAAACAATGGGGACTGGAATCCATAGGTGCTCATTATGCTTACACAAGGGGATATAATGGAGAAGGCATTAATATCGGCATATTTGATGAGTCTGTATTTACTCACCCAAAATTTGAAGGGAAACTCAATAAAGTCGATGCAACTGAACCGTATAATTTTTCAGATACAAACCCGAGGGATATTATATTTGGTGACCATGGGACACATGTCGCAGGGATCGCCGCAGCGGCTCGCAATGGTCAATATATGCATGGGGTAGCTTATAATTCAGGGTTGGTTTCAGCTAAATTTTTAGGCACCGATAATAACTTTTTTGAAAATCTTATACAAAGTAATACTCGTATTTTTAATAACAGTTGGGGGCCTGAAGTTGATATCTATCGGGATGAACATGGTAACGAGTTATTACTTCCCAATGGTACGAAGTTCTACGTTGAAACGACGAAGCAAGACGAAATTGGCAAATTCACAGCAGAAGATATCAATGCCATTAACACATTAAGCAATAGTTCTGTACCACCATCAGGAGTTGATCCTGGGCTTCCAGAATTTGCTGCGGTAGTTCGAGCTGCGCGCTTTGGAAAGCTGATAGTATTTGCTGCGGGCAATGAGAATAACTACAATGTGCCAAGAGAACACCCCGCCCTCCCTTATTTGTTCCCTGATGTAACGAATAACTTCATTATCACCGCTAACTTGAACGAAAATGACCTGCTACATGTATCATCCACAAGTTGTGGATATACGGCAAGCTACTGCATGTCTGCACCTGGTACCGATATTTATAGCACCTCGGCACAAACAGACAAGGCGTACTATGACCAAACGGGTGAAATTAAATTTGTACCAACCTATGCTTACATGACAGGAACATCGATGGCAGCACCTATGGTTTCAGGTGCAGCGGCGGTGCTCATGCAACGATTTCCTTACATGACAGCGTCTCAAATAGCCACTGTGTTACTCACAACAGCCACTGACCTGGGTGAAAAAGGAATAGATGCTGTATATGGGTGGGGAAAACTAAATTTAAAAAGTGCGATTGATGGCCCCAAAATGTTTGTAACCGCCGCGGATATACCCGAAGATTTATATGTCGATGGCTCTTATATGCAAACGCAATTTATTGCCAATATTCCCGGCGTTGGTGCAGTCGTTGAGCCAGGCACCCGTAATCAACGCATCTGTAGTGGTATCGAATGTGGTTATGATAACTGGGTAAATGATATTAGCGGTCATGGGGGATTGACGAAAATTGGTGTTGGTACCCTGGAGTTAACCGGGAAAAACATTTACGTCGGACCAACCTGGATAAATCAGGGCTCATTGATCGTTAATGGCTCGATCTCCTCAGACGTCAGCGTGAAAAACGGCGGCATACTCGGCGGATCCGGCAGCGTCGGTTCACTGAGCACTCACCGCGGCGGCTCTGTGGCGCTAGGTAACTCGAACGGCCCCCTGAGTGTCCTTAATAATGTCAGCTTCGCATCGGGTTCACGCTATGCGATTGAAGTGGGGTCGAACGGTCATAGCGGTAAGATCCAAAGCAATGGATTGGCGACGATAGGCGGCGGTGAGGTGGCGGTATTGCTAGAAAATAGCGGTAACCTGCTGTCGCAAAGCAATGTGCACAGCCTGCTGGGCCAGCAGTACAACATACTGACTGCGCAACAGGGCGTCAGCGGGCAATTTGATTCGGTGGCGTCGAACTCCCTGTTCCTTGGCTCCGGGCTGAGCTACCAGCCTCATCAGGTAACGCTGAACTTCGGGCGCAATGACACCGCTTTCTCCAGCGTGGCGCAGACGCACAACGAGCGGGCGGTTGCAGCGGCGGCGGATGCACTGGCGGCGGGTAACCCGGTGTACGAAAGTATCCTCAATATCGGTACGACGAGTGAGGCACGACAGGCGTTCCGTCAGCTATCGGGGCAAATCCATGCGGACACTGCCTCGGCGCTGTTGAACGACAGTCGCTACTTGCGTGAGTCACTGAACGGGCGTCTGCGTCAGGCTGAAGGGCTGGCGACCTCGGCGGACATCAAGGCGGATGATGGGGGAACCTGGGGGCAATTATTGGGGGCCTGGGACAATGCGTCGGGCCACGACAACGCTACTGGCTATCAGGCATCCACCTACGGCGTGATGCTGGGGCTGGACTCGGCACTGGCGGGCGGCTGGCGGCTGGGAGCGGCAACCGGTTACACCCGAACTTCGCTGAACGGCGCTTACAGTTCAAACTCGGACAGCGACAACTATCACTTGGCAACGTATGGCAGCAAACAGTTCGGTGCGTTGGCGCTGCGGGCAGGTGGGAGTTATACTTGGCACCGCATCGACACCACGCGTTCGGTGAATTACGGGGTGCAGTCGGACCGTGAAACAGCGAAGTACAGCGCACGTACCGAGCAGCTATTTGCCGAGACGGGGTACAACGTAAAAACTGAGTGGGTGAACCTGGAGCCATTCGCCAACTTGGCGTACATCAACTTCCGGAACAACGGCATTGCGGAAGGCGGTGGGGCGGCGGCACTACAGGGTGACAAGCAACATACCGACGCGACGGTGTCAACGCTAGGCGTACGTGTGGATACCCAGTGGCAACTGAGCCAAACCACGGTTGTAGGGCTGTTTAGCGAACTGGGCTGGCAGCATCAGTACAGTAAACTGGATCGCGGCACAGGGCTGCGCTTCAACGGTGGCAATATGCCGTTCGTGGTGAACAGCGTGCCGGTGTCGCGCGACGGGATGGTGTTAAAGGTCGGCGCAGAAGTGGCGGTGAGAAACAACGTCAGGCTATCGCTGGGTTACGGCGGGTTACTGTCGCAAAACCATCAGGATAACAGCGTCAACGCCGGCTTCGCCTGGAGTTTCTGATTCCAGCAATAACGGATACTGGCCACCTGATCGGAGGTGATATCCTCACCTCAACTACACGACAGGTGATCACATGGGAAAACAGTTCTCAGCAGAATTTAAACTCGAAGCAGCCAAACTGGTCGTTGACCATCATTACACCCTTGTTAAGGCCGCAGATGCAATGAATGTCAGCCTCTCCGCCATGACGCGATGGGCCAACAAGCTCCGGCTAGAGCGCCGGAAAAACGCCACCAGGCCTTCCGCTCACGCCAGAGCAGCTTGAGCTGCGCGAAATGAAGAAAAAGATACAACGTTTTGAAATGGAGAACGACATCCTAAAAAAGGCTACGGCGCTCTTAATGTCGGACTCACTCAACGGTTTGCGGTAGTCGACAATCTTAGGGCGCGATATCCGGTTACGTCGTTGTGCCAGATTTTTCACGTTCATCGCAGCAGCTACCGGCATTGGTTACAGGACTACGCCTTAATGCGACAGAGCCCCTAATAAAGCAGCAGCGCAACTTTTGCTGACTTTGCTCTGTTAATGCGACAGAACCATAAAACATGATTCATATCAATAAAATAT
>NZ_CQAZ01000104.1 GCF_001152565.1 Yersinia pekkanenii | reverse complement strand
AGGAATCTATCGGCTAGACAAAATCGCGCTAGAAAATGGCATAAGAAATTTCGTGAAAGCATGAGGGGTAACAACTGATGAATAACATCGAAGAGTTGAAGAAAGCGGCATTGGGAGCAAATCTCCACGGATGGACGGGATTCGAGGATGCGTTAAACGACGACGGCTATAGCGAAGCGGTATCAAAATTTATTGGGCACTGTCGGCCCTCGGAAATACTTGCACTGATAGCCCAACTGGAAGCGGCACAGAAAGAGCGTGATGAATTGAAAGAGCTTAACTGCCATTTTGATTTATCAATTCGGAAAACAGAAGGAGTTAACGAGGTTTTACGTTCCAAACTGGAAGCCGCAGAGCGGGCACTGATCAAGCCGTTGCCAATCGGTGAGCTTGTTCATCGGCTGGAAGGCCAGACCTATGAAAAATGGTTCAGTGAGTCAGATGTAAAAGACCTACGCGAACGCGCCGAGAAAGCAGAAGCAGCGTTATCAGCGGCAAACGAGAAGCTGAGTAAGCCGATTGCTGTGTCACGCGGAATTGAAAATATTGAGTTACGCCAGCCTTTAGAAGTTGAGGATATGTGGCGACACAGATTTATAGCGTCAATCAAAGCAGCCGGTTTCACAGTAGAGGGGAATGCAGATGCTGAGTAAAGAAAAATTAATAAATTTATCTGAGATTACGCCAACAGAATTACCCTGTGGAATCACAATCTGTCACGGCGTATACCCATTAATTGGGTCATTAGACATAGTTCAGATGGCTACTGAACTGCTATCACTGCGTGAGCAACTTGCAGAGTTGAAAGCGTTGCCGCCTGCGGCTTACCTAATTCATGAGAAAGGTGGGGCTAGGCAATTAAGATTTCTCGGTTTGAATGCTGTGAGTCAGGCAGATATCGAAGAACATGAGTTATGGCAAGAGCCGCTATTCACAGCAGCCAAGCCAACGGTGGGGTTGGATGTGGAGGATATTACTGAATTTATGCGCAAAGCATTCTGGCGCGGATTTGAATCAGCTAGAGGTACAGAAAATTCAAATATCCCTGCGGATTGGAAAGATTCAAAACCGAATCTTCTACTCGCTTTGAAAGCAAAAATATCGGGTGACTAATGCTAATCGGCTTTGTTCTTCTCGTCACTTCCTGCTTTAACGATAGTTGCAACGCCCTACCAGTTTCAGGCGATATCTACCCTACTCAATCCGAATGCCAACAAATATCAACGCTGATTAAAGAGCGCAGACCTAACGCTGTGCTCATGTGCAGCGAAGTGTATCGGTAACTCGTTTTAACCCCACAACGGACTCACAGAAACGGATTTCACTAAATCTGGAGTGTCCCTATGGCTATTTCAATGCTCCCCGTTGAGCGTAAATTCCCGCTGCCCGCTGAATTGACGGGCCGAATCAATGACCTTATTCAGGAATATGCCGGTGAAATAGGCGTCTGTGAGGTGCTTGGCGTACTGGAAATCGTCAAGTTTGGATTGCTGAACCAACAAACAAATGAGGTGGCGTAATGTGCGACGAAATCGACCAGGCCCAAGAGCTTGAAGCATTGAACCTTGAAGTAGCTCTTCGCAATACCGCTGCCAGGCAGAAAATGAAAGAAATCGGCAAGTGCTACTACTGTAGCGAGTCGATAAGTGCTGGATGCTTCTGCGACAGCTTTTGCAGAACTGACTGGGAGAATCGGCGGCGCGCTGACTTGATGCGAGGTAACGCGGCATGACAGCTTATTACAACGAGATTGACCCTTATGCAGCCCAATGGCTAAGAAATCTAATTAAGGCCGGTCATATTGCCCCCGGCTATGTTGACGAGCGGAGCATTGTTGATGTTAAACCAGAAGACCTTACCGAATTCACTCAGTGCCACTTCTTCGCGGGTATCGGCGCATGGTCATACGCCTTGCGACAAGCAGGATGGCCCGACGACAAGCCAGTCTGGACAGGCTCTTGTCCCTGCCAGCCTTTCAGCGCAGCCGGCAATCAACTTGGATGTGATGATGAGCGTCACCTTGCTCCAGTCTGGCTTAACCTCATTGCTCAGTGCCAACCTACAAACCTCTTTGGAGAGCAGGTTGCGGCGGCGATTGGAAAACACTGGCTCGACGATTTATTCAATGAACTGGAAAGACAAGGTTACACCTGCGGGGCGGCAGTATTGCCAGCTTGTGGCGTCGGCGCGCCGCATATCAGGCAAAGAGTCTGGTTCGGTGCAAGTCGGTTGGCCAACTCCGACAGCGAGCGATCCAACTGGCGGCGGGAGTGCATCCATAGCCATGAGGAAATTATCAGGGGATCGTCGTCCGTCGGGACATGCGATCTCATCATCGCTGAGGGATTTCGTTCAGTTGGCAGGGTGGCCGACGCCAACGACCAGCGACAGCAAGGGGTCGGGGCCAACAACAATTCGCTCGGATGGCAAAAACCGGATGTTCGACCGGCTGGATTATGCGACAGAACAGGGATTACCCGACCAACCGGCCCGGTTAACGGCTTCTGGAGAAATGCTGACTGGCTCCTGTGCCGGGATGGAAAGTGGAGGCCAGTTGAACCCAGCTCATTCCCGCTGGCTCATGGGGCTACCTCGAGAGTGGGACGACTGCGCGCCTACGGAAACGCTATCAATGCTGAAGCGGCAAAAGCGTTCATAGAGTCATATATGGAGGTTACGGCATGAGTGACTTTGGCGGCAGCCACACGCCGGATGGCCTGAAAAATTTATGGATGACCCCGCTCGATATCTTCACTGCATTAGATATTGAGTTTGGCTTTTACCTAGATGCGGCGGCAAGCCATAAAAACGCCCTGTGCGCCCACTATCTTACTGAGCAAGACGATGCGCTTAGCACGGAGTGGCCCGCCAATGGTGCGGTTTGGATTAACCCCCCTTACTCAGACATAACTCCGTGGGTGCTAAAGGCAGCAGGGCAATGCAGAGAGATATTACAACCAGTCGTGATGCTGGTACCTGCGGATGTGGCTGTGGGCTGGTTTAGCCTGGCTCTGCAATCTGTCGATGAAGTGCGATTAATTACGGATGGCTGGGTATCGTTTATCCCCGCTGAGGCCAAAGTGAAAAAAAACGGCAATACCAAGGGATCGTGTCTGCTTATTTGGCGGCCATTCATCAAACCCCGCTGCATGTTCACGACTGTTAAGCGCGATGAGCTAAAGGCGATTGGGCAGGAAATATTAACCGGGAGTAAAGCAGCATGAACTTAATCATCACATATCTTGACTGGATTCTGTTTGTCATCGTCTGTTGTGTTGGCTTCTATCTCGCACATGTGAAGAGATGGTGAATTGTGACTTCTCAAGAGAAACAAAACGCCCTCCTGTCCACCGCCAGAAAATGTAACAACGAAATTAAAACCACCCTCGCCGCTCTGCCGGCCAACACAAACAAAGACTCCATCACCCGCCCAATAATTCTCCGTCACTACGAGAAGATAAAGCCACTTGGCTACAAGCTGGCTTGGCTTCTTTTCGCCATTGGCGTTCTGAATGGTCAGTTTAAGTGGAATCGGTGATGGGATTGATAAAGAGATAAGAGGCCAGCTATGACAATCAATAAAGAGTCACTTAGCCCTGACTCGCTAGTAGATATGAAATTCATTACCGCAGACACCGGTATGACATCCAAATGGTTTTATGATCTGATTAAGCGAGGAGTATTCCCAAAGCAAATTAAGCTTGGACGAATGTCTCGTTGGAAGTACTCTGATTATCTTGCGTGGAAATCGAACCTGGAAATCGAACCACGGAAAGCAGCATGAAAAACGAATTGGGGGTGTTATTGGGGGTATCCATATAACACCACAATTAAAAACCCTTTAAAATAGCACCTCTCAGGCGATTTAGTGAAGTCAGTCGGGGACACCATAACCTTTTCCCACAGCGTCTCATTCAGATTAAAATCACTTAAAAACCCAATAAAAACAAAGACTATTTATCTATCCGTCGTCTCACCACATCTCAATTAGGTTATCCATAGCTCATTTTGGCCATGCATTCAATGCGGAGATCATCAGGTAAAATCC
>NZ_CQAZ01000103.1 GCF_001152565.1 Yersinia pekkanenii | reverse complement strand
GAACTAACCGAGAATGTCACTGTTGATGAGTATTCATACGGTGATCTAGGCGACTCGCTCGTTATTACGTTTGATGTTTGGGGGGCTAACGGTGGAATGCACAATCATTACACTACGATCTTCCCGAAAGATTCAAAATCTATTAAACAAGTCGTACAGCTACTAGATGCCGATAATCGCCCTCGTGGTGATGCAATAAATAAAACATGTTCAGTTCTTAAATAAAGTAGCCTCAATTTAATTATCAAACCCGCCAATGTGCGGGTTTTTTATTGGAGTTTTTCCATGACCGTATCAACAGACTCCCGCGCGGGAGAGTTAGCAGAAACCCTACGAGTTCTACAATCATCAGTGTCGTCTCAACTGCGCGTATCGATGCCGGGGATTGTTCAGTCATTTGATGCTGACTCCGTGACATGTGACATTCAGATCGGCATCAAGGGCGAATCAGGCGGGGAGTCAACAAATCTATCCGTGCTGACTAATGTGCCAGTTCTGTTCCCGCGTGGTGGTGGCGTAACAATGACATTCCCTATCAAGGCCGGGGATGAATGCCTATTGATTTTTGGTGATCGGTGCATTGATTTTTGGCATCAGTCAGGCGATATACAGGAAACCGTTGATGGGCGTGAACATGATTTATCTGATGCGTTCGCCATCATTGGCCCCCAGTCGCAGGCAAAGAAAATCAGCGGTATCAGCACCAGCGCCGCGCAGTTCCGCAGTGATGATGGTGGCGCATATGTTGAAATCAACCCAGCAAACCACACTGTAACCGTGCAGACATTAGGCAAGTTAATAGCGAATGCGCAGGGTGGCACGGAAATCACATCCCCTACTATTGTATTGAATGGAGCGGTGACGATTAACGGCCCTCTATCCCAAGGTAAAGGTGACGCAGGTGGCAGCGCTACTATGCTTGGGCCGATTACCGTCACTAATGATGTTGCTGCTGGTGGCGTCAGCCTCAAATCTCACAAACATAGCGGTGTGCAAACTGGCGGCGGTGATACAGGGGGGCCGGTATGAGGTATCGCAGAGAGGACGAGCAGGGCGATTACACATTCGGTCAGGGTGATAACACATTCCTTATCAACTCACCGGAGGCGGTCGCTCAGGCGGTGAAAACCCGCTTTGAATTATGGCGCGGCCAATGGTTTTTAGATTTGACTGAGGGTACGCCTTATATCCAGTCGGTGCTCGGCAAGCAACGGTCTGATGTTTACATCCTGGCTATCCGTGAGCGCATTCTTGATACCCATGGCGTTAATTCGATATTGGAATTTGAAGCTAATTACAACGGCGATAATCGCCGTGTCACTTTCACCGCAACAATAGACACAATCTACGGCATCACAAACGTTACCAGTGAGGCATAAATGTTAAACCTTGATACGCTAGCGCTGAATGCAATTGTCAGCGCCACGGGGATAACTGCGCCCGATTTCGAGACTATCCGCAGCACTCTAGTCAGTTATTTCCAAGAGATTTACGGCAGCGATAGTTATCTTGATGCTGACAGTAAAGACGGGCAAATGGTCAGCATTTACGCGCTGGCAATCCACGATGCGAATAATAGTGCAATTGCTGTATATAACTCATTTTCCCCGGCAACGGGGGTAGGGAATGGCCTTTCCAGTAATGTGAAAATTAACGGCATTAAGCGTAATAAGGAGACTAACTCTACAGTTGATTTACTGCTTACTGGCAGCGTCGGGCTGGTGATAACCAACGGCGCGGCGCGGGATGCTGATGGTGTGCGCTGGGATTTACCGGCCAGCGTGATTATTGGTTTGGATGGGACGGCAACCGCTACGGCTATTTGTTCGGTACCAGGTGCGATTGTTGCACTGGCCAATACGGTGAAAGAAATAGCGACACCGACGCGCGGCTGGTTAAGCGTCAATAACCCAACGGGAGCCACGCCGGGCAAACCGGTAGAGATGGATGCTGAACTACGTGTCAGGCAGGCGGTATCAGTGGCGCTACCGTCGCGCACGGTGCTGGATGGTATTTTGGGGGCTATCGCGGGCATCAGTGGCGTTGAGCGGTATCGCGGTTATGAGAATGACACTAGCATTACCGATAACAACGGAATACCCAGTCACTCGATTTCCATCGTGGTTGATGGCGGTGATGCAACGGAAATCGCTCAATCCATCGCACTGAAAAAGGGGCCAGGATCAGGGACGTACGGAACAACAACAATACCCATCACTGATAAATATGGGATTGTTCACCCCATTCATTTCTTCCGGAAAGGCACTGTACAGGTTTATGTCCGGCTAGAAATTAAGGCGCTACAGGGCTATACCTCATCAATTGGCACCGCAATTAAAAATTCAATCGCGGAATATATTAACGAGATAGAGATTGGCGAGCCGGTTCGAATAAAACGCCTCGATCTGCCAGCACAATTAAATGGCAGCATTGAGCGCCTGACTTACGACATTACCCTTTTGGAAATCGGTATTTCTCCTGTGGCACTATCTGAAAGCAATATAGAGATAGCCTTTAACGACGCAGCCGCTTGTGTGCCGGAGAATATAAACTTAGTGGTGACTTAATGAGCGAGACTAAATATCAACGTCTCATCACGTCCTATCACAAAAATAAGCCTAAGTTTTACGACCATATATCCCTGATCACCGCGCCGTTCCTCGGCATCCAGCAGACCACAAACCAACTTACAACCGACTTTGACCTCGATAGCTCAGTAGGCAATCAAGAGGATGCTGTCGGCTTGTGGGTGGGTATTGGTCGGAACATCAGAACCCCGATAACCGATGTTTATTTCTCAATGGATACCGAGGGGCTGGGTTTTGATTTGGGAAGCTGGAAAGGGCCGTATGACTCGTTAACCGGCTTTACTCGATTGGACGATGAGACCTACCGCACGATACTTCGGGCAAAGATACAGGCTAACCACTGGGACGGGACCGTCGAAACTCTCAGTGATATCTATCAGAGCATTTTCCCTGACGGGCGCACCAAGATATTCGCCGTCGATAACTTCGACATGACAATGACTATTTACATTGCCGGTGAGCAAATCTCATCAGTGATGCGGGCCGTTATTGCCCAAGGATATTTAGACGTAAAACCGGCCGGTGTCGGCGTGACTAATTACATCATTTCAACCGAGGCTGGGGCGTTATTTGGCTTCGATTTAGATAACGAGTATTCCTCAGGATTTGACAGATCATCATGGGGTTTATCATTAAGGAAAGCACATGGCTAAGAATGAAATTCTCCCGTTTGGTCTCGGTGTCGAGTCCAATGTCTTATCACAGGCAGAATATGAGGCACTGGCGGCACGTTCCGGTGGGTTCTCGTCAGGCGTGGCAAAGTCCGAGCAATTAAATAAAGTGTGGCGTCAATCATCTTTCATAGCATCTGCTTTGGCCGATTTTATCGCCAGCCAGTCAGGGAATGATGTAATGGATAACGGTGACGTTTCAGCGTTACTGACTAATTTAGAACTCGCGATTAAGACGTATTCCAGCAGCAACTTACCAGCCGCTTCAACGACTCAAAAAGGGGTTGTTCAGCTTAGCAGCTTAACAAATAGCTCCAGCGAATTACTTGCTGCGACGCCAAAGGCGATTAAAACAGTGAGTGATGCAGGCTTAAAAATCGCTGAGAACTTATCAGAGATAGCCGCCGCAGGGCCAACCGCTGTAATCGCTGCTATTACAAATTTGAATTTGTTAACAACAGTAAGCCGAGCGAATGGCGCATTACAAATAAATAGCAACCTTTCTGAAATCAAAGCTGCCGGCGCGGCAGCAATGACCGCAAGTTTGGCGAATATTGGTGCGTTATCGACAACAGGCACGGCTGTAGCTGCGACAAAACTGGCTACAGCACGAACGATAGCGGGTAAGCCGTTTGATGGGACGGCGAAT
>NZ_CQAZ01000102.1 GCF_001152565.1 Yersinia pekkanenii | reverse complement strand
TAACATTTAAAGAATATGCCCCAAAATCATACCCTGCATTGCAGTATGAAGAGTTAACACAAAAATTGATCCGTCTTACGCAGGGGGCCTGAGATGGCTAAGAACTTTAAAAAGCAACTGGAAGCACGCAATCAAGTAAAACCACAGGCGGCTGTCGTACCAGGTATTCAAGATAATCTGCTTGAGCGTGAACCGGCAGCACCACAATCACCCAATACTGGCCAGAGTTTACTTTCTCAACTATCAAGACCTGAATTAGCACCATCTGGGCAGATCATTCGTGTTCGATTAGATGAAGTCTATTCAATCGAGCAGGTGCGTCCGGAAGAAGATTTTGAAGAGGAAACGCTCAAAGGGATGGAGGAAACATATGACGAAGTTGGCATATTGACGCCGCCGCGCGTGTTCCCTCGTGATAAAAATGGCTACAAAATTTGGTTCGGTGAAACCCGTATACGGAGTGCTCGCAGGCATGGTGATGAGTATATTGATGTATACGTTGGTTTACCCCCAAAAAATGACAAAGTGCGGCTACTGGGTCAGCTGATTGAGAACCTGCATCAGTCGGGATTGAAGCCGCTGGCAACAGCCAATGCAATGCTTGAGTTGAAGAATGATTGGAACATGAACGGTGAGCAGATAGCGAAATCAATCGGCAAACCGGTTTCCTATGTCAGTAAACATATGCGTTTATGTGATGCGCCGGCAGTAATAAGGGACTTACTGAAAGATAAGATTACGGGGGATGTCGATCTTGTCTATACGTTGTGCCAAATTCATGACCGATCACCTGAGATGGCGCAGGAATTAGCTCAGACAGCAAGAACCAAAACGTTAACCAGGCAAGTCGCGAAAGCGGAGTTGAGTAAACTCAAAAACCGCAAAACGCCAACTGACATTGAGCAGCAAAATACAGCAACGGTAAATCCTCCGTCAGTAGAAGTGAAAGAAAAAACTTTACTGAACAAAGAACCAACGGTGGAGCCAACAAAAACACAGGAAAATGACGCGGCAAATACTGCGACGAATGAAGTCAGAACGCCTGAAGCCAAACCATCATTAAGTGCAGCAGCTGCGAGCCAGAAAGAGAATCGCCTGATTGTTCGAGTGGATGGCGAGATTGGCTATTTACTCATAAATAAAATAGCTGATGAATATGGCCATGTGTGGGTAAAGCTGGCAATGGGCGAATTATGTGTTGAGGCTAAGTCTGTAGCCTTGGTTGGGATCAAAGAGGCTTAGTATGACTAATACCCCCTTTTCGGAACTGTCACGGGCGTTTCGCGCCCGTGTTGTAAAAACATGGATTATGTCGACTGAGTTTTCAGCAGCGGTCGGTGTCGAAGTGTTGAAGGATGTCGGTGTTAAACACGATTTCGTGAGGCGTGAAAATCCAGTGCTGGGTTCATCGTTGGCGGGATGGGCTAAAGACGGTCACACACCCTTATGGGCTTCCCAATCAGCGTTAATTCTGTTGTTAGAAAACAACTGGACCCCCGTAAGCCATGAGGACTGGGCTGGTTTTTCCTCTATTTTTATAAAAATCCATAGAGATGCTGAGCTTGGGATCTTACTTGATTCAGTGCCAACATCGATTGATAAGGACGTTGCCGCTGGTTGGTTAAGTGCGGCAATTGAAGAGGATGCACGTTACCGCGTGTCTAAGAAAAAGGTAAAAATATGACATTCCGGGAACTTGATAAAATCATTATTGCTACAGGACGTAAAGGGGATGCTCAACTTCTCCTTTCATTATTATTAGACTCTTTTGATAATGGAATCGAATGTGTCGATATTGATACTGTTATAGCTGAAACAGGTCTAAAGAACCCGAATGTATCTGCGGTCACCAACAAATTGAAAGACTTGGGGGCGCTCACCATTTTGTATAAGGATATGCGAAGTAAAGATGGCTTATTTTCTGAAGTAAGAAATGGCCGTTGGTCAAAAGCTTACTACAAACTCCCCCCGGTAATTTTGCAATTGTATCGCAGAGGATAATTTCGCATGCGAAATTGCTATTCTTGCTGTCAGATTATGACTTTGGGTAAATCACTCCACTTGGTGGTGTAGCAAGGAGAGAGTAAATCTCTCCTCATAGCCCAAACCTGTTTTATCCCCTGCCCTGCAAACCAAACTTTGCCTAAACCACTTTGGTTTACCTTATCGATGATTTTCATCAGCTGGTCACTATCTGCACGGGGCGGCATTTCATCAAATAAATCGATTTGCCCTGGCTTGTCGCTAAAATCATTTAGCATGATCCCTGCTTTCTGATACCTAAATCCATTCCGCCAAATCGCATCTAACGCACTGGTAGCCGCTAAAATTATGTCTCGTGTATCTTGGGTAGCTAACCTCAGTTTAATGCTGTAGTTGTTGCTGTAGAACGGTTCATTTATAGCAAAAGGGCTAGTGCGAACGAAGACGTTTATGTGTTTACAGTATTGGCGTTCGCCTCTTAACTTTTCAGCAGACCGTTCGGCATACTTGCAGATTGCCTGGCGTAAACTTTCTTTATCAGTAATGCGTTCACTAAAAGAGCGACTGACGATGATTTGTTGCTTAGTGGGTAATGTGTCTATTGTTATTGCCGGGATGCCATTAAGCTCTAAAACAGTACGTTCAACGACAATGCCAAATGTTTTCTTTATTAATTGTAAATTGGCGTCGGCCAGCTGCAATACCGTTTCTATTCCCATGCCTTTTAACTTGAGATTTAACTGGCGTCCAATTCCCCATACTTCTGATGCGGGTAATATAGCCATCAGTTTGCGTTGTCGGCTACGGTCAGAGAGATCAACTACACCACCCGTTGCGGGCCATGTTTTGGCTGCGTGGTTGGCCAGCTTTGTTAGTGTCAGTGTTTGGGCTATGCCTATGCCGCATGTTAATCCGGTTTGTTGTAGAAAAGTCTCGCGCACGCGTCGACCAAAATTAACCAGAGACTCGTAATTTTCCATTCCATCGATTTTCATAAAGGCTATCATCGATAGAATAAATGGTTAGAGAAGGCGCTAAGGATTCTAATATAGTCATGGTTCTGGCACTAAGATCTCCGTATAGCGCATAATTTGAACTAAAGCAGGCCACCTGGTAGCGTTAAATAAGGGACTTCATTTGAAAATAAGGGACACCTCGTTTAATACCGAGTTTTTTAGCTTCTTTGTTGGTGGCCACTATTGCGCCATCGTTATTTGACAGGCATATGACCGGTTTCCCTTTTAAGTCGGGCCTAAAGAGTTGCTCGCAGGCTGCGTACATAGAGTTTACGTCACATAGTAGGTACATAGGCACCTCAACGTAGTGTGTGTATGGCATGCATGACGACACCGAAAATGTTCAGTTCGTCGGGATCAACAAATATGGGACTGTAAGCAGGATTCATAGGCTGTAGACAGAGGCGAGGGTGGATACATAGTTTTTTAACCGTGAATTCGCCCTCGACGGCAGCGATAACAATATCCCCGTGAGTCGGGTTGACCGCTTTATCAACAATCAATAGATCCCCGGAAAGAATGCCCGCTTCTATCATTGATTCGCCTTCAGCTCGAACAAAGTAAGTTGCACTTGGGTGAAGTATGCATAACTCATTTAAATCTAACCATTTTTCTAAGTAGTCACTGGCGGGCGACGGAAATCCTGCTTGGCAATTTTCACCGAATAGCGGTATTGGGATGCGGGATTCAGTTAGCGCAGTGAGGATTATTACTTTCATGATTAACTCAATGTAACTGTAAATATATGGGTCTTCCCCGATCATGGTGGCTATCTATGTAATGGCAGATGTACTTATGTGAATCC
>NZ_CQAZ01000101.1 GCF_001152565.1 Yersinia pekkanenii | reverse complement strand
GTCGCCCTTGTCATGTCTGCTGATACCCCGTTCCGGTCTTTTTTTCACGGAGCAAGACTCCCCACGCTGCGTGAAACCCCAAAGGGTGACGCCAGAAAGAAGCTAACAGACGAGGAACACCATCATGACCCAGCATTTTACCGATACCACCGCGATGCCGAGTGTAGACGTGAATTATCAGACCGAACGCGGGGAGCTAATGGCATCCGTATCGATTGAAAAAATCATTTCCTGCCGTCAGCACGTTTTGGCGAAAGTGTCCGCAGCGGTTGAATTACTTAAAGAAGCCGAAAAGTACTCAACCGAGATAGGTGGCGGTATTGTGAAAGACTGGGACACTAAAAATGGTATTTATACCTCTCTGTTTGCCGCACATAAAGACGATGTTCTTGTCCGCGTAAAGAAAGTGAACGATCGCCATATATGGGCTGATTTGATGAAAAAATCGGGCATGTTAAGTCTGATGGACGATCAAGCCCGTACTGAATGGGATACTCACCTTGAACGTGGTGAATATCCTGAAATCACGCATGACAATATTTTGGCCTCCTTTGAGCAGCTTAATCATGAAAAAGAAGCTGTTTTCGAGCGGGGGGTGATCAACCTGTTTAAGTCATTGTCCTGGGATTACAAAACTAATAATCCTTGTCGTTTTGGTGCCAAAATCATCATGAACTATTTTGTTGAATACAGTGCAAGCTGGGGCTTCAGCAGCTGCTACTCAGCCAATAATAAACTGAATGATTTAGAGCGCATTTTGCGTCTCCTTGATGGCAAATCGGCAACCGATCACCGCAACAGTATTTCAGGCCGGCTTTCTGATCACATCCGTGCTAATCCCTCCGATGCGGCTGTATTTGTTGATGAATATTTCAGTATCCGCTATTTCAAGAAGCGTTCAGGCCATCTGACCTTTACGTGCCCGACGCTTATTGAAAAACTGAATGACATTCTATCGTGTCATTACCCTAACGCACTGCCCCCGAAAGTCTAATGTGCCAACATCAACCGGCCGCCCTCGCGGCCGTTACATCAGGATAATGCGATGAATACATATCAACATTCACTTTTGGCCGGTGTCTGGCATGTTATTTTACCGGATGCGTCAGAGGGACTCATTGTTAACGGTGTGGCTATCATGGGGACTTATCAAGGCATGCCGGCACTGGATATCAACGTGATAGCCGAAACGATGGCGGACGCGCAGGGGGGACGTTAACGCGGGTTTATTTACTGGTACCGATGCTGGCACAGTGGGCGTGGTCGGATATTCCTGAATTGCTGGCAGTTTCTGCTATCTCAACAGTGAAAAGATGTTCGATCATGGTTATCTGTGCCGAACAGCGTTACGGTCAGGCGGTACATTTTTGCTGCCATCCGGTGCTGAGTGGTAGCAATAATAATCTGTGGTTTTCGGTGTTGGATGGTGAGACGTGGTTTCAGGCAGTCGAACGTATCATGGTGATGAACGATCAAGCTGTAAACGTGGTTCGACTGGAGCCTGTGAGCTCGATATATTGACCAGCGGGTGATTTACAACGGACTCACTGTCACTGGGCCCACAGTATGTTAATGGGGAGCCTAATTATCTCTTGCCACAATGCCGGTTGCTGCTACAAATCGACGGGCATAGCCCGTCGTTCTATGGTGGCCCAAAACCGGCCACGTAAAGGATACCCGACATTGTCGGGCCCCCATGGGCAATATTCTGCCCGATCAGCGAAAACCTCGCCCACGGCGGGCCTGACGCCTTTCGCCTGGTATGCTGATACTGATTTTCAAGCTACGGACATGACCGGCATCGAACCGGCCATGTTCGAGGTGACAGTATCGGCATTCTTTTCTTACGGGGAGATCTCTGCGCGATAGTCTGTTATTGTATGTGTATCACGCTGTGTAACTTACACGTATAACCATTATAGGAGAGCGTCACATGACAGCAAAACAACGCAATACACAGAACGTCACAATGACTGTAGAGCGAGATTTACTAAGCCGGGCGCGTGAGGCCGGTATTAACCTTAGCTCCACCCTGACTGCCGCCCTGGATACCGAACTACGTCATTACGCAACGAAAAAATGGCAGGAAGAAAACACGGAAGCTCTTGAGATATTAAATCGTTTCCATGATGAACATGGTTGCTTCAGCGATGAATACAGGACGTTTTAACGATGCAATTCACCGTATACTGTAATACTGGGAAAAGCGTCGCTTACCCCCTGTTGCTTGATGTAACGAGCGATATTATCGGACAGTTAAACCGTCGAATTGTAATCCCGCTGCTACCTGTTGAAAAATATCCGGGCAGCAATCGTCCGGATCGAATGATTCCCCTTATTAGGCTGACAGACGGCAAAGAATACGCAGTAATGACTCACGAACTGGCAAGTATACCTGTTCGCGCCCTGGGTGCAGAGTTCTGCGGTGCGGCGCAATATCGTACACAGGTAAAAGCGGCAATAGATTTTCTCCTTGATGGAATTTGAAACCTCTCTCGAAACTGCCGTTAAAACCTGACGACCTGCGCAGTTGGCCAGCATCCTTTTGCCAACATAATTCCAAATGTAACTGGCCGATTTCCGCCCCGGTTTTCTGGTTGTTGGTTTGGTCAGGTTGCGTGAGTGCCTTAGCTAATGTGGTTTCATTCTCATGCAATGTGGTTTAAAAAAGGGCATTTCTTGCGCGTGAACGTGAGAATCATTGCAAGGGCTGAAGCTTTTATTTCAAAGGATGTCGTGAAACTCCGCTTTTTCAGGGCTGCAGCCCTGACGGTCTACAACCCACCTTAATAGGTTTCTCTGACAGTCTGGGTGGTGACGGCTAACGCCGTGCCTTCACTTTAGACGGGCCGCTACAGCTGCAAGGGTGTGCTTCGCCGCTATCCTCACCCGTTCGCACTCATCCACTCAGTGTTCTTCCCGTTGCCCGCTCGTTCAATATTCACTCGCTGGCCGTCCAGTCCACTTCCCTCCTTCGCTTGCGCTGCGGCTTCCGGTAGCGCCCCTGCATCCTCCACTTTGCGCCCGTCTGTCGTGTCGGCCCGGCGTAAGCCGGACTCGTTATCCCACAACCTGCGGAGGAATTTACATGAACACGACTTCACCTGCTGTCTATGTTGGCACGTACCATAAATACAACGGTGGCAGCATTGCTGGCCAGTGGTTGGATTTGACTGATTTTGACAGTGAAGCGGATTTTTACGCCGCTTGCGGCGAGATCCACGACGACGAATCTCAACCTGAATTTATGTTTCAGGACTGGGAACGTATTCCGTCAAAACATGTTTCTGAAACGAATGTTAACTGGGCATTTATTGAGGCGTTTATACAGGCAGAAGCGGAAGGGCAGATCGATGCATTTGTGGCATGGGCTGAATACACTGGAAAGTGTGATTACGATGGTTTTCAGGGCGATTATCGGGGGGCGGCGGCAAGCGAGGAGGATTATGCCCGTGAGTTTGTCGACGATTGCGGCCTGCTCAGTGATGTGCCTGAATATATACACAACTATTTCGATTTTGAAGCCTATGCTCGCGACCTGTTTAGTGGTGAGTTGACTTTTGTTGATGGCTACGTTTTTTCTGTCTGATACCGTAAAACGGCGGGGCCAGCCCCTGCCATACGATAAATAATTGAAACAGAAATCGATTTTTCCGGGCGGGGTAAGCTGTCCATGATGTGCGCGAAAAACCCTCCGCCTGCGGCGGGGTGGCTGTTTACCGAGGCCTGCGGCCCATGCCAAACAGCCCACCATTTGAGTCCTGACCTTCTTGGTATTATTGTTCCTGGTTATCTATTTTCCGGCAGGTCAATCCTAATGTTAACGGCAATGATGGCCCCCTACGGCTTCTGACCGGCTGATGCCGTTCAGTCGTCAGCCCCACTGCGCCAGACAGTTGCTGCGCACCCGCCAGTCTCCGCCGAACCCCTTAGGGTTTCGGGCCTCCCGGCTAGTGTCTGATGGCAACGGCCAAGCTCAACCCCTGCAGCTGGCTGACGCCAGCGCATTAACCGCTCCGGCGATAGCGCTGCCGGAGCTCCAGGGACCGGCCAGCCGGTTTTTCCGGTGTTCCCCTTTCTGTCGGTGTTCGCGGCGGGTTTTCTTTCTCCGTGAAAGACACTG
>NZ_CQAZ01000100.1 GCF_001152565.1 Yersinia pekkanenii | reverse complement strand
AGGGAAACCACGGCTGGGCGTGGGTAAATATCCCAGCTCAAATTATATGAGGTCACTTAGGTGGCCTTTTTTATTGGCGGGTAATAGTTAAGGGGTAAGAGATGAGTCGACGGCTTGAAATATTGAAAGGGTCGCTGATAAAGAAAGAGACGCTGTTCGATGAAAAGCTTCAGCATCACTTCGATACTGTGGCTCAAGCCAACGGGCAGCCGCTCAATGACAAGCGCAATGGTCGCGCAACTCTAAATCATTGGGATAAGCAAAGCGACTCGCTGCGAACGTTGGACAGCAGCATCAAAAAGACCAAAAAGGCAATCGAGCGCGAAGAGATAAAAATTGCGGTGGTTGAGTCTGTAAAGCTTCCGAGCTACATCGAATCCGCTATCAACGATGGCTTAATAACGCAGTGGCGAAAGTTCCCGCGCTTCTTCTTCGTAAACGGTGTCTCAGGCGGTCGAATAGTTTTAGATGAAGAGAACGGCATGATTTCTCATCGATATTTAAACAGGGTAACAAAAGGAGAATATCCGATTTTTAGGGATGTTTTTAACAAACTAAACAGGCTGTCAAAAAGCTAAATCAGGTCGCATAACGCGGCCTTTTTTATTGGCGGGTAAATGAGGAATGAATGATGGGTAAGACCTGCAAAAACAGATACTGCATTGATGGAATAGATTTCATCCCTTGTTGCTCTGGTCATGAATGTGGGTGCATGGGCCAGCCAGTTCAGGCGAAGTTCTGCACTGAATGCAACGCTGATAAGCGCGAACCGACTGATGAAGAAGCTATCCAGTTACTTAACTACGTTGAGTGGGTCGACGATTAATCCAGTGACCTTACCACTGGCTCTTGTTTAGGGGCCTTTGGCAAGACCACTAGATGAGGTGATGTATGGCATGTAAATGTTTTGATGAAGTTAGCGAGAAAATGAAAGTGCATATTTTGGAGCGTCGGGGCGATGACGTGGCCGAGGTTGCAGAAAGCGGCTTTGCGCATAGCGTACTGGTGTTTGCTGAGGGGGATTTTTGCAGCGTCAGGCTGCCGTACACCTTCCGTTTCTATAAGCGTAAGAAGAGCGGTGAGTTAGAGCAGCGCCTCACTAATGGTGATAGCAGCGTATCCATGAATTACTGCCCGTTCTGCGGTACTAAATTCGAAGGCAAGGCGAGAGGGTGAGATATGAGTGAGAAAAAAATTCCAAAAAAATTACCTGACTTTATTTATGCAGTGGGCAAAGAGGCCGCAAGAAGTTCATTCGTGGATTTTCTTGAACATTGGGGTATTAGCGTAGAGGAGTACGAGGAAATAAGTAAATTCTTCTCAGAGCTTGGTATCAAAACTTACTGCTAACCCTCCCCACCCCCACCAATCCCCAGAGTAAATAACTGACAACTGTCGGTGTTTTGCTGTGGGTTAAACACTACTAATTAAACCGGAGTATCCCATGCATACCTTTTGTATTAATGGGCAGACCGCATCGGGCTGCTCTACTAACTATTTGACCAAAATTCAGCATTTACCAGCCTACCGCCTAACATCAGCCAGCTTCACTCCCCCACCACGCAAGAGCTTGCTGGACAAGATAGTTGAGTTTCTACGCTCAAAGGGGAATCCGCTATGACAAAAAAGGAACTTAAGTGGTGGCATAACCACTGGCTGGTTAATGCTCGAGCTTGCCGGGTTGCCGGCAGTAAGCGTTCAGCAGCCAATTATCTCACCTGTGCAGCCGCCAAGCGGCGCATTTATCAAATGGATGCGTCGGTATCGATTGAGCTTAGGGAGGCTGCATGACACAGGACGAGCGTTTTTATGCAGCACTCGAATCAGTTGCATGGACGCGACTGATAGCTGATCCACGCTTCACGGATGAAATGGCACAGATAGAAGCCAATGCAGATCATCGCACAAGTCAGCAGCAACAAAGAATTCAGGAGGCACATGATGACCGCTGTTTATAAAGCTATCGCAGGTGTGGCAAAGGACTTGTCAGAGGTCGGGATTTCAAAGGATAGCCGCAACCAGCAGCAGGGTTTTCAATTTCGTGGCATTGATGCCGTGTATAACGCTTTATCGCCTGCGCTGGTAAAGAATGGCCTTGTGATACTGCCGCGCATTACTGAAAGGACGGTTTCTGAGCGTGTAACTGCAAAGGGCGGTGTCCTGTTCTATGTCGTCGTTAAAGCGGAGTTTGATTTTGTCGCCACGGAAGACGGCAGCAGCCACACGATAGTGACCTTTGGTGAGGCGATGGATAGCGGGGACAAGGCCACAAACAAGGCTATGTCAATAGCATACAAATACGCTGCGTTTCAGGCGTTCTGTATCCCAACAGAAGAGACAGCGGCCGATCCTGATGCAGAAATTCATCACCCAGCGCCCCGAACTCCAGATCAAATACTTGCCGACTTCACATCACAGGCGAGTAACTGCCAGTCATTGAATGAGCTAAAGGGAATCTATACGCCAGCATGGAATGCGATGGCTAATTCAAAAGAGCACCAGGATAAGTGCGTTGAAGTATTCAGGCACAGAAGCACAGAACTAAAACCACAAAAGGCGGCATAAATGGCTAGCAGAGGCGTAAATAAAGTAATTTTGGTCGGGAATTTGGGCCAAGACCCAGAAGTTAGATATATGCCGAACGGCGGCGCGGTAGCCAGTATCACCCTCGCAACATCGGAAAGCTGGAGGGATAAGGCGACAGGCGAGCAAAAGGAAAAAACTGAGTGGCACCGGATTGTGCTGTTTGGGAAGTTGGCAGAAGTGGCTGGTGAGTACCTACGGAAAGGCTCTCAGGTCTACATCGAGGGAGCGCTGCAAACACGGAAGTGGCAAGACCAATCAGGGCAGGATCGCTACACAACGGAAGTGGTGGTTAACGTCGGCGGCACGATGCAAATGCTCGGCGGGAAGCAAGTGGATTCACAGGGAGCACAGAGCCAAGGACGGCAACAATCAGGCCCACAACAGAATCAGCAGCAATGGGGCCAGCAACATGCGCAGGGACAGCAACAGGCAGCGCACCAAAGCAGCGAACCACCAATGGATTTTGACGACGACATTCCATTCTGATGTAACAACTCCCCGCAGGTAATCTCATGACAATCAGAAAAGAAAACTATGCAGAAATAATTGCAGGATGCCTCTCGGCTTTTGATTGTGCAAAGCGGGGGGAAGAGCACGAACGGCTGAACAAGATGATTATCAGGACGATAGGCAGGATAACGGCGAATTACCCTCGCTGCCCTGCTCACTTATTACCGCTGGAGCGGCAGCCGTTTAGTTTAAGCAATCCCGCACCAATTATTACAACCAAGGTTGACCGTGAATACGCCGGTATTGGCTGGTCGGTCAAGCAGGACTAATCCCCCACCCNCAATCTGCTGAGGAATAGTTATGTCTGAAAATACTGATTATGAAACGTTAATAGCTGAGCGCAATGCTGCATTAGCTCAGGTGTGGCGACTGGTTGGTGAAAACGTCGTGATGCAGCAAATCATTGACTCAGTAACCGACCTTGATAACGAGCCTAAATATCACAGCGAAGGCATGGGCTGCGGCCTTGAAGATAGAGGAATCACTGACCGTTACGACGCCATGCAACATGGCTGGGAATGTGCGATGGAACGCGTTTACGGTGAGGTAATTCCCTGCGCTGAAGAATTGGATTTCTCAGCTACCACTCAGGTGCTTAACGAATATATAACCAGGAGTATTGTGGCTCCGGACGGGTACCAGCTTTGCTTTGTACCACTCGAACAAACCACCGCATTTAGAGACGCATGCACCACAGCATATGAGGAATCGCTGAGTGGAACTGGGCCGTGCGGGGTATTCATGGCCGCATACCGCTCTATGCTCTCCGCCGCGCCGAAAATTACCGCCAGCCTGAGGGGTGAGCATGAAATCAAATCGTGAAGCTAAGCGGCTACTTGGCATGTTCACTAACGGAAGGCTCCGAGTAAGCAATCTTGGCTGGTTAGTTTTTAGCGCTAATTACCCTCACGTATGGATGGAAAGGAATCTATCGGCTAGACAAAATCGCGCTAGAAAATGGCATAAGAAATT
>NZ_CQAZ01000099.1 GCF_001152565.1 Yersinia pekkanenii | reverse complement strand
AGCCGATGCCCACATCGGCTGCCAGTTTCCCCGATTACTGCGTGATGACATAACCAAAGATACGCCGCCACTCTATATCCCCTTTTTCGATATAAACGCCCTGCAATTCAGGTGAGAAGCCCGGCAGTAAATTAATTCCCTCTTCCAGCGCCAGGAAATAACGCTGCACGGCCCCACCCCATACCTCACCCGGCACCACACACAATACGCCCGGCGGATAAGGCAAAGCACCTTCTGCAGCAATGCGCCCTTCGGCCTCAGCAATAGGAATTAGCTCGATATTATCGCGGATAAACTGGATATTGGCATCTTGCGGATTCATCACTACCTGCGGGAAACTGGCTTTGCGGAACATATCTTTTTGTAATTGCTTAACGTCGTGGCTGACATACAGATTATGCATTTCCTGACATAACTGGCGCAAAGTATAGCCACGATAGCGCTCTTCATTCTTACGGTATATTGTCGGCAGTACATCACACAGCAATGCATCCTGCTCAACATAACGTTCAAATTCCATCAGCATATCAACCAGATGAGACATCTTAGCGGGATTTTCAGCCGGAGTTAACAAGAATAGAATCGAATTTAGATCACATTTTTCCGGCACAATGCCATTTTCGCGCAAGAAGGTCGCCAGTATCGCCGCTGGAACGCCAAACTCAGTATAGTGACCAGTGCTGGCATCAATACCCGGAGTCGTCAGCAATAGCTTACAAGGATCAACCAGGTATTGGTCTTGGTTATACCCTTCAAACCCATGCCAAGATTCATTTGGCACAAAATTAAAGAAACGTGCGTCATTGGCAATAATATCGGTATCGTAATCCTGCCAATTTTTACCGCCAACAATGGGTGGAATAAAAGGCCGCAGCATTGAACAACGCTCTAATAGTAATTTACGGGTTTCAATACCCAGTTTTACGCAATCCATCCACATACGGCGGCCACTATCACCAGAATGTATTTTGGCGTTAACATCCAGGGCAGCAAATAATGGATAAAATGGGCTGGTCGAAGCATGCAGCATAAACGCATTATTAAAACGTTTATGATTACAATGGCGTTTTTGCCCTTTGATATGGTTATCTTTTTTATGTACCTGCGAGGTCTGAGAAAAGCCGGCCTGCTGCTTATGTACCGACTGAGTCACAATAATCCCAGGGTCATTTTCATTTAATTCCAACAACAGCGGCGAGAAATCCTTCATCATTGGAATAAATTGCTCGTAACCTACCCATGCAGAATCAAACAAAATGTAATCACACAAATGACCAATGCTATCAATGACCTGGCGCGCGTTATAGACCGTACCATCATAGGTACCCAATTGAATAATCGCCAGTCTGAATGGCCGTGCTTCCTCCGCACGTTCAGGTGCGACTTCGCGCAGTTGCTGGCGTAAATAACGTTCATCGAAACAATGAGCATCAATTCCACCAATAAAACCAAACGGGTTACGGGCAGTTTCAAGATAGACTGGCGTCGCTCCCGCTTGAATCAATGCACCGTGGTGATTAGATTTATGATTATTACGATCGAACAACACCAGATCACCACGGGTCAATAACGCGTTAGTCACCACCTTATTAGCGGTCGACGTACCATTCAGTACAAAATAGGTTTTATCAGCATTAAAGACCTTAGCCGCATATTTTTGTGCGTCTTTGGCTGCACCTTCATGGATAAGCAAGTCGCCCAATTTGACATCTGCGTTACACATATCTGAACGGAAAATCGTCTCACCATAGAATTCAAAAAACTGACGACCGGCGGGATGTTTACGAAAGAACTCTCCGCCCTGATGCCCAGGGCAAGCAAAGGTGGAGTTCTTCATCTCAACATATTTCTTTAACGTTGAGAAAAAAGGTGGCAACAGATTTTTTTGATACTCACTGGCAGCAGCCTCTACCTGAGCATTGTAAAACGCTTTATTTGCCTCACCGAGCGTAATGATACCTTTAATAAGGGGCAAATAATCCGCAGACACCGTCTGTTCTGCCGTGACAACAACAAAAGTAGGAATAGCAAAGCCCAGATTATGCAACTTTGACAATATACCGGCATTCGCATCTTCAACCGACATCACCACAGCGGCAACATCAGTAAAATCGGTTTGATTGAGGTATACCACTCCCCGCTGGCTTTCCACATAAGAAGCCAGTCGAGCGCTTGTTGCTATTTTTAATAGTGTCATATCACTTACTCTCAAACGGTCAGGTATGAGGCTGCCATTTTGGCATATAGATGACATCACATAGGGTGGAGATTTTATGTGATGTCGGCAAATTGATATCTCTCACCCACACTTTTTCAGGCCACAGTAAAAGCCAGAATAATGAATGAATTGGTCTCAGCATCGACCAATAGACATCAGTAAAATCAGAGAATTGGCTCTATTTTTAATAATGCCTAACAGTGAGCAACAGGTAGCCTTACCGCATGGAAGGAATAAGGGACTTAACAGAAGCAAAATTGGGGGAATAGCATACGAGGCGCTCAATATGCATTGGATAATGTAAAACTGCCATAACCGCCTCCTGCTTACGTCATCGAAATGGTACGAACTAGGGGAATGAATAGTAACGCTAAATTTGCGCAATAATTGCATGTTTTCCGAGTCGGTTCAACCGTACGAGTAAATAAAAATGCATATTAAGTGAATATATAAACCATTGTTATTTAACGAACTGAAAAATAAAAAATCGATAAATCAATCAGATGAAACATTGAATTACACTGAAAAATTTGCCGCATATCCGTTTTTTCATTATTTTTGCATGAAAAGAGAGCAACCGATCGCCTTTATATGAGAAACTCATTGACGATTTGGTGCCAATACGGTTTAATGCGCCCCGTTGCCCGGATAGCTCAGTCGGTAGAGCAAGGGATTGAAAATCCCTGTGTCCTTGGTTCGATTCCGAGTCCGGGCACCACTTTCACTTCTCCCCACGTCTTCTGAATTCAAGTAAACTCCTTTATAATCACTATCATACTCAACATTAATCCATTTTAAGTTCCACTGAGCTCAACCTACATCAACACCAATCAAGTGATGTTTGGGGGCTTAACTGGGGGCTTATCTTGTTCAATGTGATTTAGGGGCCCCCAAATGCCACTCAATGCCAGACAAGTCGAGACTGCAAAGCCGAAAGAGAAAGATTACAAACTCACTGATGAGCGTGGCCTTTTTCTGCTGGTCACCACCAATGGTCGCAAATATTGGCGCTTGAAATACCGCGTATCAGGCAAAGAGAAAAAACTCTCTATTGGTGTCTACCCTGATATCTCATTAGCCGAGGCCAGGCTAAAGCGTGAAGAAGCACGAAAACTCCTCTCCGAGGGTCATGACCCCAGCGAGCAAAAACAGCGCGAGAAGCAAACCAAAAAGTTCACAGTAGAAAATACCTTCCATACCCTCGCTACTGAATGGCATACCTACAAGTGTACGTCATGGTCTGCAAGCTATGCAGAAAGCGTCCTGGAGGCCCTTGAGAAGGATATCTTCCCACATGTAGGGAAACGCCCTGTCACAGAGATCCTCCCGCTGGAGATGCTTCAAGTGCTGCGCCTGATAGAAAAGCGCGGTGCTCTGGAGAAAATGCGTAAAGTGCGGCAATTCTGTAATCAGATTTTCCGTTACGCTATTGCCACTGGCCGGGCAACGGTGAACCCTGTGGCAGAACTGGCCGGAGCCTTGAGTCCACCCAAAACAGAGCACTTCCCTCATCTAATCGCCAGAGAGCTTCCTGAGTTCCTTCATAAGTTGGCTGAATATCACGGTAGCCCCCTCACCCGCCTCGCCACTCGACTGCTTTTATTGACCGGTGTTCGCACTGTCGAATTGCGTGCGGCAGAATGGCAAGAGTTTGATTTCGACAACGCTCTGTGGACAGTACCGGAAAGTCGCATGAAAATGCGGCGTAAACATGTCGTTCCCCTGACCCGACAAGTCACTGCCATCCTGCGGGAACTTCAGAACGTAACTGGAAGCTATCGGCTGGTTTTTCCTGGACGTAACGACGTCAATAAGCCCATGAGCGAAGCCAGCATTAATATGGTGCTAAAGCGTATTGGTTATGATGGTAAAGCGACAGGACATGGTTTTCGTCACACCATGAGTACCATTTTGCATGAACAGAGCTATAACTCAGCCTGGATTGAACTCCAGCTCGCACATGCGGATAAAAACAGTATCCGGGGAACCTATAACCATGCT
>NZ_CQAZ01000098.1 GCF_001152565.1 Yersinia pekkanenii | reverse complement strand
TATGGGTCTTCCCCGATCATGGTGGCTATCTATGTAATGGCAGATGTACTTATGTGAATCCTTGGGTGGTAGCGCGTAACGATATTTTATGTAAAAATCTTTTGAGATGTTTAAATTGCGTAACCAAGGTCTGGAATGAAAATAACCTCCACCATTATTCAAACACCTTTTATATATGAGAATCATAGTTCTCATGCAGGCATAGTAACGGATCCAATTCTCGGTAAGCTAATAGGGGAAGGTTCGACAGCAGAAGTATTTGAAGATGTGAATGATTCATCTGCTTTATATAAAAAGTATGACCTTGTTGGTGACCAGTACAATGAGGTTCTGGAAATGGCAAGGCAAGAATCTGACCTTTTTAATGCTTTTTATGGCGATGAAGCATCAGTTGTCATACGGCATGGCGGTGATGTGTATCTCCGAATGCTACGCGTGCCCGGGACTCCTCTTAATGAAATAGATACAGCTGATATTCCTGATAACCTAGAGAGTCTTTATCTGCGCTTGATATGTAAACTGAATGAATTAGGTGTAATACATTACGATCTCAATACAGGTAATATGCTGTACGATAAAGAAAGTGAAAGCTTATTTCCAATAGATTTTCGCGATATTTATACTGAATATTACGCTGCAACCAAAAATGACAAAGAGATTATTGATCGGCGATTACAAATGCGTACAAATGATTTCTATTCATTATTAAACAGGAAATATTTATAGGTGCTATTTTCATGGATGAAAAGTCTCTCTATGCCCATATCCTTAACCTGTCAGCACCGTGGCAGGTACAATCCCTTTCCCTTGATGAAAAATCTGGTTCAGTGACAGTCATTGTCGGTATTGCTGAGCACACACAACTGACCTGTCCAACCTGCGGTAAACCCTGCCCCATACATGATCACCGGCGTCGCAAATGGCGTCACCTCGATACCTGTCAGTTCACCACACTGGTTGAGGCTGATGTCCCACGCGTTGACTGCCCACAGCACGGTTGCCAAACACTACCGGTTCCCTGGGCTGGGTCAGGCAGCCGCTACACTTTTTTGTTCGAGGCCTTTGTTCTCTCATGGCTGAAAGTCAGCACAGTGGATGCCGTCAGAAAGCAGCTCAAACTTAGCTGGAATGCCGTGGACGGCATCATGATGCGCGCAGTCAAACGAGGCTTAGCCCGGATAAAGCAGCCCTTATCGGCCCGTCACCTCTGCGTGGATGAAGTCAGCTTCAAAAAAGGACACCAGTACGTCACCGTTATCTCTGACAGGCAGGGACGAGCTTTGCAGCTGACCGATGATCGTGGTGTAGAAAGCCTTGCCAGTTATCTACGCAGCCTGAGAGATCACCAGCTTGATGAGATAAAAACGCTGTCGATGGACATGAACGTGGCTTATATCAGTGCAGCCCGAATCCACCTCCCCAATGCCGTAGATAAAATCGCCTTCGATCATTTCCATGTGGCAAAAATGCTGTGCGCCGTCGTTGATAAAACCCGCCAGGCTGAGATGAAACAAATCCCGTCGTCAGACAGGAAAGACGCCCACCGCTCACGTTACCTGTGGTTTTACAACAAAAAAAACCGCCTCGGGCGCCGAGCTGAGAGGTTAGAAGTTGCCCGGCTGGTGCTACCCCAAACGAGCCAGTGCTGGGTAATGAAAGAGCTTGCTCGCGATCTGTGGCACAGCCGGTATGACGAGCATAGCCGTAAGCTGTGGCAGGAATGGATGATGATGGCCAAAGACACCGGCATACCACTCATGGCCAGCGTTGCCCGCATGGTGGCAAAGCGCCTTTACGGCATCCTGAATGCAATGAAAAACCGGGTATCGAACGGCAATGCGGAGTCTCTGAACAGCAAAATACGGCTGCTGAGGATCAAATCACGAGGCTTCAGAAATAAAGAACGGTTCAAGCTGGGCGTAATGTTCCACTATGGGAAACTGAATATGGCGTTCTAAGTCTCCCACCATGATCGGGGAAGACCCAAATATATACAGTATTATCTATGATGCTATTCCTATTTTGCAAGGTGCTGCCGTCTTATTTCTCATAGCGTACTGTTCTGTCTCCATAAATAGTTTCTTTCAGCCTTATCCACAGAAACAGTGGGTAAACTTGTGGGGGAAAAAGGATAATTGTGGCCCCAAGGCTCCCCGCCCATAAATGGTCGGCTCGTCGCCTGCACTTCAGCTGTCCCGCGCCGATGGCGCAGTCCGGCTTTCACAGAGTCACGCGAGCGCGTCTCTGTCCTTCGGATAGCAAGCGATACCTAAAGGTCAATATCCTACACAAGTAGATTGGTATTGCTGCTTTAACTGCCGTAGATAGGGCCACCGGAGCTATTGCTGTCACATCTATCCGTTGCGGGTTGTACCCAGTTCATAAAGCATTATCGCTGTCAGTTTCTTTTGTCTTCGACCGTTAACCAGAGGTGATACTTTAAGATCGTCTGCTTCGCAAAAAAACGGCTTAGCAGGGCGGAGGGATGGTTTGTGGAATATTGACGCCTGTACAGCCTACGGCTGGCTTACGCGACACTAACCAGTGATTATATATGGGAATGCCTTTGTCGCTTACATACCCTTACGGGCATAATATTTCGCATGCGAAATGTTGATAAACTCACTGATTTATTATATATCTATATTGATATATAACTAGGTTTTATAGTATAATAACTCTATTGAGATATGGAAGGCCGCTTCTCTCCGGGTTGTGGAAAATAATAGAATTTGGTGTGGATCAGAGGCTGATGTTGGAGAGTATTTATTACTCAGTTCCACGATGTCGCCTTCTTGTAGGTCATAAATAGGGGAAAAGAAGTGATTACTTATATTACTGATGTAAGAGAAGGCGAATCAGACTTTCTGCCTAATATTTGTCATCTGGAATTGATTGTGAAAAGTCTTGATGGTGTTTTGCTGATGAGCCAAGTAGCACCTGAAAGTGGTTGGACATACTGCGAATTGGCCGCTATCCAACAAGAATCGTTTGATGAGGGGGCAGATGCTTACTTAGGAGATCATTGGATAGGATCTACCGAGGTATGATGTGACTAGACTTAGCTCATTTACTGAAATACTAAACAAGAAATTGCAAGGTGAAGATAGGGTGTGAATATCTATAATAATCTGATTTAAAATGCTATTTATTTTCTGTTTCAATGTACTGGCGGGCATGATTTTTCGCATGCGAAATTTTGATAAACACACTAATTTATTATATATCATTGTTGATATTTAATTGAGTTCTATAGTATAATAACTCTATTGAGAGACGGAAGGCCGTTTCTCACTACCGGCGAAACGCCAGACTCAAAGGAGTAATCAAATGAATGTTTCACAAACTGAAATTAAAACCTCAAAAGTAAAAAAATCCACCCGTAAAGCGCCAGCGGTCGCAAATGACGCACAAGCATTGGCTCAGGTACTGGAACAGACGCTGATAGAGTATGTTCCTTTGTCCCGTTTGGTCAAATCACCACTGAATGTGCGCCTTATTCCCTATTCTGTTGAGAGCGTAACCAGCCTTGCCAATACGATTGCGTCTATTGGGCTGTTGCAAAATTTGGTGGCACACGACCTTGAGAGCGGACAGTTCGGCGTCGCCGCAGGGGGGCGTCGTTTGGCTGCGCTCAATATGTTGGTTGAACGTGGGGTNTTAAACGTGTACCGGAAGAACTGGCGGTTGCCGCCTCCATGACAGAAAACGGTGAGCGTAAGGATATGCATCCCGCCGAGCAGATTGTGGGGTTCCGCTCAATGGCAGCGGAGGGGAAAACACCGGCACAAATTGGTGACTTGCTGGGCTATAGCTCACGGCATGTACAACGTGGACTGAAACTGGCCAGTCTGGCTCCCGCTTTGTTGGAGGCACTGGCAAAAGACGAGATAAACCTCGAACAATGTCAGATTCTGGCACTGGAAGACAGTCAGGAAATACAGGCGCAGGTGTGGGAACAGGCACAACAGACCTACAGTCAATCCCCGTCAAACTGGCAGTTGCGCAATCTGATCACTGATCAGGAAGTGAGCATTAAAAATAACAAAAAGTTTGCTTTTGTCGGACGTGACGCACTGGAGGCGGCAGGTGCTGTTATTCGTACCGACTTATTCAGTGATGAAGATGAGGGCTGGATTGATCGTGCCTTACTTGACCGTCTGATCCTTGAAAAGCTGGAGGCTATCGCAGTAGCTATTCAGGAAAGTGAGGGTTGGTCATGGTGTGCTCACCAGATAGATCCAATCGGTTGCTGGGGCGACGATTTACGTAAATACAACATTATGCGAGAGCCAGCGCCGGTCTATACCGAATCGGAGCAATCCCATATCGATACATTGACGGCGGTACTGGAAGAAACTGAAACCCACGATGATGAGAATGACATTCAGCAACAAATTGAAGATTTTGAATCTGCTGTTTCAAGTCGTGGATGGACGGCAGATCAGAAAGCACAAAGCGGGGTGGTGGTGTCGTTTGATAGCGGTGATTTGACGTTCCAACGTGGGGTGATACTGCGTGGAAATACCGCACCGAATGAGACCCCGCAAAACAACCTTGCACAAATCTCACCCTCCCCCAAAGAAAAAGGGCTGTCGGCGGCATTGATCACCAGTTTGTCATCAGAGCGGACATTAGCGGTTATGGCGGCACTGG
>NZ_CQAZ01000097.1 GCF_001152565.1 Yersinia pekkanenii | reverse complement strand
TTAAACCACTCGGCCGGTAATATCGTAGGGGGAACACCACCGGCAACATTGCCGTCGGTAAACTCGCCATTACTGTCTGCGCGAGTGTTGGGAATATCGCCAATTTTTTGCATAGAAAATCCTCACCGGTTAAGGCGCTTTAAGTTAATAGAGATTGATTAGTTAGCTAGCGTAGCCAAATTTAAGGATGGTATGAGATGGGTTTAACACGGTTAATCGGCACTCTAGTTGCTTATTACCCCATGAGCGCAGCGGATCACTGCAATAAGTTAACCCGCACTGGGCGTAATTAATTGTGGTTTCGGGTGCGGTTATCATCCAGGTAAACGGCCATTCTTCACCGTTTAGTGCATCGCCGCAAACAGACATTCCCGCACAAGCTTGTCTGTATTGGGTTATTGAAATGGTGTAACCCAGTGCCGCAGCCACTTGAATAAAATAGTCAACGGACTGGCCGCCGATGCCAAACAGTTTGGATACTACGGCCCGCTGGCGCTGGATAATACTGTCGATCTCACCAATGGCACATAAATCTGGTAATCCGAGAGTGGATTCCCACTCGGGGAGCATTGCCGTAGCTGTCGATGGGAACGCGGCGTCAAGCAGATCACGTGCGTCTTCATCACTACGATGATAAGACCTTGCTAACGCCCGCAACACGCTGCTTTGAACTCCATTATTTCGCCTTGGCCAAACCAACCCACCAGGCATCAGCGCCTGAATAGCAGCGGTATACTCATCTACAGAATAGCGGCTCATAAATAAGTCACCGTACCCCGGATTGGCAATTTACCGGTTTCAAGCTGAATATTTGTCGTCGGGGAGTTGAGAATAAAGCCACTGGTCCCTGCAACATCGCCAATGGACAGCAATAGAGATGAAAGTAAAATTTTACCGCCAGGCTCACCCTCAGTAAAAAATACTTCATCAATAGCGGCATTTATTGCTGTGGTTGTTTCGTTGTCCGCCGTAGAAATACCGCTTATAACAAAATTTATCGGCGCAGCTACTGGAGCACATACATAAATGATCGCAATAATGGGCTGTAAGGGATAAATAAAATCGGCCGATCTTCCCTGATCGCCGGTCGCTTTCACAGCGCCCCACTCTTCGAGTTGAGATATCCCGTCAGTCCCGATAGGAAAACCACCGGCGTCATTGCCATCACACATAATGTAAATGCCAACCGTACCCACCCCCATTAAGCGGCGCTTCACCCAACAGCGGGTGATCCCCGGCACTGACAAAGCCCAGCCACGATAATCAGTGTCATTGCCGCCTTGCGGTGTATTTTGATAAGCCAGCAACATGCGGGAACGGAAAGCATCTTCAGATTCGATATCGGCACCACCGGATATCTTAACTATTGCGGTGGCCACAGACTGAACACCGTCAATAGCCACATCCAGAGTTAACGATGTCCCTGCGTCTGCATTACCTGCCGCGCCGCCGCCCGTGGTGTCATCCAATACACTCGGAAGAACAGCAGTGATTGAGCCGGTAGCTGTACCGCCAGCGCTCAGCGTTAACTCATGATCGAGGCGATATTGATAACCATCTGCCCGATTTAAAAGGCTCCCAGCGGTAATGACACGACCTGCGGTACCGCTAAACTCGACCGTAGGACAGGTGGCAGGGTTGGCGGGCTTGCGAAATACATCTTTCAGCGCAGCCCACGCGGCAAGATATTCATCGGTGGCATTATAGGGCGTGGATTGCAGGGCGATATAATCGAGGTAACCGTAATGCAGGTGTGCCATACCGGCATCTGCGTCACTGATCACGCCGATATTGGAAAAGCGTAATAAGTTACCGCCAGTCTTGAGTTCTGATTGGATATAAGACAGGTTGCGCTGACGTAGTTCACTTAATGTGGGGCGATNATTCGCCGTCCCATCAAACGGCTTACCCGCTATCGTTCGTGCTGTAGCCAGTTTTGTCGCAGCAACAGCCGTGCCACCCACGGCTAATGCACCCAGATTTGTCAGTGCTGTTGCTTTATTTGCAACATCATTTAGGTTTTGAGCTTTCTGCATCGCACCTGTGGCAGCGGCGGCGGCATCGGTTAACCCGAGGTTGGCAATAGCTTGTGCTACAGCAGCGTCCCCGGCTGCTTTAATTTCACTCAGATTATTTTTTGTCTTTAAAAAATCACCTTTCGATACCAGTGTAGATATAGCCTCTGCTATCTGATCGAATTTCTCGCTATTGGGTGTAATTCCTGCTGCATCCAAAATACTTATTAACTCCCGCTGAATGGTATTAAACCACTCGGCCGGTAATATCGTAGGGGGAACACCACCGGCAACATTGCCGTCGGTAAACTCGCCATTACTGTCTGCGCGAGTGTTGGGAATATCGCCAATTTTTTGCATAGAAAATCCTCACCGGTTAAGGCGCTTTAAGTTAATAGAGATTGATTAGTTAGCTAGCGTAGCCAAATTTAAGGATGGTATGAGATGGGTTTAACACGGTTAATCGGCACTCTAGTTGCTTATTACCCCATGAGCGCAGCGGATCACTGCAATAAGTTAACCCGCACTGGGCGTAATTAATTGTGGTTTCGGGTGCGGTTATCATCCAGGTAAACGGCCATTCTTCACCGTTTAGTGCATCGCCGCAAACAGACATTCCCGCACAAGCTTGTCTGTATTGGGTTATTGAAATGGTGTAACCCAGTGCCGCAGCCACTTGAATAAAATAGTCAACGGACTGGCCGCCGATGCCAAACAGTTTGGATACTACGGCCCGCTGGCGCTGGATAATACTGTCGATCTCACCAATGGCACATAAATCTGGTAATCCGAGAGTGGATTCCCACTCGGGGAGCATTGCCGTAGCTGTCGATGGGAACGCGGCGTCAAGCAGATCACGTGCGTCTTCATCACTACGATGATAAGACCTTGCTAACGCCCGCAACACGCTGCTTTGAACTCCATTATTTCGCCTTGGCCAAACCAACCCACCAGGCATCAGCGCCTGAATAGCAGCGGTATACTCATCTACAGAATAGCGGCTCATAAATAAGTCACCGTACCCCGGATTGGCAATTTACCGGTTTCAAGCTGAATATTTGTCGTCGGGGAGTTGAGAATAAAGCCACTGGTCCCTGCAACATCGCCAATGGACAGCAATAGAGATGAAAGTAAAATTTTACCGCCAGGCTCACCCTCAGTAAAAAATACCTCATCGATTGCGGCATTTATTGCCGCTGTTGTTTCGCTGTTCGCAGTGGAAATACCGCTGATAACAAAATTGACCGGCGCGGCAACGGGCGCACAGACATAGATAATCGCGATAATAGGCTGCAAGGGATAAACAAAATCAGCCACTCGGGCCTGATCGCCGGTCGCCTTTACCGCCCCCCATTCTTCAAACTGAGATATTCCGTCCGTCCCAACAGGAAAACCTCCGTAATTATTGCCATCACACATGATATAAATGCCCACCGTGCCCACCCCCTGTAAGCGACGCTTCACCCAACAACGAGTCACACCCGGCACAGACAAAGCCCAGCCGCGATAATCGGTATCATTGCCACCTTGCGGAGTATTTTGATAAGCCAGCAACATGCGGGAACGGAAAGCATCTTCAGATTCGATATCGGCACCACCGGATATCTTAACTATTGCGGTGGCCACAGACTGAACACCGTCAATAGCCACATCCAGAGTTAACGATGTCCCTGCGTCTGCATTACCTGCCGCGCCGCCGCCCGTGGTGTCATCCAATACACTCGGAAGAACAGCAGTGATTGAGCCGGTAGCTGTACCGCCAGCGCTCAGCGTTAACTCATGATCGAGGCGATATTGATAACCATCTGCCCGATTTAAAAGGCTCCCAGCGGTAATGACACGACCTGCGGTACCGCTAAACTCGACCGTAGGACAGGTGGCAGGGTTGGCGGGCTTGCGAAATACATCTTTCAGCGCAGCCCACGCGGCAAGATATTCATCGGTGGCATTATAGGGCGTGGATTGCAGGGCGATATAATCGAGGTAACCGTAATGCAGGTGTGCCATACCGGCATCTGCGTCACTGATCACGCCGATATTGGAAAAGCGTAATAAGTTACCGCCAGTCTTGAGTTCTGATTGGATATAAGACAGGTTGCGCTGACGTAGTTCACTTAATGTGGGGCGATTAAATGGCATGTATTAGGTCNGCTATTGAGATATTCGCCGTCCCATCAAACGGCTTACCCGCTATCGTTCGTGCTGTAGCCAGTTTTGTCGCAGCAACAGCCGTGCCACCCACGGCTAATGCACCCAGATTTGTCAGTGCTGTTGCTTTATTTGCAACATCATTTAGGTTTTGAGCTTTCTGCATCGCACCTGTGGCAGCGGCGGCGGCATCGGTTAACCCGAGGTTGGCAATAGCTTGTGCTACAGCAGCGTCCCCGGCTGCTTTAATTTCACTCAGATTATTTTTTGTCTTTAAAAAATCACCTTTCGATACCAGTGTAGATATAGCCTCTGCTATCTGATCGAATTTCTCGCTATTGGGTGTAATTCCTGCTGCATCCAAAATACTTATTAACTCCCGCTGAATGGTATTAAACCACTCGGCCGGTAATATCGTAGGGGGAACACCACCGGCAACATTGCCGTCGGTAAACTCGCCATTACTGTCTGCGCGAGTGTTGGGAATATCGCCAATTTTTTGCATAGAAAATCCTCACCGGTTAAGGCGCTTTAAGTTAATAGAGATTGATTAGTTAGCTAGCGTAGCCAAATTTAAGGATGGTATGAGATGGGTTTAACACGGTTAATCGGCACTCTAGTTGCTTATTACCCCATGAGCGCAGCGGATCACTGCAATAAGTTAACCCGCACTGGGCGTAATTAATTGTGGTTTCGGGTGCGGTTATCATCCAGGTAAACGGCCATTCTTCACCGTTTAGTGCATCGCCGCAAACAGACATTCCCGCACAAGCTTGTCTGTATTGGGTTATTGAAATGGTGTAACCCAGTGCCGCAGCCACTTGAATAAAATAGTCAACGGACTGGCCGCCGATGCCAAACAGTTTGGATACTACGGCCCGCTGGCGCTGGATAATACTGTCGATCTCACCAATGGCACATAAATCTGGTAATCCGAGAGTGGATTCCCACTCGGGGAGCATTGCCGTAGCTGTCGATGGGAACGCGGCGTCAAGCAGATCACGTGCGTCTTCATCACTACGATGATAAGACCTTGCTAACGCCCGCAACACGCTGCTTTGAACTCCATTATTTCGCCTTGGCCAAACCAACCCACCAGGCATCAGCGCCTGAATAGCAGCGGTATACTCATCTACAGAATAGCGGCTCATAAATAAGTCACCGTACCCCGGATTGGCAATTTACCGGTTTCAAGCTGAATATTTGTCGTCGGGGAGTTGAGAATAAAGCCACTGGTCCCTGCAACATCGCCAATGGACAGCAATAGAGATGAAAGTAAAATTTTACCGCCAGGCTCACCCTCAGTAAAAAATACTTCATCAATAGCGGCATTTATTGCTGTGGTTGTTTCGTTGTCCGCCGTAGAAATACCGCTTATAACAAAATTTATCGGCGCAGCTACTGGAGCACATACATAAATGATCGCAATAATGGGCTGTAAGGGATAAATAAAATCGGCCGATCTTCCCTGATCGCCGGTCGCTTTCACAGCGCCCCACTCTTCGAGTTGAGATATCCCGTCAGTCCCGATAGGAAAACCACCGGCGTCATTGCCATCACACATAATGTAAATGCCAACCGTACCCACCCCCATTAAGCGGCGCTTCACCCAACAGCGGGTGATCCCCGGCACTGACAAAGCCCAGCCACGATAATCAGTGTCATTGCCGCCTTGCGGTGTATTTTGATAAGCCAGCAACATGCGGGAACGGAAAGCATCTTCAGATTCGATATCGGCACCACCGGATATCTTAACTATTGCGGTGGCCACAGACTGAACACCGTCAATAGCCACATCCAGAGTTAACGATGTCCCTGCGTCTGCATTACCTGCCGCGCCGCCGCCCGTGGTGTCATCCAATACACTCGGAAGAACAGCAGTGATTGAGCCGGTAGCTGTACCGCCAGCGCTCAGCGTTAACTCATGATCGAGGCGATATTGATAACCATCTGCCCGATTTAAAAGGCTCCCAGCGGTAATGACACGACCTGCGGTACCGCTAAACTCGACCGTAGGACAGGTGGCAGGGTTGGCGGGCTTGCGAAATACATCTTTCAGCGCAGCCCACGCGGCAAGATATTCATCGGTGGCATTATAGGGCGTGGATTGCAGGGCGATATAATCGAGGTAACCGTAATGCAGGTGTGCCATACCGGCATCTGCGTCACTGATCACGCCGATATTGGAAAAGCGTAATAAGTTACCGCCAGTCTTGAGTTCTGATTGGATATAAGACAGGTTGCGCTGACGTAGTTCACTTAATGTGGGGCGATTAAATGGCATGTATTAGGTCTCCCATACCCATGAAAATTTGACTGAAGCCTGTGTTTTTGCGGGTTGTTGATAACTGATGATGAGATTCAATCGGTTAGGGAAAACTATCTGAGCATCAGTGCTAATGGCTGTAACTACGCCATCATCAACCAGCCAGGCCAAGGCCTCATTAGCGTAATCCTCAGCCTTTAGCGCTACTTTAATTGTCAGCTTTTCCCGGCGAAGCAACCACAGGCGGGAGCCTATCGCATATTCCGATCCGGTATCACCCCACCATCCCCGACGATCATCACCATCGATAACATCATCAGCACGGGCTAACCGGTCAGTGAACAGGCTAATCAAGATAGCGGTCTCTAAATCATCACCATCCAGCAGTCCACCACCTCCGGTCTGCCAGTCCCCCAGTAATTTGTCCGGCTCCCAGTGTGTTTTAATATCAGTTGTCATTTGACCACCTTGCCCGTCACTTCACTGGTTAATGTCGCGCTACCACCCTGTACATTTTTAAGTTGATGATTGTGGCCGTTATAGGCTTCGCGTAGAGTTTTCAGCGTGGTGCTATTACTGCCCGCGTTATCGACAATATCGCCACTGACCTCCAGTAATGGAGTATTTAGACGTACTTTTACCGAAGCATTAACCGTCACCTCACTGGCATTATTGACAGTGACCGGCTGGCCGTTGGCTTCAATAATAATGCCCGATTCCGTTAACTTGACGTATTGCCCCCACTGCGAATAAATCACTGTCTCACCAGAATTTAGTCCTGTGTGACGATATGATTGATTATTTGATCCAATAATTACCGCACTTGACCTGTCACCACCAACAAATCCGATAACCACATCCGTACCCGTGGGAAGTCCCGATGAAAAGCCAAACTCAGCCAGCCTCGGTGTATCACTGCGAACTTCAAGGGGTGTTTGATATTGAACGGTTTGAACGCTACCGTCATCGTTAGAACCTGTGATCCGGCCAATGCCAAGCATCATTTTTATTTGCCGATATAAATTTGCTGTCTTTCCTGATTCACTCATCTCTTATTCAGCTCCATTACATTGGAATAAAACTCATAAGGTTGAACGGTAAAGGCTTCAGGCGGCATGAGAACCATCTGAGCAACAGTACCCTGATCGTCTTTGAGGTATGTCACCTCCGAGAGCAACCAAAGTTCATCCTTTAAACCAAAGATAGGTAAATCAATCGGGATCAACGTATTAGGCTCCCATAATTTCCCGTCTTTATCTCGCCAGCTATCGACCGTAACGAGCAGCTCTTTAGAGCGTCCATAGCGCCGGTTCATTTCCCAGTCAATGCAGTCCTGAGCCTTATTAAAGGAATTCATTGTGCTTTCAACAATAATAATACGGTTGCGATAACGCATCTTTGCAGCCTGTGGATCGCGACTTCTCGCCAGAGTTAAGGAATCGTAGCCGCCGGTTGGTGACTGTTCAGTAAGGGGATTAACCGACATTGAAACCCCAATGTAATCAGAGAAGCGCTGATCCATACCTGAGTTATACGCAGCATCTTCAATGTTGACGCCTTGAGCTACCCCGCTAGCCGCTTTTCGGGAACCGACACGCGTGAGGTACAAACTGCCATCAGGTAAGTCGTAGTACAGCAATGCAGCCCAGCGACTAATCCGGTCGATAACTTCCTGCGAAGATTCCCCCCAGTTCAATGTAAATTGAGGAACTATATCCAAGTTATTGATATCCGAATTCACCGTAATGCCGTAAGGCATTGCCAATTTTTGAGCTATCTGTAGCGCGGTTGATTGACTGATCACGTTGTTCGGCCATTCGGCTGAGCAATCGACCAGATCCTGACATTTACTCCGGCCAGTAGCCCTGACTTCACGGCGAGAACCACTGATCATCGGTGCCCAACGGTCTATGTATCCCGTCAGGACAACATCATCCCCCAGATTAACAATGCAGGAATCGCCTGGGTTAACCCATTGCTGGTTATCACTCCCAGGATAAAGGTCCATTAAGGACAGGCTGAAATCACTGGGTAACCGCTCTATGCTGCGAGTAACACGGATATTGTCCCAGCCAGTAATCAACTTATTGCCAATACGCAGTGTCAAATCATCACTCATGAGTTCAGCGCCTTAAATCGAATTGGCATGAATGCCGGGTGAACAGGAACCGCCATTTTCACCAGCGCATCACCGCGTCGGGCATCCTGATATAGCCGATTGGCAAGATTAAGCGCAGGTAATGAACGGTTAAAATTGACGACACCCACGCGGGATAGATTCGCGCCGGCCTGCTGTAACAGCGTGACAATAGAACCTCGTAAATTGGTTAATGCCTGGTATACCT
>NZ_CQAZ01000096.1 GCF_001152565.1 Yersinia pekkanenii | reverse complement strand
TCATTGGCACCACCGGGGCGGACGGTATCGCCACGGCGACGCTGACCAACACAGTGGCGGGTATTAGTGCGGTGACGGCCACCCTGAGCAGCAGTGCAAGCCAGAGTGTGGACACCACCTTTGTGGCGGATGAGACCACGGCGCAAGTGAACACCGTCACGCTGACAGATACCGTTGTCAGCAAGGTGGCGAACGGGACTAATACCTTCACCTACACCGTGCTGGTCAAAGACGCCAACGGCAACCCCGTCTTTGGTGTTGAGGTGACGTCGGTGGCGGATAAACCTGATGTCACAGTAGCTATCAGCAGTGCGACGGATGAAAACGGTCAGGCAATAATTACGTTGACTAGTACCACGAAGGCGATAGCCGATATAACGGTCAGTGCACTGGTGGGCAGTGCCGCCAGCGTAAACGCTGATAAAACGGTGAGCTTTACGGCGGGGGATGCTGCAGAAAGTACATCCAGTATTGTCGTCGATAATGCCACTTATGTGGCAGGCAGTGACATCACGGTGACGGTGACCTTAAAAGATGATAATGGCAATACAGCGCCTGGCTTGGCGCCGGTCTTAACCGCCACCACGGTGACGGTGCCCAATTCCACGGAAAAGGCGGATAACAGCTGGGCAGATAACGGTGACGGCACCTATACCGGCAGCTATGTGGCAAACACGACGGGCACCGGACTGAAAGCGAACTTAAAACTGAGCACCTGGAGTAGCGAGGTGGAGTCGAGTGTATATGATATTAGTTTTAGTTCGCCAGATTTAACTAAAGGAACTTTAACAATTAGTAAACCAAGAATAGTTGCTAATAATACTGATGATGCAATTTTAACTCTAAATGTAGTTGATAGTTACGGTAATGGAGTTTCTGATTTAAGCAATCTTGATTTTATTGTTGAGGATAATCTAGGAAGCATAATAACTAGCGGCATTTCAATTAGTAATGTAGATGCCGGTACAAATATTGGTGATTATACAGCTAAAATATCAGGTGATAACATTGGTGATTATAAAATTAGAACTCAATTAAATGGGGGGGATTTTAGTATTCCCTATGTCACCATAACGTTGTATTCATTTTCTTTTGAAATGACGCCAAGTAAAGCGACTGTGGTGATGAGTGGAACATATGCATTTATTATCAATGCAATACCTTCTGATTACCCGAGTGATGATACGAAATATGAAAATGTATCAGCAGGGATTAGCTGGGCTTCAAGTGATAATAGTATAGCTTCTGTTACAAATAGCGGATTAATCACTGGAGAGTCCGTGGGGCTAGTGGATATAACGGCATCTGGGAGCTATAAAGGATTTGGCTTTTCGAATTTAGAAGCTACATTGGGTGTTCAAGGGCAAATTGTCTCTCCTATATTCGGAGAAACTCAACCAACGGATAAAACAGGAACGTTAATTATTGAGCCGCCAGACTATTCTTTAATCATGTATTGTGGTTCTATTGTTGATGGGATAGGGTCTAGTGAGGGCAATTTCTTTGGTGGAAAAACAGGCGGACGTATTGTAATAAATAAACTAAATTTAGTTAGTTCAGTTCAGATTAGTACTGGCGAATTTACTGGTGGAACAAATACGACAGAAAGGGGTATCAGACAGTTAACCAAACTCACCTTTATTATGAAAGACGGCAGCTCTGGAGTATGTGGTAAAAATTCGAATACACAAAACATTGTTACGGAAACATTTGTTGTTCCTAATAACCAAGTTTTAGAAGGAGTGACTGTAGGTGGAGGAAATTACTTGCATACAATAGGCTTCATTACTAAATTGGAAGAATAATAAATAATCAAACCACCTGCATAGCGGGTGGCTTTATTTAGATTATCCGGCGTGCTGTTAAACCTCGGCCTTTAGGCCGGGGATATAAGGTTAGATGACGCCGGCAAACGTGGTTGTTGTGCTGGCAAACTAGTGTTGTGGCCTGCCGTTTTATTTCACATTGTCAGCATTTCTCTTTAACCTTTCAATTTGGTTTTATTGTATTTGTCCACGCGGGCATTTCTCAGAAAAATGACAGCGCATACATAGTCGGTTTGAACGGCAGCACGCCTGCTTGTGCTCATGTCAGTAAAATAAAGGTCAAAGTAGAGATGGTTATTTATATATAACATATATATCTGGCAGTTTTTATATTAGCGATAGGCGTTAATATAATTAAAATTTAATATGATTGAGATACTCTTTATGAAAAGATTTGAGTCTTTATTTTTTGGAGCTTTTTGGGTTTTCTGGGCTCTCTGGTTATTTTTATTTATTTCTTTGCTTAGTATTGAGTTTGTTCCCAGTTTCGTTATACATATATACTCCGTTTATTTTGGGTTTGTTTTATCTGAGGATACTTATGGGTTTCTGATCGCAACTTTATTGTGGTTATCATTTATTTTAACATTAATCATTATGACATTGATTTATCTGTTTTTTAAAGGCGCTGATGATTTTTATTAATAGTAATTGGTCAGATTTATTTTAAGTGTAAAATAAGGTTTGATTCTATGGAAGAGAAGCAAGTTATCATTCAACACTCCTGTCAATTTACCCTTCTCAGTGTGAATAATATTTTAAATGATATATTAGTCACGGAACCCACGAACGTTGTTATTCAGGTAGAGTCACTAACAGACGTATACGCTAATTTGATTCGTTCCCCCTCTACTCATATGGTTATTTTGAGTTTGTACTGCTATGACTATCGTTATAGACATATCTTTCATTTAATCATAAAGTGGTTGCAGAAAAATAGAGCAACTTGTCGTGTAGTTATTATTGCCGATACATCCTATCTTCGGCTATTAGAGCATTATTTCTATGATACTGACCTCATTTACGCAATGATTGCACAAGCGGCACCCATTCATCATTTTGTCGAACGGTTAAAACTGGTTTTTTTTCAGCTCAAGCCTGCTAAAAATTTATTTTATCGAAAGCGCTATTTGCCACTGTCAGAACGCGAGAAAATGGTCATAAGATTATTGTTGCAGGGAAACTCAAATAACCATATTGCTTCTACTTTGCAATTAAGTAATAAAACAGTTAGCTATTTTAAGAGAAACGCTTTGAATAAACTGGGGATTTATTCTTTACACCCCATGTTAATTTTACCATGTAGGTTTCATCCATGCGCCATCGACGACCCACTGAGCGTTTATGTCGGCGAAACGCCTTATCCAGCAAGGGCACCGGGCGGATAACCCAGCGGTGTAACGTGAAATGGTCAACAATACATCTCCTCCAAATTGCGCAGGCTCAGGGCGTAAGCCAGATACCCGCGAACACATTGCTCGATGATATCGATAGGATAGTGCAGGCGTTTAAAGACGTTTCGGATCAGAGACATGGGTAGGTAACATCACAAAAAAAAACAGCATGTTACCTTCCTGCGCCTTAATGCGACAGAACCCGATGAAGTCATGGATGAGGCTGGTATTTACTCTCTGGCGTCATCTGTTGGGATGAGTTCAACTTGTGTGTATGTGGGGGTCAAAGTCTTAACATTAACGCTCAGGGTATACTGACCTAGTACCTCAGTAAATTCATTCAGGTTACCGGATACCCGAAACGGTACCGCCTGCAGTTGTTTCCCGCCCACGGAGAAACCCGCTTTTAATTTCTCTTTTTCAACATAAAAACCGGACGTTCCTGGGGGAAGTTCATCAATTTCTTCTGATTTCCATTCCCTGCTGTTCAACCCGGCATTATCCCACCCTTTTTCTTTCAGGCATTCGGTGGCATATGTCAGTCGAAACAAATCAGATTGCTTATCCAAAGCGCCGGTGCAGGAACGCCACAAGTATTCCAGGTGTTGTTTCAGCTTATCCGTCAAACCTTGCTGACGACCTTTATCCAGTAACCATTTGATATCCAGTGCGACGCGTTTCGAAAACCGCTTTTTTTTCTGTGCCAGGGACAGCCAGCGAACCAAAAAAGGTTCTCTGCAGTTGGTGCGCTGATTTTGCCTTCTTTATAAGCCAGGTGAAGCGCAACGAGGGCGCAGAATGCCAGGTGGGAAAGTTCAGTCGTGGTATCTTCTGTATTATTATTCATGAGGTTACGTAAGTCGCAATTGATAGCCTATTCTAACCATAGAATTGGCAAGTGGGTCATTCCACCGGATTATTTCGAGGGGTATCTGTCAATACTAGAATATCACTCCCCAGTATCTCCAGTGAGTTATTGAGTGTAATGAGTACATCGTGTTGAGAACGAGCAGAAGCGATGACCAGCGCACCTATATCACTCAGTACCGTGCTATAACGGGATTGTAGTTCGCTGGCCAGAGCCGCGACTCTGTCATCGATAGCAATACAACTGAAACTATTGATAAATCGTTGTGTTTCTTGACGGATTAGAGGAGGCAGCTTCTGCGCTTCCCGGAAAATAATATACCGGCTGGCTGCACTGATGCTGGCGTTAGACGCTCCCTCAATGGCAACCTTTGCTCTCCCCCTGAAGATAGGCAAACAGTACGCACGTATCAATAACGGCCATTATTCACCCGCCTTAAGTTGCAAAT
>NZ_CQAZ01000095.1 GCF_001152565.1 Yersinia pekkanenii | reverse complement strand
AACCTTAGCCATCAAACCCTCTCAGATAAATGCGAGGATTTTACCTGATGATCTCCGCATTGAATACATGACCCTATTTTGCCTCTGAACTAAGGGAAAAAAAGGGATCCAACTTCCTAACCATCAAGTTAATAGTGATGCTTGCCGCTATTCTACAATAGTAACGGCAAGTACATCTAACTAAGTAATTGCTAAAAATAGAATCAACTTACTCTCTAATAATATCACGCCACTTACTCGCAGCGCGACGTTTTAAATAGCAATCAAATACTTCTTGAACACATTACATTTCTTGTTGCACCATTCCCTATTAGCCGACTGTCTCCATTTGTTAGTCGTACTTGCTGGCGTTGTATCAGTGTAGACTCGCGGGCAAAATAGAACCCCGTTACCCAGCCTGAATAGGCAGTCAAATTTCCCCATTCGGCATAAAGTCCTTCTGCGGCTCTTCGCACTAGAAATCCTGATGTTGCACTGGCAAGTAGGGGTAAGTTATACCCATTTCCAATAGTATTCCGGCAATATCCGCTTGCAGCATCACCATCTAATTGATTTGTGCCTTCCGGAGAACGAATGAACCATTCTGAAACTCTAAATGAGTAGGCTTTAACTTCCCCACCACCGATCGGTTGAGCTGTAATCGTTATTGCACTGCTTCCCGATGGAAACTCAGCAATGAGATTGACTTGACCATTATTAACAGTAACCAGAGCAGGGTTGCTACTGTTCCATATATATTGGTCGTTATTGTTGGATGAGTTATTTATATATATCTGGAAATTAGCCCCTACAAAACCGGTTCTAGGGAAACCAGCATCAATAGGGAAAGTTTCTCCATTAACCACAATGTTTGAAAAATCAGCAGTTCCACTAAAATTAATAGTTACAGTACGGGTTGAGCCATTAACACTTGCTGTCACTATACTTGGCCCTTCAGTATTGCTACTCGCTTCGGCGAGGATAGTTCCATCCGCATTTGTCACTAGAGTTAATGAAGCAATAGAACCGGAGTCTATATTAAAATGTACCGCAAGATCCGGGACGGGATTATTATTTGCATCAGTGACAATGGCTTGTACCTTATTTTTCGCGTTACCATCGGCGAGAGCGTCATCAGACAATATAGTCAGATTGTTTACGGTAATTTCAGCCGTTGCTTCATCTGCGATAAAATTAAAATTCTCCTGAGCCGAACTACTTCCAGTAGTTGCGATGATTTGTATGCTTTTTGCTATCGTACTGGTTAATGCCGAGTTAGCGATACCATTGCTATCTGTTGTGGTTTCGGCAATCGTAATATTACCTTCTTGACTGGTGAACCTAATGGTCAGACCTGGTAATGCATCCCCATGGTTATTCGTTACAATAGCTTCCAGATTATGGCTCAAGGTACCATTAGCAACAATATCTTGTATAGAAGGAGTTAGAGTAATAACAACATCACTAACATCTTGTGTAAAGTTAGTGTTAACAGTTTGGCTGCTGTTATTAATACTTGCAACTACTATACTCGTCCCCATAACAGTATTATGTAGTGTAGCTATTGCAATACCATTGATATCGGTTGTGATGGTGGCTGTTATCATTGCTCCATTGTCAGCACTAAACATGACATCTACGCCTCCTACTGGATTGCCATGTAAATCAGTCACAAGTGCTTGGACTTTATTAAGCGCGACACCATTGGCTGTGGCATCATTATCAATGATTGAAAGATTGTTAGTTGTGATTTCAACCGTATTCTCATCAGCTACAAAAGTAGTACTTACGTTTTGACTGCTATTATTGATAGTGGCTGTAACAATAGCCGTTCCTGCTAATATACTGTGTAGCGAGGTGAGGGCCACACCATCATTATCTGTTGTTACGGGGTTAAAAATAATGGTGCTACCATTACTTGAGGTGAAATTAACCTGTTTCCCAGAGACTGGTGTACCTTGTGCATTGGTAACAATTGCTTTAACGCTATTCAGCTCGAAGCTATCGGCAACAGCATAATTACTCACAATTGTGAGGTTACCATCAATAATTTCCGTGGTGGCATCATCGTTGATAAATACAGTGTCGATACTCTTACTTGAATTATTAATTGTCGCAGTGACCGAACTGATGCCAGCAATATTACTATGTAATACGATCGTGGCTATACCATCGTTATCTGTTTCTACTGGTGTAGAAGCAATCATAGCCCCATTATCGGCAGTGAATTGGACTAACTTCCCGGCGACTAAATTACCATGTGCATCAGTAACGATTACCTGAACTTTATTAAGGTCAGAACCGTTTGCAATAGCGTTATTTTCAAGTACAGTCAGATTACCATCAATAATTTCAGCCGTGGTATCGTCGGCAATAAAGGTAGTATTTACTGCGATACTGGCCCCATTAATGGAGGCAGTCACGAGACTCGTCCCTGCCATGGTGCTGTGTAATGTGACGGGGGCTATACCATTAGCATCAGTGATAACTTGGTTGGCTGTCACTACTGCACCGTTATTAGCGCTGAATGCTACGGACTGGCCTGATACCGGCATATTATTGCCATCAATGACTTGAGCATACAACTCATTGGTGTTAATTCCGTTCGCTATTGCCCGGTCATTTGTTACTGTCAGACTGCCGATAGTATCCGGGGTGGTAACCAATATTGTCGTTGTTGCCTGATTTGAAGCATTACCTCGTATGTCATAGGCTACCGCATTCAAAGTATAGGTATTACCGGCACCGCGTGTATTCTGATAAGATGGATATGTCAACGTGATTGAGTGTTTAGATAACTCTGTTATAGTACCCCCCGCGCTGATTAGCGAATCTGCTTCCCACTCAATTCTATCCGTCCCGTGTATTGTCGTGACTTGGGCGGTCAATATGCTGCTTTCACCTGCCGCGGCACTAATTGTGTTAGGAAGATCCAAACGTATAAGTTCTTGTTTTTGATAATCAAGAATAATATTGTTATTACGCTCGACCAAGTCGTGTCGACTACCTGATAGGTGGCGGGTGGCTGCTACTGATGATGGCGTAATCTGGCTTTGCCATGATTGAGAAAGACGATAAGTCAGTTGTAGCCCGATAGTTGTGTCATTATTGCTGTTTTTACCGGCTCGATGATCAACACCAATCGTTATTAAGGGAATTGGCGTGTAGTTGACTCCGGCGGTCACAGCATAGGGATCTTTTTGTCTATTATCTTTACCGAATAGTGCAACATCATCACCTAGGTATTTTTCATACATCAGCCTGGCACCTAATTGCGGGTAAGAAGGTAAATAGGCCTCTGCTCGAATATCATAACCATTAGCCGGGCGTTCTTTATATTCTATGAAATCTCGTGATTGATGCCAGTCAGTTATACCAAAGTAGCCATTCCCCGATAATTTTAAATAGTTAGTCCAAACTTCAGTTCCCAGACCAATTCGGCGGTTATTGCCGGACATATCATTATCGAAAAATGTGTTCAATCCATACATCCAGTCACCATAATAAATGCGCAAACCTGCACCGATATTCATCGTGTTACGGCTATCTTTGTTGCGTATTCCTAGCTGGGTAAATAGTAACGATGCTTCGCTATCATATATGGGTATAAGTAAATCCAGTTCACTGTTGTCTAGTTTGAAGTCATCATCTATATTGAGCTGTACGCGGGCCGTTCCAAGTTGGTTTAACCATTGACCTACAGATTTATTCGTTTCACTAGTGACAGTGGATTTAGCTATGTTGAGTGCAGAATTTGATGTTTTCTCCGCAGATAATATAGTTCCTGCCTTTATCATATTATTAGCAATGCTCTCATTATAATCGGTAGGAAGTTCGCTGTCAGTTGATATGGGATTTAATGAATTACCGTTATCTGGAATATCAATTTCTGTTCCAGGGGGTAATAATTCAAAGGAGGTTGAAAACGTTCTAAATTGATTTATCTTTTTGAACTCATTTAGCGTTAAATTGTACTTTTCAGCGATCGATTTTGTGCTGTCGCCATCGATTAAAGTATAACTTACTGTATTGAAATATGTTTTTATTTCAGCGGCAGATGTGACTATGGGTGTAAATGATATAGTCAAAGGAAATAGCAACTGGAAAACAATATTAGTCCAAGCGATTTTTGTAAGTAGTGAGCTTTTTTTTTCAGTATTTGTTTTTTTATTAATTTTTTTTATCTTTAATCTAAGTGCTCTGCTATACCAGTTTCGTATTGCTAAAATTATTATTGTCCATATATTTTTAGACATGCTTTTCCTCTCCAGATTTAATGGTTTCTTATATTAATTACATCGGGGATAAAACTTGAACGTCAATTCTGATGCATTATAAATGTCATTGTATTAATGGAGGTTCAATTAATTTAAAGCAATACACGAAGGTATGAAAGATATTTTTCCTAGTTTATACTTTCAGGTCATACGCTTGCCACAAAATTAAATATCACACATTAGCCTTCTTTCTGGATTTAAGATTTACTTTATTGCTAATTATTGGTTTTATATTTTAATTTATTTGCAATTAATGAAGCATTCTACTAATTTCTCAGTATTGTTATATAAATCACATTTAAATAGAGAAAGGTATTGGTTTTAGTAAACTAAAACCAATTTATAAATTTAATTTATTTTCCTATCACATTGTTTTAATTTAATATTTAATTTTTAATCGTAGTTCATAAATATATTCTTGACGTCGGTTATTATCAATGAAATTGTCTAAATAATAATGGTGTATTGGATTTTATTTGTATAGTGAAAAATAATAAATAAAATAAACCCCTTTATTAACAGTTGATTACAGTAATTATATAAATAATTGAGCATTGTTTTGACATCATTGGTTAATCTGATGAAATCATTAGTTTTAATATTTACGTAAAGTTTTGTAAGTGTGTGGGTATTTTAATGAACCCTTATTTAAAATGAGAACTTTCTTGTGTTAAATGTTGTGCAAAAGTAGACCAAGGGATCGGGGAATTATGGTGTAAAAGTGCACCACCCTGATTATTGATAAACTCTCCGTTTTTAC
>NZ_CQAZ01000094.1 GCF_001152565.1 Yersinia pekkanenii | reverse complement strand
AGATGAAGTGATTCTCGATATCTCAAATAGATAAATCAATATATGTGAGAGTATTTATTGCAGAGTGCAACATACTTTCACTAGGGCGTAATCTAAAGCGATATTTTGTTTGGAGTGACTAATAACGAGAGAATGAATGATTAATTAGTTTTTGATATAAATCAATCTTGAATTGAATAGTTATTTTTATATGATTAATCAATCATGGTTTGATTTGTGTATATATTTATTTAATCAAATCTGATATGTTTAGTGTAATTTATAATTAATCATACAGTGATATTTATGATAATGAACAAAGAACATTCACCAGCTCGACGCTTGTCAGCGTTGCAAAAAAATATTTTGATAATATTGGCCGCGCTGAATGAGCGGAAGCCTGGGCCAGTACCCACAAAGGATCTTGAGAAATTGCTAACTGTTAGTGATGACAAGCCGGTATATGGCCCTAATCTTCGTGGTGCATGTCATCGGTTAGCTAAAGCTGGGATGGTTCGTACTTTACGAGCGTCGAATTTGCAACTGGCTGTCGAACTCACTCACGATGGTTTGGAATGCGCTACGCTACTCTACGCAAATGAAAGTCAGGCTGAAGTCGATCGGCAAAAACGTAAGACCTGCTTAGTGTTGCCTCATAATTTACCGACAAAGCCAGTTACAGATGCCCTACCTGTCATGTTGAACGGACAAACCTATTACGCCCGTAGTGCATGCTATGTAGTGCCGTTCGATGGAACCCCGTACCTGATGTTGTTGCAAGGTGATGGTCTACGTGTGCGGCTATATGGGGATACACTCAGTGTAGGTCGGTATTATCTGTCATGCTTTGATGCAGGATTACCCGTTCATGTTCAGATAAACGAAGAACAATAAAGTGATTGGGAATACTGTAGTGTCACTACTGATCACATTGAATTTTAGGCGAAAAAAACCGATAAAGTAGACAGTTATCATGCTCCGCAGAAATGAGGAGCAAATGGATGAATCTTCTATCAGCAATCATTGTTGTTTTAGAGTTCATTGTCGCACTGCTGCGGCTGTTCGGCTTGTTATTCTAACAAGCTGAAACGTAACTAAGGCGGGAGGAACCATCCTCTCCCCTTTGAAAAATTTTATTTACCCTCCCCTTATTACTCCTAAGAATATGATAAATAATATTATCTGTCTTTATGATTGATGATAGATAGCTGCAATATAGCAGCTATTTAGATTGTAATTTCATCATAAATATATCAGCAAGATTGCTGCAATCATGTTCGTGTGTTTTAATGCTTGCAGCAATCTTGCTGCAATTTTCAAGGTGTGACTATGGCTTGGATAGTGGCATTTGTTTCTCAAAAAGGTGGCGTTGGCAAAAGTTCAAAAGCCAGAGCATTGGCGCGAGAAGCAACTAAGGGAGGCATAAAAACCAAACTTGCTGACCTCGATACTGAACAGGCAACCTCATCTGATTGGCACCGTCGGCGTCTAGCGGCTGGTTATGAACCGGCAGCTTCCGTTGAGCTTTTTTCAACAGCAGCTCAGGCTTTAGCCGCAGCGGAAAATTTTGAACTTCTCATTATTGATGGGCCTGCGCGCGCGAGTAAAGGCACAACGGAAATTGCAAAAGTCGCAGACCTTATCGTGCAACCTACAGGGGCCTCTCTGGATGATTTGATCCCTGCGGTCAAAGTTTTCCACGGCTTGGTCAAAGAGGGAATACCGAAAGCTAAACTTGTTTTTGCACTCAGTCGTATAGGTACTGATGCGGAAGAGTCAGAAGCCAGAAATTACCTTAAAGAAGCTGGGTACGAAATTCTGGATGGATGTATTTTTGAACAGACAGCTTATCGCCAGGCACAAAACGCTGGCCTTTCTGTTACTGAAACTCGATATAAAGGCTTGAATGCAAGAGCTGATGAATTGATTCAGTCGTTGATTAACAAGATCGGAGGGTAATGATTGTGGCAGATGTCAGTAAACTGAGAAAGGTGAAGAGCAAATTGGGTACACCTCCTTCTATGGATGAGGCTGCAACCAGCCTTGCTGCCCCTGAAATTGCACCGGCCCCGATTGACGATCACCGGCCTTATATTCGTCGTGACGGTCGTTCTGCTAGAAAGACTAATCGGACTCTTGCTTTTGCCACTCGTGTTACGCCTGAGTTTGATGAATCAATCAGAGATATAGCAGAGCGAGAAGACCTAAAAATAGTTGAAGTGCTTGAGGCTGCGCTTGAAGCTCTCAAAGAAAAAAGAGGTTATTGATTACAGGTTGCAGCAAGATAGCTGCAATCTTTTCGTGATTTAAATCTTGCAGCTATCTTGCAGACACATACAATGTATCTAGCTGCTATATTGCTGCTATCATTCTAGTTAAGTAATCATTATAGTGAGTGAAACAAATTAGATACTCATTTTGAGGCTTTAAATTCTTTATCTAAGGCTTCGTTGATACTCAAAATGAGGTTTAAACGATTAACGGTGGATTTAGTTACTCATACTGAGTATTAAAAGAGGGTCTGATGAATATTTTTTGTGATGATGGTTCAACAAACGTAAAACTTGCATGGTTCGATAACGGTGCCTTGAACACGGCAATTTCAGTAAATTCGTTCCGTAAGGGGTGGAAAGTTGAGGGTATTGGAAGTCGAGCAACCTTTAACTACGAACTGGACGGTACTAAATATACTTATGATGAAGTGAGTAGCGAAGCCATCAATACGACTCACATTGAGTATCAATACTCTGATGCAAATGTTCTGGCCGTTCATCATGCTTTACTCAATAGTGGTCTAAAACCTCAGTCAGTATCATTAACTGTAACCCTGCCGATCAGTGAGTTCTATACATCTGAATGCCAGAAGAACACGTTAAATATTCAGCGTAAGACTGATAATTTGCTGCGTTCTGTGACGTTGAATAAAGGAGACTCTTTCACTATTACCCATGTGGATGTGATGCCTGAATCTCTTCCTGCTGTTTTTGCTCAGTTAGTCAGTGATAATGTGGGGCCGTTTGAAAAGTCATTAGTTATTGATTTAGGCGGAACAACACTCGATGTTGGTGTCATTGTAGGGCAGTTTGAAGATGTCAGTGCTATCCATGGTAATTCATCAATTGGTGTATCGATGGTCACTCAGCCTACGCTCAGTGCGTTGAAAATGGCATCCAGCGATACAAGTCCGATGGTAGCTGATGAATTAATTAAGCGCCGTGCAGAACCAGAATTTGTTCGTCAAGTCATCAATGATGAGAGCCGTATTAGTCTAGTGATGGATACTATTGATACTGCGATCATCCAATTGGGTAAGCGTGTAGTTGATGAATTGAGTGATTTCAGACATGTAAACCGAGTTTACATTGTCGGTGGGGGCGCAACACTGATCACATCAGCAATACAAGAAGCATGGAGCCATCTTGGAAACAAAGTTTCTATGATGGCGTCACCGCAGACAGCTCTGGTTACGGCAATAGCGGCGTTTAAAGAAGGGGAGTGAGGTTGAGCGACGACCGAAAAAAATTCACACTCTATTTGCATCCCGAAGAGATAAAGAGTGATGAGCAGGCCATATCGGTAATTGATTCGGTTCCACGGCGTGCACGTGGCGAGTTATTTCGTCAGGCATTCGTTGCTGGGCTAGCATTGCATCAATTGGATGAACGTTTGCCAGCATTGATCGCAACAATGTTGACGAAAGAATTGACCGCAGATCAGGTCGTAGAATTGATAGCTCAGACAACCGGTTGGAAACCATCACATGCGTCGATAAAAGATGTTATATCACTGACCTTGGGGGAGAGTGTGGTCGTCCCCGTTGGTGAAGTACTCAAATCTGACAGCAAGCAAGCTACGAAAGAAGCGCTTAAAGTGGTGAGAAAGAAAATGTCGGGATTTGTCTAATAATTCAAAGGATAAATTTATGCCGAACGAACCTCTCCTAGAAATGTTGAGTACAGCAAGGGCATTTAGTGCAACAACAATGACTATTCATCAAGATGTGAACGATTTTGTTGGCGGCCCTGCCAGTGACCCTAAGTTTACCCGAACCCGAGTACGCCGATATCTGTCTCAATACGGTTTTCGGGGTAGTAAATTAAAAGCTGAAGTAGAGCGTATTTGCACATTTAATCGCTCAAAAGGTGATTGGAAATATCCGTATGGTTGGTCGGAGCTGGATCTTACTGGCCCTATGCGGCGAATGTTTGGACTTAAGCGAAAACGAAATTTGTTCATACTCGATGAGTTTTGGTCGTTAGTTTCATAGCTGTACTTTTGGTAAATCTCCCCAGCGGGTTGTATAAGCAGGGGAGAGCATTTCCCGTTTCATCTTCCAGCCTTTATCTATTCCTTGCCCCGCAAACCACACCTTTCCTATCCCTTCTTTATTAATGCGGTCGATAACGCTCATTAACTGCTCACTGTTGGCCCTTGGCGGTTGTTCATCAAACATGTCTATCTGACCAGGGCGGCTACAAAAGTCATTCAAGATGATCCCCGCTTTCTGGTATCGATAGCCATCACGCCAGATGTGATCCAGTGCTCTCATTGATGCCGCCACAATATCACGCGTGTCCTGAGTGGCCAGCATCAACGTCTGATGAGCATTGTTGCCGTAAAACGGTTCGGTGGCATACGGACTGGTGCGGATAAAAATGCTCACCTGACGGCAGTATTGTCGTTCCTGTCGCAGTTTTTCTGCTGCACGCTCCGCGTACTGACACACGGCCTGGCGCATATCTTGTAGTGTCGTGACGCGCTCACCAAAACTTCGGCTGCTAATGATTTGCTGTTTGGCGGGGAGTGGATCGATAGAGATACAGGGTGTGCCGTTAAGTTCCCTCACAGTGCGTTCAGTGACAACACCAAACGTCTTCTTTATTAGCTGAAGGTTGGCGTCTGCCAGCTGCAACACTGTTTCTATTCCCAACGTCTTCAGTTTGATGCTCAGTTGCCTCTTTGTCTTGATTGCAGGTAGATATACCAGGTGCATTTGGGCGTCCGGGCGGGCTTGTCATGCTGCGCACAGAGCCAGCAACGCTGTCTCTGCCCTGCGGGTTT
>NZ_CQAZ01000093.1 GCF_001152565.1 Yersinia pekkanenii | reverse complement strand
TTGTAGGGTTTTTCTTGGTTTATCCCTTTTAAGCCTGAAATTACCGATAACCTGCGATGCCAATGGCTTTAGGTATAACGCCGAAAGCTTCCCAGTTGGCTACACTAACGCACTAACGTCAGAATTAACGAACCACCTCAGGCGTAAATTTACCGATATCCATGTGAAAGTAAGGTTTGTCGGTGCGGATGGGTTAACTATGCTGGGCGGGATGCCTGACAACAGGGATGTGATTCAGGAGATTTTGCCGGAAACGTGGGAAAGTGTTGATAATTGGTTTCAGCCTTTAAGCTCAGTTTCTTTCGCCACCAATTTTCAGAACGTTGATCACTATAATCGCTTGGAATATCACGCCTAAATCCAATATAAAGTGCGGGTATTAAAAATAATACCCGCATGACATTGATTAATGATGATGAGACCTTGTAACTAGCGACCATGCCCTACCATCTTCTGGTAATGCAGCAGCAGCAGCACTCCCTGCGGCGTATGGCCAGTTATTATCCAGCCAATTTGCATGTACAGCCTGAGCGCACCAACTCGAGAATGGGAACGGCTTGCAAGCCCAGACTTGACCATCTAGTCCTGTGACAGTTGTGCCTGCGGTATATGACAGAACATTGTTACGATCCCACAGTGGGTATGTTTGTTCTGTTTCACCTGATGGCGAGATAGCAATCGTTTTTTCAACCGAGTTTTGTATGCCCTTATCGTTGGTAACGGTAAGTTTCGCGGTTCCAACTAAAGCTTGCGAGGTGGTTACAGCCCTGGCGGTAACATTTTGGCTTGTAGCCGTTGTTGGTGTGAAGTTGAGGAATTCCCATTGGTAGCTCAGAGACTGTCCTGTAGAGCCACTTGCGGAAAAGTTAATCGTGCCATTACTTTCGACACTGGTAGGGGCGGTAATATGTGCAACCGGAGCTTGTGGATTTTCAGGTTCAGTGGTTCCAGCAATCAGGCTCATTGCACTACTGTAACCCGACCTCAGCCACACTCTGTTGACATCAGTATTCGAGTTGTTGTAGTTGATTTCATCACCTGAGCGAACACCGATTTTTACCACGGTTGAATACTTGTTATTCAACGTAGCAGCCAGCTCTTGCGACCAAACACCTTGCGCTTGATTCTGTGCGGTGATCAATAGTTGAGTATCAACAGATTCCAAACCTTGAGCTCCGCCCATGACACGGAAACGGATCTGATCATTGACTGCCGGTGAGATACCAGGCGTGACAAACGTACTGTTACTTATCCATGGGAAGTTTGATGTACTCCCTTTGATGATATTGATATCACTACAGTTGAAGAAGCCTTCATTGCCGGCATCGTCACGTTGCCAGTAACTGTAAATAATGGCATTTCCGGTACGATCTTCCGGGATTGGAATATCAATCAGATAAATATTACCGTTCGTACCATTGGCCAAGGCTCCAGATGCGGCTGCAGGGGCAAGTGCATCATGAATAAGCGTCAGGTCTTCCCAGCGTAGTGGTTGGGTTGGATCATAGCTTGCTTTACTAAGATAAATCTTCATTTGGGCTGGGTTGTGAGGTGTCGTCAGATCCCAACGGAGTTGTATCGTCCCTTTTTCAGGGGTCACATCAGTTTTTCGCCACATGGTAGTGGGTACACTATCGAGTGCACCTTTTTGAGGATCCCCCCCTGCGCACAGCAAGCCATTAGGAACAACTGCTCGTACGCTTGCCTCGCTGTTTGGATTGCTAGGATTCGCTGACAGTTCATTCCATTGTGTAAAGGGAAGCTGTGGATTATCAAACTGCTGGCCATTAATAATAGCTTGCCGACAATCCGCGCTGGGAACGTCAGCAGGATTATTCCAATATCCCTGCTCTATATGGCATTGGTATTGCCTGGCGATAGGAAAACCAACTGCGCCATGGGCTTCAGCGTTGTTGACCGGTAACATAACAAGAATCTGTGAGGCTAATAATCCGCCCATACTCCATAACATAGATTTTCGATGTAATTGAGCATTGAAATGTAATTTCATTTTATTATCCTTTTACGATGCTAATTTAATAAATACCAAGATAGGTCACCTATCAATGGGTTCATTGCCAATGAGCAGTGGTTAATAATGGTTAACATGCAGTATCGCCAGGTTTTTATAAAACCTAACAGGTGGTTGGTCATGTTTAGATTGATTTATAAGTGATGATTTATGTTAGATTACTGTCATTACCTCTCTCCTTTGTTGATTTATTTACGCCATTTCTTTTTATAAAGTAAGACTGTATATACAGCAGGCCGGTATCCCCTAATGAGCCAAATATACCTGCCATAGCAAAGGAGATATATGGGCTACTCCCATACTCAAAGCTAATCAACCCACCAAGCATGCCAGTAAATCCAGAGACTATAACTTGTGTTGATATCACCGATGCTTTATCACGAAGATTTTTAGATTTTGTTTTTTGTAGTAATAATCTGACTACACCTCCCCAGGTGGCGAAGATACCAATGACAACCCAAATTAAAAGACTGTCTGGTTCGGGTACTTTTAGTTGCATGTTACCCTCCTTTATTTTTATTCCGAACAATTCTGTTAACTGTTTTTATTATTGGTTTTACTGGCTATATTGCAAATGCAATGATTGAATGCAACAGCATTAATTAATGCATGTGCATTCTTTAAAATAAGATAGTGGTGTTGTTTATTCACTAATGGGTCGAGTATTCAATCCGGTGATTATCAGGTAAAACATCTATTTCTATCCAAAGTATTTTGATGGCAAAGGTGGATGTAAAATGCCCGTTTTGTGAGTAAGCAAGCCTCGTTAAAAATAGGGGTTGGGAACCGTCAACAAAACCATCATGACCTACACCGAAGCGATGGAACGACTCACATTGATGGGGCGTACGACAATTCATGACATCGCCACGTTTGGCAATTATCAGATTGGTGAAGACAAGAACGGGCAACCGGTATTTCAGGCGTCATGGAAGTTTAAGGACTCCAAGAATATTAAGCCTGAACACCTGGCCGCTGTCGCTGAATTATCCACTGGCAAAGACGGACTGAAAATTAAGCTGCATGATCCGAAAGCGGCTATCAAGCAACTGGCTGAAATGCGCGGATGGGAGGCACCGAAGAAAACCGAATTGACCGGCCCGAACGGTGGCGCAATTCAAACTGTGAACATGACTCCAGATGAAGCCGCCGAGGCATATCGTAAAATGATGGGCTAATTTTGGTAAACATCCAGAAATAACCAGTTCGACGGGTAAAAACCCTATACAAAATAGAGGGTGATTTACGCACCATTTATGCAATCAATTTTCTAACATTCCACGTCGTTAACCCTGAAAGATAAGCCTTTTAATTCATTAGGTTGATGAGTATTATGCACTCGATTCGGTTAATGACCATTATGTTAAATAGAGTCTAAAAACGCATATTTACGGGGGAATGCAATAGAAAGGAATAAGCCCCGCCGAAATGGGGTCATAAGCAGCAGCACATAAAGAATTATGCTAATTTCCGTAATTCTTTACGTGCTGCCTCAACGAGAAAATTGCTTCGGCTGGCATACTCTGGACGCACCTTAACACTGTAAGCGAGGGATAGAGAGTTAGATGGCTTGAGCCTCATGAGGCTGTGCGCTTGATGAACGAATGCTCTGAACCGTTGAAATCTATCGTGGTGTTTGCGTTGGCAACCGGGCTACGCAGATCAAACATAGTAGATTTTCAATGGCAAGACGTAGACCTTCAGCGCAAAGTGACATGGATACACCCAAAGGAAAGTAAATCAGGTCAGGCTATCGGCGTCGCTCTCAACGACACGGCGTGCCGGTTGTTGCGAGGGCAGATTGGCAATCACAAAAAGCGGGTATTTGTTCATCGGAAAGAAAGCACATTGCCCAACGGCAGTAAGTCAGCCGCAGTAAGGAAAATGCGCGTTGATGGCAATACGGCTTGGAGGCTTGCATTGAAGAGGGCCGGAATAGATAACTTCCGCTTTCACGACCTTCGCCATACTTGGGCAAGCTGGTTAGTACAGGCTGGTGTTCCACTGACAGTTTTACAGGAGACGGGCGGATGGGAATCAATTGAAATGGTACAGAGGTATGCATACCTTGCGCCACGTCATTTGAGTGCTCACGCAAAGCAAATTAATAGCATTTTTGATGGTAACGTCCCAAATTCGTCCCTACAGGAGCAAAATTAAACACCTAATACATTGTTAAGCAATATTATTTGCCTCTTTCAATTCTCCATATACCCCAAATTATTTTGTGTCTCTGAGCGCAGCTTAAAAAAACATGCAAACCACGGGAACCTCAGGCCATTTTTATCATGTACTCAGCCATTAAAATCATCATTCCCAGACAATTATTTCGCCCATGAATCAAAGGTAGATAACATGCTGACACCGTGAGATATCAGTAGAAGCGGGTGGACGTCCGGCCTCTTTACGCTTAAACTATAACCACTTAATTCTCACTGTTTGGGGCCTGAATATGATCACACATTCGCCACATACTATTGCTAACAGAACCGAGCGTATTGGGTGTTTTACCGTACCTGGTGTTTTGGGTGGCTTTGAAGTGAGAAGCATGAAAAATCGTAAAGAACGTCCCCTATTGATGGTCGTTCGTACCGGCTGGGAAAAAGCCGCTGCCTATGAACAAATTCGCCCAGTATCTGAAATCGTTATTGATAAAAACGGTAAGTCTCGTCCAGTTAACCAAGCTTTTTTCTGGAATGATTTGCAGGATACCTCTATCGATTTCTCACAAAAGGCGGTTGATTTGTTCTTCAGTAAGAAAGGAACTCTATCTGCATGTCACCCAATTTAATTGCTGAACACGATAAAATATTAAAATGGCCGGAAGTTAATGATTTAGCTCCCGGCCATTTTTTATGGCTGCCTGAATTTAAAACCCCGAATGGTGACCTCTTTCAAGCATTACTTGAAGATGATGGTAGCAATATGGCCCATCTTCATATCAAAGAGATACTTTCAGGTGAGCATATAGCAAGCTATGTTTTGACTTTCGACCTCACCCCACCAGTGGATTTAGGCCAGCGTTTACCCCAAGTTGAATCAGCTTATGTCTCACAAGAATATCAAGGCGGGGGTGTGTCTACTGCCACCTATAAAGCCATTATTGACCACTACGGTGCTGTAATAAGTGATACTTATCAGACTGAGGGCGGGATGGTACTTTGGCTGTTTGGTCTGTCTAAAGATGACAGTATCCAGTTAACTATTCTAAATGTAGATGGTCATACGTTAGATTATAAAATTAACGAACATGGCGAAAGGATCAGTTTTCAGGGTGATAGAAAATCTTTGCTGGAAATTGCTGATACTGTTTGGGGAAACCCAGATAATGTCGAACTGAGTAATCTAGAGACGTTGGGCTTTACACCATCCTGGCGCAATCACAGCAATCACGTTTTGGCCGCAACTAAATCTATTATCTAAATATACTCTAAATAATTCGAGTTGCAGGAAGGCGGCAAGCGCTGGAGCAAGCTACCCGATGGTGTGTTGCGGCGCGAGCTAGTGATGATTTTCAACACCAACGACACGCCCTATTCACCGGCCGGTATCCGCAATGCCATTGAAGCGATGAAGCTGCAAATCCCGATC
>NZ_CQAZ01000092.1 GCF_001152565.1 Yersinia pekkanenii | reverse complement strand
ACTAAATTTAGCAATTTATATTCTGAGTATACTGATTTAACACAAGTTCATTTTAATGCGTAAGCCCTGGGCGGTTAAGTAATAAGTTACGACGTCACATTCAGCTCAATGTACAGGGAGTAAGATCTAATGTTGGCATCTATGGATAGTTACAAGTAAATATTTAGGGTACACCCTAGTGATAGTGGATGGCTCTCCGTAAAAAACACTCTCATATAAGTTGATTTATCATTTTTGATACCATAGAATCACTTAATCTAATACCTATTGAGATTAAAATGACGATGGAGCTTGTCGGCTATGCACGGGTTTCAACTACTGATCAGGATTTGACTCACCAGGTTGAAGTTTTAACCGCTGCGGGTTGTCGCAAAATTTTCTCGGAAAAAGTTAGCGGGACAAAGAAAGAAGGGCGCCAGGCATTTGATGAATGTCTCGACTATATGCGTGATGGCGATACCTTGGTGGTCACGCGCATCGATCGCTTATCAAGAAGCCTTCGTGACCTCCAGAATCTGGTGTATGACCTTGAGCAGAAAAATATCAAACTCAGGGCGACGGAACAGGCCATCGATACCGCGTCAGCATCCGGTAAAGCCTTTCTGGATATGCTGGGCGTTTTTGCTGAATTCGAAACCAATCTGCGACAGGAACGACAACGTGAAGGTATTGCCCAGGCAAAACAACAGGGAAAGTATAAAGGAAGAAAACCGACCGCTCGCGCAAAAACTGTTGAGGCCATCGAGCTGGTTCGGGCCGGTTTTACCCGCGATTCGGTGGCCAAGCAACTGAATATCGGCAAAGCGAGTGTCTACCGGATATTGAAAACCTACCGGCTTCAGAACCCCGATGATATTTTGCCTGGTGAGCGTTCAGCCAGAAAGATAGCGACGTTACTCATCGAGTTACGCGTTGAAAACAATACAAAATATGTCAGAGGTAAATCGAAAGTCAGGACTGATATCGAAAATGAATGGAACTGGAGCTTTGATATGGAAAAGCCCGACCCAAAAGGCAACAACTATATCCTGCGAGTCCCCTATGAAACCGAAAAAGAGCTGTATGAGCTGGTCGATGAACTAAACCGCGATGCCGCCTATGCAGCTGAGATGCGCTATTGTTATATCGAGTTGGACGTGGTGCATCAGGAAACAGGGAAAATCTGGAATTAACCCGCAGTGTTCTTCACGTACTGGCGCTAAAATTTGCACTATCAATGACTATGCTACTATTGGCCAATGAAAACGACACCCACACCACACGATGCGCTTTTTAAACAGTTTTTAACGCACCCAGAGACGGCTCGCGACTTTCTGGATATACACCTACCGCCAGCATTACGCCAGGCGTGCGACCTGAACACCCTTCGACTGGAGTCCAGCTCCTTTATCGAAGAAGACCTACGGGCTTACTACTCCGACGTACTGTATTCCCTTAAAACGGGGCAGGGTGACGGTTACATATACGCACTAATAGAGCACCAAAGTTCACCGGACAAGCATATGGGCTTTCGTATGATGCGGTATGCTATCGCCGCCATGCAGCGACACCTCGATGCCGGTAACGATAAGCTGCCCTTGGTTATTCCGATTTTATTCTATCATGGCCAGGTGACACCTTATCCTTACCCGATGAACTGGCTGCAAGAATTTAGTGAGCCGGAACTGGCGGGACAACTCTACGGCAATGATTTCCCATTGGTTGATGTGACCGTCATTTCTGATGACGAAATCATGACACACCGGCGCATGGCCATACTGGAACTGCTGCAAAAGCACGTTCGTCAGCGTGACCTTGCAGAGCTAATGGAACAACTGGTCACGTTGCTGCTTGGCGGTTACACTAATAATGAGCAGCTGACATCGCTGATGAATTACATGTTGCAGGTTGGCGACACCGCCGCACCGGAAACCTTTATTCGGGAGCTGGCGCGCCGCTCACCACAGCACGAGGAGGTATTGATGACGATTGCACAAAAACTCGAACAAAAAGGGATCGAAAAAGGCCGGTTAGAAGGTATCCAGCTAGGTGAAGCCAAAGGACGTCAGGAAGGTAAACTGGAAGTCGCACGCACTATGCTGGCGAACGGTATTGATCGCGATTCGGTAATGAAAATGACCGGTCTGACCGCTGACGACCTGGCACAAATCCGCCATTAATCATCCCAAATGACGGGCAGGGAAGACGTTGTTAAATAACATTGAACCGGATTCACCGGAAAACACCACTTCAGCGTTAAGCCACTTGGCCTTTTGTGCGTTAGTGGCGCTTGGCATAGCCCATCAGGATGGTATGGCGAGAACTCCCTACGCAGATAATCTGTTTCTTATCCGCTGGCTGGCCAACGCACAAAAGCAAAAGCGGTTTCCAAAAAGTGTCGCTATCGATATTACCTGGTTACTCGAACGAGGCCGTAAATACGCCGCAGCAGGTAAACTACGCCACCATCTGGAATATTTATGGCGTTCCTGTAGTGGCAATATGGCCGCCCAATCAGACCTGTTCCGACTCACCTACGCCACTGAGACACTGAAAGATCAAGGCTGGGACAATTATGTGATGGAGAGTCAAGAATGGAAGTCTGGGGCAATTCTGACACCCCGTCAGGATAATGGTTTCTACGTCGAAAAATCCGCACTTAATGCCGCCTTTACTACCGATGGCCGTCACCTGCACCCCGTCCCGTTTCGCATTATTGGTGACACAATGACCTTTATTCAGGTGATGGCGGAGTATTCTCTGCGCGCACGGGTTATCAATAGTGCATTGGAGCACCACACCGTCCTATTGGAGCCGGTCGCGCATTCATCCTTACCCAGTCTGTAAAAAGGGAAAACCAATGACAATGGTAGACTTTCGCCGTATGGCGGCAAAAATGGATCAGCATATGCAACAGCTGGACGTTCGTGGGATAAAAGAACCGCACCAGATTATCAACCTTATGATGGGCTATACCCCCGAACTCCACCAGATTTGGACCGGCACCACCGATAAAGAACTGATGGTACTCACGCAGGAATATCCGGGGTTTTACCGTTATGCACTGATAATGGAAACCGCATTTGAGCAGGAGAGCCAAAAAGCATCTCGGTCTTATGACGGTATGCCTGAGTTATCTGCGGCGAATAAGAAAGTCATGGAGAAAATACTGACTACGGCCGCCACGCTGGAACGGGGATATCTGGCGTATCAGGAAAATGCCCTTGCGGTATTTGATGGACAGATAGCCCAACTGGATTTGTCGTTCGATTCATGGCGAGTAAATGTGGAAAACTTCAATAAAACGCTGAATACCGATGAATACATTACCCCCATGCAAAGAGACTATATTCATGCCGGACTGACAAGGATTATCGATCGTTTGATGGATTTGCAGGCAAGTATGACAAATAACCGAGTCTAGGCACCTGATACATTTTGTGTCATGCCTTCAAATCAGAAAGTTGTATATGCATGAATCCTTCAGCCTGGCTTTGCTGAGTTGCAATAAAAGGTTTTGCTATATTTTTTAACATCTAATGCATTGTTAATTAATAACTTTAATCTTTCAGGTGGCACTTTTCGTGGAAATGTGCACGGAACCCTAATAACATGAAGAAGAAAAAACAAGGCACCAGAAGCCACCACCAAGCGATCAATATTGATGAGCTGGTTGATGAAATGCCTGAGGCAGTACTAAAAAAGCTACATGACCGCGTTGTTAACCGCCTTAATATGTTACAGCGGCAGCGGACAATGCAGAGCATGGCTGATTTTCGCCCCGGAGATGTGGTGCGTTTCCAGACTGACGAGCGTGAAATTTCCGGCGTGCTGATACGACTGAACAAAAAATCGGTCACAGTTCACACCGAGAATGGCAATCGCTGGAACGTCGCCCCGCAACTGCTGACATTGGTGAAGCGGCCACTGACCCTTGAGGCCCTGGACAGGGCACTATTGCAAATAGCTATTTAACATTTGCATTACACTACATCCAGTATGAAGCTATTATAATTTCATACCTTATATTGTGTTTGTACCTATAGTTTTTGACATAATTTCGCTGTTTGCAACAGTGCCGATTAGAGCGAGGCTCGGTGCAGCCACGGACTGGCTACCTTTATCGTCTCCCGGTGGCTGTCACCGTTAATGATATGCAGAGCGCTCAGACATCCGATATCATAATGCGGCAACTGCACCGTTGACAGCGGCGGCAGGAACAGGTCGCCGATCCCCACCATATTATCGTAACCCACCACAGCTACCTCTTGCGGAATGTGCAACCCCTGGGCCAGCAACGTCTGATAGACCATAAATGCGATACGGTCGTTGCCGCAAATAACCGAATCGAACAGCGGTTTACCCTGCCGAATATACGCCTGCACTGTCGCAGGAATATCACGGTAGTGCTCATCGCCGTACTGCATATAACAATGGTCGAGGTCGTCCGGGTTGAGCCCGGTCTCCCGGCAGGCGCGCTCTAGCCCCTGCCGGCGGCGAACAGTAGCCAGTTGGTTGGCGGGTAAATGAAGACAGAGTGGGCGCCGATAGCCTGCGGTAAGCAGTGTATGCACCGCCGTATACTGACCCTGTTCGGCACTGTTGCAAATAGCTATTTAACATTTGCATTACACTACATCTAGTATGAATCTATTATAATTTCATACCTTATATTGTGTTTGTACCTATAGTTTTCGACATAATTTCGCTGTTTGCAACAGTGCCCATGACCCCTAGCGATTTCAAATGGAAACATTTTGCACCCGAGATCATCCTGTGGTGCTTACGGTGGTACGGTTCAACCCCGATGAGTTATGCCAACGTCAGTGATATGCTCGCAGAGCGTGGGATTTCCGTTCATCGCTCTACCATTTACCGGTGGTTTATTGAATATGCACCCATACTTCGTCAGAAATTGAGACGATATCAATTTACGCATGCCGACTCATCATGGCAACTCGATGAAACCTATATCAAAGTCAACGGAAAATGGTTTTATCTCTATCGCGCCATCAATAAGCACGGCACCACATTAGATTTTTACTTTTCGGCTAAACGAAATAAAAATGCCGCCTATCAATTCCTTAAACGGGTGTTAAAACCTTATCCTGTTGAAAGACAGCCTAAAATACTCAATACCGATAAACATTCGTCATACGGTTACGCTATCACTCGTTTAATGAAAGAGGGAAAGCTACGGGATGATGCAAAGCAGCGGCAAGTCAAATACCTGAATAATCGTATTGAGTCTGACCATGCACCCATCAAAAAATTGGTGAAAGCGGCCGGGGGGTTCAAGCGGCCAAACCGAGCCTGGTCAACGCTTCAGGGATTTGAGACGATGCGACGACTGAATAAAGGTCAATTTGATATTTGGCTACGCCGTGACGAACCTGAATATCGAGTGCGGGAAAGATCCGCCTTTATGAATCGGCTCTTTAATATTGAGACGGTTTTAGCCTAATTATTCTCCCCATCAATGAGTAAAATCACCGCCTCTCATTATTTGCAACAAGCCC
>NZ_CQAZ01000091.1 GCF_001152565.1 Yersinia pekkanenii | reverse complement strand
CAACAAGCTGAATTTCCACCCAATATTTTTTTTGCTTGCCGGTAAACGCATCCGGGCTCTTAGGGCATATTGAAGTAAATGCCGTCGAATTAGTCATTATAAATTCCCTTTATTGAGCATTTTCAGCCGTTCTCGTCAAAGCAAAAGAACTAAATTTCAGTAATTCAGAGATAATAAGGACAGTGATTAAAAGTAAGATGCCGTTGGCATGCAGTTGTTTTAACAGCCAGGGGGCAAATGAAAGTGAGGGAACAACTAATAATAAACGGAGTGGTATCTGTGCGAAAACCAATAAGCGAACTCTTCCCCAGCCGACAAGAAGTAATACAGCAGAAAATATGATGGAAATAGTTAATAAGAGCGATAGCGTAAACATCACAAGCGCTGACATTCCCTGTTGAGGAAGTAATTGGCTGAAACTGGCAATATCATCAATTAGAGGAATGCGGCCCTGCTCTACATTAAGCCAGATAAATCTAACAATATAAAAAACATCCAGCACACCCCAAAATAAACATACTTTCCTGAAGTTCAATTTCATGTTCAGTCCTTTTTCTCATACACGTCATCAGCAACTACAGGCATCCAGTGCCACGATTTTCCACCGACAGCCCAACCATCATCTCCCTCCAGGAATGTTTGCGTAATCTTTCTTTGCGCACCATAACGATGAATAGCCGAAGTATTCGTTATCTCTTCTGTCGCATTAGAAGGCAAAGATCGCCATTCCTGAATTTTATCCCTCTTCGTATTCATGTAGTCTTTTCCATCAGAGCCAAACACTCGCCCTTCATCGCCCATTGATGTCAGTCGATTGATGGCCATAATTGCCGTATTTTTTAACCCATGGTAATCATGATCTAACGTGATCCAGAATCCGGGACCTTCTGCTGGCAATTCATCGGGAAAATCTATCTGAACACTGGCTGGCATTGCGGTATGGATTGGTAGGGTTTTGCCTACAGCATCCGAGGCACCTTCAAACACATCACCCTCACCGGTGGTGATCTTGTATCGGGTAAAAGGTTTTATCTCACCTGACGCTGGATCTTTCAGGGTAAAATTCTCCTTATAACCTTTAGGGAAAGTGACAGGTGGGGTGTCCAGTGTCGCGGGACCAGTCTGGTCAACGTTTGCAGCTTTAAGCAAGATATTCCCCGGACAGCCCAGTTCGATGTTTCCACCGCTGATTTTTATGTACGCCCCACCACAACTTAGGGTCAGCTCCTTACTGGCATTAACCTTCACGCTGCCTTCTGAACTACTGATGGTGACATCTTGCAACGCTGATGCATTGAGCACATCACCCTGAGCCTGAATATCCACTTTTCCGGCTCCGGCATACAACTGCATCCCAGCCCCCTGAGCAAAGAGGCTAACGGTATCACTGGCAGCCACGGTAAATGACTTGCCAGCGCTGATATCCGTATTTTTGCCTGACATAAAACCAATACTTTCACCACCAGAGGCGAGACGAATCGCTTTCGGGCTGACAATACCAATGCCTTCCGGTGCATGCGCCAATATTCCGGCCTCACTCAGCTCTTCCAATGCGTTGTTCAGTTGTAACTGGCTGTCTGTTTCCCCCGGAGTAGCTTGTGCCGCCTGAGCTGCTTTGTTCAGGCTTTTTGCCAGTGACAGTGCCTGCTCCAACTGCCGGATAGCCCCTTGCATATCAAGCATCTGCCCTTGTGTCTGAGGCTGTTTATCCGCACTGATAAACACCCCTTTCCCTCCGCGGATGCTAACCCAATCATCAGTTCGTAGCTCTGCCCCCTCACCGCGGAGAACTCGCTGAGCATCTACATTGTGCCCGAGGTTCAATTGGGTCTTGCCGCCGTACTCGGTGCTGAGCTTGATGTGCTCTTCGCCGCGTTTGTCTTCCATGCGTAGCTTGTTGAAAGCAGGGGTACGGATCACGTTGCGGGTGTTATTTTTTTCGGTTACATGGTCGGTATGACGAGAGTCATGCAGGGCATGGGCGATATACGGACGGTCTGGGTCACCGTCGTGAAACGCGATGGCCACTTCGGTGCCCTGTATCAGCGGGAAGTGAATGCCATACACATCACCACCGTAAGGTTTGGCGAGTCGCACCGGCATACTCTCCTGCCCCTGTGCTTTATCGTCCTGATCTGCATCAAATTTCACCCGGTACAAACCAGAGGTATCCTGCCAGGCATAGATATCGTTGGCCTTCGCGCTGGTCACCCGCGCCATCATGGTGCCGCTGACTTTTGGACGCGGAAGCAATGCCGGACGCCAGCACAGAGTTTCACTGTAGGGTACCGCCATCCAGTTCACCACTAATGCATCCTTGCGGCTGGCACTAAAAAAGGTGCCGGTGATGACGATGCCGTTGTCCATAACGGTGGGAAGCGTCGGAACAATGACAGTTTCGGTTATCGTCAGTACCTGCCCTGGGCTGAGGGTAGCATCATTACCCAAGCCAACAATCGTTGTCTGTACTGATAAAAAGCGCTCATGGTCGAGGCGTGCCAGAAAATTGGCGGTTTCAGCAGTGGGGTCGATTTTATCGCCGGTATCCAGATGGCGAGGTTTGTAGTGATACACGTCACCGTAGGTCACCCCTTCACTCTCGCCGCGTGTCATATCGGTTCTGCCAGACTGAAGTATTTTCTGTGCTTCACGGTGGTTATAATCTTTGGCAGTAACGCTGGCCTGCACCACATTGTGCTGTACACTCACGCCCCAAACCGACTCTGCACCACTGTCACTCATGCCTGACGGGCTGTTCAACGGCAGGTCTTTACCAAACTTATAGGCACTCTGCTTATCAGCGAAGTGCACAACTTCAGTCTGGGTGTCTGGCTGCAAAGTGAAGAAATAAAATATCCCCATCTCTGAGAGCAACCGCTCAATAAATTTAAGGTCTGTCTCTTGATACTGGTTTATTTGCTCACGTTTTGGGTAGGTCTGTTTCAGGACAAACTCATATTCCCAGTCCTTAAAGCCATGTTCCTGAAGTATCTGCCCGACAACTTCCGGTACCGATTTATTGACAAAAAAACGGTGCGTTCGGTACTGGTTATCCAACAATGCGATGAAAGGTTCTAGCGTGATCTGATAATTAACCTGGTCGGCTGAACCCGATATCCGGCGAAAATCTGTGATAACACCGTGTACCACCTTCTGTTCCATCAAACTCTGCAACAAGCCAGTCCCCATCGTCAGCGTTGCTGGTTTGCGCAGTAATTGGTCCGCATCAATATTTTTGTCTGTGCTGGTGAACAGTATATTGTAGCGATATATCTTGCTGAGTCCCTCATTGCCGCTGAAATCTTCGACGTCCAATGGTGACAGGCAGGAAGGAATATCAAGGCGGTAGCGATTCAGAGTAGTTCCGGTGAGTTTTGATAATGTGCTCTGTAGCGTATTAGTAAGATTCATGGGTTTACTCCGTGGTGATAACCTGTATTTCCATGCCCATGCACTCACCATAACCACTGACAGCAAGCAGGCTATTTTACTGGAAATGTAAACAGGTAGAGAAATACTGAGCGGATAGTCAGGGGATATTTATGCGGCAGAAGCAATACTTACCTCGCAGCTTCCCGATCCGTAAGCGGAATGCCATAAACCCGGCTATCTGAAATTTCAATTCCAGCCACTATTCTCCGAGGTACATTGCTTTGCGCTTTAGATGTAAGAACGTAGCCTACAATGAACTGTCCTTTATCCGGAAAAGAGTAAAAAGAGGGAGGAATGCACAACTTCCCATCAGTTACACGAAGCGTGGGGTCAAACGTAATTTTCTTTTCCCTATGAGGTGTACCCCTGGGATTAATCGCAATATTTGCAGGCTGATAATCATCAGCGTTCGGGACCAAAAAACAGATACGATTTTCCGAGATGCTGACCTGAGCATCTTCATCAGGTTGTAATCGATCACCTGAACCAGGGCATCCTGTGAGGATGAATAGACAAGCAAGAGACAGAAGCGCCGGGCGCAAAAAACGATGTTTTATTATGATCACCAGGGAAATCCTCGTAGAGCTTCTGTGTATTTTTGCCGTACCACTCCCTCGCTGATGTCACCCTCAATTGTGACATTCGTTGAATCGAGCAGATCGCGCCATGTATTATAACCTTCGGTCTGTAAAGAAAAATTATCAGCGATAATTTGAGCCTGTTGCTCCATGGGATATTCACACAACAGTCGCCCATCCAACTGGTATCGGTAGCTCACTAGCCAGCTGATTAATCCTCTGGCAATGACATTCATTCCTTTGGCACGCTGCCATACATGGCACATTTCGTGGATAAAAAGATGCTGCAGATGAGGCACTGTTGAGGAAAAATCATCCCGGTACCAGTAGCGAAAATACAGCTCACCATTCGGCGTCATTGCGGTATGTTCATCTTGCAGATTAAAAGGCAGGTAACTACCATGATGGATCCAGACAGTGTGGTACTGGATAGTTGATCCGAAAACTGACTTCGCCAGCTCCGTCTCTCCCGAGGTCAGCAACCGGATACCCCCTTCTTTTAATGTGTCCTTATTTTCCTCAGTCATTACTAAACTCCAGCGTGATCCCGTCGGCTTCATCCCAGCCCAACGTCAGCGAGGTGGTGCGCTGTTGCTCGCTCATACGGCTTAACAGTTGTTGGCTCAATACCGGCAAGATCTGCTGATTCAGCAGGCTGTCGATGTTGCGCGCACCGGTGTCCGGCAGCAGGCAGGCGGTGACCAGCGTGTCGTACAGGCTTTCTTCAATCGTGCAGTGCAGGCCGTAATGCTTGTTCAGGCGTTTAGCGACCTGTGCCAGTTTCATCTCGACGATGGTGCGCAACGCGGTGGCATCCAGTGGCCGGTAGATCAGGGTCTGGAAGCGGGCTAATAGCGCGGGCTGGAAATGGTCGCGCAGGATCGGGCGCAGCAGCTCATGCAGATCGCTATCGTTGTGGTTCAGAGACACCGGCATGCCGTACCGGAATACTTAATCGGTCTGGCGTATCAGCGGCGGTCTCAGCACTCTCCAGACGTAGTGCGGCGTTATGCAACATCAGGCGCACCCCATCCAATTTACTCAGATGTTTGAGCTCTAGCGTTTGCAACTGCGTGCACAACTGTTCCAACGCACGCTCTGCCCGGTACACCTGAGCCAGGTCGCCATAGCACAGTGTCATGGTGCGCCAGACTTGCTGCAATCGGTCACTCAACCAGGCCAATAATTCAACCCGCGCATGCGTTTGCGGCGGCCACAAGGCGCTCCATTGATGAGACAGCAAGCCCGCCAGCAACTCCAGCCCTTCACATAATCCTGCGAGTCCGGCAATGTGAGTTCGCGCCAAAGTAAAATCTACCGTGGTCTGCAACTCAACCCCGTTCTGGCGAAACAGCGCCAGACACAGTTGCTCGACCCTACCCCAATCAACATCCGGACGGGCGGGATGATGTAACTTGCCCATTTCGTTACGTAACGCGCTGAATTCAGCCAAGTGGCGAGGGTCGCCGCCGGTTTTCAGGTGGCGTTCAGGTAAATGTGTCATGGTAATAACTCAAGAAGGGTAAAAGTATCCGATGGTCAGTACAATGACACTCGGGGATCACGATACTGTGGCTACCCAGCGGGCGCGTCTCCATTTCATCCGCCAGCTTCTGGGCATCTATTGTCAGGGTCAGGTCAAGCCAGTGAAGTTGATCTATTCTGATGAGCCCATTACTGTCGCTTTGGCCTTCATTACTGCTCGAATGTTTACACCGGGTTTCATCGTTTTCAACTTTGTAAGGCATGCCCGCAACGGGTTTACCAAGCTCGTCAACGAGCTGAATTTCCACCCAATATTTTTTTTGC
>NZ_CQAZ01000090.1 GCF_001152565.1 Yersinia pekkanenii | reverse complement strand
CCCCCCCCACTGATGTCAGTGGTATCGTTCCTAACACTGACATCAGCAAGTGATTCGGGTGAGGCTCACCACCCGGTGGCCTCAGGGATGAAGCCTAACGTTAAGGATAGGCAACGGTAAAGATAGCATCCGCCCTAATATTACCGCTCTTTAGCGCCTCATTAGTCCGAACATATTGAGCTGTCAGATTTAAAGGAACGCTGGTACCGGCTACGGTTGAGCTACCAATTAAAAATTGCCCCACGTTACTGACACTCACGCTGGCGTTTTCCGCGCCAAATTGCACCAGGCTACCATCACTTTTTTCTATCGCGATACCCACACCAGCCGCAGTGCTACCCGGCGATAAACTCAGTGTGCTGGTGCGGTTAGCCTTGTTGCTACTGTCGGTAAACGTGATATAGGGCTTAGCGTCTTTACCGCAGTTACCCAGCGGAATCGAGAAAGCCTTTCCCCCCGTGCGGTTACCGACAGTTTGTAGCGAGGAAGAATCAACCGGCTCCAGCCCAACGACGATAGCAGTGGCTCCCAGGTCACAGGTTGGCGTGGTTATTTCCGGTAATAATATAGGCAGTGTCCCCCCTCCCAAAGTCAGAATAGTACTGAGAATACTGCCTTGTGATATACTACAACCACCATTAGCTGAACTCACTCCCAATGAGTCACCGAACCCAAGAAACATTGGAGTATTATCATCCATATCGGTTACCTTCCCACCGTTGTATAACTTAGCATTAGTGACCACCAACTCTTGTAACCAAAAAACACCTTGAGTTAGGTTGGTACCGCTGTCAGAAACCAGGATCTCGTGTAATACGTTTTTAGCCCCGGTACCCAAATATGAATTGGGTTGTTCATAAAGCCTTGTACGTACACCAACACCGTCAGCTCCGAGGACAGTTAGTGTGCTGTGGGTCTGATTATTAACAGGTCCGCTATATCCACCGGTGATCTTCAATACCTCAGCAGTCTTATTATTTTTTCTATAGCCAAAAGTGATGAACACCGTACGATCTGCCAGAACAAAGCCATCAGTCAATTGCATCGGCATAGACTTGAGCTTAAATGGGCTTCCGTTGACTGAATTTATCACACAACTGCCTGCAACAAATGCCTGACTGGTGCCAGAGTAAGTCAACGCAAAGATAAATAGACCTTTAGCCCCCCATTGACGCCAACGACCCAGTAAATTATCGGTTTTAAATTGGGTTGACCTATGCATATTTGTTGTTTCCTCTATAGCGCACTATTTGGGTGTTACACCGACTTCACTGCGCGGCAAACCGCTCCACTGCAACTGAAGTTCAGTTCAGGGCGGCCACCATAATCATTGATATAGGTCAGAACCGGCGCGGCGAAACGGGCTGATTTCAATTCTGCACTGGATTTCGGCGCTATCATCACCGGTTGAAAGTCACTGTTAGCGGCTGACTTACCTTTCTCTGCCAGTCCTTCTACAGTAATGTAATACGGCGTAGGATTCTCAATCCGAAAACCCTGCGCGGTTTTATGCAGCACTAACTGATCCTGCCAAATCTGACCCGATGTAGCTGTAATTCCCGCAGGCCGGTAAAACAGTTTAATTTTGGTTTGTAAGGCAATCTGCATCACGTTAGGTTTTTCACTGTTAGGCGGAATTTCACGCAGATTGAAGTAGAACAGTGATTCGCGATCTTGCGGCAATTTCAGCGCATCAGGGGTGGCGGAAATACGCACAGCGCTTTTTTTACCGGCTTCCACCCGTTGAACCGGCGGGGTCGCCACTAACGGGGTAGTGACTTTTTGCTGCTGTTCATTCTCAATCCACGACTGTGCTAAATAAGGTAATGTCTTATTTTCATTGCTGATATTCAGGCTGATTGACTTATCCTGCCCGTTATAAATAATCCGAGTCCGGTCTAATGCAATCGCGGCATTGACAGCATGGCAGGTAAAAAACAACGTGCTGGTCAACGCGACTAATGGTAATTTTTTCATTTTTATGACCTCAGCTTATTTAATGGATAAACAGGGCAGTAATATTTGCGCCTGCGACTGTAATGTTGCTGGGATCGCTACCTGGCATTGTTTAATACCATTCCAGATCACATCTAGCGTTTCTCCCGGTGTCACCCCACTCAGGTAAGTAAAACCGTCATCGCTGACAATACCCAATTCTTGATCCTTAGCACTCATAACCATGCTACCAAAAGGAGGATGGCTACTGTCTGTCAGGCTAATCGTTGCCAATACTTTCTCCCCTCTGATCATCGAGAAACGACGATAACCAATGGCCCCTTCGGTAAGGGCAGATTCTACCGCCGACTGCTTAACTTCAACATCATCAGCCAACTTATTAATATCGATACGGGTATCAGTACGATAGTAACTGCTTACGTCATTCAGCACCGCAATACCAAAACGGTTCGAACGGATATTGCGATCTTCCAGATCGACGCCGGCAATATCATCGGTATTCACCATTAGACGGGTTCCCCCACTCACCCCAGGGCCATGTAATGCCGCCCCTTTCGCCGTGATCGTTGCCCCCCCGCGAACAGATACCCCGGTCGAGGTGAAATTATCCTGCACGTATGAAGCATTAATACTGGTTTCAGCCTGACTGCTGCGGTAATTATAAAAACCACTGAACTGGCTTCGAGCACCCGTGTCATTACTATTGTTAACCCCTGCCGATAACCGATAACTGCTGTCCATTGCCGAATTATTATAGTAATTGACCGTTTGGTTATTGCCTTGGGCACCATGTTGCCCGCTATAACTCATACTTTGTTGATTATTTAAAGGTATAGAAATACCCACATAGACCACATCATCATTCACACCATTATTTTTGCTGCGGCTCGCAGAAAGGTTTACTGAAACATCTTTGAGAGAAAAAGCGTCAAAAGAGTAGCTGATAGTCGCACTGTAGCTGTTGGACGTTGGCTGATCCCAATAATTTTGGTAGCTGTAGGAAAAATTAATATTGGTCTGGATATCAGGAAAGTTTTTACTCGCCGTAACCGTGTACATTTCCTTATTACGCCCTAAATCATCATCCTGATAAAACGCATTAAGATACTGATTCATAGACATAAATTCGCGTTCAAAAAAACGATATCCTGCAAACGAAATGTCACTGTTAATTTCATCAAAACGCTTGGCATACCTTACACGCAACGACTTCCCGCTTTGGGTGGATTGATCGGGGAGATTAGTCGCATAGGTTTGGATTATATCCGTTGATATTGCGCCAAACGCATATAAGTCACGGCCAAGCCCGAGCGACAAGGCATTGTAATCATTTGAGCCAATGGCCCCACCAAACAATGACCAGTTATTATTGACCCCCCAAGAGAACTCTCCGCTGGCAAACACCGGGCCTTCGGTCCCGTGATTCATGGTGGAAGGCTGACCCACAGCGGTTTTATAGCGGATAGCACCAGGGCGAGTCAGATAAGGCACCGCCGCGGTATCCACCTGAAATGTCTGTATCGAGCCATCCTGCTCTTCAACCCTGACATCCAATCGCCCGGTAACAGCACTGCTCAGATCCTGAATACGGAAAGGACCGGAGGCCACGGTGGTTTGATACAGTACACGGCCTTGCTGGGTAACGGTAACTTTGGCGTTAGTTCTGGCAATCCCACTGACTTCAGGGGCATAACCGCGCAAGTTTGGTGGCAGCATACGTTCATCACTGGACAAACTGGCACCGGCATAGCGGAAAGTGTCGAAAATACTGGAGGCGAAATAGTTTTCACCGACGCTCAAGGTAGCAGCCAATGATTTAATAGCCCGATACATATAGACCCGGCTCCAATCAAACGAGCTGTCAGACTGGCTATTTTCGCCACTGTTGTGGGTGTAGTTCCCCTGATAATCACCCCGTAACCGCCAAGGCCCGGCATTCAAACCAGAGGTACCGTTCATGCTGATATTACTGGTTGAACCACTTTCTTTGGGTTTACTAAACAGCGAGTTCAGATTGTAATCCACAATAAAACCTGGAATACCCTCATCCCAACGAGAAGGAGGTACCCAGTTACTATCGCTATATTCCATCCAGGCTTGCGGGATACTGATATATAACGTGCTGGTGGCTAAATCAGCTTCAGTAGTTACCCCCTCTAACGCACTCAAGTCCGCGCATTGTCCATCATGCCAGAAAGTTATTTTTTTCAATATTTCGGGCTTCAAGCCAAACTGTTCAATCACTGCACCCGCCACACAAGCTTCACTACTATCGGGTTTATCGTCACGGGCATAGAACGAGACCATCTGTTCAGGGATGGTGTGATTATTGGCGCTGATAGCCATCCGATACTCGCCCGGCATGATATAGCCGGCGGTAGTAAAGTGGGAAAGATCAATATTCTCTTTGTCGTTTGCATCCAGTGCGTTCGTATTAAAACCAATAGCATTGACCGTGCCGCTGAACGCTATCAATGATGCCGTCATTGTTATCGTAATTTTTTTAATTATTCTCATTCAGTTACTCACCAGAGAATTCTGCCAGCAATAACATCTACTGGAAAGAGTTTAAGAATAGCTAAAAATCATCATGTTAGGTGGATAATTTATCATAATATCAAAAAAACTCACTGCCATAGCATTGACATCACCCACTGCGGGCTTCTACTCCACCCACTCATGAACTTTAAATAGGATTAATGCCATAGATATGTCATGCCATCCCAATAGCTTTGATTTTACTCGTTTTAAAAAACAGCACTCAAGTTAATCTACTTATACTGTTACATTAACAATGTTATATCGAGAGTAATAAAAGCGACCAGTAATAAAAAGTATTTTAGTCTAAATAGTTCTAGCAGACGTTAATTTTATTCTTTCTTTATTGTCTTTTATAGCATAAAAAGCACATGGAATTTCTCCCACATGCTTTTTTCTTAAATAGAGGGCGGAATGATTTTATTAATTATAAGCCAGTGTAAAGTTAGCCACGCTGCTGAATTCGCCAGGAATGACACTGCCTTCCGTGACACTGGTGCCTTGCAGATAAGCTGAGAACTTCAGGCTGTTATTACCCTTATCCAGCGATTTGGCGGTCGAAGCAACACCACGTTTGATCGGGGCACCGGCTTCATCGGTGATCACAATACCTGCGCCATCNCACTCACGCTGGCGTTTTCCGCGCCAAATTGCACCAGGCTACCATCACTTTTTTCTATCGCGATACCCACACCAGCCGCAGTGCTACCCGGCGATAAACTCAGTGTGCTGGTGCGGTTAGCCTTGTTGCTACTGTCGGTAAACGTGATATAGGGCTTAGCGTCTTTACCGCAGTTACCCAGCGGAATCGAGAAAGCCTTTCCCCCCGTGCGGTTACCGACAGTTTGTAGCGAGGAAGAATCAACCGGCTCCAGCCCAACGACGATAGCAGTGGCTCCCAGGTCACAGGTTGACACTGTGGGTGTCGGTAGTTGTAAGTCTGATTTAGCCCCCCACGGAATAATTGTCATGGATGCCCCACAACGTGACCCACCAGTAGCGACACTTTTATCCGACCAAACTTTATCGTTACCTACAACCACCATGTACCTTATCTGCAAACCCTCAACAGTAGTATCCCACTCAATAATCCCACCATTATAAAGGCTGGCATTAGTCACCACTAGTTCAATGATGATTGTATAAGTTTCCGTAAGATTTTTACCGGCCGCGTACAAAATTCGGGGATATATTTGGTGCCAAGTTAAATTCGCGATTGGGTTGTTTTGAATAAACATGCGTACCCCAACACCAGGAACATTCGTGGGAAGGGTATTAAAAAGGCCCATAGTACTTTTCGTGGCCCAACCACCTATTATAAAGTTATCCGCTCCTGTCCCTGTTTTCGTGTATGTAGCAACGATATTGAAACTCATGCCTCCTATTCGTTAACGTGGTCGGTAGCGCTTTTAGGACATACGGCGTATTACCTCCGGCCCCCAAGGCGACAAGGGTACAGGTATTAACGGTCAGTACTGCAAAACTCAGTTTACTGCTGGTAGCCAAAAAGAGGAGTAATAACAGTAGACCCATTTTTTTTCTGCTACACAGTGAAGCGATGAATAAGTTTATTTTCATTGATTGCACTCTTCCTCTGCCCGTTGAAGAAACCTTAGCTGCGCGCGAAACGGGCAGATTTCAATTCTGCACTGAATGTTGGCGCTATTATCACAGGTTGAAAATCACTGCTAGCGGCTGACTTACTTTTCTCTACCAGCAATGACATTAACTGGAAATAGTGTAAGAATAGTTAAAAATAATCATATTAAGTGAATAATTTGCCATATTATCAAAAATAAATTTATCACCATAGCATCGACATTACCCACTGCGGGCATCTACTCCACCCACTCATGAACTTTAAATGGGATTAATGCCATAGATAATGTCATGCCATCCCAACAGCTTTGATTTTACTCGTTTTAAAAAACAG
>NZ_CQAZ01000089.1 GCF_001152565.1 Yersinia pekkanenii | reverse complement strand
ATTGAGACATTCAAGGCTGTCAAATCTTTGCAGGGGAAAGCCAATGAGTAACGCTATCGATTACAACAATGTCTCACCTATCAGGCCTCACCTTGAGGTCGTGGAGTGTCGCGTGGCAGATACCAATGATGGATTCATCATGCTGGCCATGGAGCTTTATGAGGAGCTTATAGGCGCTAATCTGACGAAGAATCAAGCCAAGGTGGTGCACGCTGTATGTCGCAAGACTTATGGCTATAAAAAGAAGATGGATCGCATTGCCGACAGCCAGTTAGCAATCCTATGTCGAATCAGTAGAGAGAAGGTCTGCACTGCAAGAAACGAGCTGATTGAGATGAAAGTCATCCTTTCAGATGGTAGAAAAATAGGGCCAAATAAAAATATTTCTGAGTGGAAAATTCCGGTAAGTACCCGAATAGGTAACATTGTTACCAAGAAGGATACAAAAACTGTTACCGACTTGGTAACACCAACTGTTACCGAATTGGATACACACAAAAGAAATACTTTAAATAAAAAAGAAACTACCCCTAAATCCCCAGAGGGGACTTTGGTCGAGAAGGATAAATCAAAAACCAAACAGCCAGCATCGTCAAAGTTCACATTCGACCGTGAGCGCTTCAAAGAAACATGGAACCGAAAAGCAAATAAGCACGGCTTACCCCGCATAGTAAGCATCAGCACCACTACCGAGAAAGGGCTTAAACGCCTGTATGAATCCCACCTTAAGCATTGCAAAGAAACAAAGCGCATCCCGCGAGACATAGACACCTTCATCAATGGATACATAGAGTTCGGTTATACGCCAAGCTCGTTTGCAATGGGCGAAAATCCGGCTGGTAAGAAATACGGGATAGATACTGCTCTAACCCAAAGGATCATCGACCAAGTTATTAGTCAGGAGGCTTAGCATGGAAAGTTACGACTTTGAAGAGCAGTTGATTGGCTCGATGATTATCAAGGGCGATCACATCGACTGTCACGAAATCACCGGCAAGCTTCCTGCTGAAGCCTTTGATAACTTCCACCTCCGCAACATGTACTCAGTGATATCCGCGCTGCTGAGTAAGTGCGAACCCATAGACCCGTTTACCATTCAAGAGGCGGTTCCTGTGGGCACTAAAGACATGGTGTTGACCGTCTCATCTCGCTGTAAGTCATCGGCAAACATCAAGGCGTGGGCTAAGCGTGTTCGTCAGTGCTGGATGCTTCGCAAGGGTGAGTCTGAATTCATCAGGGCAGCGGAGATCCTGCGCAGTGCTGGCACTCACAATATCAACGAGTGCATAGCGGAAGTGTCAGGGATTGTATCTCGCTTGCAGTTTGAGACGAATGACAAAGTTCCCCGCCGAGTAGGTGACATGCTGGACGATTACATGCAGGTGCTGGAGAAACGAATGCATGGAGCTGAGTCTGGGCTCTATCTAAAAACCGGCATTGATCCTATGGACGATGAATACGGTGGCTTTGACCGTACTGACCTGATCATCATCGCTGGGCGACCGGGCATGGGTAAGACTGAATTGGCAATCAACATTGCTAACTCAATCGGCCAGCAGAAGGGAAGAGGCCTGATTGTGTCGATGGAAATGTCCGATATGCAAGTTGTTGAGCGTCACGTTGCAGATCGTTCCGGGCTGGCAATTGGGGCTTTACGCAATCCACTAGGGATGATTCAGGAGCAATACACCCGGCTAACAGCAGCGACAGGCACTCTCCTGAACGAAAATAACTATGTCATCGACGGGTCTTTCACCGTTGATGAATGTATAGCGCACGCTGAGCGAATGAACATGGATGGAGGGTTGAGTTTCCTTGCGATTGATTACCTTGAACTGATGAATTTGCCAAAGGCTGATCGATATGACCTATCCATTGCAGCAGTGACCCGCAAGCTGAAACAATTCTGCCTTCGAAATAAAGTCCCGGTCATTCTCCTCGCGCAACTTAACCGTAATGCGGAAGGCCGACAGGAGAAGCGCCCGAACATGAGTGATCTCGCTGGCTCAAGCTCTATCGAGAAAGATGCAGACGTTCTTATCTTCCCGTATCGCGACGAGGTTTATAACAAGAACAGCAACATGAAAGGGCTGGCAGAAATCATTATCGGCAAATACCGCTCTGGCAAACCAAATACGTTTTACATGGGCTGGCGAAATGGTCACTTCACTAACATTGATCAGGAAGATGCTGCGAGACAATTTGCTGCTAATGAAAATGAGCCTAAACAGGCTGCCAACTGGCGCTAATTCGAGGAAATCATGATGGACATAACTAAATCGCAGTCTGACTTTGAAGCTTGGCTTAAATCGAAAATGCCAACGACATACAAGTTGGCCTACGAAACAGAAAATTATTGCGACGATGAAGACATGGTTAATTTAGCCAAGGCATCAGTGCTTGATATGCGCACTGCATGGCAAGCGTCGAGAGATAGTCTAGTTGTGGATATTCCTGAGGAAATGACCTGTCGTGAGGCGCTAGAACAAGGCCATACGAGTGATTATGCCAACGGGTTTACAGCCGCAATTATTCAATGCTATGCCGTTGTGCGCACTGCCGGTATTCGAATCAAGGGAGAGAGTGAATGAAAAAGCTTAAAGAGGAAATCATCGAGCGATTGAAAGCAGAGCAAGATAGTGGCGACCCAGAAAGCGCCCACAGTAACGCTGATGACGCTCTCTGCGACCTGCTAATTAATCTCGGTTACTCAGATGTCGTTGCTGAGTTCAACAAAGTAGAAAAATGGTATGCGTGAGGTAAGTCCATGAAAGCATTAGATAGTTTCACTGTAGAAGAGATTGAAGAAATTATAAGTTCCTGCCAGCAAGAGATTCACAACACGCCAACTAGTGATGAGTTTCCTGTAAGCCCTCGTCTGCTACTTTCACTGGCCGCCATCGCGTTAGCTGCAAAGAGGGCTGAGCCTGATTACTACATTGTGAGATTGGAGCATAGTGATGCGTGGGGTAAAGAGGTGGTTCTCAATACATACGAAATCAATCTTGATGCCATCAAGTCAAAGGCCGACCACGGCGGCGAGATTATCCCTACCTACACAACCCCACAGTTGAACTCTCCGGAGATACCGGAAGGTTGGAACAGTACACTTGAAACCGCAGCAAAGTTAATCGACCTGTGCCGCACTTATACGATTCTAGGTGATTCCGGCAGTTACAAAGAGCGAACCATCAACGATTGTGAATTAACTATGCAAGAGATTGAAAGTTATCTCACCGCCGCGCCGGAACCACAAAACCAACAACAAAATATTCCTGAAATTATTCATCAAGGCTGGACAAGCAGCGACCCTGCCAATGCAGCATTGGTGATGCTGGACAGAATTGACACGATGGACTCCGCTGATGATGACAGGATTGAGGATATTAAATTAATAATCAGGCAGCTAGCCGCCGAGCCGGAGAAGGGAAATGGATGACTTCTGTTTACACCAAAGTACCTTCAAGCAATTAGGCGCAACCCTTCAAATACTCATCACCTCAGGCAAGAAATACCGCGTCTCAATCTGTGAGTGGCGGGATAAACGCAGCCTACCCCAGAATGCACTCAGCCACATGTGGTACGGCGAAATAAGCGCTTACCTCATTAAGTCGGGACGCACTGACGCAACGCCAGCGTGGGTAAAGCGCAATCTCAAGAAAACCTATCTCGGCTGTGAAGAGGTCGAATACACCGATTTTGTGACCGGCGATAAAGTTAAAATGTGGGAACCGCGCCATACGTCAAAGCTCGATACTGGCGATATGCATTTCTTTCTGTCTCAAGTCGAAATGTGGGCCGCTGAATTCGGACTGGCGCTGACCATCCCGAACGGATGTGAATACTCAAACCTCAAACAAAAGCAGGTGGCGTGATGACCGAATCTGACTGGCTAATAATTTGCGCGTTCATCTGCTCTGTAATTTATGCGGGGACAAGAGGGAGGCGAAGATGACGCGACGAAGCCCGACCCAGATAACCTGATATTCCGCAAGACCTCTCGAACCAAGCCTAAACCCCCAATCCCCGCCAGCGAAATACCCACATATGACGCTATCTATCCGTTATTAGCTAAACGCTGGCTAAGACTCAGGAGTAGAAAGAATGCTTGAACTACAGCGCACCGTCTGCGCGTTCTGCCGCGCAACGCTAAAGCCCGATGAGGTTTATTCTTGCGATCAATGCGAACGTGAAAACGCGAGCATAGAGATGCTGGAGGAAGTCGATGATAACCGGCAAGCCGAATAAGCCGCCCAAGCTAAAGAAGTGCAAAGTCTGCCCCACCAAATTCACCCCGTTCTCTTCCACTCAAAAAGCCTGCTCAATTCCCTGCGCCAGAATCATTGCTAAGCAAGAAGCTGATGCAAAGCAACAGGCAATAGACCGCAAGGCATGGCAAAAACGAAAGGAGAGCCTCAAGACGGCGTCCGATTGGAATAAAGAGGCGCAGGTAGCAGTCAATAGATACATCTTTTGGAGGGACTACGGCAAGCCCTGTATCGCATGTGGAAACGCATTAAATTACGGAGTAAGGGGTGGGGCAGTTGACGCCAGTCATTACCGCTCAAGAGGAACAGCATCACATCTTCGGTTCAACGTTTTTAATATTCACGCCGGTTGCGTTCGTTGCAATAGAGAAATGTCCGGCAACCTGATCCCCTTCCGCAGAAATCTCATTATCAAGATAGGCATCGTTCGTGTTGATCGCCTTGAAACAGACAACGCCCCAAGAAAATTCGACATCCCATACCTGCAACGAGTGAAAGCGATATTCACTCGCCGGGCGAAGCATTACGAAAAACTACGCAAGAGATACCTGGAGGCAGCTTAATGTTCACTGATATCAACTCTGCAATTGATGAAGCCAGATTTATGAAAGCGACTACTGGCCATTGTCACGCAGTCATTCAACGCCCTGGTGGAATAATGCTTGTTAGAAAAGGGTGGGGCAAAGGAATGCAGGCGCTCTACACGACGAAGCAAGACAGGTTTGGCACGGTTAACACTGACGAGCAGAGGGCGGCATGAAAACCACACCCTGGCAGGAACTGGCAAAGGCACCCAGAAAGAGTTATTTGGGCAAATACAAAAAACTCACACCGATTCAGGAGCGATGGATTAAAGCGATCCTTTGCGTGTGGGCGGAAGAGTTTGGCGGTAGTGGTTACGGTGGAGGAGTGGATGGGGTCGGAATATGGAGATTCATATCTGGCTGGAGCGTAGAAGATACGGATAGATTTACCAGAGTGATGGAGGATTTGAGAAAGATTGGGTATCAGGGGGGTGAGCTGCTGACTAAAGCTCAGTCGATTTTATGGCCTAAACGAACTATCAGCGACATGTTACAGCGCGCCAACGATGAGGATGAAGCTGATTTCGTCGAGAAGGCCATTCTTAAAGCTTTTAGAGCTGACAATCCAATATATGTAATCGCCTGTAAGTACTATGTTGACAGGAACCCTGTGCAAGATCTCGCAAATTATATGCAATACCAAGTTTCACCATGGTTGACTAACAAACAGTGCGCAGATCGGGTTAGATGGTGCATTAGTTTATTTGATGCGAAGGTGTATATGGTTCTGCAAGATGACTTAAGAGCTGAGTTAGAGATAATAAAGTCTGCCGCATAAATTTATTTTCATTTTCACTTGAAAATAAGTAATGAAAGTGTATATTTCATGTAGGCTCGGGAGCAAAAAGCGAAAGAGCGGTGAGTTAGGGAATAAGCGGCGGCCCCTAACTCACAGATACCGCCGAGTTGGTCACTTCGACTTAGGTCTGGAACTCCAACCACGCTGGCTGAGAGGTCGGTAAAATTAGAAGCCTCGGTTAATCGCCGGGGCTTTTTCATTTCTACATTCGCATGGGTACTGGATTGGT
>NZ_CQAZ01000088.1 GCF_001152565.1 Yersinia pekkanenii | reverse complement strand
AAGCTCTTTAGGCTGTTCTCGTACCACATCACCGTCGTTTAAACGACGACGCCAAAATGAATTATCAGGAACCTCTGTGCCAGATTCAGGCAAAAAGGTGCCCTTTACCGGGTCACGCACAGTGCGACCGGCGACGGGTTTAACAATCATGGGATTTACTCCGGGAAGTTTATAGAAACCAGAGGGTCGATGGTGCCGTCTGGCATGGCGATGGTGATATCCATACCCTCCAACCGGTCAGCATTAATGGGGTAGAAATCTTCCGGCCCCTGGTAGTATTCGATATCCAGTTCCATCAGCAGTTGAGCCATATGGCCCTCACCGCCAGAATCCAGATCAATGGTCGAACGTACACGGGCAAACTGCTGTATCTGGCGGGTGAGGTCATAACTGTTTATCACCGCCCGTTCAATTTGTTCTCGTAACTGCTCGAGCGCCAACTCTGCTTTAACCGCGCCATCATCGGTATGCTCACCATCCAACTCCTGCAACCGTCCGGTAATGCGCACGGTTGTTATGGTGTTGAACTGCGGAGCATTTCGGCCTAATGACTGTTTTTCCTCGATAAGGGTTTGCACCAAGATAACCGGGTACATATCCTCAGTAGTCGGCCAGTCACGCGGAGAATAGACGCGGTTTTCCGCGTCCGTATTACCGATAATGGCATTAACAACCAGCTTTCTTATTTGCGCGGTATTCATGCTTTTACCCGATTAAGAATGAGCTTGCTGCCGCCGTGACTGTCTGGCTGAACATCTGCTACAGCAAACAAGGTATTGACCGGTTCATTAGCAACGATGCCAATAAATACCCGGTCCCCCTGTTTAGGTGGTGAACGAAACTCACTGTCCCTAACCCCTAAAACGGGATTGGTGGTATTAATGGTGCTGCCATCATCCAGCGGGTCAATGGTGGTATAAGCCCGATCAAAGATGCCGCTGATGGTATAAGTTGGCTTACCACCAGCAGGCCGGTAATCAACCGGGTCACCAAATACCGCTTGTAGGGGGGCAAGAAGATGCTGATCCCAGTTGACACCCATCAGCCACCTCGATTTATCTTCACACCATCATCGACAGTGATTGAGGGGCCAGTAGTGCTAGCCGCCTGCTGCCGTAATGCTTTCACATCAGCAACCACGCCCAGGCTAATCAGCCGTTCAGCATCATCATGCAACAGGAATAAACGGCTATTCTCCACATGAGTTTCCCCGCTATGGCGCAGAGTCTGGCCTTTTACGACAACAACCTCCAACTCGTCAGCGTCGTCCGTCGAATCATCATCCGCGAACTCAGGCGGATTTCCGCCCAGTTCATTGATAGTCGGTTGTTGCTTTGCTGGTTTTGTCATATCACACCACCGTCGCACAGAGTGAGGCATTTACTCGGCTTGGAATTACCAGTGGAGCAGATTGCATCAACAGGTAACGCTGTGCCGGGTCGGGCATAATCCATGATTTTGGTGCGAAAGCCATTGGACCGTAATTAAACGCAGGGTCTAGAATGAGACCAAAGGCGCGAGTCCCCATCAGGTCAGCACCTGACATTAATACTGCGCCATCTGGGATCATCGGCTTTTCAATGCCGTCCAGCGGGTCAATAAACCAGTCGTTATACAGCCACAGATCAAAGTTACCCCAGCGACCTTTATAAACCGCGCCTTTATTGACGCGCGGCCCCGCATCAACCTGATTACCAAAGGGACTTAATGCCGGGAATACGATGGCATTGTCTTTAATAGTGGTATCCAGACGGAACGCTTTCCATGAGGAGGTAGTAAATACCAGGTCAGTGGCCACCGATCCTGACTCTTTCAACATCAGCGTTTGCCAGTCTTCAATATCATCGGAGGGCTGAGTATTTGTTGCACCGGCAGCCACAGATAATGGCCATTTATCTGACCCACTCAATGTAATGGTCAGGTTACTGGAACGACCAAAATCAATGACCGTGGTCGGGAACCCATCCCCCACCACGGTAATCTGAGATTTAGTCAGCGCACTGGCGGCCATCCATTCCAGACGACGGTTAAGCATGTCGATCTGGTCTTCCATTTCAAACTGGATGTTTAACATTTCGCGCTCTGCGGCGGTGTATTCCCCACCAATGCGCTCCCCCATCTGGCGGCGGATCGGTTTACGCAAGTCAGGCGCGCGCTTGTCTTTGATATAAGCGGGTTTGAAGGTATTGGTTTGATACTTGCGGCTCTCCACCAGCTTCCCTTCAACTAACGGGGAAACGAAAGGAGACATACGACGTTTACCAATATCAACATCGATGGAAACCTCTTCGGTTTCATAGGTCACCACATTGGGAAAGAAGCGATCGAGTAACCAGTTCTGGCTTGTTTTCAGGTTGGGAACCAGACCCACCAGCACATTGGTATCGTAAATATTCATGTAGTATCTCTTTTAATTTGCTGGCAGCCAGAGCCGCCAGACAAAGATTGAAGACGAGCAAGCCCCTGCCGGGTGAATGGCATCGGATGCAAATCAGAAAGTGAGGTTTTAAACTGGCGCTTGGATACTGTCTTCGAGGAAGATTGAGTAGGTCCGCAGGTCGGTTTTTAATTCATCCAGCGTCCATGAAGCATCATGAATAATACGGTTTTGATTGAATTGCCCCATCAAATAAACACCTCCGCGCTGAGATGTTGTTGTCGTATCCACATCATCGACGAGGATGGCGACCGGTACTTCACTGCCATCGGTGGCGGTCTTAACAGACTTGACGTACTCACCTGATGCCGTAATTTTACCCAACACTGTGCCCCGCAAATGTATCGCAGCCGCCTGAGCAATAACGCCAGTATCAGTGACTAGTTGTAATGTCCCTGAGACTAACTGGTCTGGCACAAACAACGATGAGCGCATGCCCGGTTGAAATGCATTTTGTCCAAAGTTATCCATTATTTTTTACCTTTTGCAGAGTCATAAAGACTGGCCATTTTTTGGACCATAGACATTCCCCTGGACGTCGTCGCGGCATCTTGCCCTGGTCGTGGGGTATTAGCCGCTTGCATTCGCTCATCCAGCGTCCGTTTACGGGAAGAGGATGACGTTGCTGGGGCGGCTGTAGTTGCAAGAATACGGATTGCTGCTGCTGAACTCATGCCTGAATTAAGGGCTAATGTTGCCGCCAAATCCATACGCCCAGCCGCATGTTGACTGCTAAAGATGCGAGCACAACGATTACGTTCGGCACTGCGGCCCTTTTTAACGTTACGGTCTTCTTTATCATCATCGCCGTCTTCTTCTTCCCCCTCTTCTGCATCAGCATCATCGGAGTCGTCTTCAGCATCAGGGTCTTTATTGTCCTGATCATCAGAGTTATCGTTTTGGTCGTCATCGTTCTCTTCGGCATCAGGATCTTTTTTATCATCCTCAGCCCGACGACCTTTGGCTTTTTTGGACTCTTTATTATCGTCCTCTGTCTCTTCTGACGCCTTGGCCCCACGGCCAAACAGGTGAGCAAAACCTTGAATTTTCTTACCCATTATTTTCTCCAACCAGTTTTAATAAATCGCGGAATGCGACATCAGGCGAGGCGACTTCATCAGCCAACCCCAGTTGCACACCATCAGCGGCCAGGTAACATGCGGCCTCGGTGTCCCTGATAGTTCTTTCAGCTATCCCGCGATTGCGGGAAACGGTACTCACGAACAAGCGGCCCATCTCGTCAACATCGGACTGAATGGCCTTTTTTGCCTCCTCGCTTAATGCCTCGTAGGGATTTGATTCAGCTTTTCTGCTCCCAAAAGTGATTATCGTGACCTGTACCCCATCGCTTTTTATGCGCTGCGACCAGTCAACATGCATGACGATGACGCCAATTGAACCGACCCCGCCAGTACGCGGGACAATAATCCGATCCGCAGCGCTGGCCAGCGCATAAGCAGCGGAGTAAGCACTTTCGGACAGGATGGCCCATATGGGCTTTTCGCCTCGGGCTGCATAAATTTCATCGACCAAATCAAAACACCCGGCAACTTCACCGCCCGGTGAATCAATATCAAGACAAATGGCTTTGACTTCGCTGTCATTCATTGCCGTCAGAAAGCTGGCCCGAATGCCGTCATAGCCCGTCATTCCGCTGTAAGGGCGCAAGGTGCCTAATTTCTGCACTAAGGTCCCCGTGATGGGTATCCGTGCTATACCAGCGATAACGTCATAACCACACTCGCGCCCTTTGCGCGTAAAGGTATCGTCATCGTCATCCCAATCGGCATTAGACTGAATGCGCGTCAGGCCGAACCGATCAGTCAGTGCCGCCATAACCACTTCAGCCTTGTGCGGATGAAGGGCCAGCGGAGTGTTAAATAGCCGCTGGGCTAAATGTGGAAGATTCACTGTGCCTCCGGTTTTTGTTGTTGGTTGGCTGTAGGCTGATCGGGTGCAAAGGTTTCAGCTTGCAACCATGTAGGGATCGGCAATCCACGCTCAATGTATGCCTCACGTTCTCGCTGGCGCTGATCCAGCAATTCTTCCCAGTCTTCACCCACGTTTTCAGCGGCTTCCATTTCGAGAGTAGATAGCCCCGCCTCCATGCCAAGAATGGCCCCTTTCTTCTCAGCCACCGGATCAACCCAACCCCGACCGGGCCCCATCCACTGCGCACGGCAATAAGCTGCTTTCGCCGCGAGAAAGTCCGGCGCACCGTCAGGTAAGGGAACTTCACCTAAGTCATGCAACTCTTCGATAAAGCACGACAAAATGGGCTGAGCGAATCCCGTGGCAAAATCATCCCGGCGGCGAGTCAGGGTTTTCCAAGCTTCCAGCATGGCGGAACGGGCTGAGCTGTAGTTAACATCTGACCAGTCCTGTGTCAGTTGTTGGGTAGAAATCCCCAATGATGCGGCGACGTTTCGTAATGCAGCGCTTTCAAAGGCGATAAAATTACTGGTTGGCCTTACTGCGCTCAGCGTCTCCATTCCCTCACCCGGGGCGAGGATGGGTATTCGCGCCCCCCCTTGTAAAGATAGCCGTTTTTCATCGTGATACTCACGACGCATATCTTGATAGCGGTTCACTTCATCCCCTGTATCAAGGGCTTCCGCCACTAAACTCGGGTCATAAGGTGATGTGATAAAGGCGGCAAAAATGGAGTTCAGTATTGAAGATTGCAGCTCCACTTCATCGTACTTAATCAGCATCTTCAGGCGCTGAACAATCGGGGTGAAAATACTGATACCCCGATGCTGGGACGCCCGGTCACTGTCAAAGTCATGAATAACAATCGGACGGCCCCAGTCAGTTTCACGCGGGATACGCTCCCACGTCATGGTTTCTTGAGCCGCCCACCAATCCCCCATATGCGCCTTGCGGATGTGGTAGGCTACTGGCACCCCGTCATCATCAATTTCGACTCCACCACGAACATTCAACATGTCGAACTTCTGCTGTGGGTTACTTAATCTGTCCGGGTCAATAATTTGTATTGCCGTGGCATACTGCGCTTTACCATAGCCAAGACGGTCAGGGCGATATTGCATGACACAAAGCGCGTCACCGTCGATCAGCTTGTGCCGGAAACCAAGTCGCAACAGTTGAGCTACGGTTTTCTTTCTTTCCGCATCACAATAACGATTGGGATCATTCGCCCAAATTCGCCAGCCTGACTCAATGGCCCGTCCATATTCATCAGCCCATTTCGCGTCAAATTTATGATTACCAGTCATCAGTGCCAGAGTCCGATAATCAACCTTAGCAAGCGGACGGAAAGACGCACCAACGGCATTATCCAAAATACGGGTAACGCTTCCCGAGGCCCAACCATCGTTACGTACCATGTCGCGAACGCGGGCAACCACCTGATCGCGGGAGGTATTGATTTCGTTATCCGGTGACCACAAGGACGGCTGCCAATTGGCCATAGAATCACTGAATGAATCAGCAGCGTCATACGGAACCCCTCGGGAACCACTCAACATTGATGCCCTTGATTTTGATGGCGGCAAGGGGCTACCGTCAGGACCTAAAATCCTTACTGGGTTTTTCATCAGTAACGAAACCTTATCGCCCTGCGTGGACGCTTAACGATGCCTAGCTGAGCCTGAAGAAGCTGAATTAACCCCATGAGTGTCCCAATATCTGTTTGCTGATAGGTAACCGATCGGGTGCCATCCCCTTGCGCATAGGAGAACGAAACGCCCTTCGCGCCGGACGATAATTCGATATAGGCTTGCTGCGCTCGGTTTAATGCCTCTTCTAATTGGGCGCGACTCATCGCACCGGCCAGCAGGCTAGTGTTTGCATTGAACATGGATATCCTTACGCCAGCCTTCTGGCTCTACTTTTAGGTGTAGTGGGTTG
>NZ_CQAZ01000087.1 GCF_001152565.1 Yersinia pekkanenii | reverse complement strand
GGTTAAAGATATCGACAAAATGCGCGATACGTTAGTCGGTGACATTATTAATCGCGCACTTGTCGTTAACAAAATGCTGACCGAGTTTAAGCGGGCCACCTTTGCTGATATCGCGGCTTTTGTTGACCTGTCTGCCAATGAATACAACGTTTCACTTGGCGGTAAGAAAGGCAACGTTACCCTGCCATCTTTCGATGGCGAATATAAAATCCAGCGGGCTATGCAAGACCGCATTGCCTTTGATGAGCGCTTGCAAGCCGCTAAAGCGCTTATTGATGAGTGCCTGGCTGATTGGGTTAAAGGCGCACAGCCTGAAATTCATACCATAATCAACCGGGCTTTCTCCACTGATAAAGAGGGGGATATCAATACGGGAGCTGTTCTGGCCCTGCGTCGTTATGACATTCAGGACGCCCGCTGGTTACGTGCGATGGATGCAATCAGCGAAGCCGTTCAGGTTGTTGGTAGTCGTTCCTATGTCAGAGTTTATAGGCGTATGGGTGATACAGACCAATATCAGGCGATCCCTCTTGATATCTCTGGAGTCTGATATGAAAGCTGAAGAGTTTAATCGGCGTTATCCCGTGGGTAAGGTTTTCATCTACCAACCGTGCAAATTTTTACGCGGGGGCAAATCAGTAAAAACGGTTGGCCCAGCCCATGATTTTGATTCGGAAACTGTCGTGGAAATTAATAAAGAACCTTATTTTGCTAATACGGGATCATTAACGCCTGCGGGCTAATTTAATTCGCTTTTAAATCATCTTTAAACATGGCGTAAACCCGCAGGGGCGCGCTTACGCCAAAATAATGGAAAACCACCATCATGAATAAAGAAAAGTATCTCGCCAAAATAAAGAAACTGCTGAATTTGGCTAAGCGTAGTGCCAATCCTAACGAAGCCGCCAATGCTTTGCGACAGGCTCAAAATCTAATGCGTGAACATAGGTTGAATGAAACCGATGTTGCGTTGACTGAGATTAGTGAAGCTAGCACTAAAGGTGCTCCATCCGATGCTGTATCTATTCCGCGTTATATGTCGTCATTAATGTCCATTATTAGTCAGGCATTTGGTGTTCAGAATTATTTAACCTGGCAAGGTAATAAACGAACCATCGTTTTTTATGGCCCAAACGAGCGGCCACAGATTGCCGCTTATGCCTTTGATGTCTTATCTCGTCAGATGATGACTTCCCGCCGTGCGTTCAGTGCAAAACAGCGTAGCAGTCTCAAGCGGACAACCAAAATAGGCCGCGCAGATAGCTATTGTGAAGCCTGGGTTAGCGGGGCTTACACCGTGATTGAGCGTTTTGTGGTTACAACCAATGAGCGGGAGTTGATGGATACCTATTACCAACGAATCAGTAATGGAGGGAGTTGGAAAGCAGTAGCTATGCGTGAGGCTAAAAAAGTACGAGGAATAGATGATGCCGCTGACGCTGGATATCGCGCGGGGAAAGACGCCAGTTTGCTCCATGCAGTCAATGGTACTGATTCTCAGCCTGCGCTGATTGGGAGGTCATAATGGAAAACCTGTCTAAAACTGATTCTTTGCGCCAGGCGCTGAATATCCTGGGTTCTGCCACAGGCCGCGAACTGGCTAATTTCACTGGCTTACCGCTTGATCGTGTTGGTGCATTGCTGGCCGGGGATATCCACAAGGGGCGCATTGTTCGTGGTTGGAATGGTAAAACACGTTGTTACGCTGTTACCGGTACTGCTTCGGTTAAACCATCCCTACAGGAAAACCCAAGACCACTTCACTGGAAAAACACCACGGTTATTGGCGTAAAAGTGAGCAGCAACAAGTTACGCTGCCTGCCGCTGGGTGTCACTAACCCTGAGTTTAAGGTACTGGCGCTCAAAGCAGTATCTCTCGAAAAACAGTCTAAATATGCCCGCGCCATGTCGGTTTGGTTATTGGCTGCTGATGTGTCGATGTTGCTCATCAACGAGCAATGGTGCCTGACCCGTGCCCAGTTCTGTGAGTCTGCGAAGTCCAAAGGCTGGAGGGGATGCCCATGAAAGCCCATGTCAGTAGCCGGGAATATCAGGATAACGGCAATAAACGCATCTACACCCTGACAGATGGCAGCGTGGTGATCGAGTATCCCAACCTGCCGGGTAAGTCACGTTTCAACTTCTTTAATCATTGTGGGAATACAGTTCACAAAAACCAGCAACGTGTTGCCATGAAGCAAGCCGTTGAACACCATAAAAAACAGTGGAAGGTGAAGCCATGAGCCATTTTCTAAAAGGGTTATCCGCCGACAAATTTAATCAAAAATACCCTGTTGGTAGCAGTTTCAATTACTTCCCGATCATGGGTATCCCTGACAGCGTTGAAGTAGTCACCCGTACCGAGGCTTGGGCGTTGGACTATGGCGCTGTGGTGGTTAGTATCATTGGCCGCGCCGGTGGCGTGAGCATTGAGCATCTGAAGCCTATTGTTATTGCTGATAGCCTCCAGCAGAACCTAGAAGAGTTGAAGAAAGCGGCATTAGGCGCAAATCTTTACGGTTGGACTGGTATTGGTGACCAACTGCAAACAGAAGGATACCCAGAGTTAATGGCTCAATTTATTGAGCATTGCACACCATCAGTAATCATTGACCTGATAGCCCAACTGGAAGCGGCACAGAAGCTGAATCCATTGTCGGTAAATGTTAGTGAATTGGAAGCAACTTACATCGGCGATATCCGATTGCACATGGCTGCAATTTCCGACTGGAAGAGCCGCACAGAGAAAGCAGAAGCAGCGTTATCAGCGGCAAACGAGAAGCCGATTGTGTTGCCTCACCGGTACTCGGTTGACTGTGGGGTATGCGAAGATCCAAATGGCGCGTGGGTGGCCGTTGACGAAATTATAGAGGCCATCAAAGCAGCCGGTTTCACTGTAGAGGGGAATGCAGATGCTGAGTAAAGAAGAAGCAGACCACACGATGGCATGGGAGGGGTGGCAAGCGAGAAGTGCTGAGCTGCTATCACTGCGTGAGCAACTTGCAGAGCTGAAAGCGTTACCTCCGGTTGGATATGTTATTAGCTGTAACGGCAATAAAACCCTCGGTTGGATTAATGACGCACCAGAAGGCACGTTATTGTTTGCAGCAGCCAAACCTGCCGATATGCAAGGAGATTCATGATGAAAAGACTTTGGCTATGGCCTATTGGCAGATTCTGGACATTTACACCGCTTGGCTGGTTGCTGGCTGTTATCTGGAACTTTTACGAACTATGTCACCTAAAGGTGCCATATGCACCCGCGGCTTTCGGTTTGATTATTGGTTGTCGAGGGAAGAAGGCTAAGGATGGTGTGAAATGACCATTAGAGAAATTACCTTAATCTGCTGGGCTGTAGCGTCCTACATCTACCTTGGTTATTGCTGGGTCAGCATCCTGAAACGGTTGGGTTGGGCAAGAAAAGATATTCACCCTCTTGCTTACATCATAATCGTATTGCTTTGGCCTGTGGGATTGATGCTTTTTGAGGCGCGACTGGTTGACGAGGACTATGACGATGATGAATAAAAATAGTACGAAAGAGCAGGCAGCGGCGCGAAAGCGCCTCTCCCGCGCCCGCGCAAAGTCACAGTTCGGCCAGCATCGTCTTGAAATTGTTCTGTCTGACCGAGGGTACAAAATGCTGCTCGATGGCTGTAAGCGCCGCAATCCGGGTCGCAAGCCATACCTCCCTAGCGAGTATGTTGAGTTGTTAATCTTCTGTGATGGTGAGCGACTGGAGCGGCAAGAGGCGACTTTAGGCCACTGTAATCACTGCAAGCTGCCATTACCCGCAGGTTGCAACACGGCTTTTGTCGGAGAATCTGCGTGTTGGTTTTATAGTCAGTCACGTACTTTAAATCTTACAGATGTGACCGGTCACGCTCAGTTGAATGAGGTGCAAAATGACTAATTTGGGTCTGTTAAAAAATCACCTAGCACTGGGTGAAGACTACAGCAACGAGTTACTGCAAGTGCTCCAGTCTGCTCTGGATGAGATTACCACCTCACGTGCAAAGCTGCTTGAATTGGGCGGTTACTCTCCAGCGGATACTGCTGATTTACTAACTGGCTGCGGGAAATTAACCCAATACATCACTAAATTTGAACACAGCAGCCCGTACTCTGTAGGTTCTTCCGCTTTGATTAACTTGTTAGTGACGCATCAAATCCAACACACAGTTATTGAACAATCATTAACCTTAACTTCTCTCAATAACGAGTGGTTTGCTCTGGTGGGTTTTGATAACTTTCCTTGGCATGCCTCACCAGCTGAGGCGATGGATACACTATCTGACTGGCTTATCCGGTTGGGCTTGGCGACAAGAGTCAGTGATGGTTTACGTACTCAGCTGGGGGCGTTATGGACAAAAAACTGATCCAGCTTATTCATGTGGGTAAGTCTGCTTTAGCCTGGGACGATGACACCTACCGTGATGTTATCTACAGGCTGACCGGTAAAACCAGCTCGACTCATTGCTCCATTGAGCAGCAAGAACGTATTGTTGCTTATATGCGGGCTCATGGATTTGAGCCTAAACCCGCTGCAAAAAGGGGGCGCAGACCCAGCGTTCCTGCGAGTAAGAAGACGATACTCGGTAAGATTGAGGCGCTACTGGCTGACGCTAACCGGCCATGGAGTTATGCTGAATCTATGGCGCAACACATGTTTCAGGTAAGATATGTTGATTGGTTGCCGCTGGATAAGCTGACAAAACTGATGCAGGCATTGATTATTGATGCCAAACGTCGAGGGAAATCATGATGGATATTGAGCAGGTTAAAGCGCTATTGCCAGAGTCTGTCCAGCAGATTGCCGAGTTGATCGGTTATCCAGCCACAGCCCGCCTGCTCGATAGGTTGGGCGGCACTACCTTCCCAATCGGTAAAGGGTTGCGCGCGCTTGGCGCGGCCCGAGCCACATTGTTACGTGAAACGATTGGTGATGAGAACGCACAACTGCTGGTCAAGCATTTTGGCGGAGAGGTGCTTTACCTGCCCCGCTGTGACCGAGCCTTACGCGAGTTACGCAATCGCTCGTTCCTGGCTGAATTCTCCCAGTTGCGTGATAGTGGCATCTCTTCACTGATGGTGATGACTCAGTTATGCCCTAAATATGGTTTTTCTGATAGGTTCGCTTGGGGGTTATTGGCGGAGAGAAAAACATCTAATAATGAACTACAAAGTTCTCTTTTCTAGGAGTGAAAAAAAATGGAATTATTTTTGGGTGTGATCTTTTTTATATCGGGAGTCTACGTTCTTGATGATGCAACAAAAAGGGGAGTATCGAATCAACTCGCGTGGGCAGTCGGCACTGTTATTTTGTGGCTTATTGTATTCCCTCTGTATCTTGTAAGAAGGAATGCGCTCACACAAACCGTCTCTAATATTGATGGTGCTGAAAAACCAAACTCGAAGCGTCTAGGTTTTGTGTTAATTTTATTACTTTCATTCACTCCGTATCTATGGGATAAATTTTAATTAACTAGTTGATTGGCCACTGAACCCCTTCCACTGATTATATAAAACCCTAATAGCAATACTGACACCATCCCAACCCATTGGATGGTGTCATGCAAATCTCCCTATCACAGTTTCAACTCGCCGCCTCTTTATCTCCCGCGCTCGCATCGCGTTGGTATCCGCATATCTTGTCAGCAATGAAAGAATTCGGTATTGATACCCCCCGTAGCCAGGCTGCGTTTATTGCACAAATCGGGCATGAAAGCGGGGGGTTTAAAGCACTGGCCGAGTCATTTAACTACAGTGTCGTGGGCTTAAAAGCTACCTTTAATAGCCGTTTAACTGCGGGTCAATGTGCGATGTTAGGTCGCCAGTCGGGTGAAACGGTTGTCCCTCTCGAACGACAGAAGGCCATTGCCAACCTTGTTTACAGCAAACGCTATGGTAACAACGCGCCGGGGGATGGCTGGAAATTTCGTGGCCGTGGTCTGAAACAAATTACCTTTTTAGATAATTATTACCGCTGCGGTCATGCGCTAGAAATCGACTTGATCATCAACCCGGATTTACTGCTGCAAGATGATTATGCCGCTCGTTCGGCTGGCTGGTTCTGGTTCGCAAATAACTGCAATCGTTATGCAGATAACGGTGATTTTGTTGGTCTGACTCGGGTGATCAATGGTGGCAGCAACGGACTGGCTGAGCGTCAGGCTCGATTAGTCATTGCTGAGCGTGTCCTATGTCGATAATGAAAACCCTCAAAGAGTTAATCACTAACCCTTCCTCTGGGCGGTTATCGACCTCAGACACCACTCTGGTGGGGGCGTTTATCGTCTCCTCACTCGCATTGCTATGGGCCACTATCTTTGGCCAGTCTGGTGAT
>NZ_CQAZ01000086.1 GCF_001152565.1 Yersinia pekkanenii | reverse complement strand
GGATGACCCGGTGCGTTTTCGTCCGCATCCCGGCATGGGTTTCCCGGTCAGTGAACTGAAGGCGCTGGAAACTGACCCGGTGCAGCCTGAGGCCCCGCTGACCGCGCGCACCACCTTTATGGGGTTGTACGGTGTGGATTCGCCCCTGCCGACGGCCTATATCGACGATATCACCCAGCAGCGCGAAGGGCATGAGGCGCTGGAAGGGTTCCTCGATATCTTCAACCACCGTTTTATGACGCAGTTTTATCGCATCTGGCGCAAATACTCCTATCCGGCCACCTTCGAGTCGGGCGGCACAGACAACACCTCTCAGAGCCTGTTGGGGCTGATAGGCATGGGTATTCCCGGTTCGCAGCAGCATTTTGCCACCCCGACATCGCGCTTTTTGGCCCTGCTGGGCGTGATGCGTCAACCGGGGCGAACCGCGGAAGGGGTACAGGCACTGGTGCGACTGCTGGCCCCTTTTACCCAGGCGGATGTCACACCCCATTGCCTGCGCAGGGTGCGCCTGACCTCTCCGATGGCGTTTGCCGATGAAGGGGTCAACTGGCTGGACGGTTACACCGTACTGGGCGATGAGGCCATCGATGCCAATAGTCAGTTGCTGATTTCTCTGCACACATCCGACAGTGATGAGGCTCGTGACTGGTTACCGGATGGCCTGCTGTATACCGATTTTCTGGTGTTGCTGCGGGTCTATCTGGGCTGGCGCTATAGAGCCTGTATCCAACTGACGGTCGCCACCCGGTTGTTGCCGGTGTTGGTGCTGGACGATACGCCGGTCAGGCTGGGGTTGACCGGGGTGCTGGGGCTGGATGACGATACGCTGTCAGACGATATACCTGAATACTATACCGTGGAGCTGGGGCACTACAGTGGGCTGGCTCCACAGGAACATCAAGAAGGAAACCGACGTGTTAGCTATGACTTCGAAAAATAAACGCTGGGCCGCCTGGAAAAATAGAGTTTGCATCCCGGCACTGGTCTTGCTGCTCAGTGGCTGTGGGCTGACGCAAACTGTGACTGATAGCACCGTGTCGGCCACAAAATCACTGTTTTATAAGCAGATAAAGGTGCTGCATCTGGACTTTACCGCCCGTGAAGCCCTGAATACCGATGAGCATGAGGCGAACTCGTCATCGGAGCCGGTGATGGTGCGGATTTATCAGTTACGTGATGATAAAACCTTCCTCAAAACGGTGTATCAGCAACTGGCAAGCGACGGGGAGGCGGCGCTTAAAGATGACCTGCTGGCCAGCCGCAGTGTGGTGGTGAAACCCGGCGGTGCGGTAACACTGGATATGCCGATGGAAAAAGAGACTCAGTTTGTGGCGGTGGTGGCGCTGTTCCGTCATCCGGATATGGCCAAAGACCACTGGCGTCTGATACTCACGCTAGATGACCTGCATCCCGATAAGCCCCGTACCCTTGAGCTGGGCAATAACAGCCTGACATTACGGGCGGAGAAAAAATAATGCCGGACACCTCCTCGCCGTCACTGTATGAGCAATTGTTGGGCAATTTCACCGGCGGGCTTGACCTGCATCAGGTCAGTGACGAAAACCAGGTCATTCTCTCGGTGCTGGATAACATGCAGCGCATTCTTAACTGCCGGGCCGGAACACTCAGTCATCTGCCCGATTATGGCCTGCCGGACATGAGCGAAATCCTACAGGGATTGCCGGGGACGGCGCATTCATTGCTGACCACGCTGTCCGCCACGCTGCTGAAATACGAACCGCGTCTGAAAAGTTTGCAGGTGCTGCTGTTACCGCAGACCGCCCCCGGCCATCTGGAGTACGCCATTGAGGCGGAACTGAAAGGTCTGGGACTGGTGCGTTACGGCACGGCATTTATGCCGGAAGGGCGGGTGTTGATTCGTCATCTTAAGCAACAACAGTTTATTAATCAGGATGCATTTTAACGTTATTCAGTTGTAGCTGATAAATATACATTAAAAAAATGCAACAATATGAAAGAGCGAAATCCATGGCTCAGCTCACGAAACAGGGGCATATTTATGTGATTTCAAGTATTGGCTCCTTTGGTGAAGATGTCTTCAAAATTGGTATAACCCGACGGCTGGAGCCGATGGGGCGGGTGAAAGAGTTAAGCGGGGCAGCAGTACCCTTTGATTTTGATATTCATGCAATGATTTCCTGTAACGATGCCCCTGCGCTGGAAAAACGTTGCACGACCATCTGAGAAATTATCGCATTGATAATATTAATTTACGTAAAGAGTTTTTCCGCGTAGAACTCAGCAAAATAATCAACGAAGTTGAACGTCACCATGGGCGGGTTGACTATATTGCCGATCCGGTTGCATTGCAGTATCTGCAAAGCCTGGAATATGCAGAAAGCGAAGCGGCATAGCATTTAAACCGGTGTCGAATAATGGATTTGGTCGCATTGCTGGCGTATTGCTGGCGTGTAAATAAGTGGAAAATTTATGGCAAAATTAATGACTTCTCTGACGCTTTGTGCGGAGAGAATGACCCACGGAGAACGACGCGTTGCTCAACGTCTGGAATCACATCTCGGTGAAGGTTGCCTTGTCTGGTATGACATTCCCGTTGGGCGACAGTATCGGCATCCTGACTTTGTTATCATCGATCCCTCCATTGGGCTTATTTTTCTTGAAGTCAAAGACTGGCGACTAAGCACACTTCGCCATGCAGACCCGCAGACGGTAACTCTGGATACGGAACAGGGGCAAAAGCAGGAGCGAAACCCGCTGGTACAGGTCAGGGAGTATGCCTGCGCTACCATCGAAATGTTGTCTCAGGACTCCGGTTTGCAGCAGAAGACAGGGCTGTACAAAGGTAAACTCAACATCGCATGGGCTTATGGCGTCGTATTCACCAATATCACTCGTCAGCAACTGACTTCCCTCTCAGCTAATGGTGCTGTTGAGTCCATTTTTCCACAGGCGTTGACGATTTGTCAGGATGAAATGACAGAGTCGGTTTCGCTTGCTGCTTTTCGGCATAAAATCGCGGCACTGTTTACCACCCGTTTCCGGCCTACGATCACTCCGGTGATAAGGGACAACCTGCGGCGACATCTGTTTCCAGAAATTGCGATACCGGTGAAAGAAAAGAACAGCCAGGTCTGCCGGATCATGGACATCCAACAGGAAGTGCTGGCCCGCAATCTGGGAGAGGGGCACCGCGTTATACATGGCGTAGCAGGGTCAGGTAAGACCCTGATTTTGCTTTATCGGTGCCTCTATCTCGCGGAAACGACAGCGCGTCCGGTTTTAGTTCTCTGCTTCAATATTATTCTCGCAAACTATATTCGTGAATGTATTGCTGACAGGGGGCTGTCGCATAAAGTTCACGTGTATCACTTCCATGACTGGTGCGGTATTGCGGCACGCAGGTTTAATCTCAGCGTCAGCCGTGAGGGAATGTTTTTTGATAACTGTTTTGCCGCACTGGAAAGCGCTGTTGACAGCGGGGTGTTGACTGATGCCGGTTACGATGCAGTATTGGTGGATGAAGGACATGACTTTGACCGTCGGTGGCTGTCGCTAATCGCCAGGCTGTTTGATAACGCGAACCGTTCACTGCTGCTGATGTACGATGATGCCCAGTCACTTTATCGCCGAGAAAGGGCGCTGAACTTTTCTCTGGCAAGCGTCGGCATTCAGGCCCAGGGGCGTACTTCAGTCCTTCGGGTTAACTATCGCAATCCCCGTCGCATTCTCAATTTTGCCTATGCCTTTTCACGCGACTATTTCGACCGGCACCACAATAATGAGGTTCCACTGGTGCTGCCGGAAGCCTGTGGTGAGGACGGAAATGTTCCTGATATCGTGCAATGCCGTTCTGCAGCGGATGAAGCCTATCGCGTAGTTGCCTGGATGAAAGAAAAGTATGCCCTTACCGGTCGCTGGGGCGATATAGCGGTGCTGTGTCCGACGCAATTTTCAGCTGACCGGCTCACTGAACTACTGGTGCTGCAGGATATACCTACAGTCATCAGCTTTACGCCAGCGGAAAAAAAATGTTACTCACACCGGGAAGATGTCGTCCATCTGCTGACCTTTCAGAGCAGTAAAGGGCTGGAATTTCCTTTTGTTGCGGTTATCAATGCGTCGTTTGTACACAAGGCGGCTGAGGATGAGTCGGAAGCCATCCCGGCCCTGTACGTGGCCTTTACCCGTGCGACGCGTTCGTTACTGGTGACCTGTTACAGAGAAAACAGCATCAGCCGCCATCTGGCGGAATTTGCCGGAATGGACCTTCAGGAGCTGCAGATTGAACAGCCATAAAACGCTGATAACCGGCGGCGACCCTCGCCACTTGGCTGAATTCAGCGCGTTACGTGACGAAATGGGCAAGTTACATCATCCCGCTCGCCCGGATGTTGACTGGGCGCGAGTTGAGCAGCTTTGCCTTGCGTTGTTTCGCCAGAACGGGGTTGAGTTGCAGACCACGGTAGATTTTACCCTGGCGCGGACGCACATCGCCGGAATCGCGGGGTTGTATGAAGGACTGGAGCTGCTGGCGGGATTACTCTCCCATCAATGGAGTGCGTTGTGGCCGCTGCAAACGCATGCCCGGGTGGCGTTATTGGCCTGGTTGAGTGACCGGTTGCAACAAGTCTGGCGCACCATGACGTTATGCTACGGTGACCTGGCGCTGGTGTACCGCGCAGAGCATGCGCTGGAACAACTGTGTGCTCAACTGCAAACGCTGGAACTCAAACACCTGAGTAAGCTGGACGGGGTTCGTTTGATGTTGCATAACGCTGCACTGCGGCTGGAAAGTGCCGAGGCGGCCGCTGAAATACCCGCTCGATTGAGTGTACCGGTACGGCACGCAGGTGTCTCAGAGCCACAATTGTCGCCACAACCGGTATTATCGTTTACCGCATCCCGCGATCCGCTCGTCTATATTGTCAACGAACCGGCCCCGGCGCGTATTCAGGTGGCGTTGTCGCCACCTTCGCCGCCCCCACTGAGTTGGAAGGCGGGCCACGGTTTTGTGGCGGGTTTATCGTTGATGGCGCTGTTGATGGCAGGCAGTTTCTTTCTCTGGCAGTCGCTGTCATCTGATCCGCTGGAGGCGGCGCTGTTGACCCATGTCACGCCTTTACCCGCCCCGCTGACCGCCAAATCAATTGATGAACTGAGAAAACAGACCTCTGACGCCAAGTGGGCACGTCTGGTGGAACCGGTGTTGCAAGCCAGCGCCGCGCAACTGGCACAGTTACCGCCGTTATGGGCGCAAGAGCAGGGTGATGCACTATTGGCTCAGGCACAGCAACTGTGGCCCGCCAGTCAAGAGGTCAAACGGTTGGGCACGTTGTGGCAGCAACAACGAGAAGCCGGTGCTGCGCCACTGGTGGAGCTGGAACACTACGCGCTGGCACAAGACCGTTTACGGCAACTGGCCGAACGCCTGAATAGTCTGGATGAGAAAAAGGGCGGATATATGACGGTCTCTGAACTGAAATCTGCCGTTTTTGCTATCCAGCAACCGCTGATACAGACATTACCGCTGGAAGAACTGCTGCGGCAATATAAGGAGCAGTCCGCGTCAGGGCAGACCCTACCGTCTGCATTGCGGCAACAGATTGACAGCCGGTTCACTCAACTGCTGAACCGGTATACGTTACTCACGTCGCCCGAAACGGCATCGCCATACCATTACGCCACGATTGGAGAGCTTTGTGACTGCGCGCCGGAAATTAAAGGATGGAAAGATGAAACATTACCCCGTTTCCATTTTCCGCCGGACAAGTCGCTGAAAGGTCTGGAGATTGGCCGAGAACATCTTGAGAAGCGGCACGTTATTGAAATTTGTCCGTTCCGGGCGTGGGTGCTGGCACTGCATGATACAAAAGAGTATTCCCTGGCTAACGGCTATAACCTTGGCTTAATGGCTAATATGGCTTATACGGAAAAACGTATCGTAGAATCCTTTTTCCTTGAAAAATGTTTGGATTTGTCCACTACGCCAAGACATGAAGAGTCACCTGCATATCCGTACGCACTTGCTGTAGATGTGCCATTCAGCCAGCGCTATATCACTGCCGAATTTTTGGACTCTAAGAGTGTTAATACTCCAGGGTCATCCAAGCCTCTGCTTGACAGTACTCAATTTTTTTATGTGGAGTGCGAAGAACATTTGGCCGTTGCCTGGCGCGGTACACAAGAGGTTCCCGACTGGTTAACTGATGGTGCATTTTCCCCTCAACCTTGCCCGACTGAACTGGCAAATACCGGATGCATTCATGGAGGTTTCCTTGATGCATACCATTTGGCTAAACAGACATTTGAAAAAGAATTTGGACAGATAAAAACTTCTCTGGCAGAAGCCAATGGAAAGAAAAAATTGTTTATTTGCGGCCACAGCCTGGGGGGAGCTCTGGGGCTAACTTATGCTGCCGAGATGAAGGCTATAGGGCCTCTTCTTTATACCTACGGTATGCCGCGGACCTTTACCGCTGATGCCGTGGGGAGTTTGTATCAAATAACTCACTATCGACATGTAAATGATACTGACACCATTACCAGCGTGCCGTTTGATGCAGATATGGATAACTGGTTGTATGGAAAATTTGGCCCTCTCGGTAGCACGTTGGGTTTTTTCTGGACGCTGCTTGCGGAACTGCCCGCTCAGA
>NZ_CQAZ01000085.1:4511-6765 GCF_001152565.1 Yersinia pekkanenii | reverse complement strand
AGGCATCGTGAGATGCCTTTAAAAAGTTTGGGTAACTATTTCAGCCAGATAATCAATATCCCTACTTTATGCCCGTTTCCCAAACCTACCATGAATTACATTCTCACCATTTTCCAGGCTATCCATATAGTCGGCATACCATTGAAGCATTTCTCTGCGACCATTCAGATATTGAGCGTGATTATAGGTACCGCGAATACTGTTTTTATCGACGTGAGCCAGTGGTGTTTCTATCCAGGCCGTATTGAAACCCTGCTCATGCAAAATAGTGCTCATTGTGTGGCGAAAACCGTGGCCGGTGGCCCTGCCGTGGTAGCCAATACGTTTATGACCTGATTAATACTGGCCTCGCTCATTGGCTTTAGACTGTCATTACGACCAGGAAAAATTAATTTAAAGCGGCCGGTAATAGCACGCAGTTGCAACAACAACTCTAAAACTTGTTCAGATAAAGGAACCAGATGAGGACGACGCATTTTCATTCGGATAGTAGGGACTTCCCACAGACCTTTATCTAAATTGAATTCAGCCCACTCAGCAGCACGTAGCTCGATTGTTCGAACGCCGGTAAGCATGAGCAAACGGGTTGCTATTCGTGTTACAGGGCTACCGCTATAGGTACTAAGAGATTGAAGATATTCAGGAAGTTCAGCGGCTAAAAGGTGGGGGTAATACAGGGCTTACGCATTAAACTTATCGTTAATTAAATCAATTTATTATGGGTTATTAAATAATAATGACTCCATATAGCTATTATCCCATCCTGCACTTTTACGACGTGCACGAAGACTTATCTTGCTGCTTTTATCCCGTTTCACGATATTCAGCGCCATCTTACGCAACTGCGCGAACATTCGCGTCGACACCTGCTCGCGTATGCGTGAATCATCTTCTCTGAACGTCACATCCAGTACCCAGTGCAGGCTATTTTCAATCGCCCAATGTTTTCTCACTGCCGCTATTTGTATTTCAGGAGCATCACTACAACTGCTTAAATAATAACGTAAATCAGACGTTACCCCTTTGACATATTGAACACTGCGGATAGTTTCTACCATCACAACGTTCCGCACTCCGGGCCAGTCTTGTAAGCCACTCAATCTATCTGTAACAGGAATAACCCAGCCACGACGCCGTACCGTACGCCCATGGCGGTCATCGAAAGCGTCATAGGTGGGGTTAATTGAAGAGGGATAGCTCAGGCACTCTGTTTGGCAGAATGCCACCACGGCCTTATGCTTTTTGCTCTGGTTACCTTTAAGGGCCAATATATAATCTGCCTGCTGGTCGAGGATGTTTTGTGCTATGCCCCGCTGGCATCCCATTGCATCCAGGGTGACGATATTGCCTTTCAATGACAATCGGCTCAAAAGTTCAGGAATTGCCGTGATTTCATTAGACTTTCCGTCAACAGCCAACTGCCCGAGGCTGATGCCCTGTTCGGTAGCAAAAGCGCTGACAATATGCAAAGGGCCCTGTTTTATTGCTTTATTAAATGACCGCCGCACGGTTTTTCCATCAATCGCGATAACTTCCCGGTCCAGAGCCAAAAAGAATCCACTGACCCATTCATAGAAGCATTGTTCGAAGGTTTCCGGGTCAAGAAGGGTGAACACGCGGCGAAAAGTATCATGGGAAGGAATACCGGCCTCTAATCTGAGAAACGTCCGTAGCCAGTCTTCTTTCGACCGTCCATAGCTGGCGATATCCGTCCAGGAGTCTGCCCCGGCGATAACGGCACTGACAGCGATGATTAACACATCGATAAATCGATGCTGTATTCGCCCCTGACGCCGGGGATCAGGGAAATCGGCAAATGATTGAATCAGTCCTTTCATCAAAATACTCTCAACTAAATTTAGCAATTTATATTCTGAGTATACTGATTTAACACAAGTTCATTTTAATGCGTAAGCCCTGGTAGACGACCCGCCAAACTCGAGATAAATTTTTGCCAGATTCTGCAACTGATTAAAGCGGTTTTCATCCAGCCGCAGTTCCGCCTGACGGCGTTTTTCCTGAGCATCGAGCCAGAATGAGATACGTGCTGCGCCCTGCCGGTAACGCACTTCGTTTAACCGCTCCGACTTACGTGCAAGCTCCAGCCCCTCCCGAAGCCTTGTCTCCTGAGCCAGCAACTGATTACGCAGGGAAAGCTCGTCTTCGATGCTGCTCATAGCCTTATAAAGCAGCTGTTTAAACTCCAGCACTCGCTGCTCGTAATCGTTACGGGCAATTTTTACCTCGACTCCCC
>NZ_CQAZ01000085.1:0-4504 GCF_001152565.1 Yersinia pekkanenii | reverse complement strand
CCCCCCCGCTGCCGCCACTCCAGGAACGGCAGCGTCAGGTTAGCGCCTACGGAGCCGACCGGATTATGCACGAACGTCAGCAGTGAAGTGCTGCTGGTACCGAGAGCGCCGGTCAGGCTGAAGACGGGATAATATTCGGTACGCTTGATATCAACCGTAGCCAGCGCCTCACGCACTCGCCACTCTTTAGCGCTGATGTCAGGCCGGTGCATCAGCACGCTGGCAGGAATATTAGCATTTACCTTCGGCAGGCTTCCTCTTGGCAGCGTTGTTGGCTCGACTACCGGGCTGCCCGGCGCGGCGCCGAGCAAGACCGCCTGCTGATTGAGTCCCTGCAAACGCTCCCGTTGTAGCCCTGTAAGCCGGTTTTCCTGCGCGAGCAGGCTTTGTTGCGCGTCAACCACATCCAGCGATGAGGCACTTCCCGCGCGATAGCGAGCCTCGGCCAGACGCAGCGTCTCTTTTGCATAGTCGATGCTCTGCTGGAGGACGGCAATCTGTTGGTTCACAAAGCTGATGCGCCAGTAATTATTACTGGCCTCTGAAAGCAGCATCAGGCGCGCGGAGCGAAAATCCTCTTCGCTGGCATGACTTGCCCACTCCGCCACATCGCGCTGACGGGCAATTTTGCCCCAGAGATCCAGCTCATAGCTGGTGCTGAGGCTGGCGGAGCTGCTTTTTGTCCAGCCGTACGAGTTATTCAGCTGGTTTTTTCCGTCCACGCCCAGCGAACCTTTTAGTCCAGGATCGTTGGTGATACCTACTCTTTCCGCGTCCAGTCGCGCCCGATACACCCGTAGCACGGCTATAGCCACGTCGTTATTACTTGCCATCACCTGGCTGAGCCAGTTATCGAGATGAAGATCGTTAAACGCCTTCCAGTCAAACGGGGCTAGATCTCCGGCCATATCGCTCTTGTTCCAGCTTGCGGGATAGCTCACTTCGGGAGCGCGGTAGTCGCTTTTCAGCGTGTTTGCGCAGCCAGCGCTGAGCGCGGTGGCAAGGCATAAAGCCAAAGGTGATAAAATTTTCATAGGTTACTCGCTGGCCAGTGAAACGACCGGATCCATCCTTGCCGCCTTGTGGGCGGGGAGATAACCGAAGATCATGCCGATTAAGGTTGAACAGAAAAACGCGGCGGCGGCGGCCTGCCACGAATATATAGCCGTGAACACTCCGCCCGCTAGGGCGGTAAAGAGCGTGCCTGCGGCATACGACAGCGTAATGCCTAACGCGCCGCCAATCAGGCAAACCAGTACGGCCTCAATCATAAACTGCTGCATGATGTCGCTGCGTCTCGCGCCTACCGCCATGCGTACGCCAATTTCATGAGTCCGTTCTGTCACAGAGACCAGCATGATGTTCATCACCCCGATACTGCCGATCATTAGCGAGATACAGGCGACCATCAGAATTAAAATGCTGAAGGTCATTGAGGTGCGTTCGATAGATTTTCTGATCTGTTCGAAGTTATAGAGCTGGAAGTCTTTTACGCCGTGACGCTGGGTTAACAGCTGGGAGATAGCGCTAACAGCCGCCTCGTTAGCCACATTGTCCTTAAGCCTGACGCTAATGCTGGTCAGAACAGGTTTGCCTACCATGCGGTACATCACCGTGCTGTAAGGCATCCAAACGGTAATGCGGTTTGGCGCATAGCTCCGGTTGTTGCTTTTGGCGATGCCCACCACGCGTGCCGGTACGGAACCAAGGAAGACAATTTGCCCCAGCGCCTGTAGCCCCGCGTCGTCGAAAAGCGCCTTGCGGGCGTTCTCATCAATAATGACTTCCTGCAGGGCGTTGCGATCGTCCCTGAAGGTCGCCCCCTGCAACAACCCAATACCGTTTACCCGGAAATGATCCCGCCCGACGCCGTTGATGGAAGCAGTTGCAGATTTACCGAGAAAACGAATGTTGTCTGAGGCGCTAACTTCCGGGCTTACGCTGTCGACAAATCCTTGCTTTGCCAGCGCATCAGCGTCCGCAGGTACCAGTGTTCGAATGGCCTCGGTACTGTCATCGAAAAAATCTCGCCCGGGATAAATGCTGACCACGTTGGTCCCCAGATCTTTAATATTCTCCAGCGTCTTCTGCTTGGCACCCTCACCCAATGCCACGACGGTGACGACGGCGGCAATACCGAAAACAATCCCGGTCATGGTAAGCGTGGTGCGTAAGCGGTGCGCGTTCATCGCTTTTAGCGCCATTTGCAGCGATTCACGCGTACGATCGAGCAGCGTTTGCCAACGACTTTGCCGGATACGGTTGAGTGGCGGCAGCGTTTCCGTCGCAGTTACGCAACTGCCGCTATCAGCGATAATTTCGCCGTCACGCAGCTCGATAATACGCTTCGCGTGCCGGGCGACCGTCATATCGTGGGTCACCATCACTACGGTATGGCCACGCTGATTAAGCTCACTCAGGATGGCTAACACTTCTTGTCCGGACTGCGAGTCCAGCGCGCCAGTCGGCTCGTCCGCAAGGATTATCTCTCCGCCGTTGATCAGCGATCGGGCAATACTGACGCGCTGCTGCTGGCCGCCTGAAAGTTCGCCGGGTTTATGGTGCTCACGCCCTTCCAGCCCAAGTCTGCCAAGCAGTGCGGTCGCACGCAGCCGACGGTTGTCGCGTTCGCTGTTGGCGTAAATGGCCGGGATCTCAACGTTGCCAAGCGCGCTAAGGTCAGGCATCAAATGGTAGCGCTGGAAGATAAAGCCGATATGTTCCCGGCGCACTCTGGCCAGCTCATCGGGCGAAAGGTGGGCGGCGTTTTGCCCGCCGATGTAGTAATCGCCGCTGTCGGGTACGTCGAGGCAGCCCATGATGTTCATCAGGGTTGATTTGCCCGAACCTGAGGCACCGATGATCGCCACCATTTCTCCGGCCGCGATAGTCAAATCGACGTTTTTCAGGACGGTCAGCGCCTGGCCACCGTTGCCATAAGTTCGGCTAATGCCTTTTAGCTCAATGATGATTCTCACAGCACAAACCCTTCCCCAGGCGATTTCTCACCCGGCTGCGACAGCACGATATTTTCCCCGACCTTTAAGCCTTCGAGGATCTGAATATCCACGCTGTTGGTGATGCCAGTTTTCACATCCCGGGTTTCCAGCTTGCCGTCAGCCGCCAGCACCTGGACCTGCTGCTTATTTCCCTCGGCTTTGCGCACTGCCTGAATGGGCACCAGCAGCGTATCTTTGGCTTCACCAGCAAGCAGCGTAACCTGCGCCGTCATCGCAATACGGAGTCGGTTTTCTGGGTTAGGTACGTCGAGCAGAGCGTTGTAATAAACGGACGCATTTGAGGTGCCGGAGCCTGATGCCGAACTACTGCTGGCAAGTGCGTCGTCTTTCATCACCGACTCCGGTGCCAGCTCAACGGTACGCAGCGTCGCGTCATAGTGCTTGTCCGGCTCGGAGAAGATAGTGAAACGGGCTTTTTGGCCTGCGGAAATACGGGTGATGTCGGCCTCGGAGATCTGCGCTTTAATGGTCATGACGTCCAGACGCGCCAGCTTGATGATGGTCGGCGCACTCTGGCTTGAGTTAACGGTCTGCCCCTGCTGAGTGACGACGGCGATAACAATACCGTCCATCGGCGCTACGACTCGCGTATAGCCAAGATCGACCTTTTTCTTATCCACTTCTATCTGCGCCTGAACCAGTTTGGCATTCAGAGACAGTAACTCAGCGCGCGTGGTGGCAAGCGTTGCCTCCGCAGACTCAAAATCTTCGCGCGAGCTGGCATCTTCACTTAACATCTGGCGCTGGCGTTTAAAACGCAGTTCAGCCTGTTTCAGGAGCGCCTGCTTCGACTGGATTTCGGCTTTCACTCCGTTGAGCGCGGCTTCGGCGTTGCGCAAGTCGTTACGCTGAGGCACGTCGTCAATGTCGGCAATCAACTGCCCTTTAGTCACGTGGTCGCCCAGCTTCACTTTCAGTGATTTCACCTGGCCTGATACCTGCGCCCCTACGTTAACGCGTTCAATCGCGTCAATGCGGCCGGTCGCCAGAACGGAATTTTCTATATCGCCTTTGCGCACTGGGGCCGTAACATATTCCGGCACATCAGGGCTTCTCAGAAAGAAGAACAAAGCGATGATAAGAACGATGAGCAGCGCCACGGCAAAGGCGACAGTGCGGCGAGAGAGATATTTCGTTAGCATTGTGCAGTTTTTCCATAACGATGAAAGCGGTGATCCAGGTTCTCATAGTGAATGCCCCAGTCTCTACTGGAGCTAAACACGATGCATTTGTTTGGGGGTCTACGCCGGAATCGCCGAAATTTCCGGCCTGGTCTTTCTAGTGATCTTTGGGAACCTCAATGACGCCATCAGCAATACCCTTTGCCAGACGTTCCATCCATTTCGCAAAGCGGAAATATCCCGGATATTGCAGGCAGATATAGGGCTCTGTTGCATTAGCATAGGCAAGCTAGCAAAAGTTGCGCTGCCGTTTATTTAGGCAGCCAACAGATAAAACTGTTCCGCCGGTGATAAATGTTCCCC
>NZ_CQAZ01000084.1:3031-6805 GCF_001152565.1 Yersinia pekkanenii | reverse complement strand
TATCATTTATAGAATAAATATATACATCCTTTTATCTTAACTAAGGCTTAGAGAGTCTATTGTTTCGGTTGAATCTGTGACTCTCATTACTTAATGTATTTCACTGGTTTTTTGAGGTTTAATTAATAATGATTGGATATTACAATGATAATTCCATTTTCTATGAGAATTTAAATGTTGAAACAGCAGTAATATAGACATCTAATCGAATGTATAGTTTGGAAATTATCGTATTTGTAATGTCTTAATTTACTATTTATTGATAACTCTCAATGTTGACTTCGTTTCTAATAAATAAAACTTTAAAGAAAATTCAAATCGATCAACCATTTTAACTCATGAACAAGTTGAGGTTAAAAATGGTTCCATCATCCCCACAGGAAAGTATTAAAAGAGTTTTGGCCGCAGAATATGTAAGAATGTCTACGGAACATCAGAAGTACTCTCTTGATAATCAATCTGAATATATAAAAGAATATTCACTGAGAAATAATATCACGATCATTCATACTTATAATGATGCCGGTAAAAGTGGGCTGAACATATCAGGAAGACCAGGGTTAAAGGCATTACTCGATGATGTTATTAATAAGAAAATAACCATTTCAGCTATTCTTGTTTACGATGTGAGTCGATTTGGACGTTTCCAGGATGCGGATGAAGCTGGGCATTACTCGCACTTACTTCGTAAAAATGGCGTGAAAATTATCTACTGTGCAGAGCCATTTTCAGAGGAGCATCCTGAAATGTTTATGCTCGGGTTGTCATTTTCGCGACATGGGGCAGCAAGTTATAGTCGAAACCTTTCTGAAAAAGTATTCCTGGGGCAGGTTAATTTAATTAAAAAAGGCTACCATCAAGGAGGAATCGCGGGTTATGGGTTACGGCGCTTATTGATTGATGAACACCATGTACCAAAAGGAATACTTGAATTCGGCCAGAGAAAAAGTATCCAGACTGATCGTATTATTCTCTCTCCAGGACCTTTGGAGGAGATTAACATTGTCAATAAAATATTCGATATGTTTAACCTTGAAGGGAAACCTGAAATTGTTATTGCTACAGAATTAAACCGAACTAACGTTTTTGCTGAAAATGGGAATAAATGGACCCGAGGGAAAATACACCAAATACTCACGAATGAAAAATATATCGGTAACAGTATCTATAACAAAACCTCGTTTAAACTGAAACAGCGACATGTCAATAACCCCGAAGATGAATGGGTAAGGTTCAATGGAGCATATGAACCTATCATCAGTATTGATAAATTTGATCTTGCGCAAGAAATTATAGCATCACGAATGGTGATTTTTACTGATGATGAATTATTGGAGAAGCTGAGTATTCTTTTGATTAAAAGAGGGCGTTTGTCAGGGATTATAATAGACGAGGAGGAGTTGTTGCCATCAAGTAGTACTTATCGTTCCCGATTTGGTAGCTTGCTACGAGTATATAGCCTTATCGGATATAACCCAAGGCAGGACTATACCTATCTGGAAACCAATAAAGTTCTGAAGGGAGTTCATTCTTCTGTAATCGAGACTATTATTGAAAATATTTATAAATCTAATGGATGGGTTAGTGATTCGCCCACAGAAGGGATTTTAAATATCAATGATGAATTCACTTTATCTGTCAATCTTGCTCGGTGCCAGCGGTTATCAGGGAATAGCTTAAGATGGAAAATCAGGTTTAATCATTTGTCAGTTCCAGATATCAGTATTGCTATTCGTATGGATAGCTTAAATAAGTCCCCTATTGACTATTATATTTTCCCTTCAATTGATGAGGTTTATAACCATTTAAGTTTAAAAGAGAAAAATACATTCGGTCTCGAATTGTATAATTTTAATACACTTAATCCATTTTACCATTTAGTGAGAAGAACAACATTTATAGAGAAAATAAAACGATGACCACTGAAAAAGTAGAAATGATAGACATATGCAAAATTATGGTTAGTAATCCAAGAGACCGGGATGTGTTTACTCATAATGAAATAAAAGAAAACATTAACCAGATTGGCCTTAAACGGCCCATCACGGTGAGAAGGATGGTTCATGATCACTTTGAATATGCACTGATTTGCGGGCAAGGTCGACTGGAAGCGTATCAAGAGTATAAAGAAACCATGATCCCAGCAATAGTTAAAAATGTCGATGAAGAAACAGGACATTTAATGAGTCTGGCTGAAAATATAGCTCGTAGAAAACCGAGAGCAGGGGAGCTTCTTGGCTGTGTAAGACAATTAAAAATGCAGGGTCTGACAGACAAAGAAATCGGGTATCGGCTAGGTTATACAACCAGTTGGGTTCATGGTGTCATGAATCTCATTGAAAGAGGCGAAAAAAAACTGCTCATTGCATTTGAATCAGGTTATATCCCATTATATCTGGCCGTAGAAATATCAAGAGCTGACGATAATGAAACCCAAAAGTCACTTACTGAAGCTCTTCTCAACGGACAGATAAAAGGAAATCAAATAAACCGCATCAAACGTATTCTTGACAGACGAAAAGAAGGAAGCAAAGGTGCTATTAATAATACATATACCAATGGTCGTCCTCAGAAAAAGTTGAGTCCAGAAGAATTATCAAAAATATATCAGAAAAATGTCAATGAACATAAAGATATCCTTGTTAAATCTAACTACGTCAATGAAACCATACTGGCCGTCAAGGAGATATTCAAGCAATTAATAGAAGATGATGACTTCTGTTCAGTATTGCGGAATAACAATATCACCAATATGCCTGAGGCTCTGCTTGATAAAAACTTTAATAGGGATAAAAATTATGATTAAGCAATGTTTTAATCAGCAGTTTCAAACATTCACGATAGCAAGCCTTGTGCATTCTAAGTCACTGCCAATCAATGTGAAATCCAGTATAAAGTATAAGCAAATACTTACGTCAATATCAGAAATTGGTTTAATAGAACCAGTGATTATTTTTATCACAGATGATGACTCTAAGAAGATTTTAGATGGACATCTTCGTATTGAAGCATTGAAAGATCTCGATATTGAGTTTGTTCACTGCCTAATATCACCCGTTGAAGATACCTATTCTTATAACAAAAGAGTTAACCGATTAACCATCATCCAAGAACAAAAAATGCTTCAAAAAGCCATCGATTCAGGCGTATCAATAGAAAAATTGAGTGCTGTTCTGGGGACATCATCAGTGACGCTCAATTCAAAGTTGAGGATATCTGATGGTATAGCCAAGGAGGTTATGGCACTTTTGGCGGAGAAAAGTGTTTCACAATCGATCTTTAGAATATTGCGAAAACTTAAACCTTACAAACAAATAGAAATGGTGACAACGATGATAAATATCAATAACTTCACCCAAAAATTCGCCTTGTCAATGCTTCATGCTATTGCTCCTGAGCATTTAATCAATAAAAGTAACAAGGAGTCAGATAATAAAGATATTGGAAAAACCCTTGCCAGATTAGAAAAGGAAATGGCAGCAATACAAATTGAAACCCAAAACATCCAAGATGAGTATGCTGAGAATAATCTAAAAATGGTCATTATAAGGTCACATATTATCAAACTACTCAGTAATAATGAAATACTGCACTGGTTGTATGATAACAAAAATGAATATCTTACTATTTTAAAGAAAGTGTCCGGAGTGGATAATTTAAATAATATTACAATGGTGGATTAACGCCATTGTGAACGATGACCTGTTTTTGTTCGGATCCACAGAACAGGTAAGTCTAATAATGTCGGTTCTCTCTCCTTGAAATATAAAAAAA
>NZ_CQAZ01000084.1:0-3007 GCF_001152565.1 Yersinia pekkanenii | reverse complement strand
GGTGAGAGGGACAATCAACTTAATATCTTGATATATAGAAGGACGTTGAGGTATCTGATTTACAGGCGATCAGCCAGATATGTTGGCGTGTAGCCTGCGTGACGGTCGTAATTTGTTGCATCCACATCACCAAGTACTTTCTCTCGTCTAGGAACCAGAATCATTGCCCATAGATATGGTAGATAACCTGCCGGAAGTGTGTTCCCAGATTAACCTCAGCCTGTATAGTTAAAGACTGTCTGATTCAGCAATACCGTCATCCGCCAATGCGTGGCTGATGCTATTCACCACCGTATGGGGGGCGAGTTTTATCTCTGCCAGCACTTTTCCGGTTTTTGGGGTGCCTTTATAAACGTAAAGTGACGCGACTGGCTCACTGTCATCGTTTGTTCCGACTGAAACCTGATAACTGGTATCACCATTTCTGACTGTGAATATCTGATTACTCTGATACGCATAAGAGGTATTACCCATCGGAACGGTGATATTCATCTCTTTACTTTTTGTGCTGGTCTTACCAAAAGAGTAAGACACGGACAGGGGTGATAATGCAGATTTCCACTTCCTTTTTATGGTTAAGTGTCTGCGCATAAAAAACAGGTTTTGCACGGGTCTTGCGGAGTGGCTTCGGTGCTTCTGCATGGGCAAGCGTTACTGATGAGAGTAAAAGCCCCGCGCTTAGCAGCCAAAACCGACGATACTTTTTAATACTTTTATCATTTTTACACACCCACTTCCGATAACATGACATAAATATCCCTGCCTCTGACTTTAATGGTCAGAGGTTCCTTATTGTCGGTGTTCATCAATACCTTCCCGCTACATGTTCTGGGTGACAGTAGAGCAAGCGCTTTGTGCAAGTTGTTCTGTGCCTGGCTGCTTTTTAAGTTGGTCACCGACTATCATCGACGGAACAGTACACATCAGCCATACCTGCAACAAACGCCAAGGTTCAGGGGGTCATTGACGCTGTTGTGTTGGTATAACCTAGCAATGGCATTGACCTGACTGAATGGGACGGGTTGCATGTTCTGCGAACAGAGACACTGATACTGTTGCTACAGGGACGGAGCACACTTGTTATGTGCCGGTGCTGTCGCCTGGCTATCTCATGGACATACTGAGCACTGGAAGTTTTTTGCAGCAGTACGGCCTGAAAGGAGGAGTGAAAACTAATGGCCTACAGGTAAAGAACTAAAAGGCCATCTGATGACACATTAATCAGCAATGCCCTGCTTTTGTTGTTGAATATCTTGTTCAATACCATCTCGTACATCTTGTGGGATTTTCAGTGCGTCACCTAATGCGGCAAGGTAGCTGCGCTCCATAAAATGGTCCACATCAATAACGGCACAACTGAGAAAATAGAGCTCCAGCGCTTCTTCTTCATTTTGTATTTCACGGGCCAGTAATTGAGGATCTAACGGTCTATCAATCGCTTGTTGCACCAGACGTTCGCCCTGTTCACCGATACCCGCTTCCTGCATATTTTGTTCAATAATGCGTCGCTCTTTGGCATCAATGTGCCCATCACTTTTGGCAGCAAATACCAGTGCCATAACCAATCGCTGCACACGCTGGTCTACAGGTGCTGCTTGCTGACCATACTGTGAACCATCTGGATGATTCTGACGGATCCTATCTTTATATTTATTCCATAACACGGTACTGAGTACTGCGCCGCCACCGGCAAGTAACGCACTGGTACCGTATTTGCTCAACAATTTGCGTGATGATTTACTTCCAACCAGTAAGCCAGCAAGGCCGCCTAAGGCGCCGGGCACTAACATATTACTCAGGCTAGAACCGCCTTCGTTACTCTTTTTCGTTTTTTCGTTACCTGTCCAAGCATGGATTGTAATTGTTGTATCAAGTTATTCATAATCGCCATCAGATAGAGTGGAATAATTACTTCGAGCATAAAGCAACGAATGTCAAGATGTGTATGGGGAGGTAAAAAACAGGGATCGATACACTAGCAGCGGCTTGTCAGCCAGTGCTGCAAACTACTGTAACGCCGAGGTCATATTTTCCTGCGCAATGCAGTTTATGCCGATGATCAGTACTTGTTGATTGCCGGGCAATCGCATCAGAACCTCCGTCAGGAGGGTACCCCTCCTACGGCCCTGCTTCCAGCATGGCGTGCGGGTCGGCACATCAGGTCATTGTGTGTTCAGGATAATCAGGGTTAATACCGGTTTTTATATCGCTCCTGACTGCGGTAACGATTACGGACTTCTCGCCGCCGCTCTTTTGGTGTTCCCTGTGATTTCAGTAAACACTGTTCACGTCGCCGAACAATCTGTTCCCATTCAGTATCATCAGGGCAGTGATCTATGACAGCAAGCCACTGTGTCGCAGCCCTGCGCCAGAATCCGGCCAGTTCTAAATCGGTCGCTTTTTGTATTAGCGTTTCAATACTCACTGCACTCTTTAATTCAGCCAACCGACATCACTCCACGCTGTATTGCGTATCACTTTCCCGAAACCCTAAAATTTGACAGTAAAAAACCCGATATTGGTTTTTTCTGCAAGATAACGCAGCCATGGCGCATAAAAACACATCACCTACCCTGCCTGTGACGGATGGCGACTACACTGAGTTGATCAGATTAAGTGATCAATATCGACTTATTGATCTGCATAATCGATTTCACAGACTCATTTTATGACCGTATTCTTACGGGTGCTGACACTGGGAAAGGTGAGTCCTGCGCAGACAGGACTATTCTCTAACATCATTTTCTTCTGGTATTAATAAAATTCTGATAGTCGTATTGTTATGCGTCGATGGGTTTTTTATTCGCATAACTCTGCCACTCACCTCCATTTTTTAGCCTATTTCCTTATTCAATGACACAATCTATCGATAAATCACCGTGGCACTATTGGAGGCCAACTTTTCACCGCCATAATAGAGATGTCTCTTATTTACCTCCCCGGCAGTAAAATACCCCACATACCCATCACATTTCTGAAAAAATATTTGTAGGCATATTCCTACAAA
>NZ_CQAZ01000083.1 GCF_001152565.1 Yersinia pekkanenii | reverse complement strand
GTCACTTCCCTGAACTGACTTTTTCTTACCCAGTCGAGTGGCTGTTACTGGGCTGTCACACACATAAAGAATCACCGGTCGCCCACGCCCCTCTGTTAAATCGCTATTGGTAACCGTTAGCCAAACATCCTTCGTTTCTTTGATTTCTGCCATCATTCATTCCTCATTTACCCGCCAATAAAAAAGGCCGCGTTATGCGACCTCATATAATTTGTGCTGGGATATTTAGCCACGCCCAGCCGTGGTTTCCCTACTTTCCACAGTCAAAGGAAATTGATATGTTGGTTATTCCACAGTCAATATAGGGATTTAAAAATGGCAGATTATGTTGCTCGCGTTGAAATATTCGATGCAAATGCAGAAAATTATGAAAGTCTCCACGAAAAGATGAGGGAAATTGGCTTTAGTAAAACCATCATTGGTGAAAGCGGAAAGGTTAGCGCTTTACCTGATGGAACCTATGTTGGTAGTCGATCTGAAGGTGAATATGATGTACGTGAAATGATTAAGCGAATTGCTGACCCTCTATCCTCAAGGTCTGCGGCAATCTTTGTTTGTTCTTTTGATAGATGGTCAGGATGGTTGTACTCCGCGACCTGATACCGCTTCACAGTTCCCCTCTGGTGGCGGTGAGTAGCCACCTTTCTCTAACTGTAAGATCCGTTGAGCAGCATAGCAAAGTGCTGCTTCCAGCATGAATTCTAAGCCATCGGTGTTATCGCGTAGCCTTACCGAAACAGCTAACACTGCGTCATTAAAATTATCACTACCATTCGTAATTGCTATTGCATAACTGCCGCTTTTATTTCTCTCTAAAACTATTACCTTTGGATTCTGAATTATCATCTCTTACCCCTTAACTATGTGGTGGGCTTCTTTGCGAACGTTATATTAGGTGCCTGATTGTTTTCCCACCTCAGGCGGCGGTGGTGCCCGCTATACCCCTACAGCGAGAAATCGGTTAAGCTCTAATCACCCCTACAGAGAGCAAAGAGAGTTACGCCGATGAACAACTCATGGTGGCAGGAGTTACTACGTTTTTTCCTGCAAGGAATGACACTTAAACAGTTGATTCATATGCTTATCATCCTTGTTGCTCTTGTGATAATTTCACCAACTGACTTCAAGGAATGGGTTAACATTCGTAACCCTGAGATAATCCCGCCTTACTGGATGTATTACACGCTGCTATTTTGCGGCAGTTACATTATTAACGGGATTCTTCGATCCTCATACGACCTGATAACTGAACGCTTGAGTGAAAATAGAGCGCGAAGGGAAAGAGATAATGCATCCCGAGCACTTGCTGCGATATTTGACTCCCTCTCATTGAAAGAGAAAGCAATGCTTGCTTTTGCTGTTGATGCCAACAACGGAATTACAGTCAGGAGAGGGGATGAAACAGCAATTTCTCTTGCTGGGAAAGGGCTTCTGTCTTTAGATGGAAGAAGCTTAACTCAGCCGAGAAAGGAAAAACTCAGCATCCCTAAAGAAATTTACCATGAGTGTTTCATCCGATTTTCTGGCAAAAGCGACACCCTCGATGATGAACTAATAAATGATGAGAGAACAAAAGAAATCAACTAGATGACCACTTTGGGCTCTCTTCTCTTGCGTCTAGTTCAGGGTAAGGCTCCACAAGCATGTCGTCATGCCGGATAAGGTGGAGCGTGGCGGCATCGACTATTGCCAGCGCGACGCTCAACTCTACTTCTCTGGATTCGTTAATTGGAAATTTAGCACCAGACATGTATAGAACATGCCGTATGTTCATGATTGCATATCTTAGTTGCCGTATTTCTTCATCTCTCGCAGCTATGACTTGCTGCGCATAGTTGAATGCTTCTTCGTTTACCATACCTACCTCGCTGTTAATGATTCTGACTTACGGAAGCCTGCTGCAAACTTAGCTACCTCAGGCAAGCACAATCCACCTTCAATTACCGGTTTGCGCTTGAACTCATATTCGAAGAGATATGAAGCGCGGAGAATATGCATCTTGTACGCCTTAACTCTACCAAATGCCGCTCTGGCAATCATCCGTAGTGGAGCAGGCGAGTAACCAGCGCGTCTAACTGGTGATGTGGAATAAGCGTCAACCTGATACTTGCGGCCGACTGACATAGGGTTAGCGATGGCATATGCCTGTTGCTTTGCTTTACGCTGTGCATCACGACGGCTGCGGCAATTTTCTTTGATAGTGTGCGGCTTAATCATGTTGTTCTCCTGAGATAGCTTTGGTGATGTGGTGGCCGGTGCTGCTTTCTTTCCGGCATTCTGGATGGCACTAAACCAGACCTTGTACGGCATACGCCGCGCATACCATCTATCACTGCGCTGGGCGACTTACGTTGCGATCATGGTGCGCATCAGCCTGCGCATTCACCACATCCCAAACCTATCTCGTTTGGTTATTTGCACTTTTCAGCGCTCGATTGAGTTTTAACTTCCTGTCTTACTTTTGGCGTCCTGCCGTGTTGATGGAGTGAGTTTACTAAACACTAAACTAAATCGTCAAGTAAATGATAAACAAATAGTGAATGCTTTACTTTATTTATATGATTGTTAAGTTAATTTAATTCAAAAATAATTCAGACGTGACCCTTCGCACCGGCTATCAGGCGTGAAAAGTGTGCTAAATTGGGTGAAATTTATGAGGGGGGGTGGAAATGGATAACTCAGATTCGGTATATAACGAGGCATGCAGATTGGTAGGAGAAAGCTGTTTGATGCTGGCACGGAACGGTGATGAGATAAGCCGTGCTCAGGTGGCATATCAGCTAAAGCGGATACATTGGCAAATCATGGAGCAGACAGGCGAATCCAATTTAGCTATAAAGCTGGCAATAGAGCAGTTGGAGGATGGATTGGTGAAGTAGGGTGGTGAGATTGTCAGATTACAGGCACAAAAAACCCGGCAGCGGGGCCGGGTATAGCGATTATTCAAAAGGGAATTCAATCTGGCGTTGTGGGTTAATCTGCTTTTTAACTTTAGTCACTTCATATGATGTCTTGATGGCATCGCCTGACATGTATTGCGTAACCTTCAAATCAGCTAGAAGCATATCCCCCTTCGAGAAGTTAAGTTTCATAGAGTTGACGTCTTGAAGAAAATGTTCGTCAGTTATCTCAGCAAGAAAGGACGCTGATCCATCAGAAAAACGCCACTTATTTCCTTCACTAAAGGATACGTTGATAACTTGCAGTGCCTTTTCGGTGGTATTTTCTGAAAGAATTGAATCAACAGGTCTTTCTATGTAGAAAAATTCTGCTTCGCGTTTAGACACAGTAACGAATGTTTTCCCTTCATCCAAAGTAGCTGCAAAGCTATCAATCCCTTCTTTTTCAAGAGGTCTAGCAATTACTTCTTGAAGCGATTCTCTGAGTTTATAATTCTTGTATAACTCAACTACATCCTCTTCAAATACTTCCTCCTCATCATCTATGAAAATCTTCACATTACGATTTGGAAGTTTATGAATAGACTTTACTTTTCTTGGCCCAATCCATTTAATTAAATCTAGTAAACCTCTGGTTGTTTGAGTGCCAGCAACTTTAGATAAGCCCAATAAGGTGATGAGATTAAGAGTCGCAGACACCGGATCACCAGAAAGAAATTCTATCGCTTGTTTTATCCACGATGGAGAGCTAGCGAGCAAGTCAATGCCAAAAGAACCAGCTTTAAAAGAAGCATTTACCTTTACGGTTACGGTGGCTTTTTTTCCGTAGATAGTCTTGGCCGCTTCTTCAAATACGTCTGATAAGGCAATAAGCGCAGGAGCTAGATCGCGAATATCCATCTCGTGATTTTCTAACGCTGGGCCGTCATAGACTATTCTGAACTTCATATCATCACTATCCATCAATGCCTATCCTGTGCATCATAATAAACCTGATCGCATATACAGTAAAATGCCGATTGTATTATCACTAGAATAAAACTAAATGCTCTTTGACCTTATGCAATTGGAATTTACCACCCACCCCTCTATGGGCTAGCTGAGGTAGTAAGTCATACCACCAATATCAATCCCTTCACCCATCAAGCCCATAAGGAACAGTGCCATTACAGTAATGGAAATAACAGTAGCTAAGACTAAAATCACAGGTATTACATACTCTTTCATCGCTCCTCCTTGAGTTATGGGCTAGCAGTGGGTTAGGGTATTAGACCAATCGCAACTTTGTTTCGACGGCAACGCCAATGATTTTGCAATTCCCATTGATTGGCACAAGAGGCCATGCTGGGTTAAGGCCTCGTAAATACTTGGCCCCCCCATCAATGATTAGTTTTTTAAAGGTAGCCTCGTTCGCGGATTCTAATTTTGCAATCACCAAACTACCGTTTCTTGCTTCCCTTCCAGTATCGAAAAGAACGAGAGTGTCTTCCGGAATACTAATCCCGGTAGGAGCCGTCATTGAATCACCCTCGACGCGCAGCCAGAATCCATTACCTTCAATTCGGGCGTCAGACTCAAACCACTCATCAATATCCTTCAACGTGTAAGGTTCAATGGCCTCACACCACGCGCCAGCGCTAACCCAACTGATTAAAGGATATTTATTTCCTTTCACATGCGGGCCAACAAATTTGACATTGCTCTTTTCTTGCGCAAAAGCCGAATCGAGATGACCCACAGGCATCCCATAGGTGCTTTCTAGCCGCCGAGCCGCTTTCTCGCCAAACGATGTAGATTTGCCAGTAATCAACTGAGATAAATAACTCTTCTCTTTCTCTGGGAGAGGTTTATCAGCAAACCATTCTTTTAGGCGCAGGCGCCTGATGTCTTTTATGTTCATATTGTCATTTTGATTAGTAATTTATAAACAAGCAAATACTTGACGTTTAGTTTAGTGTTTAATAAACTCATGTTTTATTCGTGAGGTGAAAAATGGAACTTAAAGAATATATCGACCGACTCGAACGTGGTGGGGCTAAGAAGCTAGCAAGTGAGATTAATGTCTCTAGTTCATACCTCTCACAGATGTCCTCAGGGCAGTCACCTATATCTCCCGCTCGTTGTGTGGAGATTGAGGTTGCAACTGGTGGAGTGGTTAGCCGCCAAGACTTACGCCCAAACGACTGGCAAAAAATCTGGCCAGAGTTAGTTACTGCCGCTTAACCACCCGCATTAAACACTTCAATCGAGCGCTGAAAAGTGCAAACCCAAGAAACTAATCACAAGTGGCATTAGCTACGGCTTTGTCACGTAACAACATCTAACAAGGGAAGAGTACGCAATGGAACGTGCAAGTAACAGCAAGAGAATTATGGAAGTTGAATCTGAGCTACGAAGCCGAATGGCTATCAAGGGCCAGAGCAAGTTTGCGCGGGAGGCTGGCTGGGCCGAATCAAAGGTCAGCCGGTTAAACGTACATGACATGGCAGTGACGTTTGTTCTTCTGGAGAAGATATGGGAGACGAGCGTGATAAGGGAAATCGCAAGGCAGGCTGTGATTGCGGTGACCGGAAAGCAAAAAGCCCCGGCGGTAACCGAGGCTTCAGAACAGCAAATAACAATGTCTTTCTAGAGGTAATTATACATGCGAAAGAAAACTAACGCAAAACAGCGAGACGTTACTCAGCAGCGATCCGCCAAGCCTGACGAGCTAGTCATGCTCTGTGAGAACGACACAGTATTTGGCAATCGGCTTATTTATGAATTCAGAAAGGTTAAGCCTTTGCAGGGGAAAGCCAATGAGTAACGCTATCGATTATAACAACAATGTCTCACCTATCAGGCCTCATCTGGAGGTCGTGGAGTGTCGCGTGGCCGATCTTGATGATGGGTATACCCGACTGGCAACAATGATTCTGGAAGAGCTTGCAGGCGCAGATTTTACCAAACGCCAATTCAAGGTGTTGCTTGCGGTGATCCGGCTTACCTACGGATGGAATAAGCCACGCGATAGAATTGCTAACTCCCAAATTTCAGGGATAGCAAAATTGCCGGTTAAACGGGTTAGTGAAACTAGAGTACAACTCATAAAAATGAACGTGTTAACTGCTGTCGGTCAGATGATTGGCATCAATAAAAACGTATCAGAATGGGCGCCCCCTCAAATTGAGGTTAAATCCCTCAAAACAGGGGATGAAAAATCCCTCAATTTAGGGGATAGCAATCCCTCAAAACAGGGGGACACCATAGACATTATTCCAAAGACAGTAAAAACAACTACCCAAACCCACGATGTGGTTTTGGATGAAGTTGAGAAGTCGAAAAAGAAAACCCCTCGTCAGGCAGGTACAAACCCAAGAGCTAAAAAAACCAACCCCCGAGCAAAAATGCCCGAGTTCGATAGGGATCGGTTCAAGAATACTTGGAACTGCAAAGCCGAAAATCACGGACTCCCAAAAATACTCAGTATCACGACAACTACCGAAAATGGGTTGAAGCGCCTGTGGGCATCCCACCTGAAGCAATGCGATGAGACGGGTAGGACACCACGCGACGTTGACACCCTGATCAACGGTTATATCGAGTTTGGCTACCAGCCTACTGAGTGGGCCAAGGGCAGCAATCCGAGCGGGAAAAAGTACGGGATCGAAACCGCGCTGCGGCAAGAGAAAATTGACGAAATTTTAGGGAGAGACGACTGATGGACAGTTACGACTTTGAAGAGCAGTTGATTGGTTCGATGATTATCAAAGGCGATCACATCGACTGCCATGAAATCACAGGCAAGCTTCCTGCTGACGCCTTTGAGAACTTCCACCTACGCAACATGTACTCAGTGATATCCGCGCTGCTGAGCAAGTGCGAACCTATTGACCCATTTACGATTCAAGAGGCCGTCCCTGCTGGCACTAAAGACATGGTGTTGACCGTCTCATCTCGATGCAAGTCATCGGCAAACATCAAGGCGTGGGCCAAGCGAGTTCGTCAGTGTTGGATGCTACGCAAGGGTGAGTCTGAATTCATCAGGGCAGCGGAAATCCTGCGCAGTGCT
>NZ_CQAZ01000082.1 GCF_001152565.1 Yersinia pekkanenii | reverse complement strand
AATCCGGAGCTTTGCCTGTACTCAGTAGTAGAGTCAGCAACAGTAAAAGGCGATGTTAGCGGCGTAATAGTCGTTTCAACGAGGGAAGAATGGCAAATTTAAACAGGCTTTTTAAGGTTGATATCTCTCGACAGTCGAGGGCTGCATCCTATGCGAATTTTGGCATTGGATTGATTACGGCACTGGCGCCGGGATTTTATGGATTAACAGCTAAAGATTTTGAATCAGCGAAGCTGGAAGATATGGCACGTTTGGTACAAGTTTACAGTAGCTATGATGATGCTATTGAAGCGGGTGTGACTGGTGCGGCACTTAATGCAACAAACCGCTATTTTGCACAAACACCAACACCAGACCAATTGGTTATAGCTGACATTTCAGCAGCGTACAAAAATACGGCGATTTTACTGAATGGTAAAGATTCAGGCGTACCGCAAGCAATCGCCGCTATTGCTATTGTTGTTGGTGATTCTGTGCTTACAGCAACATTCCAAGATTCGGAATGGGAGGGGACCGTCGCAGAAAAAATCACTATCGATGAGAACAACACATCACTTTACCGGGTCGCTGGTCGAGTGGTCTTTGTGGCTGGTGCTGATGTCAATCTCGAATCCTCAGTAGTTGAACCTGTAGCATACCCGTCTGCAATTGTTGATATTAAACGTCAAAATAACAATTGGTTCTTGCAGATGAGTACATCGCGGGATGACGCGTTATTACAGCAAATTGCCGATTGGACAGAAGCGCAGCCGGATAAAATGGCTGTTGTCGTTGATAACTCGAAAACTTTTGCTATCACCCAATACCTGCATGATAACCAGTACGCCGGGACATTCTCAGTATGCACCCGTATTGCATCCAATTATCTTGACGCCGCTTTAGCGGGCCGCTGCCTGACTATGGCGCCGGGCTCAGAAACGTGGGCGCTAAAAACCCTAGCAGGGGTACAAACAGATAGTTGGTCAGAGCAGGAATATCAAGATATTACCGCCCTAAACGGTAACACTTTTGAGGATTACGGCTCGGGCATCATGGTGACATTCCCCGGCACAAGCGGCGATGGTGAAAGTATTGAAGTTGTGCGGTTCTGTTTTTGGCAGCGTGACAGGATGCAAAAGAATCTGGCAACGTTATTTATCAACAAAAACAAAATTGGTCATGACCCTGACGGCTACGAAGTTGTTTGCGCCAATATGGAAAGCTCACTTGCGGAAGGTCAGCGGGCAGGCGGCATCATGCAAGATTTTGCTGACGGTGATACAGCTTTATCTGGTTATACAGTCACGCGCCCAACAATGGCCGAGGTGACAGGCGCGCAACGCATCAAAGGTGACTTAACGGTCAAGTTCCAATTTTATTTGCGTCACGCCATCAAGCATGTTGATGCTATCGGTAACGCGGTTACATACGGGGTTTAACTATGTTTTTAGGCACAATGTCGTCAAAAGACTGGATTATTGTTATTGAGTCAGCACCTGTAATTGGTTTGGCTGACAGTAGCAATATCGAGATTGAAATGATGAGCGATAAAAACTCAGTAACGGCGGGTATCGGTGGCGATTGGAGTTTCGTCCAAAACCCTGATACCGGCGCAACGTTAAAATTTACCACTCAGCGAAATTCTATTTCAAACGCTTATCTGCATCAGCTTTTGCGTCTTGATCGCATATTTACATTTACGCTCACTAATAAGCGCAATGGTTCGACGCACTCCGCACCATACGGAATGATACAGCGCCAGCCAACTGACGGCGCACTAGATGGAAAGGGCGCCCAAACACTGGATTGGGCTGTTATTACCGGTGACGTTAAATCTGTGATTGTTTAAGGGAATAGAATGAGCGACGAAATGCAAAAAAAGATAGAAATCAACGGAAAGCATTACAGTATTGTGCGTATGAATGCTTTTGATGCTATTCATTTTAAGTTGCGCATGGCAGAGCTATTGGCTAAGCATGGCGTTAATCTGTCTGGCTCGTTAATGGAGGCGGGTGGGCGCATGTTTGCCATGTTGAATGAGCAAGACCATGACGAGATATTATTCCGCTTGCTCAACACGTCGCAGGCGCAATCATTGGATAATGATTTATATCTCGATAGTTGGGAGGCTTTAAATATCACCTTCAAACCGGTTGATATTACTGACGTTTACTTGTTGGGGCTGGAATGTATTAAGTTCTCGATTTTACCGGTCGTGGAAGGTTTAAAAAAAATATTGGTCTGGACATGTCCCTAAATGTGATGGAGTTCGTGAAGACGCTATCAAGCGGCTTGCTGCAAAACTTGACCCCGAAATCCTAGCAGAGCTCCCCGTCTGGAGAGTGATAGAAAGTGGCCTGATATCCTTCAGTGACGTGACATCAGGCCGCGCCTCATTTGATCGCATCATGCGTGCGGCGGCTTTAATTTCCTTTGATTCCGCCGTGGCAAATATCCCCACCCCAAAAAATAAGGCGTAATCATGGCAGAAGAAGCCCGCGACTTAGTCACAACCGTAACCGCAAAGGCAGACCTTACCGGCCTTTATGCATTTCAGAAAGAAATAGACCGCGCAACCAAGAAAGTAAAGCAGTTAGATGCAGTAATACGTCGCGCCAATCGACTATCACCCCACGCTAGCAATATGCATGGTGGTAATGGCGGTGGCTCGCGCCTACCATCCGGCGCCGCTGGTCTGTCTATTGCGACGGCGGGACTTGCTGGTGGACTTGGCGCTAATTTAGTTACTAGAGCCCTTCCGCCGCCACCTAAAAAAGGGGGCGGTCAGTGGGGGGGCGGAGCATTGCCACCAACACGAAATCACTTTCCATTACTGGGGGCTGGCTCGGATGCAGGTCGTGCCATGGCGAAACCTTCATCAAGAGCTCCGCTTTCCAATAGGAGTGGCGGTGCGGCTTTTGGTCAGTTTGATTTTGGTCGCATCGATTGGGGCGGCGGGCCGGAGACTAAAGCCATAAAAACACCCAAAGCCGCAAGAAAACCGGGTGAATCAAGCGGTAGTAATAGCATGATGCGGGGGCTTGCGGGAGCGGCCAGTGCATATGGTCTGGCAACGGCAATGGGCGCAGTTGCAGACCAGCTTGACCGCATACAGAGCGCAAAGGCTCAGTTAGACTCTTTACCGCAGTCAATTGAGGGTGGTGCTAAAGCATTTCAAGACATGTCAAAAGCTGCTAATGATGTGCGGGTGTCCTCCGAGCCGTTCATAAGTACCTACACGAACATAGCAACCGCGACAAAAGACCTGAAGATGAGCCAGGAAGATACGATAAAAACCACTCAGGGGCTTATAGGAGCATTGCAGTTAGGCGGAGGCAGTCAGCAGGCGGTAAACAATGCACTTTATCAAATGGGGCAAGCCTTTAGCTCTGACAGGTTCGCGGGTGATGAATTTCGCTCATTCATGGAGGCCATAGGGACACAGGCGCCAGAGGTCGCCAAGGCTTTTGATACTGACGTTAAAGGCCTGCGCAAGATGTCAGTGGATGGTAACGCCGCACAAATGGCTGCATATTCTGTATATACAATGGCGATAGCCGTTGTCCCATTTATCATTGTATTGGCTATTACTAAGTTGGTAGAGGCAGTGGAAAAGGCGCATCCATCACAGCAGCCAAAACCAATGACGTTAGCAGAACTGGAAACGGCAGCAGATAAGCTGAGAGAGGAAGCGACTTTATCAGGTAAATAGCGACAATCCCCGCAGTAAAAACAAAGACTATCTCAGAGTAGAGTCCACTTATCAGTAATGGTTAGTGGGCTTTTTTTATGACATTTCTAACAGGTAGTATTGAGGCACCGACAGAAAAGGCCGTCATCGTTCTTGAATCTGGCTTGGTTGTCACCCTTGATGTGCGGCTCAGTGAACGTTATTCACAAAAGCGGTCCGTATCAAAATCAACGATAGAAACCGGTTATAAAATCTCTGACGGCAATGTCACAGACATGCCTGAAATAGCTTTTGAAGGGATTATTACCGGCGTGTCGTCACTTATAAACTTACCCCGAAAACCCTTTGATAAGGAGCAAGCCGACGCCGCCATTGCCAGCATTGATGCCGCTTTCAAAGCAGAAGAGTTAGCCACTGTTTACACTTCTTTTATCACCGTTCCTGATTGCGTATTCACGTTATTTGACGTTGAAGCCACACCCAAGCAAACAGCATATATCGTCAAAATCGAAGCAGAAAGCATTCGCCGGGTAACGTTTGCCACTGCGCAAGGCGCACCTACGAAAACCAGCAAACCAGCAGGTAAAGCCAAAATCAGCAGTGGAAAAAAGACGGCCGAATCAATTAGCACAAATAATGCACCAAAAACGGATATTTTGCATTTCTGAGGGTGATAACGATGGCGGAAGAATTTTACAGGTTGCCACTTGTGGCATCTATTCCAGACCAAGACTTGTTAGTTAATATAATTTCAATAACTTGTAATGTAAGGGTTTTTTATACTACCGGCTCGCTGTCATGGTGGCTTGAATTGTCCAGCGCTGACAATTCTGTGACGCTGTCACAAATAGCGCTGAGACCAGATGTTATGCACTTTATTGAAGGCAAAATTTCGGGCTATACCGGAAGCGCGTCTATCGGTATGTGCACTAACAGGCCGGGCGGTATTTACAGCAGTATTGATGCGTTTGCGGGTGATTTTTACCTTTATTTTTCCGATGTAATTACCGTGGATTGAAGCACTAATGCACCAGCCAGATAATACGGGGTTTTGGGTAGAAACAATGAGATGGATAGCAGAGTACGCCCCGTCAATTTATGCGGGGCTTGCAGCAATTGGGGTGTCGTCATTGATGGCAATAAAAGACGGAAAACCAAAGAAATACATAGTAACTGCGTCATGCGTGTGCGGAATTATCGCACTCAGTCTGAGCGGTCTTTTACAGCATTTTGGACTGCCCGATAACTCAGCGGCGGCACTGGGTGGCGCAATAGGCTTTGTTGGGGCGGATAAATTACGGGATATAGTGATTAACATTGTAGCCCGTCGCACTCGTGGAGATGGTAACGATGGTGAATAATTTTGGTTTCAGTAAGCGCAGTGAAGTGAATTTAGTTAACGTCCACCCTGCATTGGTGCGTGTGGCTCGTCGTGCGATCCAGTTAACATCCGTGGATTTTACTGTTATTGAGGGGCTACGTAGTGTGATTAGGCAGCGTGAGCTTGTGAGCCAGGGCAGCAGTCAAACATTAAACAGTCGTCACTTAACAGGCCACGCTATTGATTGCGTGCCAATCATCAACGGTGTTATCCCTTGGAATGATAAATCTACGTTCAAAGCGGTGTCTGATGCCATGTTTCAAGCCGCAAAAGAGTTAGGTGTAAAAATTCGTTGGGGTGGTGACTGGAATGAAAATGGACGCAGTGATGATGAGCGTTTCTATGATGGCCCCCATTTTGAACTGCGCCGCCAAGAATACCCATAAACATTATGTGAGTGGAAAGGGTGATAGGGCGCCTTGCTTATATCCTGTTAATTTTAATATGAATTAGGTTTAACCATGAATAGCATAAGGATTTGGCTAATTATCCTGTCATGCGGTGCGCTAGTTACCCTGTCACTTATTGCGATGCATTACAGCAACAAGGCGGATAAAGTCGAGGGTGAGCGCAAGCAGCTTGCCGCTGACCTGTCTTTGACGAGCACCACGCTGGCGACTCAGTCGTTTCAATTTCAGTCATTTAATGAAATTGCCAGCAATGCTAACCAGTATGCGGCCCGCGTGGGAGCCGAAATTAAGGAGAGAGAAATTGAATATCGCACGATTATCAAAGTCGAGCCTTGTGCTGATAAGTACATCCCTGATGTTATTGCTGACCGGCTGCTCAGCTACACCGAAAGTCTACGTTCCCGCGCCTTATACCCCGATACCGGAAAAACTGACAGCGCCGCTAGTCGTTCCATTACCGCCCGCCGCTTAACCTATGCGCAGGCTGTTTTGTGGATTGAGCCGTTATTAGGTTTGCTGGATGAAGCCAACAAAGACCGGCAGAGTATTCGAGAAATAGAGCACATCCGGGCAACACCCGCACCGCAATCATAAATATCAGGCCCGCACATCGCGGGCTTTTTTTACCCGTCAGTGATATTGACATATGGTAACGAATTCGTTACCGTTAACTCATGAAGATAAAATATTACACCACACCAGACGACGTGATACCGCTGCAAAAGTGGTTATCTAAAAACCGCTCTGCCATCAGTAAAGTATTAGCCGTTGAAGAACGCTTAAAGCTTGGAAATTTATCCTCAGTGAAGTGGTTATCCGGTCGGCCCGGCATTGGAGAATATCGGGTTAATTGGGGCGCAGGCTTGCGGGTTTATTTGATGAAAGACGGCGATGAGATAATTATTTTATTGTGTGCTGGATTCAAAGACACGCAAGACAGCGATTTAGGCAAGGCGCAAAGTTACCGCGCTGATTATTTAAAAAGAAGGGGTTAATTATGCCAGCAACAGACAGTAATAAAATGTGGGCTGACTTGCTCCATGATGACCCGGCAGCAAGTCAGGATATTTTAGCTGAAGTGCGTCAGCGTATTCTTGAAGGTGAAATAGAAGTCGCAAAGGGAATGTTGAGAACACTGATTAAGGCTACATGCGGTTATCCGGCAATTTCTGATGATGTAGGCCGTAACTCAAAGTCTATTATGAGAATGTTGTCGCCAGATGTTGACCCCGGCATTAAGGCGTTTATGAGCGTCGTCAATGCAACGGAGCGACATTCACAAAAACCCGCATAAATTGGCGCAAACAACAGGCCCGCATAAGTGCGGGCTTTTTTGTGTCTGTCGTTTGGTGAAATCTGGCGGGCAATCATGCTGCCAGTTCTACAGATTTCACGTAGCGTCACCGGTCAAAAATAAGGGAAGGGGCTTTAATTTGTAGTTTTTGCTATTTGTAGTTGAAATATGGATCGCGGGGAACTAGACTCAGCTTAACGGATTACGGGCGGGATTGATTTTAACCCTTAGCGCGTAAGCCTTTCTATGCATAAGATTCAATTTAACATAATATACATTATGCGCACCAAGATAAAGATAGGCAGGATCTGGGGTTCCGTGCACATTTCCCCGAAAAGTGCCA
>NZ_CQAZ01000081.1 GCF_001152565.1 Yersinia pekkanenii | reverse complement strand
CACCGCCGATGAGTAGGAGAATAATCTCTTTATTTTCTACTGCGTAATACACTCGATAACCAGGCCCGTAATCAATTCTTAATTCCCAAACTCCATCTCGCTCAAATTTATGATCCCCGAAGTTTCCAGATTCTGCGCGGTCTATTCGGTTATCAATTTTTACAGCAGCGCGAGGGTCTTTTTTCCTAAGCTTCTTTATCCAGTCCGTATAAGGCACTTTGCCGTTTTCTTCCTGGTATCGCTTCGCCGTATATGGCATCAAACATCCCTCATTTCCCTTAACCAATAAAACTGTCCGATATAACGGACATAATTGCAAGCAATTTTATTATCACATATGACATTTAAGCACACCCTAATGTCATAGTTAAAATTATGGTCATTTCCCCATTGGATCATCACCTATCTGTCATGTACATTATGATCATCACCTAAAAGTCACTTATGGGCAAAAAATGTACATTCACGGCTATCTCCGCGCCTCGACGAAAGAACAAGACGCACTCCGAGCCAAAAACCGTATGAAAGCCTTTATTGAAGAGAAAGGTTTTCGGATGGCCAGCTGGTACACCGAAAATGTGTCCGGGGCGTCACTCCAGCGGCCAGAACTTTTACGGTTACTCGATGATGCCGCCCCGGGTGACATTATTCTTATCGAACAAGTTGACCGATTATCGAGACTGGATGAAGCAGGGTGGCAAAAACTAAAATACCTTATCCAAGAAAAAAGGCTTGTTGTTGTCAGTCTGGATCTACCCACAAGTCATCAGGCACTGACTCTGAATGCACCTGATGAGTTTACTCTGGCCATGCTGACAGCCATCAATGGCATGATGCTGGATATGTTAGCGGCTATTGCGCGGAAAGATTACAGTGACCGACGCCGGCGTCAGGAAGAGGGGATAACCAAAGCCAAAGCGGCGGGGAAATTTAAGGGACGACAGGCAGATCGCATTCTGCATGAGAAAATAATAGAGCTGCGCATCAAAAATGGCCAAAGTATCAGGGATACAGCAAGGCTCACTGGTGTATCTGAAAGAACAGTTATACGGATAGTGAACAAAGCCAAAGTGACTGTTGAAAGTAGCGAAATTAAATCGGTGATCGGACATTTTTAAAAACGGGTATTTTTGGGGAGTTTCCGGTGGGGGAGGGGTAAAGCCAATAACACGGGGACTCTGCGGGACGTGACGCCCCCGAAACACCCCGCGCCCCTGCCTCAGACGAAAGGTAACCCGCTGAGGCATAGCCTATTATAACAGGGGTGGCAGCGATAAACAGGCGAAGAGTCCGAGTTTGGCAGTCTACGGGTAAAGCCAAGGCCAGTACGTAGCCCGCCCCGCAAAACTCCTCTTCCAAATTGATGATGGCTGGGGCCAGTTACTCGCAAAACACGGTAACGTCGTCCCAGAATGGACCAAACTCGTCATCGAACGGATGCTTGCTTGCGGTACCGGGGCAATGGGCGTTCGCCGATATTGTTGTGCTTCCGCCCACTGTTCTCACACCAAATACTTCTGCCAAAGTTGCAAAAGCAAAGGGTGCAGCGCCTGTGGCATGAAGGCCACCGAGCAATGGATTGCTGAGCAACAGCATGTTCTCCCTGACTGTGAATGGCAGCACATTACCTTCACCATGCCCGATAAACTCTGGCCTGCCTTTGCCAACAACTGGCCCTTGCTCAATAAACTTTTCGCCTGTACCGCTAATACTCTGCTCAAATGGGCCAAAAAACTTGGTATCGAAATAGGCCTGTTTGTGGCTCTGTATACCTACGGTCGCCAGCTTAATCAGCATCCCCACATTCATCTGTCCGTCACCCGCGGGGGACTGTGTCTCAAACACGGTGTCTGGCGACCGGTTTACTTCAAAAAGAAAATCGTTGAGCGTTACTGGCGTCAGGCCGTCATCGCCCTGTTGCGGGAAAGCTATGCAGAGCTGGACTTACCCGCTGCCAGCTATGAGCACGTTCGGGATTATCGCGAGTGGTGCCAGTTTCTTGAGGTGCAGTTCCAGCGGCCCTGGAAAATCCACTTTGCCAAAAAGACAAAGCACGCCCGGCAAAACGTCAACTACCTGGGCCGTTATCTGAAACGGCCGCCCATTGCCGCCTCAAAGTTGCGCCATTACAACGGCGGAGCCGTTGTTCATCATTACTATGACCACCGGACTCAGTGGTACCGCACACAACGACTTAGCCAGGAAGATATGCTGTGGCGCTATATCAGTCATATCCCGTCACGGCATTTTAAAATGGTGAGATATTACGGTTTTCTGGCTAACCGCAAACGGGGGAAGTTATTGCCGAGGGTTTATACCGCTCTGGGGATTGAAATGAAGGAAAAACCGCAGAAGCCGGGCTTTGCGTCGCTGATGAAACAATTTACGAATGTGGATCCGTATCAGTGCGTGTTGTGTGGTAGTCGGATGGTTTTTAACAGTGCGGAGGCCGGTATCAAGGCAGAAGAGTTGTTGGCTATACGTCGGCTGGAGTTCAAAACAGAGCGATGGTTGCGACAGGCAGCATAGGGAAGATCTGCCTGAAATTTGGATCGGGCATCAAAGCGGTATTTATTTTAATCAATCGTCAACCTTACGCTGCCTGACCTGATGAAAATCATGGCCCTGTCACCCTATTTTGCCTCTAAACTAAGGGACAAAAATGGATCCAACTTCCTAACCATGAACATCGGAAAAATCAGGGGTTCAGGCGTAAAACCCCACGTTGTTCCGGTAACTATCATCTTGAGTCCAACCCGGAACAGACACGAAAAATCGCCAGTGGCGGTAGCCATTGGTAACTGATTAGAGGAGGAGAGTCTTGAAGTTATGCGCCGGTTAAGGCTAAACTGAAAGGACAGATTTGGTGACTGCGCTCCTCCAAGCCAGTTACCTCGGTTCAAAGAGTTGCTGCTCTGAGAACCTTCGAAAAACCGCCTTGCTGGGCGGTTTTTTCGTTTACAGAGCTAAGAGATTACGATTCTCCCTGAATGATCTCAAGAAGATCCGTTTAAAAAAGCGGGTTTTATGGGTGAATGACGTTCGTCTTGCCCAGTCACATATTAGATTTATTTGGATTGCTACTAGGTTTCGTAAACCATGCAAGAATGCCTGTAACTAACAAAATAGGCCCTGCAATGTACGTTACATAGACTCCAACATACGACACTGTGAAACATATGAGTGCGTATATAGCCAGTGTTGTCCAAAAAATGACTGCAGTTTTACAGTGAATCCACTCTTTCATTTTTCAATAAACCCCACACCGTCTGGAGATCTTATTATCGTTTTACCAGGATTAGCTTTCGCCCAAACCAAAGCATCTTGAAAAGAAGAGAATTCTTTTTTTGAATTTTTAGTTTTTTGACGCTCTTCTCGAAGATATTCGCTGTTGTACCCATCAATTATCCCATCGAAATCAGCACCAGCTCCGAAGGTACGCTCAAAATCCCCCATTTCCCGCCCCATTAAATTTATTAAAAAAAACAGATTTAAAATATCCAACAGACTCTCTTATTTACCATAACACCCGTTGTCGGCACCGCTGAAACCGGGTTGGTGGCGTTTCCGGTGCCTGGCGGGAGAAAGTGGCGACAGACATCACGAAAAACACCGGAAACGCACCCGATAAATTTTACCCCATTGCATGACTATGCAGCCAGGTGAGTGCGTGCCGGTTCTGTTCGTAATACTGACGATAAGCCCTGTTTTCCCCACTTTAGCCCAGCGTCGGGCCATGGTACGTTTTCTGACGCGGTGAACGTTCCAGCTCCAGCGTTTTCTGATGCTGAAGCTCCCGCTCATGCTGTTGCCGCTGTTCGAGGACATTCAGCCTTTCGACAACCGGTGCAGCTGCTCGCTTAAACTCTGCACCTGTCTGCTCAAGCTGCTGACCTGCTCGCTCAGTCTCGCGTTCTCCCGTTGTGTAATGGAAAACATCTTCTGCAAATCCACGGAGACGCTCGCCCACTCGTCCAGCCTTTGCGAGTAATCCTGCTGTAACTGCTCTAACGCGCTCAGCAACTGTTTTTCCAGCTCTGTCATCCTGTTCTACTCCTGTACCAGTTTCACGGCTTTCCGCTTCCCGTTGTCCACCGTCCAGCTCGTTTCTGCCCTCACGCCTTTCGGCAATACCAGAAACTGCCCATTGCTGTCGTTCTGGAAACTCACACCAAACGTTTTCGCGTTCAGCTTCTCCAGCGCGTCCTTCTGCTCCCGGATGCTTATGTAATTGTCGAGTATCTGCTGCCCCTGCCACCACATTATGCCCCCGCTCGAGGCGATCAGCAGAACGGACACCAGGACGATGGTCAGCCACGTCCTGCTGACCATCCGTAACATCCCTTTTGTACTCTGCGCGAAGGCTGAGGCCAGCAGCCGGTCGTGGTCGCTGATAGCGCCGTTGATTCTCTTCGCGCTTTCGGTCAGCTCCTGATTTACATACGCTTCGTGCTCGCTGAATGCGGCTTTCAGCATCTCGCCGGTATTCTGCTGCTGCGCTTTCGATTTCTGCTCTAAGTCCTTCGCCAGCGTTAAAAGACTGCTCATAAATGGCTCCCTTCAGTCGGATATTTCGCCCCCCGTCCGGGTCGGCAATGCTGATACTGTTTTTTGTGGTGCGAACCACCTTAAAACCTGATGCTTCCAGCGCCTCAGTGACGTCCTGACGCGTTTTAAGCTCCCCGGATGAGGCAAGGGCAAGCAGACCACGAGTGATCGTCTCTGATGCTTCCAGCTTCGTTTGTGGCAGGGCTGACGGGGTGACCAGCGCCCGCCGGTTTTCCGGTGCGTTCGGGTCGTGAAGCCCCAGCCTGCCGTTAACCACGGTCTGCCAGGCATCGATGCGCGGACGGTCGGCGCGGTCGTAGTAAGGCTGGAGACGTTTCCCCGTCAGAAGTTCGGTATTGGGGGTTCTACGCCGGAATCCCAGAAAATTCCGTCACCAAAGCTAAAAGCTACCTGATTTGTATAACATGGAGAGCATAAAAAAGTATGGGGCAATCTATTTTTATGCGGCAATAGCGGACATAGGTTCGTCGCCCCATTCCCAGTTGAAATGCAACAAAGTGACCCACTGGCTAGACCCGGATAAAATCACCGTTCTGGCCCTACCGGAGATCCCTTGCCCGCCCCATTCCCAGTCGAAATGCAACAAAACGGTAGGGCATCAAAGCATTCTTAGATTGCATGCAGGAAATATCTGACACTTTCACGAGGAAAAGAATGATCGACTTAACCGCAGAGCAGCAACAGTTGGCGAAGATAGTTCATGATTATGCCTCCCGATTTCCACAGACAGAAGATGGAGATGCTCAGCTATTGCAGGGCTGCTATGACTATATGGAAGCCTTTAAGCGGGTGATGGACAGCGCATCAAAAGTTCAGATGGACTACATCTGCCAGCAATATCCTGGATATTTTCGCTTTGCAAAGTGGATGGAACGACTGGCTCAGGGTATTGCTGATGGAGTTATTGAGATACCGAAGGGTCACTAACAACATCATATATCAGAAATTTTCGGGATTCCGACACCCATTTGGGTGTGAAAAATGTACATAGCATACGGTTTGGCTTCGTGGGGTGAAGTCAAATGTCGTCAAATCGCAGCTTCGCTCCCACTGGGCCTTGTTGAAAAACCTGAAAGGGTAATCGTGGGTTCTGATAAACTTCAACCATCTGACCAAGCTGATCTGGATTTAAATTAATCATCCAAAAGGAATGTAAGTAAATGGAAGACACCCAATCATCAAATGACGTATTAGCTAAGTACTTTGATGCTTTCTTACAAAAAACCAGCGGAACTTTACGAGAAAGTGTGAGAGATATTGAAACTGGCGCGATGAGATCTTTAGCGTTGATGGCACCATCTATCACACTTGGGTATACCAATCCACAATATGCGTCTCTCATGTCAGCATATAGTGATATGATTCGCGCAGAAGATCTGCGGATGATTTACTCCCTTAAGTCTATAATAGTAAAACCTACTGTAATTTATGAAATGACCTTGACTATAGTGACCTTCTTGTTTGCAACAATGCCTGAGCGAACTAAAAAAGATTTTACAGAAAGGCGCTCTGAGCTTGAAAAAAAAATTACCGATACAATTGCAAAGCAAGCTGTAAAGGCAGCAGCAAAGATTGCTCTAATTGAAGTTATTTCAAGATTGATAGCTTTAGAGGTGTCAGGCTCGCCAGATGTTATTTTAATGTCAAGAAAATTAGTGGCGAGAATGTTAACTATGTTTCAAATATATAGTTACTTTGATAAAGCTGCCGTGGCAGCCAGGCAGTTAAGGCGTGAGAATAAAATCATTTATAATATGTTGTATTCACAACAAGTCGAAATGCTTTACTTCATCATTGAAAAAAAGATAGACCCCTTAATAAAAGTAAGCCTCTCCAATGACCATACAAACGCTGATGCATTAATGTATGCTTTAGCAAACATATTCTATAAGAGGTGAGTCTATGTTTAAATCTCTCGGCTCGGTTGCATTGGATATCTTAAGCTATATATTGGCGTTTATTTTCTCTGGTTTATCTATCCTAGTGGCTACACTCTTCCCTGAAAAGTTTGTCCTCTTCATTGCTGTTGTCGGGATTTTGTTTTCATTCTATATTAGCGATGTCTTGATAGACAAAGTAAGATGATTTTTATCGTTATTCAATTGCTTGCGTGAGTGCAAGCAATTGAATATGTAATATATATTCTAATAAACTCGATCATTCCAAATGCTATAACCAGATGTACCAGCTACTCTATGTTCCCATGTAATAGATTCATATTTCAAGGAAATTTGCTCATATGGCATTATCGCAGAACTATTAATTACATGTGGGTAAGTTGAACTCACATTCGCAATGGTTGCATTCGTTAGCTTAACCTCATAAAAAACTTCCATTACACCGGATTGATTAAGCCAGTAAACTTCAAAAATAGCGGTAAGCCTTTCATTATTGGATATTGCAACCCCGATTAATGGTGACGATTTATCTACAGGTTTTATGAATTCTATGGGATGGTGATTGCAATGTTGTTCACGTGACATACTATGGTTTAATGAAAGTACTTGGATTTCGTCCAAATGATTTTTCTGATACTTATTACCAATAGAATCGATACTGTTGCAACCAGCAGATATGACCCCTTGTTGCTCTCCGACTAAATTTAAAAAAATATTAAAACTCACAGTAATCTCCTTTTTGTGAATGCACTATCAATTCGATTACTATCCTATAGTGGTGTAATCTACATTGATGTCCCGTTATATCTGGCTATATCTCGGATATTGTTCCTGTTTTACAACTTCAGATACCGATTTTCTGCTAATGATTACATAAGTCTGTAGCTGACACACCGAATAAAAACAGGTCTACTGAGTATCAGGTCCCTTAGATGTACGCAGTGCATAGAAAGCGGCTCACTATTATCCCATATATTTCCAATACTCAACCGCTGAAGCCCGGGCCCCATTCCCAGTTGAAATGCAACAAAGTGACCTACTGGCTAGACCCGGATAAAATCACCGTTCTGGCCCTAC
>NZ_CQAZ01000080.1 GCF_001152565.1 Yersinia pekkanenii | reverse complement strand
CCAGCCGTCCAATCCATATCGATGACCAGCGTCTTAAAACCAGACTGCTGCAAATCATTCGAAATCTCGTTAGATGACTGCGACTTAACGACACCACCTTTCTGATTACCAACAACAATAACTAAACCGAGTGCTTCAGATGTACGACTTTTTTCCATTGTTAAATCCCTCTAAAATTTCGCATGCGAAATAATTAAATTATTGTTGATGGGCCATAGATTGAGAACGCGTTTGCTTCGCTTTTCCTGCCGCGAGGTATTCGAAACTCTCAGCGGTAAAGCTATAGCCGTGATAATTAACGCCATCTTTTTCATACTGAGAGTTTTTAACAATGAAATGGACGACGATCAGGTCACCTATATCTAATTGACGTTCAGCACGCAGAGCCAACTCATCGTAGGCTGCGAACTCGATAACTGTAGAAACATTATTGCGTTTTTTGCTCTCTGCAACAGTAAGACGACAATAGGTAACGTCATCTTTCTTAATCAAACTAACGGGTTTAAGTAAGCGGCCTGTGATTGTGTTGCTTTGCATGATGGTGTCTCCTTTGAGCCTGGCGTTACGCCTGATGTATCCAGTGGCCATCCACTGGATACGGTTTAATATACTACGGCACTTATTATAAATCAACACTGATATGTTACTTTTGAGACAGTTTTTCGAGTGCTGGCTTTACAATCCGACCAAAGACCCTCTGAGATTTCATGCCTTCATGCTTTCATTCGTTTAAATTGTTATTTTTCAATGTATTGAGATAACGAGGATAGAGAGCGCTCAAACCATGCGGGATGTATTACAGGAAAAAGAGAAGGGCTAATATTGTGCTCAGCGAGAACATCGAAGTTTTTAGATATTTTAATCACGACATCCTTCACGCCAGCAGTTCGATTCCACAGTCGGTCAATAGTCCGTACACCAGGCGGAAGGACAAAGAAAAAATCAGTCTTCCTAAACAAGCTCTGCTTACTTTCGAACATATCAACAAAAGTTAGCAAGATGTAAGGTACAAAATTTATCGTCATGCCCCTGTAACGCCAAATGTTAATATCATCGGCTTTTTTTAGAGCATCCTTGAACTCAGAAATACGCCCACCTTCAGCAAGAGCCTGAAAAGTTAAGCAGACCTCATACATATGCTCAGAAACGGAATTTCGAAGAATAATAGCTTGTTCATCGTCATATTCGCTAGCACCAAGGTTTTCGTACCTGATTCTGTTTTTAGTTACGGTTGGACACAAGGAATGTCTTTCATGACGGAAATGTTCTGAGGTGCCGGGAGTATGCTCTGCAACAATGTCCATCATGTCACCACATACACTACACAGTCCCTGTTTCAATCCGTGAGCAACGAACCAATGCGCGGTTTCAAGTATTCCTGTTGTAGGGTTGATTGCCGAAGTGGCCATGCATTTTTTCCTTCATCAAGACGATCAAGTTTTAAACATATCATAAACCAGCTTAGAACCGTCCAGCTAAGCACATTCGCATTAGGGTATGCTCTAAAGATTGGTTCTGTCCGATCACAATAATTCCAATCTGCTCGGCGCACAGGTTGGACATTTTTCCGACAGTGCTATTTTGTCTAGGTACGCTATACGATAATCGGTACAGAACGGAGGAGGGATCGGGCAAAAGAAAGGCCGCTGTAGCAGCCTTTCTTCGAGTGTACAAAATTGCTAGGTGGATGATTAAAAAAATAGTCGTTCTTCATTCCAGCGTTCCGGAAATCCCATTGAAGCATAGAATAATTTAGATACAGGATAATCGTCAAAAAGCTTCTGAATATCTGCACCTATTTTTCCAAAGCCAAATGCACTCAACATCTGTTGAATAACAGCAAGAGAGGTATATATCCTATTAAGCTGATCTTGTTTTGTACCATTTGCCTTAACTAGAGGGATCGTAGTACTTAGTAAGTTTTTTATGAACTTAGGTGCCAGTCTATTTCTGTTAAATAATCGGGAGTGATGACAACAATCATTACGTACTGTATGAATGACAGTTAACCAGTTCAAAAGAGTTTCATAATCTTTTGCTCCTGCAATTTTCGAAGCATATCTATCTAACTTCAGATTATTAATAGAATCAGGGTTAAAGGCTTCTAATAGGCTTTTTAGATTACCGAAAGTCAATAACTCAATTGATACCCAACCAGGGGGTAATCCTCGATGAAAAGGGCAATATTCGTTGAAATATTTGGACTTATAATGTATTGCGAACTCTTCTTTTGATTTTCTGAATGATGTACTCACACCAGAGACAGTTTTGACGTGATTATCACTATTATTAAATAGCGATGAATTTAAGTACCAGAAGGAATTTTGACTTTTGCCAGTAACCCAATAATCAAAAGAACTGCGAACGGCAATTTCAATTTTTTGTATCAATTTAAAAACAAGTAGACGCAAATCCTGATCGAAAAGATATAACTCGTGCGCTTTATAAAAAGTTGCCTCTTCATAATACCTTTTTGTAGTCTCGTCACGAAAAGGAATCAGATATGCTTTAAAACGATAGTAGCTACACCTCTCAAGTATCTTTTGGGCTTTTCCTACGTCAACTATAGTTAAACCATCACGTTGAAGTTTTTGGCACAAATCTGAACTTGATTGGTAAGGTTTTTGATATGGGATTAGAACTGACAATTCAACAACCCTATTAAAAAGTCAAAAAAAAAGCTTCCACTCTTACGACGTTAGTCTGGAGGAAGCTGTTGTTACAGTCATATTACTGTATTTTTGCTATTTTTTTTGACAAAAAGTGCTATTTGTTTTTTTGCGAGCATTTCAGCACTACAAAGAACAGGGTTATTGACCTCAGTGATCATTCTACTGGGGGAAATAACGCATAGCCAGCAGAACTAGACAGAATTAGGGGTTTGAGGGCCAACGGGGTCAAAACCTACTATAAGGGCTTCCCCGAAGTCTCTAGTTTTTATGCCGCCAAATAATGGATCGCAAAACTAAGTAGATTAGTAACATAAATTTCCTTAATTCCGATCTATCCTCCCACTTTCATTTTCTGTTGTAGTTCAATTTTGTTGCCATTCTTTTACAACAACTCCCCAATCGACAGTTCTCTCGACCAATTTTCCATCAGTATCTTTTCTTGTCGGGGTATGAGGGCCAATGGGGTGAAAACCTACGCTAAGCAATAGACAATCAAATAAATAATTTATTAACCACCGTTTTACTCATCATGATTAGCAAAAATAGTGACTACCACCGATCAACTGTATAGTTCAGTGGTAGCCTATCCGTAAATTATCCTACTTGTGACTCGCGATAATTTTTCTTTATGAAACTATGAAAAAATTTGCCGTGTGATTCAGCCCCATCAAATTCATACCAAGTTGTAAGTGGAAAATCATGGTAGTTCCATACAGCTCCAGTATTAAATTCAATCTCTAATGTAGAAATAGATTCGTCGTACCCAATACTCCGAATCATCCTTGATGAAACACCTCTTCTTTCCATTTTTACGCTCCATTGGTTAGATTTTCTGTTCACGTATTTTAGTTACAACGGTTTTATAGTTATCAGCATCTAGAGAGAATTCTTTGGTCCAACATTCTATTAACTTTGGATCTTCACTGGTTGGCCTTGGGTGATTCAATTTCAATCTAACTCGAGATGGAATCTTTATAGCTTCACCTGAAATAACGGCCTCACCTATACGCAAAGATGCAAGAAGATCCATAAGACTATTTAGATTATCGGGTGCGGATGATTTTACTATAGATTGGTCGCTTGAATTGGTAAGCCGAAGAGCTATCAGCGTGCCAATTTGGGAAATTATAGTCTCCGACAACTCTGAAGGACGTTGAGAAATGACTAGTGCTCCTACGCCAAATTTCCTTCCCTCTTTAAATATTTTTTCAACCGCAGCTTTTGAATAATTACTCTTGTCATTTTTCCCTAGATACGTATGAGCTTCCTCGAAGGCTAAGAGCAGTGGTCTTTGCTTACCGGTATATGACTCTTTACGCCCCCAAAACATGCTGTCGTAAACAAACCGTGTAATCAAGCCTATGGTTATATCTAGTACCTCAAATGGGACACCGCTAAGATCTAGTATTGTTAGTCTTTGATTGCATCCTATCCAATCCGCTAGTAAATCATGCAAATCTTTTTCAGAGTCTGCCGTTTTATAATCTCCAGGATTGAACAAAAAATCATATCTCGTATCTCTTAGCCGAGAAAGTAATTTTTTCTCATAAGAAAAATACTCCATATGTTTAGACTTATAAGGTGCTGCATTACCCATTGAGTAAGGCTCAAATGTCGCTGGAGTCAATGTTTCTGCGTCTCCAGCATTCTTTTCTTGAGCAGTTTTCTTGGTTTGCTCATCTTTCATTGTGGAAGAAAATGATGCGTTAAGACACCAATTCATCTCATGCCATAATCGTCTTGCGCTAAAAGGAATAGGCGAATCCGCTGTAACAAGATCTACATCAACAGCACCTGCCTTTAAATTTATATTTTCCTTCTTTAATTCAGTTACAAGGTCCCTCAGTAAACGATATTCTATTTTCTGCTCATCACGATGATCGGCACCGACTAAGAAATATGCCAGTTCTTCAAAGGTCATCAACCAGAACGGTATTATTAATGGGGAGCTCTCTTCGTTAATTTTAAGAACTTTGGCATCAGGAAATGCAGAGGCATATTCACCGTGTGGGTCTACCAATATAATCCTTGAACCAACATAACCATGTAGAATAGATTTCAGTATGCTGACAGTAGTATTGGATTTTCCGCTACCTGTTGAGCCCAAAATGCCACAGTGACGTAAAATTAAGTTATGAGTATCTACATAGACACCTAAATTTTCAGATGAAGAATGTTTCCCAATTTCAATGGAACCAGTATCCTTTTCTCCATAAATTTCAAATAGATCGTGTTCAATTACAAGATGTACTTCATCACCTATTGTAGGATAAGTACCAACCCCTTTCTCAAACTCACTGTCACCTATTTTTTCGCCAATTAGTTGTACTGAAAGGAATTTTGAGCTCATTCTATACTCATCATCACTGCTATCTGCAAATGGTCTGTCACTCACCGCAGCAACGATAGCGTAGATAGTAATATTCCCCATTGGCATTTTTACAAATGTGCCGATCTGACCAATTTTATATAATCGACCATTTATTATTGGCGCTGCGGAAGGTATTTCTGATGAAACCTCTACCTCTACAGTACTGGAATCCACACGAATAACCTTTCCTAAATATGTAGAGTCAGTCTTCATTTATAGATACCTCAATCTCGCTGCTACGGCCAGAATTACCAACTAAGAACTCAACCAAATAATTAAAATCACCAAGCAAGAATTTTTCACCGTCAGCATTCCAAAAACCATCACATTTTTCTTTGTTTTTTAGCTCGCATTGGTCAAAGAACCATTTCCCTAACGTTCCGTTTATAATCGCAGTTGTTGGTCCGAATACAGATAGATTTAGATATCCTGCCGAAAGGGAATGCAATTTTTTAACTTCACTGTCTGCATAAAAAAAGACTACAACACTAAGTCTGTTGTTTTGCCTCAAGCAATTAAAAATAATTTCATTTATATGCTGATCTAAAAATGAGTATCCGGTAAAAATGAATAGAAGCTCACCACTTAGTAAATAGTTTTTAAGGCGGTCGAAGTAAACTAAAAAAGGTTGTCTACGAGATAGATCATATTTTTCTTTTGATGGGTAAATGACGATCTCATTTTTCTCTTCTTCAATTTTATCTACTTTCCCAAGACGTATAACTTTATGCGACTTCAGATTCTCTCTTTTTTTCCAAAACCAACTAAGAGAACCATGTATCTTCCATAATCGAATCCAGTTCTGAGTTAGATCATTTCTACGAACAAGTGTTTCGACACTTTCTTGCCAAAAAAATGGTTCATAAGAACCAACGAAACCGTCAAAATACGGCGCACGAATTGCTTCAAGAGATTTTTCTATTACCAGATCATAATTTGTAGTAAAAATCTCTTTTGAAAAATCTCTGTTTTGCATGTTTAACCACGCAAAAAATTTCTTTGGGGCAGTCAGATTAGCACTAACTTCTTTCTCCGTGATTAGATTATAAATATTTTTGCAAATTTCAATATCCAGATCACGCGCGTTTATGCCAGAAACCCCGAGAAATTCTCTATCAGGCCTTTCTTCAGTTATTTCGCGAATCCGTCTTATCTGATTAAGAATATCTTCAATGCTAATTGTTTCATCAGGCTTCGATAAGTCAGCTTTAATAACATTAAAATAATCCAACAATGATCCGGTTAATGCACTTTCCACTTGAATAGTCAATTGAGATATATTTGGCAAGCCTAAAGCACAGGAGGTACCGGCCCCCATAAAGAAACCAATATTTTTAGCGTAGGATAGTTGACTTTTTAGCTCACGAATTTCTTTAAGTAGGTTTATTTCTTCCATAGCTTTTAATTCCCTATCATAATTTATTGTATGACTTGATCTCTGCTTAGAATAGTTCTTTTTAAATCGTGATTAATATTATCTTACTGATGATTTCTGATTGTTTTCCGATTTTTTTAACCGAAAATAAGTAGCCCGAGAAACCCCTGTCTTTTCTAGAATTATTTTTTCTGATTGCTTCTGATTGATAAGTTGTCTGACAAGTGCTGCTTTCGAGTGCGGTTTCCGTCCAAATTTGACACCGGATGCCATAGCAACAATTCTGCCATCATTAGTGCGTTCCAGAATACGTTCTCGTTCTGCTTCTGCAACAGCTGCCAAAATTTGAATCACCATTTTCCCCATAGTTCCTTCTGTACTTAGTCCGTTCTCCAGAAAACGAATGGCTATTCCCTTTTTATAGCAAGCATCAACAATGTGGATCATGTCTGCGGTATTGCGGCCAAGCCGATCCATTTTGGTACAAATAATGATGTCATCCTTTTCTGCACGGGCAAGCAGCCGTTGTAACCCTTCGCGCTCATCCGTGGCTCCTGACATCATATCAGTAAAAATCCGGTCATCTCTGACACCTACAGATTTCAGCTCCGTGATCTGTACCGTCAGTTTCTGATGGCTGGTTGATACTCTTGCATATCCCAGTAATGCCATATTGGTCTCACAAATCGATATTGATACTGCGTAGTATCATAAAGTATAAATCGCGATTTTTGATACTCATGTTTGAATTCGTTTTGAGTGGTCTCAAAACTTATAATATTTGAGATAATTAAAAATAGACCAAGGTCATACTTATGCAAGGAACGCTGAATGCCTATCGATTTTTTGACCGAAGAACAGAAACAAAATTATGGACGTTATGCGGCATAACCGAACGAGGTACAACTCGTCCCGTTCTTTTCATCTTAAGTTGTTTCAGATCTGCGCCAGTAGACGGTCGGTATCCTAAAAAATCCCTAATTGTCCGTCGATGCCTTTGCCCCTGGCGGGAACAGGGATCGTATGAAGCAATAGCGTCGATGGGAACAGATAATTGTTTGGCTAATGCCTGAGCAACATCAGTATTAATTTGTCTGTTATCTTCAGGGAATCGGCCATATAACTCTATGAACTTCAGTTGGATAGCAAAACCCAGACGACCTTTATCAGTCATTCCTAGCAACAGAGCTAATTGTTCAGCATTTAAGGGGTCTGAAGCCCAACCGTACGGAAATTTACGGTGGTGAAGTAACTATAATAGACACGGGAAATATCCTCAATTTGGCATTTAACAGACACCATTGTTTACTATTCTATTTCTCAGACCGACCTCTTATCGAACGTTTCCGTACTATTGGGCTTCAGACCCCGTTTACCGTCGATCTCCAAACTTACCCCGTCATAGCAGCAACTTGATGCACGCAGTGCATGGAAAGCGGCACACGGTAATAGCATACACCCCGATGTATGACCGCTGAAGCCCGGCAACGCCGGTTCGGGCCATAAGAGATCCTGATAACACCTCTGCCCTGCTGAGCCTTACGGGCTTATAAACGATAATTGACCTTACACTGCAAAGAACCCCGGTGAGCGGGCAGTGTGGCGCGTAGCGACGCGCTGGGCGTGATTTCCGGGGCCTTAGCGATTGGCACGCGTAGCGTGACGAACGCTTAGGTTTGCAATGTCTCTGTTCC
>NZ_CQAZ01000079.1 GCF_001152565.1 Yersinia pekkanenii | reverse complement strand
ATCTATGCAAAAAAATTCGCCGCGCTACATAATTCAATCAAAAATGGTCTGGACGCCGTTATAACAGGGGATTAGCACTACAATGGCTTATCCACCGTTCAGCTCAATAGAAAGATCATAGAAATAGCTGAGTTTTTTGTCTAATATATTAATCATTCTAAATAAGACTTTAAACATATCAATGGAACCCAATGAGTATTGAACTCAGACATTTACGTTATTTCATTGCAGTGGCAGAGGAATTGCACTTTGGCCGAGCCGCTGAACGTTTACGTATTTCTCAGCCTCCACTGAGTCAGCAAATCCAAATTTTGGAAGAACAAATTGGTGCTCGATTACTGGCTCGTAACAACCGTAATGTCAGTTTGACCCAAGCGGGCGCATTGTTTTTAAAGGAGTCGTATCAAATTCTGGCGCAGGTAAACTCGGCATCAGAAAAGGCAGCACGTTTACATCGCGGCGAATCCGGCGAACTGACCATTGGTTTTACCTCATCAGCACCGTTTATTAGTACGGTATCTAAAAACTTACGCGCATTTCGCCAATTGCATCCACAAGTGCATATTAAGATGCAGGAAGTTAACACTAAGCAACAAATTGAACCGCTACTGGATGGGCGGCTTGATCTTGGTGTGATGCGTAATACCCGGCTACCTGATGCCTTACAATATCGTCTATTGTTGCGTGAACCCTTAGTGGCAGTAGTCCACGAAGAACACCCATTAGCTGCGTTGCCTCATGGCAGTGTTAAAATCAGTTCGCTGGCAGAGCAGCCTTTTGTCTTCTTTTCCCGTGAAGTGGGTACCGCACTGTATGACGAAATTCTCACTCTGTTAGCTCGTTATGACATCACGCCCTATATCACGCAAGAAGTCGGGGAGGCGATGACCATCGTTGGCCTGGTATCTTCCGGTTTGGGCGTATCAATACTGCCAGCTTCATTTACACGGATAAAAGTGGATGGGGTAAAATATTTGCCTTTAGCTGAAGCCGATGCCACCACCGAGGTATGGCTGGTCAATCATAAGCATCGGCCAGTAACTGCCCCGGCAGAGGCGTTAATTCGCTTAATGGTTAAGGATACATCTGCTGCTTCGGGGGCAATTAAATCTACTTAGCCAACGACCCGCATTAGCCTTACCGAGTGATAAATACGTCGGGATCATGTGAGCCCATAGCGACTCACTTCGTATAAAAAATCGCCAGCAGTCCCAATAAAACGGGTGATTATGTGCAGTAAATCACATAACTAATCAAATAGTTGACGCCATATGCTAAAAGCCCCAACATAGCCGATAATCTTTATTTAGAAGCGCGAAAAATATTTGGTTGGCAGAAAAGGAGCCGGTTTAGTGATAACGGATGGACAGCCTGGGCATATTGATCAAATCAAGCAAACCAATGTAGGAGCCGTTTATCGGCTGATTGATTTGTTTAGCCCAATATCACGTATTGAGCTGTCTAAACGGGCGCAATTGGCCCCCGCCAGTATCACAAAAATTGTGCGGGAACTGGTTGAAGCTCATCTGGTAAAAGAAACCGAATATCAAGACGTCGGTAGCCGTGGGCGGCCCGCTATCGGTTTAGTTCTGGATACCGAAGCCTGGCATTACGTCTCTGGTCGTATCAGCCGTGGTTCTATCACTCTCGCCTTGCGCGACCTCAGTAGTAAACTGGTGGTTGAAGATCAAATTCCATTACCGGATAGTCACGCTGAACCGTTGCTTAACCGCATCCTCAACGAAGTTGATCAATTCTTTATCCGGCATCAGAAAAAGCTTGAAAGGCTGACTGCTATAGCCATTACCATGCCCGGCATTATTGATGCTCCAGCAGGTATTGTGCATAAAATGCCATTTTATGATGTTGATGAAATGCGACTCGGGCCAGAGCTGGAACAACGCACGGGGTTACCCGTTTTTCTGCAACATGATATTTGCGCCTGGACCATGGCAGAAGCACTGTATGGTGCCTCGCGTGGGTGTCAGAATGTCATCCAGGTAGTGATTGACCATAATGTAGGTGCAGGCGTTATCACCGCCGGAAGAGTATTGCATGCGGGTAGCCGCAGCGTAGTCGAGATTGGTCATACCCAAGTCGACCCCTATGGCAAACGCTGTTATTGCGGTAATCACGGTTGTCTTGAGACGGTTGCCAGTATTGAAAACATGCTGGAATTAGCTCAGCAACGATTAAATGGCTCAATGAGCTCGTTATTACATAGCGCGCCACTCAATGTTGAGTCTTTATGTGATGCGGCATTGGCTGGCGATCAATTAGCCAAAGATATCATTCTGGGTGTCGGCCACAGCGTTGGGCGCATTATTGCCATTATGGTTAATTTATTTAATCCAGAAAAAATTCTGGTGGGGTCGCCGTTAAATAAAGCCGCGTCTATTTTGCATCCAGCAATTGCATCTTGTATTCGCCAGCAAGCGCTACCCGCTTACAGCGAGAGTATTCTTGTTGAACCAACCGCATTTTTTAATCAAGGCACAATGCCTGGCGCGGCATTAGTAAAAGAAGCATTATATAATGGCTCATTACTGGTGAAGTTACTGCAAGGGTAAAGTATACCCACTAATAATTAAGAGTTAATTATTAGTGGGTATATCTGATATATTCCTCCTATTATTTAGTATAATCCGTTAAAAACCTCTCTCAGTTCAGCAAAACCTTGCGCTAACGCAAGCTGTCTGTTGTTGGCATCGCCTAGACTTTTATCCATATTGCCCAGTTCGCTAATGTTTGGCGGAAAACTTGAGTCTACGTGGCCAGATGGCGGAGTATTGTTATGTTAACGCGAGTATTTGTGACGGGAACCGACACTGCTGTTGGTAAAACTGTAGTGTCACGGGCCTTACTTCAGGTCTTAAGCCAAAATGGCAGAACCGCTGTCGGCTATAAGCCGGTGGCAACGGCAAGCCAAGAAACGCCCAATGGGTTACGTAATCAGGATGCACTGATTTTACAGAACTCATCCTCTATTGATGTGGATTATCATGAGGTTAACCCATTCCCATTACAAAGCGATGTCATCCATGCTTGCTCAAACACACTGATTAACTACAGCGAAATGACTGAAGGGTTACAGTGTTTATCTGCCAAAGCGGATACGGTTGTTGTCGAAGGCTGTGGTGGTTGGAAAGTCATGATGAATGACCAGCGCTTCTATTCTGATTGGGTAGTCCAGGAACAATTGCCTGTTATTTTGGTTGTCGGAATTAAATTAGGTTGTATCAACCATGCTTTATTAACAGCACAAGCTATTCTCAATGACGGACTGCCATTATTAGGCTGGGTCGCAAATCGTATTAATCCGGGATTAGCGCATTATGCCGAAACAATCGCCATGCTACGCGAACGCATACCTGCGCCGCAGTTGGGGCAACTACCTTATCTACCACACCCAGAAGAAAAGCCTTTAGCAAAATATTTAGATCTGACCGCAATGGGAAAATAATATATTCATGGATATTGTTTGGGATAGGCCAATTAATAATCACTATAGTATTAATAACTCATTTTAACGCGAATGATATACCGAAATTGGACGTAACCAGCGAGCGATTGTGGTCGAAATAACACAGGATAATAGTAATCCGGGCAGTAGGGTGTATTCACCGGTCATTTCGCAAACCATGAGTGCTGCCATAATAGGCGCGTGAGTGGTTGCCGCCAACAGAGTAGCCATACCCGTCAGGGCCATTAACAACCCAATATCGTCACCAAGAACGGGCCACCAGGCAAACATTTGGCCGCATAACATGCCCAACGCTGCCCCAACAAATAATGTCGGGGTAAATACCCCTCCCGGAGCACCCGACCCACTACTGGCCAATATGGCCAATAACTTACATATTAATATGCCACTTATCAATAAAACAGCTGGCGGAGCTGTCAGCAGTGACTGTACTACACTGTAGCCATTGCCCCAGACCTCAGGGAAAATCAGCGATAATAGCCCCACAATCATTCCCCCCAATGCCAGTTGCAGTGGCGGCGATAAATTCAGTGAACGGAAAATCTGCCCACTGGCGGTCATTCCGGTTAAAAACAGGGGGCCGCAGACGCCTGCTAATAATCCCAACAATGCCATAAGAACATATTGTATTGGCCAGGGTGATGGCAAGGCTGGCACTTGATAAAGGGTTTCCTGTCCACCTTGTAATAAATTCGTGGTGAGTAGCGCGCTGACGGCGGCAATAATGACTGGCCCAAGCGAGGCCAGCATCAAGGTGCCAAACAGAATCTCTGCAATAAACAGACTCCCCGCCAACGGTGCATGATAGGCACTGGCCATACCGGCCGCCGCACCGCAGGCGACCCAGAGTTTCCATTCATTAGGCTTGGCATAACGTTGAGCAAACACCGACGCAAACAAGGCCGCTAATAACACCATTGCGCCTTCGCGACCAATCGCGCTGCCACTGGAAACAACTAATAATGACGCGAGGGATTTAACCAAACTGGCGGAAACATCTAAACGCCCATCACCAGTCTCAATCGCTTCCATATAATCGGTCGGTGCACTGGGCTTTTGCTGTTGGTAACGTTGGTATACCCAGAGTAGAGAACCGGCCGCCAAACCACCCAGTGCTGGCGTTAATACTCGCCTCCAGCCAGTAATAGAGGAGGCTGCCGCAACCAGGCTGCCATCAGTTCGGGCGAATAACCGCCATTCCAATCCCAACATTGCCTGATGGAATAGCCAAACAATCAGCGCTGATACTATACCCAGCATGATCGAAATCAGCAGTCGGCGCAGCATTGCGCGGTAGTAATGCAAATCAACTCGCCGTTTCATGCAACGCAACTGACGGACATATTGAGGTAAACCTCACGTTTTGATAGACCGCTAGATTGTTACTGGTCACCAAATGAATGACCAGTGAATCTTTATAAATGCAGAAACAAATTATTTATAAAACAAAAAGGCGCACCGAAAGGCACGCCCGGACACCGGATTACGCAGAGATTATTCTCCGTTGGTTATACGGGTATAAACAATTTTCTGAGTATCATTTTCGCAATGCCCGACCACTTGGCCGCCAGCTTGCTGAACTTGATCATTAGGAACGATATCCAGTTTAAAACCGGATTCAGGCACCCCATTACTGATAATCTTCTGTGTAATGTCTGCCTTCACACTTTCGCAAGATGCCAGTACCGCCAAAGGAGCCAGAGAGAATAACAACGTGCTGATAATAAGCGTTTTTTTCATCATAAATCCTTATGTGGATGAATAGCTTGCCTAACCTATTGATTCCTAAAAGGTACCTAAAGGATAGCCCAGATTGACATAACCTCAAGTGAATCTGGGGCATAGTTATCTATTACGGATTAATCTGGCGACCAGATAAACGGTCCAGGCAACGCTGAGTATTTGGCTCCCAATAGGCGTTCACGTTTTCGCTGCGATCACAGTTGTCCTTCGCATCTTCAGCCCGATCAAACTTATCAAAATTCTTTTCTACCCGGTTATTAACTTTATTGCGCAGCAGATGATTATCATCCCATTGTTGTTGGCTTTGGCGAGCTTGCTCTTTTGACATTGGATCATTGCTGCCACCAACAGAAACACAGGTGCTGCCTTGAGTGCAGTTTGCTGATTGTGCCAGCGCCGGTGTTTGCCACGTTAGCGGCAACATCAGCAAGGCTACCGGCAGAAACGCGCGTAGCAGGCTATTTATTTTCATCGTCTTAAGTCCTTTATGAGTCGGTGATGTTAAATCATCATGTAGTTTACTGGCACGCTATCAGCGGATAAAAATTATATCATTGCTCGCGGTGTATAAACCAGTCAGCGACAATCTTGTTGAGTATATGTAGAGTAACTTAATGTTAATTTACAACCTTTGGTCTATGAGCAACATATTACTGGCAATATAAAGAGATCTAAGAATGTTAAAGACATCACTTCTGTTTTTTGTCACTGCACTGGCTGAAATCATCGGCTGCTTCTTGCCCTATATGTGGTTACGCAAAGGTGGGACAATCTGGTTATTACTGCCCGCAGCGGCAAGCCTGGCCATGTTTGTCTGGTTACTGACACTGCATCCGGCTGCCAGTGGGCGCGTCTATGCCGCATACGGTGGGGTTTATGTTGCCACGGCATTAATTTGGTTGCGGGTAGTCGATGGCGTGAAACTTTCCGTATTTGACTGGGTTGGTGCTGGAGTTGCTCTGGCGGGGATGTTGATTATTGTTGCTGGCTGGCGAGTAAATTAAGGGCGGGGCGGTTAAGCCCCTGGCACTAACGTAGCGTATTAACCTTCGCGGTGAATACTTAATCCGGCAAAAGATTGGCTGACAGGCATCATTTCCAGAGAATTAATATTGACGCGGGCGGGTAGAGTCGCAACCCAATATACGGCTTCAGCGATATCCTCTGATGTCAGCGGGTTAGCACCATCGTAGGTTTTATTGACTTTGTCACCATCACCTTTAAAACGCACCGCAGAGAATTCGGTCCCACCGACCATACCAGGTTCAATATCAGTAACGCGGATGCGTGTACCCTGTAAGTCAGCACGCAGACCCAAACTGAATTGCTTCACAAAAGCTTTGGTCGCACCGTACACGTTACCGCCAGCATACGGCCAGTTGGCAGCGGTAGAGCCAATATTAATCACGTGACCGATATTACGTTCCACCATCGCAGGCAATAAGGCGCGAGTCATATTCACCAAACCTTTGGTATTGGTATCAATCATCGTATCCCAATCTTCAACATTGGCTTTATGAGCCGGTTCCAACCCCAATGCCAAGCCTGCATTATTAACTAATAAATCGATATTTTTCAGCTCGGCAGGCAGTTCATCAATAACTTGTTGAATAGCAGCACGGTTTCGTACGTCTAAACGCACAGTATGCAATTGCTCACCCAGTTCAGACTTCAATTTGTCCAGCCGCTCTTGACGACGGCCTGTCGCGATAACCTGATGACCGTGGCTGATAAATTTGCGGGCGATAGCCTCACCAAAACCGGAGGTTGCTCCTGTTATAAAAACGATCATATGCATTCCTTATCTTTTGTTGCCAATAATATAATTTATACTGTTAACATGTACTTAGGTCTATAGTACAACCGTTCCTACGCTTATAAATGGAAATGGGTAGGGTAGATTGATCATTGAAGTCACGTTTCAAATCCGGAAAATTCTATGACATATTTCGAGCATACCGGATTAAGGTAGGATTAAAAAGTGCTTTATCTGTGACGTTGTCACGTAATTAAAGGGCAGGGTAACGAACCTGCCTCCACAGATATATCCTTTATTTCCAGGCACTAATCCCTTTCGCCCGAAAATCTATTGTAGGCATAACTGGCGTTTCTTTATCATAAAAAAAAGCGGAGTTATTAAAAGAGTAAACTCTCCCAATAATACTGACTTTAACAATATTATCTTCACCTGAAACCTCAGCATTAGCCTTATCTGCGGTAAGGAAGGGCGATGATTTCCCTAGTATTCCTATTATGTTATCGTCAATCTTATTATTCAGATAATAACGGTAAACGTCTGAGTCAGTCGCACCTGAGCTTTTATATTCAGTCACATATAGCCAAATATTTTCTGTTAACTGCTTTTGACTATACAGACTGTCATCATAAGGTTTGCTCATGATATATTGGTAAAGGCTGAAAGAGCCGACAGCAATAAATAATACCGTTGTTAATAAGCCATGAGCCCACTTAATAACCATTTCGCGTTGCATAATCAATTCCTTGCTGAATCCAATATTGATCTCGAGGGTCATCACCATAAGGAGGGCGCTGATGCCATGCACCCCATTCAGGTCTTGACGTACCCGCTCTCGACTGAGCAAACCCAGCCCCCATTAACAGTATATTTATCGGTATTCCTGCTGCTGTTCCAGTAGCCCCATAATTAAAATTACCAAAATTAGCAAGATTTCTATCTTTCTGTTTGTAATCCCATAGACCCCGGTTACGAACCTTTTGGTAAAACCAATGATAAGTTGGTGGCAAAGCCATACCTCGCGGTTGTCCTCTTAGACGGGCCTCACGCATATTTTTTTTAATACATCGAACCCACCATTGGGCATTAAAGGAACTACAGCCATAATCACTCCTCGACAAGCTATATTTTCTATATATCCAATTTATTATATAGCAAAAGCCACTTTTTAAAATAACAGCTATAAATCGTGAAGTTTGACGCGCCCGTAATCCAGCCCAAAACCCCAGATCGGGGTTCCGTGCACATTTCCCCGAAAGAT
>NZ_CQAZ01000078.1 GCF_001152565.1 Yersinia pekkanenii | reverse complement strand
TCCATTACAACGGAGGTGCCTCATGACATCACAGGAACTGTATGACTACGCGGTGTCACTGCTGGCAAAGCGGGATTACGCATCCGGTGAATTGACGCGGGTTCTGGGTAATCTGACGGAAGACAGAGAGGATATCGACAGGGCGTTGTCGCATCTGGTTGAGTGCGGTTATCTGGATGATCACCGTCTGATAACGGACTACCGTCTGAGTCAACTATTTTACACGCAGGGATCCTGCCATCTAATACGAAGACGATGGTTCATTTTTGTATCCGATATTGCTCATCTCCTTTCGGCTTATAAATATGCTTACCATGACATACAAGGGTCCGAAATGGCCCGACAGGACTTAACACAGCATTTTGGGAAACCATGGACGTTGAGCGTTATCTAATGGTCGCGATGCGCCTTACGGCCCGTTGAATCACGTCCCATGGCTTATTTCATAATACCCTTTGTAATCAATATCCTGCTTTACAATTGCATGCGCCACTCTGGCGACTTTTGTTGCCACAGCCGTCATGGCTTTTCTTTTCTGATCTGGCTTATCTCCATTTTCCCGAATATAACGTTCATATTTGTAGCGGAAGCTGTTTTCTCTCGTTCTTACGGCTACGGTGGCGGCAAGCCAGAAGGCATATCTTAACCGCGCATTTCCACGTTTCGACAATCTGTAACCACTGTGCTTTTGTCCGCTCTGACTGGCGGAAAGATTAAAACCGCAAAAGTTGAGGTACTGCCGATAATGAGCGAAACGTGTCAAATCACCACTTTCGGCAATTATCATAAGGGCAATGACAGCACCAATACCCGGGATCGTACGTAAGTGTCTGTAGTCGCTCCGTTCCTGTAAATATTTTTCTGACTGCTTTTCAAGCTGCAATCGTTGAGCCGAAAGCCCGACATAACGGTGAAGCTGCAATCTGAACGTGGTCACTGCCAGAGAATCTTCTGACAACGGTAATGCAATGGAATCCGCAGCAACATCATAGAGATGTTCAAGAAACTGCTGTTTATACTGTTTCCGGCCAACAACATCCCATGACTGTTTTACAAACACATCCCGGTTCAGTGACGTGATACAAGACGGTGTAGGGAATTGAAGTAAAAACTGGCAGAACCACTCTGCCCGGGACATATGCAGAAACTGCTCAGCTTCGGGAAAATAAAGGGTCAGATAGTGGTTAACCAGGCTGTTCAGACATCGTGTTAGTGCCAGAGTAACCTGATGATATGTGTTTGATATCTCCTGTATATCGATAATGCCATTCGCCAGAGGATCATAAAATGGTGAAGATAATCCTTGTTCGAGCAAATACATAATGACACTGGCATCTTTGCGATCATTTTTATCCCAGGTCTTAAACAGCATCTCACGAGCTCGCGCACATCTGATAGATGAAACAAGATGGCACTGAACTCCCTGCTTATGTAACCACCATGCGATGTTGCGGTGATAATCAGCTGTAGGTTCAAAGGCAGCGATAATATCTTCATGGGGTGAAGCGGTGAGCGCAAGCAGTCGGTTGAACCCTTCCAGGGAATTTTCAATACGCAGGTAGGATGTTCGTCCATCCGGGTGCCGAATTTTTGCATCGTGATGTTTTTTAGCGATATCTAGGGCAATCAGAGTCCCCGACACACCGATGTTACTAACTAAAGTGTTCATTGATTTTCTCCACTTGTGACAGACACAGACATTACAAGTTGTAGAAAATAGCTGACTTAAACGCTAGCTGGATGCACTCAATAGGTATCACGGATCTGATTGAAAAACATGTTCGAAAGAAACATGGCCCGACCAGAATCAAACAGGAAATCAGGCAAAAGGGTTTTCCTCAGGAGTTGGTCGAGCAGGCGTTGGAGAAAGTTGATGTGGACTGGTATGCCATGGCAAGGGAGCTGAAAGTCAGTAAATTTGGTGATGAGATGCCGTCAGAAGCCAAAGAGAAAAACAAACAGATTCGCTACCTCCAGTACAAGGGGTTTTCGATGGACATGATATTTGAGGCATTGAGCTGATCATGGTTTGTTGTTAATCAGAGCCCCAACGAAGACAAATGTCGCATTTTGTAGCTTCGCTCCCACTGGGCCTTTATCCGGTGTTTCGCTGCGGGTTTTCTTTCTCCGTGAAAGACACTGGCACGGGGCGCAACCCTGAAAAGGGTTCGCTTCGCCGTCATCTCCCCCGTTCGCACTCGCTCGTTCCTCACTCCCTTGCGCATGCGGCCTCGTCGTCGCCCTTGTCATGTCTGCTGATACCCCGTTCCGGTCTTTTTTTCACGGAGCAAGGCTCCCCGCGCTGTGTGAAACCCAAAAGGGCGACGCCAGAAAAAGGCCATTATCAGGAGAGATGAGCATGACCAACCTTGCAAATAATATTCAGACCGCTTCTACCGTAACCGCGATAAAAGTGCCTAATTATCAACGCATGGACATATTTCCTTTGTTGTTCGGTGCCAGGCACATCAAAGGCGAGGCTCTGATCTACGGCCATATGCGTAAATTTTGCACTGCCTATAATGGCGGTCATTGGGTCATTTTTCGTTTATCTAATGGGGGAGCCTATCTACGGCCAGATATGGAGACAGCGCGTATGGGGGTTACCAGTAACTATTTTGATGCTGAGATTTCCGGTGATGCGGCGGGGATCATAGTCACCCTGTACGCACTCAATGTGCTGATGTGGGAAGCGAGCGGAAATGATAACGAGGTGCTGCTGCAACGTCTGACCAATAACTATGACTGGTTGAAAGATTACGCCAGCGAGCACAGCGAGCGTGGTTTCATTTATCGCGCTATCGATTAAATATGCATAAATAATGATATCAATAATGTATATCACTATTTATTTAGTTATGACGTGCAATAAAAAGGCAGAGCTTACGCCCTGCCTTCTCATCTCCAGCCTGCACGAACAGGCCGGTTAACTCCATCGTTAACGGAGACAAATCCATGACTAACGATCGCTTTATCCTTGCATGCCAGACGTATTTTGTAAACCAGCGCACCAACGGAACACCGCAAAAAAAGCGGATGCATCATGCCACCCTTGACGAATTTGCGATCAGTCCCCGACTGAAAGCATTAGGGCGACATATTGTTCACTGCCAAAGCAAGCAGGAACCGGTCCGTGTACCGGCCTTGAATGGGGCAGAGTGGGGGCAATTGTTGCGAACACTGGAGCATAAACGAGCCTATATCTGATGTTTTACCGTCTTCTGGGGCGGTGTTTTTTGCCTGCTGGATGCCAGCCGCCTTGAGCGGATGTCATCCAGTCCAGGGCGCGCTTGCAGCGGTCTGATGACCGCGCCGCTTTCACTGGCCACTGTCGTGGCCGTTAAGATTCGGCTTTGCCGATTTATTTCCGGCGTCTCCCTTTGCTTTTGCTGATTGTGCAGAGCCGCTTTCTTCATGACTTACGCTGGCACGGGGCGCTGCCGAGAAAAGGGTACGCTTCGCCGTCGTCTCTCCCGTTCGCACTCGTTCGTGCCTCACTCCCTTGCGCATGCGGCCTCATCGTCGCCCTTGTCACGTCAGCTGATACCCCGTACCGCTCCTGTGTCACGAAGCAAGCGACTCAGCACCGACTGAACCTTGAAAAAGGAAAACGCCGGAAAAAGCCTGAGAAGACACATCATTAAGCAAGGGGTATTTCATGACAGATAAAGATATTGATACGTATTTGGCTTATTGTAACGCCAAAAAATTGCCCATCAGTCAGATTGATAAAGAGACATACAACGAAAATCTGTGTGTGCTCCCACCGTTAGATTGGCGTCATGGTGATCATAGTGAATCGTTCAAAATGATTGAAATGTATTGTGGTGATATCACGGAAATCTATGTGCGTTTTCGTTGTGACTATTTTGTAATGCGTGATAACCGCTATTTGACACACAATCAGATTATGATGCGTGTTGAAGAAATTTATGTCGCGCAGGAAAAAGAGGGAACCGTATGAGACACGATCAGAGTTCACCCGTGTTTTATATAACCGGTACTACCTACATTTATGATTACGCTGAAATGGAGGGAGATGTTTATGTGACACGATGGAATCGAAAAACCTTGGAAACAGTCCGTGAGGTTGATCCGACGTGTCACATCATTCCGTTTAAAGATGCTTTTATGCAGATTAATGAAGCCGCCAGAACCCAACCGGAACGTATTACCCTCGAAGAATATGAAAGGGGATGGAGCATGCTTCCCACCATGCGAAAAATGGCCGTCAGTCACTCCTCATCATTTATGGTCAATTCTCGGTTCGTGGGATACATCGTTCCTATTTATGTTCGTATTTTTGATGTCTGTTTTATGTTCTTAGACAGTGAATATTTTGAGCATGAGGAAATTCTGGAGAAAATAAAATTGTTTGTTCAAACAAATTAGCATGTTAAATAAAATTAACTTTAAGCGGCGATAGCGCGTCGCTTTATTATTTTGTGGATAATATGATGGAAAAACAGATTTAATTTAAAAAATGTCTGGTGTGCAGCATTGCACATATGACATTAGATGATGTGAGAATATTAGAATAACGGTCATAGGATATTAAGCATTGGCTGGCAGAATATGAATACAATTTCACTTTTTATTTATACAAAGTAAAATATACTCTGTTGCACCTTAAGCTTTTTGGTTTGTTGAAAGCCATTCGCCTCTTCATCTTTAGAATGATACAGGTACATCATATCGACATGATAGAGTTAGATAGGGATGGTGACGTGATCGTGGGCGAAATTATTTCGAACGGTGAACCGATATTTTCTTCCAATCTCATCGAGAGGTTGAAAGAAAAATGCCATAAATCGCATGTTATTTCATATTCAATCGTCAAATTTAGCGCAATTTCATCGTGCAGGGGATTGACCTCCACACGATAAAATAACATCCAGACACTTCAGCATTAATGATGCTATTTTATTTCGTGCTTGTTATGGCTGGGTTGATGAATTCAATGTATTGATTTTTGCTGCCGATGCTTTCTTCTTTTTCATTGTGATATTGCTATCTATCGTTTCTTTAATCGCTTTTGCACTGACAGTAATTCCTGCCACATCCAGTGCGGACTTTATTTCTGTTACTGAATAACCTTTCTTCACAGACAAATCAATAAGTTGTTCACGCAGGTTAGCTAATACGCCTTTTCCTGTCATTCTTGATGCATTCAAATCTGGCAAGTCAGCAAGTTGCATTTTGGCAAGTTCGAGTTGCTCCTGTGTGTAATAACTGTTTATAGCCATAATCCGGATTCTCACTTTGAATTTTAAAAATGTGACCGATTATAACCTTTATCCCAGAATTTAATCAAAGGCCAATCCCCCGTGCCCTTCTGGCGTAATGACATTAAAGAAAAAACAGGACATAATCAGTATCTCAGTGTTAAACACGGGACCAGATATGTTTTGTTGAACCGCCTGCACGCAGTCGGCCCCAACAAAACTCCGGGTCAGGGCTTCGCCCCGACACCCCTGATTGGTGCCCGTCGGCACGATTGGATTATTGAACTGGAAAAAATGAGTAAAAGTGAGAAACGCCAACGGTCTGATGTTCTGCTGGGGATACGTTGTTACCCGGAAGAGAAAGAGCAGATAAAAGCAAAGGCAGATGCCGCAGGGCTTAGCGTGGGCGAGTTTCTGCGCCGTTGTGCTTTAGGCCGGAAGATACAAGCCAAATGTGACACCAAATTAATTATGGAACTGAGTAGGCTGGGGGGACTTCAGAAACATTTGTTCAATGAAGGTCGGGGAAATGTCAGCGATAAATTTAGCAAAGAATACTCGCAAGTGTTAGTCGCCATACAAAAAGCCATCTTAACGATAGGGCGGGAGGGACAGTGATTGTTGTCAAACCAAAGAAACGCCGGGATGGTAAGTCCAGCTTCCTGAAACTGGTAGCCTATGTCACGCTTCGGGATGAGGAAAAACCTGATGAAGCGATTGATCCATCACATCCGGCGTGGCGTCCTTCGAAGTCAAAAGAGGCTATCTTTGGTAGACTTATTGATTATATCCATCGTGATGGCGATGAAGAAAAACTGCATATTACCGAAACGTTTCCTGATGGTCGGCACCAGGTGATTTTCGATAGTGTGTTGTGCGAAACGAATACCTTCAGTGTGGCGACTGCCGCAGTAGAAATGCAAGCTGTTGCCTTACAGAATACCCGGTGTAAGGACCCTGTCTATCACTTCATTCTTTCCTGGCCGGAGACAGATTCACCTACTGAGCAACAGATATTTGAAAGTGCCCGTCACAGTCTTCGAGCGCTGGATATGTCGGACCATCAGTACGTCACCTCTATCCATCGTGACACCAATCATCTGCATTGTCATGTTGCCGTCAATCGTATTAACCCCATGACATATAAAGCCGCCGATGATGCTTTCGATATCCCCCGGTTGCATAAAGCCAGCCGTGAAATGGAACGTAAATACGGCTGGATGCCAACCAAAGGTTGTTACGTTATTAATGAAAATAGAGAGATTGTTCGTGCTCATCCAGACCAAAAACCTATGCCACACGGTGCTAAAGGTCTGGAGTATTATGCTGACCAGGAAAGTCTGTATACGTATGCAGTAAGAGAATGCCAACAGGATATTGCTGATGCGTTGACATCTGATTCTGTGAACTGGGAACAGATCCACGCGGTTCTTATTCGGGCGGGGTTGGAATTAAAACAGAAAGATAAGGGATTGGCTATTTACAGCCGATCTAATGCAGAACAAACGCCATTGAAGGCCAGCAGCTTACACCCTGACCTGACGTTGTCTACACTCGAACCTCTTGCGGGTCCCTTTGAGCCCTCGCCGGAAGTTGATGTTCATGACGAGAATCGATTGGTCTTTGGGTACGTGGTTGAGAAAGAATATGACGAACGTTTTCATGCCCGTGATCAGTTAGCCCGTTTCGAACGCCGAGTTGCTCGTGCTGAAGACAGGGAAGATTTGAAAGCGCGATATCGTGCCTATAAGACTGCCTGGCAGCGCCCCAGCATTAATGCAAAAGACCGGTTCAGAACGTTGGCCGCAGAGTTTCGGGTACGTAAAGCGCACGTCCGAATTTCTGTCCGTGACCCTCTGCTTCGAAAACTGACGTATAACATCATTGAGTTTGAACGCGCTAAAGCGATGGCGGCATTGCGAATAGATATCCGAGCTGAACGTGATGCACTTCGTGCTTCACCTGAGTACCGGCGTCAGACTTATAAGGTCTGGGTTGAGCAGCAAGCGATGAAAGGTGACAGGGCCGCAGTGAGTCAATTGCGGGGGTGGGCATACAAAATCAAGCGTGATGCACGTACTGCTATTCTCTCTGATAATGTTATTAAATGTGCGGTGGCTGATGATATTCAGCCGTTCCGTATCGAGGGATATACGACTCGAATCAACCGGGATGGGGCCATTTTGTATCAGACTGATGGGATTACGCAGATTGTCGATCGGGGTGCGCAGATTGAAGTGACCAGGCCGTTTGAGTCACAAGGTGCAAATATCATAACGGCCTTGAGCCTGGCTGAAGATAAGAGTGGTGAGACTCTGGCCTTTGTGGGTAAACCTGATTATGTCAGTCAGGCGTGCGCTGCCGTTCCTTACTTTAATGCGATGAGCGATAAGGCATTGCCACTGACTCAGCCAGAGCAGCGTCAACAGGCGGGCTATGTATTAGCGAAAGAAGATAAGTCTGAACTGGTTAATCGAACTCAGCAGCTATTACGAAACAGACCAAAACCTCGTTAGCTAATTTTATGGAACAGGAAAAAATGGAGAGCTAAGTATGACTTACAGCGAGGAATTTAAAATAGCGTTGGAACGAACGGCCCGTTTTAATCTGACCCCCCCAGATATTTTCAGTGAAACATTTACGCGGGTTATGAATGATAAACGGATCCGCCAGATGAATCGGGTGTTGGCTCCGGCATTTGAAGGTATTTTGAGTTATGAGCAAATGGTGGGGCAGTGTCTATCTATTAATTTTAAGGCTCGCCCTGTTCTTGAAGAATGGCTGGGGTGTCCGGTTTATTACACACTTGGTTGGATCGATGACGGGACTCAGAGGGGACTCTACAGATTCGATGATGACATGATTGCAGACAAATTGGCGAATGGGCATCAAGATGACACGATGGATATTCATGCCTGGCTAACGTTACCCAGCATGGAAATTATCGACCTGACACTAACCACAACTTTAAACTTTTTGCAGCGACGCAAGGAAGGTGAGGGCGGTATTATTGTGAAAAAAGCGGATGAGATCACGGGTCTTTCGTACAAACCGATGCTTGTTGGCGATACGTTTTTGTCCAAAGTCGGTGTATTACGGGGCGTGACCTGGTTCGAACTGGGGTAGGTTAGCCAATGTTATTATGATAAAACTAAAAACCGCCGATACTTTGGCGGTTTTTAGTGCTGAGAAGGTAAGCAGCCTTTCAGCGATACTGCTGTTGTAGTGCAGCCTAAGCCAAGACCGCACAATGAAACGATACTTTTATAGTATGCTCTGAAAACAAAAAAACCGCCAATAATGGCGGGTTTTTTTTTTTTGT
>NZ_CQAZ01000077.1 GCF_001152565.1 Yersinia pekkanenii | reverse complement strand
ATAAAGAAACCTTTGAAGTCGTGAATCACGCAGAAAACGCACTGGCATACAGTAATCAGGCTATCGCTGTGCTGAATATGTGGATGGGCACCCTTACAGCAAACGACAACGACGAAGCCAATCGCGTTGCCGCTGTACACAGTCTTATGCATGAAGCGCTATCACACCTTCAAAAAGCTACGGAGGTGAACTATGCGCGAACCGCTGCCTAATGACCGCTACAAAGACAGTCACGGCTTACTCGTCACTGTACAGGCCGTGGCGTTTAACCGAGTCACCTTTAGCCGTGATGGATATCAGGCACCTTGCATCATGCCTCTGGCGCGTTTTGTTGCTGAATTCACTTTTACCGGGAGTCCGCAAAAAAATGACATTCGTTGAGGACGTTCGCAGCAAAGCTAAAGGCCACTGGGAAGCTATTTTCCAACGTCTGGATATTCCGACCAATCGCGGCGAGGGTGAGTGTCCAAGCTGTGGCGGTAAAACCCGCTATCGATTTGATGATCGGGAGGGTCGCGGAACCTACCATTGCTCACACTGTGGCGCGGGTACCGGGCTGGATTTAGTGATGAAGGTTAACCAGTGTGACGCCCGTTCAGCGGCGGAAAAGGTCGCGAGTGTGATGTCGTTGCCCTTACCAGAACCGAAGCCAGCCAGAGATAAGCCTCAATCCAATATTGCGATTGCTGACAAGGTGGCGGCGCTGGTGGCTAAAACGGTATCGGGTGAATCTCAGTACCTTCTCAATAAGGGCCTTCCAAGCCCCTCCAAAGCCTTGCTCAGTGACGGCTCACTGTTACTGGTACTGCAAGGAATGGACGGCACCACCACCGGCGCACAGGTGATTAAGGCTGATGGTTCGAAACGGTTATTGGCGGGTACCACGAAAAAGGGTTCGTTTATTCCGGTTAGGCTCCAACCACCAGCGGGTAACGAACAGCCTGTAACGGTGCTGATCGCCGAGGGTTACGCAACCGGCGTTACCGTTTCGTTACTGGATGATGGAGTAGTACTGGCCGCACTGGACGAAGGCAACCTAATTCACGTCGCGAAGGTCTGCCGGGCAAAGTGGCCACAAGCAAAAATCATCATAGCAGCAGATAACGACTGGCACGAACCGGGAGAATGTGACGAAAAAGGCAAACCTAAGCAGAATATTGGTGTTATCTCCGCTGAAAAATCCGCTATTTGCGTCTCTGGCTGGGTAGCCACACCACCGACTCACCATAAAGCCGACTGGGACGACTACCGCCAACAGAACGGCACAGAAGCCGCTACACGCGCTTTTACCGAATCACTGTATCAACCAAAGGGGGCGAAAATGAAAGCTACCGTTACCGCTATACACAATGATAAAAACTCTCGCCCGGCTTTGTCTCAGATGGCAGCAAGTCAGCGGGGAGAGCTACTAGCAGAACGTTATGGGCAGATCACCGTCAACCCAGAAAGTGAGACGGTTTATCGTTATAACGGTGAGCGGTGGGAAAAAGTCCCTGACAGCGAGCTACAGCGCGAAATGGTCGCTATTTTCAATGAGAATGAAACGCCTTACTCTCCTACCGGAATTAAAAACGCTATTGAAGCCATGAAGCTGCAAGTGCCAGTTATGACAACTCAGCCGCGCTACTTAATTGGTTTCAAGAATGGCGTGTATGATCTGCGAGAAAACGCGTTCAGAGCACATAAGCCGGAGGATTGGCTACTTAATCATAATGGGATCACGTTCACCCAACCACTGGCGGCAAATGAATGTCTTAAGGTACACGCGAGTAATTTCTACAAATGGCTATCTCATGCGGCGGGTCGTGACGCCGGGAAGATGGAACGCATTAAGGCCGGGTTATTTATGGTGCTGGCGAACCGTTATGATTGGCAGCTATTTCTTGAGATAACCGGTGAGGGAGGTAGTGGTAAAAGCGTATTTACTCATATTGCTACATTATTGACCGGGGAACATAACACCGCCAGTGGCAATATGGCCGCGCTGGATAGCGCCAGAGGCCGCGCGCAGTTTGTCGGAAAAAGCCTAATTTTGCTTCCTGACCAGTCTAAATATGTGGGCGAGGGAACGGGTATTAAGGCTATTACTGGTGGTGACTTGCTTGAGATCGACGGCAAGTATGAGAAGCAATTTAGTATTATTTTACAGTCGGTAGTACTTGCAACGAATAACGAACCTATGAACTTTACTGAACGTCAGGGAGGGATAGCCAGGCGCAGAGTCATTTTCTCTTTCAATAACCCGGTCAGTGATGATGACAAAGATCCGCTGCTCAATGCGAAAATCAGTGTGGAATTACCCGTAATTATCCGTCACCTGTTAACTGAGTTTGCCAGCCAAGATAAAGCTAAATTGCTTCTACTGGAGCAGCGTAACTCTGATGAGGCGTTAGAGGTAAAGCGGGGCACAGATCCGGTTATTGATTTATGCGCGGCACTGTATTTTATGAGTGAAGCCCGAGGCTTGCTCATGGGGGGTGGAAAAAGCATTGAATCCGAGCCTAAAAAATACCTGTATCACCTTTATAAAGAATTTCTTGAGTTTCAGGGGCTAGGTAAGCCGCTGGCTGTAACGTCATTCGGTAAGGCGATGAAAAATGCGGCGAATGAATACGGCAAGGAATACAAAACACGGGAAATCAACGGACGCAAACAAACCAATGTGGGGTTAACGGAAAAAGTGAACGGCTTCCTTCCTCATGTGTGGGGGCTGGATACGCCGGATTAAGTCCCTACATATAAAGTTTTATCTATTACTATCTACTCTATCTACCAAATGACTTCAAAGCCAGACAGGACAAGGGTTACAGCTTGGTAGATAGTAATTTTTTATTGTCTACCTATTATCTACTTTATCTACCAAATTATGCACTAACGCCACTGAGTGACTTTTGGTAGACAGGTAGATAGTAGTAGATAGCCAGTAGGTAGTGTTTTTGTGTTCTCTACCAAGCTGTAGGCCACGTCATTACTGGGTTTGGCATGATTGGTAGATAAAGTAGACATAAAACAGCCAAAACTTTTAGTAGGGGGGGGTAGGAACTGACAAAATCCATAATCAACTGTTAAATAGCTGTTCGAAAGTTAACCCGTTAGTATTGAGGCTTCTTTCTGGCTGGCGAGTTTTAAAGGAGATGGCAGCATGAAAATCATGAAGTATACAGAAGGTCGCGGGCGTCCGTGGCTGTCAGTACCGAGCGATCACCTGGACTATTGTGACAAACACAAGTTTCCGGCAATTGTCGTTTGGGTTAGAAAGACAAAGGCAGATGTATCTTGGTTTAACGAACCCTATCAATTGTCTCATCAATGGGCTTTTTCTCGGCAGGACTTCCAGCGGGACATTGAAAGGCGCGGGGAAGAAATCTATCTGAAATATGCAACACCAAAAACAGCGCGGGCAATACAGTACTCCATGATGACTCTCTACGATTTAACTATAACGGATGCACGCAAGGCGGCGGGAGAGCTTTTTGATATGACGCTGGAAATCATCAAAGAATATGAAACGAAAAAGGCGAAAGTATTCATATGATAAGTATCGATAATTTAACGGAAGCGGAGTTAACCGCTTTACACAACCGCATTGTGGATCGACTGAAAGAGTTACAGCGAGAAAAAGCCCTGAGCGCGATGTCTGAATTGCGTATTGGTGATGTGGTTCGGTTCCAATCTGAGCAATCTGTAGTCGCTGGTATCGTCATCAGGCTCAACAAAAAATCGGTGACAGTTCATTCGGCTGGAAATAATCGCTGGAACGTCTCTCCCGAGTTATTGACGCTGGTTAGGAGGCCAGAAGAGCTTGCTGATCTTGAAGATGAACTGAAACGTTACCTAAGCAATGAATGACGTAAATTCTAAAGGTATGAGGTAATCTCTGGCTTACAATGTGGTAGCACTGGTTAATCGGTTTGGATAAAATTTTTGAGCATGGATGAACAGAAAAGAAAAGCTGAAACCTTGGAGTTATCAGGTTATTGGCGCAGGGCAGCAACGCAGTGGCTTGTTGTGATGGATTGCAGTACTGACGAGAGTGAGCGAGAGAAGATAGCCCAGCGGCGCGACCATTGCTTAAGGCGTTCCACTGGTACACCAGAAGATCGGCGGCGAGAGGTGCGTAACCGCTACAGAAGTCAGGAGCGGCGACAAACCCGTTATTAGCAAATTATCACCTGTCGTGATTCAGCCCCCCCCCATCAGCGATATTTGCTTAACACTCCATTGAAGTGTACATTTAAAGTGTACACATCAGAGAGGCTATTATGATTACCTATACGTCAACACAGGCCCGCGCCAATATATCCGCTGTGCTGGATGCTGCTACAAGTGGCGAACCCGTGGAGATCATCCGGCGTGACGGTTCAGCCGCTGTAGTCATAAGCAAGGCTGACTTTGAGGCTTATCAAAAATCAAAACTGGATGCTGAATTTGATTTCATCATGCAGCGCCACGGGCGAACCGTCGAGGCACTGACCGACAGATGAGATGGATTAGCGCGAGTGAAATACTGATATTTCACGACAAAATATTGCAGCTTTATCCGGGAGTGCCGGGTATGCCGGACGCGGGGAGAGCCGAAGCCATTATTCACCGTGTTCAGAATCTCACCCACTACGAAGGTGTGACGGATTTGTTTGAGCTTGCCGCCACGTATTGGGTCGCTATTGCCCGTGGGCATATCTTCAATGACGGCAACAAGCGCACGGCATTCTTCACAACAATGGCCTTCTTGAACCGTAACGGCGTCTTTATCCGTGATGAGGGTAACGAACTGGAGGAACTTACGGTTAGGGCTGCGACAGGAGAATTGACTGCCGGAGAATTGGCGCAACGGTTGCGGTTTCTGGTTGAACATTGAGTAACCGCCCTGAATTGAAATCAGGGCTTCCAATACACACACCGATAAGATGCATGACTACTGACTGGTTCGCTTCATTCTGCGCTTGAGATTATCTACAGCGCTTGTCGTCCAAACGCCTCCCCGCGCGGGTTTAACTCCCAACTCGTTTAATCTGGCTACAATGGCTTTATTACTGGATTGAATACCGAGCCGTTCGGTTTCACTGACCATCTGGCAAATAATATCTTTTGCGGTCAATCCCGTTGTGCTGGTGGCCTTAACTGTTTCAGGTTCATGTGGAGCAGGTAAAGCAGCGGAGCCACTGAGTAACCCTTCCATTTGACTGATAAGAGCCTCCATACGTGACTCTGGCGAACGTGAGGTATCTGGCTAGCCTAACTTATCCAGAACAGCCCCTAGTAGCCACGCAGATTTATCCTTTCCTGAATGCTTTACTGCCTCATCAATCTCACCGGCCATTTCAGCCGGCACTCTGAAAGAAAACAGCTTGCTTTGTTTTTTATCCATCATGTGTAAACACCGTAAGTAGGTTGTGTGCCAATTCACTCACGTTGCCGTGTGTAAACGCGTATACGGAAAATAGTGTATACGTGTATACAAAAGTGAGAAAGCCCTATTTTGACTAGTGTAAACGTGTATACAGCATATTTTTATGAATTATTTTATATTCCTATTATTGCAACAGTGACTTGAATCATTTCATTTATTGCAATATATTTAGCTGTATAAATACTCAGTTGAGGTTAAAAATGAATCGTAAAAGTAACACGCAAGCCGTGCTCTTGACCCGCGATCAGGTTGAGGCCTTACGCCATTTGCAAGAACGTGAACGCGGACGCTCAGAGTTTGGTATCACGCCCTCCATCCATGAGGTTGCCCGTGGGCTGGTCGATAGTGCCCTTAAAACCTTAAGGAAGGGGTAAGACATGAATCAGATTTATCAACCCGGACAAGTCATTAACATGGGCGCAGGTGCGGCCCCAAAAGACCGCTTCGGGCGTTCTTACATGCGTGTGCAGATCGCCGGTCGTCCGCATGAATGGCAACCCGCGCCAATGACCGCCTCAGATGCCCGTGATATCAAGGCCAAGGTATTGACGGAGGCTTATATTCAGGTTGTCGCATTGCAAGCCGCTGTCAGCACCCAGTTAGCGACTCCTGAAGAAACAGCCGCATTGGTGTTGTGGCAAACCTATCTGGTACTGATGAACCGTATCGATCCTGATGACCCGCTCAATATCATTTGGCCGGAAAAGCCAGAGGGTGGACTGTCATGATAAATCCTAACATCGCTCATCTTCTTGGCATCTCACGAAAAACCACAGCAACAAAACAACCTACGACAAAAAAGGCAGGCTCATTGATGAAAACTTTCAGTCATTTATGGGGCAGTCGCGCTGATGCCTCAGCGGATATTGTTGATACTGATAAGCAGCAATCCAAGGCGGTTTCCATAGCAAAACCCAGCCAGCACAGCCGCTCACACAATGTGGCTATTTCTGACGAGGCGAAAGCCAGCCCGATACTGGCAATCCGGTTACTCAAAGATACGGACATGAGCTCATCGAAGATTAAAAAGCGACTGGCAGAAGACCCGGAAGCATTAACCGTGTTCACTCAGAATTTCATGGAGCAACGTGATCCGACGTGGGAGCTTCAGGACGATGAAGAAAAGGCCATGACCGCGCTGACTTATTCTTCTGGGAACGGTGATAGCAATGGTTATTTTGCTGCAAAACATCGTGCAATAAAGGCACTGGCCAAGATGGTAGAGCCGATGACCGAAGATGAAACCCAAGCCATGATTGAGCGTAATAGGCAGCGTATGAATGCGGCTGACCCTAATACCCCTGATAACGTCGAGGCACGTAAACAGGCTGAGGAAGTATTTAATCAGGAAATGGCCCATGCCACAGCCCGCCGTAATGACCGGCTACGGGCTACGGGTGTCATGCTGCGTGGTGATGCGAAGCGGGTCAGTGGTGAAATCGTTGCGCCACACGGTGAAGTTGCCAGCATTAAAGCGAATCTTGATGCCGGAATGAGTCCAACAGCGTTAAATCGCCCCTAAGTCGAGTCGGGAGCCATGAGCATGAGTTACCAGCACTTAGCCCCACAAGCAGCAGCCCCTACCGGAAATCGTCTCAGTGGCAGCTTGTTACGACTACAGCGGCTATCACAGTCTGCACAGGCTCAAGATGAGCAGGAAAGCGCGAGTGTAGTGGTCTCCCGTCATACCAACGCCCATTGGATAGCCTCCAGTCGTGAGGCTCAAAACAATCCAATACTGGCACTCAAATTGATTAAGCGCCGAACACCGCACGAAGAGGCTATTGATACGTTGCAAGTTAGTGCACGACACCTGAGTAATTTCACCAAGCGCAAGATGATTGCGGTCTGTGCTGGCTGGGAATGCCTGGATACTGAGGACCGGAATATGGAGGCATTCACCTACAGCATGACCCACAGTGACGATAACGGCTATCACGCTGGTTTCTTTGCTGCTCAGAGGGTTCTTGAGAAACATGTGGAGCCGTGGACTGAGGAAGATATCAGGTCACTGTCTGAACGGTATGGTGTGGCGGCACAGAGTGAGCGGTGAATGGCGGGTTAATGGACCTCAGAATTTTTTGGGTCCCTCCTGGCAACATTTATTACACGGGACATTGCGCGCCGTGCAGTTTCCCTAGCTATTAACTTTTGAATTTGATTCACACTTTACACTTCACACTTTTTTGTTATCGAGTTGTTGCATGTCTTTGACTGCGTGGTGTGTAGAGAAATTAGAACAATTTTTGATTTACAGTTTGATTCACACATTCCGCCAAAAAGTGTAAACCCCTTCACACTTTTGCACATTACGACTGTGAAGGGTTCACACTTTGCCAATCAGGGAGAATATTTTATGTTGATGTCAGTAAGCCAGTACGCCGCACATGCCGAGATGAGTCGCCGGGCATTCTACAATTGGGAAAGTAAATCGGGTTTCCCTGCGCGAGTCGGCAGTAAAATTGATGCCATTGCCTGTGATGCTTACCTGTCGCGATATCGTGATAGCCATGACCCGCGAGCACAGAACGCCAAGAGTAAACCAGCGCCAGCCAAGGGTAAGGTTAAAGCGGGTAATAGGCTGGTAGAAATGAGTGTGGCTGAAATCAGTCAACATCTCGACGGTTGCATTGGTCAGGCTGCTGATATGGACGATGACGAACGCGCCACCTTAGCCGCTAAAGCGGTGGGCCTCTATCTGAGCGAAGGCCCTGACAACCCACCTGTGACGTTTGGTGGCTACCGCCTGTCTATCGTCGAAACGCCAGAATGGGAAACCGGGCAAATTATCGCGGGTGGGGCCTTTGGATTATCCGCGATTGATGTGGTGTATGAGTGCCTGGATTACACACTGACACTGATGAGCGACGAAACAGAGGAAACAGCGATGCGCGATGTTATTCCTTCGTTGCTCTATGTCCTCGGAAGTGATGAATAAATTACTTACCTAGTGGGCTATAGACCTGCAATCTCCAACCTTTGCCAGCCCTGTGCTGGCTTTTTTATCTCATTTTCCTATTCATCAGGATATCCAATGATAACGTTCACTGGCAGGATAACTAAAATCCCGAAGCGTATTAAGACTCAAACAGGCAAAGTTATGGCGGTGGCCACTATTCAGGTTGAGACAGACAAGCGGACGCCTTACCCATTGTGTGTGGTCGGGTTTGACCTGTTGGCACTTGAGTTGATGCTATGCCAGTTCGGGCAGCGAGTATCAGTAACGGGGTCTACTGGGTTTCATGGCGGTTATCAAATCAAGGCGGAGGCAATACAGCATTTAGTTTGATTTTCGGTA
>NZ_CQAZ01000076.1 GCF_001152565.1 Yersinia pekkanenii | reverse complement strand
CCGTCAGGTTGCCCGCCGTGATCACCGCCGTCGTGTCATCGCCGACAAAGCTGACCGTCTTATCCGCATTGACGCTGGCCGTGCTGCCCACCCTGGCACTGATCCTAATCTCGGCCACCGCCGTCGTCGTGCTAGTCAGCGTGATGGTCGCCTGACCCTCAGTGTCGGTTGGGCCACTGACCGTCACCGTCACCCCAGGCTTATTCGCGTCCGCCGTCACCTCGGTACCCAAGACCAGGTTACCGTTGCTATCTTTGACCCTCACAGTGTAGGTAAAGGTATTCGTCCCGTTCGCCGCCTTGCGGACAACGCTATCGGTCAGCGTGACGGTGCTCACCTGCGCCGACGCACTATCACCGACAAACGTCACTTTAGTCGTGCTCGCGTTGCCGTTATCCATGGTCGCGGTGATTTGACCTTCACCTGCCACCGAGCTTCGGAGTGTCACAACCGCCTTTCCGTCCAAACCGGTGGTCACCTTCAGTTGACGAGCATCACTCGCGCCTCCGCCTGCCGGGGCCAGCGTTGTTCCGTGCTGACCACTGGCGTTAATCAAACCGCCAACACTGAAGGTCACCTGCTGATTGGCCAACGGCGCCCCTTTGCCATCCGTGACCACACCAGTCAGGGTATAAAGGTCATTGTCATTGGCGGGTAATATCCGGTCACTAGGTGACAGGGTCAGATTGCCCACCACATTATCTGATGGCACAACGCCAATCAGGGTTTCTGCAGTATTCGACAGGTTGCCGTTATTATCGGTGGCGATAGCGCTGATTTTGTAGTTTTGTGTCGCGTTTTGCTTCTGGCCAAATACATACGCCGGCAGCGTTACCTGTAGCTCTGTTAGTGACTCTTTATAGCTGCCGCCGCGGGCCATCAGCAACGGGTCAACACTCCACTCAACGCTCTTTAGGCCATATTTGGTGCGTGCTACCGTCAAGACTATCGGTACTGTGTCTGCGGCCTGTGCAGTAGTGTTGACCGGTAAAGAAATGGTCAATAACTCCTGTTTGCGATATTGCATCACAATATTGTAGTTACGGTCGACGAAGTCATACCTGCTGCCGGCCAGGCTGCGCATCAGCCCCACGGAATCTGGGTCAACCTGTTGAGACCAGGGCACACCAAAGCGGTAGGTGAAATCCACACCCATGCTGGTCTCGTTGGAATCGCCCATGGCGTGTTTTGCTGATAGCGTCACCAACGGGAAGGGGGTGTAATCAACTCCGGCGGTGACCACCACCGGATCGTCTTTGAGTGAGTCGGGGTTGGCACTTTCGGCAACGGAAACCCCTTTGCCAAAGTACTGCTCATACTTGAGACTGCCACCAACGTTTGGCCACGAAGGAAGATAGGCATTGGCGCGTACATCAAATCCGTTGGCCGGGCGTTCATCAAAATCTGCCATGTTCCCCAGAGTTGACTGATGCCAGTTGGTCTGGCGGATATAACCGTTGGCGGCCAGTTTTAAATAGTCAGTCCAGGCTTCCGTACCAATGCCGAAGCGTTTATTCTTCCCAGTGTAATCGTAGTCATAGAAGGTATTAACACCCAGCATCCAGTCATCCTGATATTGGCGATAGCCGACCCCCAAGTTGACGGTATTACGGTCTTGATGAGTCCGTGCGCCCAGTTGAGAGAAAACGAGACTCTTGTCGGTTTCATAAAAAGGAACCAACAGGTCCCCTGACAGGTTTTGCTGGGTACCCAATGAAACCTTGGCATTACCATACTGGTTGAGCCAGTCATTTACCTGCTGGTTTATCAGCCCTTCACCGATGCTGCGTGCATAATTAATCGCAGCCTCCGACTTTTGCTCGCCTGAAAACAGGGTTCCTGCCTGTATGGCCCCTGAGGCCAGACGATTTTCCCCGTCTGACCTCAGTGTGTCTTGATTTGGCGATCCTGTTTTGCTATCAGTGGACACCTCTGTCGAGGATGAAAGCGCAGGTAATCCCGTAGACTGTGTTGACGTTACCGTCGGTGTCTGGACATGAAAATAATCACTAACACTTGATGTTGTGGTAGCCGGTTTATTTATCAGGTCGGGCACGGCCGGTTGAGGGGGTGTCGGCGCGACAACCATGGGGGTATCTTCCCCGAGAATGAGTGAGTTAAGTCCCTGGAGGGTGTCCTGCATCTCCGCTGACTCACTGGCACGAGCCATCACTGGAAGCAGTGACAGCCCTGGCGTCAGTAATTGAAGCCAGATAAGAAGGTAGGCCATACCTTTACGTAAACGTAATTTAAAGAACATAATCATCACTCATTGCATCGAAGGAAAAAATGCCCAAGAAAGGCCATAAACCGTTTAATCTAGTGGTTTATGGCCTTTCTTGAGTTTTGGAAAGCAAGTTAATCAGATATCGCTGAGAGCACTGATTTTTTGCCGGATCACCTGGAAACCGGCGAAATTCACCTCAGAACATAACGTATCTAATTTCATATCCAGCGTATGGGTCAATACACGCTTAGCATCACCGTTCATAATATTTTTATTGGTATTCAAGAAACGATAACCGTCATTAATCTGGATATAGTCACGGGAGAATTTTTGGTACTTATCATTGCCGGCCTGACGCAAGAAATTAAAGCGGTCAACGCACAGATTATTACTTGATACCAACGCATTGACGGGCATAATTTTGCTATTGTTTTGGGCATACTTAACCACAGGCTGGGCGTTTTTTTCCGTTTCGGTGTGTTTTACCGCACTGGATGAGCAGGCGGCCAGAAAAATTACAGATAAAAGCGGAACGATACGTAACAACATGATAACTCCATTGTAAATAAGGCGGGAAAAACAATCTATTGCGAACTCGATGAGCAATGGGGCTTCGTCGGCAGCAAGGTTCAACAGCACTGGCTGTGGTACGCGTATAACACCAAAACGGCGGCGTTCTGGCCTACATTTCGGCCCCCGAACCGATGAGACCGGCCGGGAATTACTCGCACTACTGACTCCGTTCAGTATCGGCATGATAACCAGCGATAACTGGGGTAGCTATGCCAGAGAAGTGCCGCAGGATAAGCATCTGACCGGCAAAAACTTCACTCGCAAAATCATCTGCTTCTATTGAGTTACATGAAAAGGTCATTGGGGCTTTTATTAAAAAATACATGTTCTACTAATTGGAGGCATTACCTAAAGATGAAAATTCGACGATATTAATATCTCCATTTTTAATCTTCACTCCATTATCAGCACTGATAATGGAAGTCAGTAAAAAAACAGAAAATGGTACTTTTACTGACTATGATAATATTAATCATATGACCCATAAATAAATCCGTTACGAATCCATAAAAAATAACTCGCAGATATAATTAGCGGGCTAATTGATTTTATTAAATAATCCACCGCAAAAAAATACTTTCTTATAGTAATATTCCTATATGGTCGTTATATATATTCAGTCTGCCTGTATGTTTTGCTGTACGAAGTATACGCGATCTATTATATCGGGAAAAGATAAAAATACAGATCATTAGACTACCAAGGCGGCACTAAAAAGTGTTTAACTCTAAATGCGTGTGGCAATTCAGATCTTTCGATCGTGTATGACTTACTATTTAAACGAAAATGTTATTTAATTCATGAAATGTGGTTTAAATAACCATGGAGTGTAAAAGGTAAAATACCTGTAATACTTACAGAATCGATGAAGATTCCCACAATAATGGTTATGTAATCTCATTTACAATGAGGGGTTGTAGCAGGCATAACCGAAATTTTAAAGGTTATTGCAAATAATAAAAAGAGAGGTATTTAACTCAGCGATGAGTGAGAGAATTAAGATTGATGAGGTGGAGTATCTGCCATTCGGCAAGGAAGAGGCTAATTTATGGTTGTGTCGCGTTAACTGTAACGGCTCGCAATCAGCGCAATTTTCGGCTCAGATTAAGTGACAATGAAAGTCCGGCTCTAATGGAATGGACGCCCCCAACTTAAACGGCATCAGTATGCCAAAATGGAAGTATGTCAAAAACGACCATTTAATAACTGGGAGCGTTCATCATGAAGGTTACAACCATCGGTATTGATCTGGCAAAAAATGTCTTTCAGCTCCATGGCGTCAATGCTCAAGGGAAAATAGTGCTCAAAAAACAGCTACGTAGTGAGGCCATGCTGATGTTTTTTGTAAACCTTCCTCCCTGCTGTATTGGCATGGAGGCCTGTGGAGGCTCGCATTACTGGGCACGTAAGCTCCGTAGTTTTGGTCACGATGTAAAGTTAATGGCACCGCAGTTTGTTAAACCCTATGTTAAAACAAACAAAAATGATGAAGCTGATGCAGAGGCCATTTGTGAAGCAGTAATGCGGCCGAATATGCGCTTTGTGCCGGTAAAAACAGAAGAGCAACAAAGCATATTAGCGGTACATCGTGCACGGGAGGGATTTGTCAAAGCCCGCACAGCACAGGCGAATGCGCTCCGCGGTTTGTTAAGCGAATTTGGGGTCGTCATTCCCCAGGGACTCAGCCAGATCGCCGTACATCTGCCAGAAATCCTGGAAGATGCGAGTAACGGTTTGCCGGTTACCTTCAGACAACTGCTGAAGAGGTTATCCGGGCATCTGAAGGAACTGGATCGCCAGGTGACGGAGCTGGAAAAGGAAATTCAGCGTTGGCATCGTGAAAATGCTGACAGCAGAAGATTATCAGAAATACCTGGCATTGGTCCTATAAGGAGAGCATAAAAAAGTGTGGGGCAGTCATCGAATGGGTCGCCTGCTGGGGCTAGAATAACCAACATCATTTCATAACAATACTCGTTACCCAGCTATGAAGATCTACGTCATTAAAATTGCAGTTCGTGGCGTCAGCCCCATGGTCTGGCGCCGGTTAAGAATAGCTGCTGATACGTCGCTGGCCGCACTTCACTTTATTTTCCAGATTGTGCAGGGCTGGGGTGATGACTATCTCCACCAGTTTCATATCCATGGCAAAGATTTCGGTATTTCTTACGAGGGTGGCATCGGCTTTCCAGATAACCCGTTCCGGCTCGTAATTGACGATTTCGCTTTTGATGCTGGCGATCGCTTTACCTATGAATACAACTTTTTTGGGCACTGGGTTCATGATATTCGTGTTGAAGTGATCCATGAAGACTCAATGCTGAGAACACCATTTTGTATGAGCGGTCATGGTATGCTGGGGTTCCGTGCACATTTCCCCGAAAAGTGCCATCCAATGTCTAAAAAACATTAATTATCATGCTATTAGCCTTTTAAATCACATCGAGTACTTCTTCACTAAACGGATCTACATTTTCCAAGATACTATCCAAATTGGTGATGGCTGCCTGTTCCTCAAAAGAATAATTGCCCCCCAACAAAATATGTCCCCAAGCTACGGGGGATAAATTGGCTAACATTTCAATGGCTTTTTCATTATTCTGCTTTTCAAATTTTTCTACCAGCCCTGATAGTATTGCTGAATTGTAGTAAATAATGCAGTTTGCTATCAGTCTGGCACAATCATTCCATTGATCTATTTGATAATCGTTCCCCCCACGGAATTGGTTACCATTTACGGATGCTATAGCCCTTCTTAACTGATGATAGGCTTCACCTCTGTTTAACGCTTGCTGAACAAACTGTCTTAATGTTTTATTATCAACATAATTCAGGACATAAATACACCTGATTAATCTGTCATACTCCCTAAGGGCTGTCAGTGTTTTACTGCCACGTTTAGTGTTAGATAGTTTTTTAATAACTGTACTTTGAACAGTTGTTTTTCTACTAAGTGAACAAATAATATGCTGTATGTTGCTCCACTCCTGAATAATCAGTTTATTATTAATCACTTTTCTCAATTTAATTACCATTTCATCATCGATCAACTCAACCTCGAACAGTTCATTAAATATCTTCTTGAATTTTGCATAGCGCGGAGAAAATTGGTATCCAAAAATATCAAGAATTGAAAAATTTACGTTATTGACACCATGATTATCTGTCGCTAACGACTTTGGCTGTATTTCACTTGTGTTGTTGTATAATAAATCAAACGCAAAATGCCCTTCATACTCGTTTGGTGAAATGACAACTGTAGCCAATGGTACATGGTTAGAAACCAGTGTCATTGCTGAAACTCCTTTACCTTTACGGAAGTATTTAGCAGAAAATCTCGCCTTGAACGTATTTATTCTGCATGAATGTTTTTGCCCATCAATACTTCCAAATGGTGAATCTTCATTTATTGTCCAGTGTTTAAATATTGGAAGCGCAGCTATTGCATCTGAAATAATATCATTAGCCTGTCCGGTTGTTTCCGGACGTACGAACTTATCATTTACACCTCTCAGAACTCCAATACTTCGGTCAGAAGCAAATGCTATTCGGTGAATACCATAATTTGCACCATTACCGAAAATGCAGGCAAGGAGATCATTGTCCATTGCTGTAAGGTCATTCTTTTTAGATGAAATACCATTAAAAACTGACAGGAAACCAGTTTCGTTATTAACATATTTCATCACATCAACAATTCCGATATCTTTTATTTGATTGTAAACAGGATTGTCAATACTGGTTTTCCATTTTTTACTGGCCAAACTCCATTGCAATCTGTTCGACTGAGGTTGCTTTCTTACAAATTCATTTGCATCTTCATTTATACTGGCACTTACATTTTTTAGCTGCTCATTAAATTTAGCCTCTAATTCAGACAAGGTTTCAGTTATGGGATTAATCAGACGCTCTAATCCTGTATTCTTTATCAAATTAATGCGATCCTTCTCCCAAGTAGCAACGTCAATCAGGTCATCTCCCAATCGTTTGTTTTTCTCGCTTTCTGACGCATAAATACTTCCACTTTCCAGTAGATTAGATACTTTTGTATACATATGGAATTCGAATCTGGCTGCATTAACCTTCCCTTCATTGACAATATATTCCTTTTCTACAGGGCGGATTATTCTTTGATCTGTTGAATCCAGAACTCCTTTTTTCCTCAAATCTTCCCGAGTCGTTTTTATTTGTTTTACGATGGCTGTTTGTTCTTTCTCATAAACGAGATCGATCGCCATAAATAGTTTCCTAATCGAGTTAGCTACCTTGTGATGATTATTGTCAATGTATTGCCACTGATATTCAGTTGAATCAATACTTTTCTTATCAAAAAACTGACTGACAAGATACAAATCATCCTTAGGTATAAGAGAAAATATTTTTTTTCGAACCTCACCAAAAGGAATGGTGTCTTCCAGACTTTCATCAATAAAACAATTAAACACATCACTGGCAAACTTCATCTTTTTATTTACCAATTCAATTTCTTCTGTCACACGTTGTTTTGCCGAAAGAACTGATGCTTCGCTGTGCTTTCTTATAAGATAGCGGAACGCTGTAATTATCTTGTCATTTATCTCCCTATATCGGAAGTATAAATAACAGCATAAATAAAGAATTCCTTGCCAATTAGAATGTCGCTTAAGGTTAAATGCTGTACTATGTTTTACAATAGTTGCATAGTAATTCATATTCCCTTGTGAAATACCAAGTAAGTTTATTATTTCTTTGATTTCATAATAAATGTCACTAATAGTGTTATGAGTACATAGTTCTTTTTCTATCTCTGACGGTGAAAAATCTTTTGCACTTCCACTATACCCACGAATTTCATTTAGTTTTCCATCATCATACAACATTGAATGAAGTTTTTTCGCGGTAGAATCAGTCATCCGATTTGAAAGGATATTTATAATACGTTGTCTTTCTGTATTCAATGCTTCAGAAATAAAATCCTGAACAGTGCTGTAACCAGGTAGAGCAATTCTGTTTTGTCCCAAAAAGGCCAGTAGTTCATCAAGTATATATTTAGGGTCCATGCATATAGTTGCTACATCCTTTAATCTTATTATTAACGCCACTTTCAGATCTGGCGTTAATGGCCTAAAATCAAGAATAGAAAACATAGTGCTTACTAAGCGTGACTTTGTCCTTTTCGAAATATTTAAACTGATTTCATGGTTTATTTTGGGGTAGTAATGTTGAATGATATGCTTAATATCTTTTTTATAGTTTTGTTCTGTAAGTTCAGGAACCACAGGTTTGTACCTGAAATAACCGATAAGTAATATTATATATATTCTGCTTTCTATTTTTGAAATTGAATTAATTCTTCTGCGGAGGTCTTTATCTAATGAAAAATACTCTTCTCTTTCAGCGGAGTTGAACGCTGGGATCTGATACAGTTCATTTATTTCATTATTAGTTAATATTCTGATTCTTTTCTTCTTGTTTTGCATAAATCCCTCTGCGTGTTAAGTATATGTTACATAGACCATGTGTCCGAAATATTATAAATTATCAGACAGCATAAAACGGCTGACATGAGCTGTCTATTAAATCGTTTTTTTGTCATAATAGACACACGCTGTCTGATATTCGATTTAGGGTACATTTTTATGCGAACTTTTGGTTATGCGCGGGTTTCAACCAGCCAGCAATCCCTCGATATCCAGATTAAGGCACTCAAAGATGCTGGGGTGAAAGCCAACCGCATCTTTACCGACAAAGCATCCGGTAGCCATACTGACA
>NZ_CQAZ01000075.1 GCF_001152565.1 Yersinia pekkanenii | reverse complement strand
GTAAGAGAGCCTTATAGGCGCATATGAAAAACCTCCGGCTATGCCGGAGGATATTTATTGTTACCAGCGTAACTCTGACGTTGGAATGAAGGCAACAGATCTGACGTTATCCATAACGTCATAGCTGATTTGCATACTGGTAGGCACCGCCGCCCCTTTTGCTTCATAAAGATCAGACCATCCAAAAGCTCGTTTCATAATAACTTTTGGTGGTACGCTTCTTAGTGGTACACCAATATGTTCATGTACCCACTGCCGCGACATGTTTTTTTGTAACGGCGATGGCAGTTCATTCGGGAAAACCCAATTACTCACTTTGTCATGCTGAATTCTTAAGATGACAGTCTGTAAAATCCGGCCATCTCGCTTAAAAGATAAATAAACCCCTTCTTTAGCCATATCCAAGCTGATCTCGGAGTCCCCCGAAAATCCGGTAGGCGGGGTTTTATAGGGTACAAGTTCAGCATCGAGTAAATCTTTATACGATTTGCCCAGACTATGTATTAACGCCTCTACGTTCACGGTCATTTGTACAGCCCCATATCACTGTTCAGTTTGTGCATTTTAGTCCTTGCCGCCTCTATCTGTGACTCGGTTGCGCCATGATTTTTTAACGCCGGTTTGATGGCATCTAGATTGCGATCCACAGCAGCCCGCAGATCCAAAGCATCCTGCTTTATCTGCGCTGCATCGTTACGTGTATTACGACCACCATAAGTTTCACTCAGTTTCTGATGAATCGCTTTGGGAACAACAATTGCAGCAACATTTTGAACAGCCATATCAATATCGTCTGGCAGCATTTCAGGTGCGTTAGTTTTCAGATACTCACGAACGGCCGCAGCTGATGGCATATGGTCAGCCTCGTATTTACCTTCTCTCGACCGGCGCTTAAAGTCGCTGTACAGCTCTACCTCCAAAAACTCCACCGGCGGCTTGCTCAGGTAGATATAAATCGGCGGAATATTCGGCATCGGCAAAATCAGAATATAATCCGCGAAATTCTTCTCTTCCGGCGCCGGGCTGGTTGTCGTCGTTATCCCGCTGCTCTCTGGCAACGGGTCTACTATCACCGTACTCGGCAGCACCGGCCGCGCCTGATTGCCCGTGTTTGACGGCACATTCACACCGCTGTGATCCGGCGTCCAGATTATCGTGATCGGGTTATCTTCTTCCGTGGTGAACGTGTACGCCTTGCGCGTGTTGTCCCACTCCATCCGCCGCAGCCGCACCATGTCCTTACCCGGCGGCGTGTGCCACCCGTGCGGTACCGGATTACCCTTTGTATCATTCTCCCAGGTGAAACGTACCCGACTCGGCACGTCACGCATCTGCTCCGCACGCATACGGTCGATAAAATCCTGCTCACCATCGTTGAGCCGCCCCGGCATCATTCCCACCAGAAGTGCCGCAACCGGTGCGCCGATACCCCCCGCCGCCACGCGACCCGCCTGCACCGCCCATGTCCCGGACGTCGCAAACCGGCCCGCCACCTGCTCAAGCACGCCTGCGCCCGCCGTCGCCGCCTGAGCCCGCACCGTGCTGGCTGCCGCCGCTGTGACCGCCTGATACTTCATTTCCTCATGGTTGCCAAACATCCACTTGTACAGCGCACTGCGCGGCTTCGGTGCCGACGGTTTTTTCTTCGCCGTCTGCGCACGCTGGGGAACATCGCTGTTTGTGACCGGACTGACTGCCGGTGTTACCCGAAAAAGACCCATTTCCGCAAAGTTGGTGTGCGGCTCCCGCGCCTCACCCGCGTCATTGCAGCCGTCGCCCCGCAGGCAGGATTTGGCAAACACCCGGTTACTATCCCGCTCTTCTGCCCATCGCTGCGCCTCGGCTTCCCGTTCGGCTTGCCGGACGACTAGCATCGCCGCCTGTTTTTCCTGCGCTATCTGCGCCGGAGAAGGGCCCGGCCCCAGCCACTGCCCTTTAGGGGCAATCACTTTATTGGTGCCCGGAGGACAACCACACCGGACAGTAGAACGATCTACCGCCGCCGAGGCACCGTGCCATGTAGAATGCGGTTCGCCGTCAACAATCCTCCCGGACTGGCCGCACTTCGGGCAGGCCGTCGTCGGATCCCCGACCCGGACAATGGCGCGGCCATGTTCGGTGCAATTCGGCAGGGTCGAGCAAATCGTTGCGCCCGTTGTGGTCTTATCGCCGTGCAGTGCAAGGCCACGGCCATAGCAGTCTGTTCGATAGCCGCCCATCGTTATTTCTGGCCGGTTATGAGGAAATCATCCGCAATCGCCACACCTTTGCGCCCGACAAGCACGCAGGAAGACTGCGGCGTACTGATAATTTCATCACCGTTATCAAGCACGCTGCCAACCAGTGCGATCCCGCGATCTTCTGCGGCATACGATCGTCCCGCACTGCTGACAATCCGCGCCGTGCTCCCGTCCGGGTACGTCACCGTACAACCTTCCGTCAGCACGCTCGCCATCTGCCCATTATTATCGAGCGCGATTTTATGCCCTTCCTCCGGGTTCGGATTAAATTCATCACCGACGCCACCACGACGCGTCAGACATCCTGCCACCGCCAGCCGGTAAATCGCCGTCACCGGATGCGCACGGCAAAAGGCTTTCTGCGCGTCAATCAGGTCGCGGGCTTCCTCCGTCATCGCCGCCAGTTGTTCCGCCGTAAACGGCGAAATGTCCATACCGGCTAAAATGTCCGGCGTCAGTGCATTGGTGTACTGCGTATCCATACTAATTCCTTGTACGTTATAGGGTTACAATTTTCCCATAATACGGCGAAAGAGACTTAACCTAAATTATTTATGTCATCAAAACACACTTAGCGAATGAAAGGTACTTTCCCTCGATGTGGTTACGTATAAATCGTTTTGCAAAGTTCAGGCATGCTAGGTTGGTCTAATTGAAGTATCCCTATACCGAACTAGTATAATCCGGTACTGTATAAACCTGTAGTAATAACTCTAACCAGACTGGTATCACTAAAGGACTTAAACAGTACCATGCCCATGTTTATTCGTGCCTACCTGCGTGCCTCCACCAGTGAACAGGATGCGCAACGCGCTCGCGATATGCTTGACCGTTTTGCTCATGAGCATAATGTTGTCATCTGCAACTATTATGCTGAGAATGAATCAGGTGCTCGTCTGGAACGCCCTGAGCTTTTTCGTCTGCTCAACGACAGTCGTCCTGATGATGTGCTGTTGATCGAGGATGTTGATCGCCTTTCCCGTCTCAAAGGGGACGAGTGGGAAAAACTGAAAGCGATTATTCGTCAACGTGGTGTCTGGGTTGTGGCTGTCAATGTCCCTACCACCTGGCAGCATCTTTCTCCCAAGTCTAATGAATTTGATAACCGGATGTTTGCGGCCATCAATGACATGCTGCTCGATATGCTGGCCGCTATTGCTCGTCGTGATTATGAACAACGTCGGGAACGCCAGAAACAGGGGATTATCAAAGCTAAAGCGGCAGGGAAATATAGGGGGCGCCAGATTAATAAGGCGCGTTACGATGCCATCAATCGATTATTATTGAGTGGTAGTTCCTGGAGCCAGGTTCAAAAAACCATTGGTTGTAGTCGGAGTACTATCAGTAGTGCCATCAAATATGCCGTAAGCCAGAACGAGGTAAGAACCTTACCTCGCGTGGCGGACTCTCCAACCCCACTTTCCATGACGCTGTTTGTGTCGATAGAGAATGGCAGTAAATTTACCCGTGGGAAGAAAAAGACTAGGGAGTTGATAGACTGGTTTATCGAAGCTGAATTTGATGGTCAAACTTTAGGTGGCAATGAATACCGAGTGTCGATGACCGCCGAGAATGATGAGCAACTGAAAGAGCAGATAGAATATTTATTCAGTGAAATTAACATGATAGCGGATATTCGTAACTGTATGGTAATTGATTGCCTGCTGACCAACGATCAGACTGGCCAAGGATGGGATGATTGTGCCGGTTGTTGGAAGTAAATGGAACGTATACATAATCTTTCGGATAATCAGTGAGATGTTGATTTATACCAACTTCATTCCCGACAATTACAACGTATAATTCCATAGTTGATAGGTCATCATTTAGTGTGAGCCATTGGAGCTATAGTAATGGTTAGACGTAAGGATTCGGGCGTAGCTGTGCAAGTGCGCCCGCTAGACCGTTCTACATCAACCTTGTCAGAATTTTACCGGTATGCTCATCAACAAACTGCACCAGTATCAAGCGTTTTGTATTATAGATGCCTACAAGGATGCGCTGATATTCCAGTCTCAGGAAGCTGAATACTTCTGCTCTTGAGCTCAATTATGCCGAAAACTTGTGGGGATCTACACGCGCCGTTATATATCCCCATGTCGATCACAAAAGCCCAAATGGGTGGGATGAGTTCATCTCATTCACTACAGGTAGTCAATTTACAGGGTTAGTATCAATGAATGTCATGTATTATTCAGTAGCAGGAGTAGTCGCCCTCATCATTGTTCTGGCTGTGCTAGTGGTCACCGCCAAAAAATTAAAAGTCGCCAAAGCGGATGCTGCAGATAAAACAACACGCCTGGAACGTTACGCTGTTATTGTGGATGCCGAAGTAGAAGCTGACCGCATCGTGAACATTGCCAAAGACGCAGCACAGGAGTTGGAAATCGACTCACTCCGCATCCTAAGTGAAGCGAAAACTGAAGCGGACAATACTATCGCTGCCAGCGAAGCCACTGCAAAAGCCATTACTACCCGTGCCGATGACATCCTGTCTGATGTGAGAATTACCGCTAAGCGCCTGAACAGAGAGGCCTTGGCCGAAGTAGAAAAACAACGTTCCACCCGCGCTGATATCGAAAACCAGATTGAAGAACTGCGTAATTCATACCGCGACAAGAAGATCACCTTTGATGCGCTTGAAGAAGCGTTGTCCATCTACAAAGATGACATGGACTTTGCCGAGATGGGCTTCTATGCCGCGCACTTCGATTTTGATACGTCTGAAGTCTTCCAGAATGCAATCCGTGCTAACCGTCAGCACCAAAAAGATTTACTGCGCGATAAAACGGCCCTTGGTGCCATCTATTGTACGACAGAATGGACCGTAAGCGGCTCCAAGACGGAAGGCAAGAAGATGACCACTCGCGGCATCAACATGACCGCCCGTGCATTTAACGGTGAATGTGACGCAGCTATTGCCAATACCACCTTTAAGAACGTGAGCACTATGGAAGCCCGCATTAATAAAGCCTATGAGGTGCTGAACAAGCTCAACGAAGTTAACCAGATCAGCATCAACTCTAGTTTTCTGAAACTGAAACTGGAAGAACTACGCCTGACATATGAGTACCGCGCCAAAAAGCAGGAAGAAAAGGACGAACAGCGCGAAATCCGTGCTCAGATGGCCGAAGAACGTAAAGCCCAGGCAGAAATTGATCGTGCCATCCGTGAAGCGGAGGAAGAAGAACGCCGCGCCCAGAAAGCCCTGGATAAAGCCCGCAAAGAAATGAACGAAAAACTGGCGAAGATGACGGCTGAACAGGCTGCTAAATATCAGGAGAAGATCGACGTACTACAAGAAGCGCTGACCGAAGCCGAGCTGAAAGGACAGAAGGCTCTAAGTATGGCGCAGCAGACCAAACGTGGTCACGTTTACGTTATATCTAACATCGGTTCATTTGGAGAGAATGTCTTTAAAATTGGTATGACTAGACGACTTGACCCGCAAGACCGCGTAGACGAGCTAGGTAGTGCCTCTGTACCATTCCTGTTCGATATCCACGCGATGATCCACAGTGATGATGCTCCTGCCATGGAAAACTCGCTTCACCAGCATTTCAGCGAGAAGCGCACCAACCTTGTGAACAAACGTAAAGAGTTCTTTAACGTAAGTCTGGAGGACATTAAAGCTGCTGTGTTTGATGTGGCCGGTAATGATGTGGACTTTATCGAAACTGCAAGTGCCCAGCACTACCATGAAACGAAGGCAATTCGTAAACAACAAGCTGCAGAGACCTCGTTGGTTAAAAATGAAGTGAAACAACCTCGATTTGCCGAAACCATCTAATCCTCAACACGAAAAAGGCCTACCTAAAAGAGAGGGGTAATTTAACGAATTTTATTCCTCGGAGTCTCCTAACTCAGGTGTTGGGATGAGTTCAACGTGGGGGAAGTCTTAATATTAACGCTACGGGACAACTTCAAGCACATGGCGGGAAATTGTTACTGTCATTATTATGGATAGATTGTTTTTTCGCAAAGAAGGAGTCCCAGGTGAAAGGTTCAGAATGGAATAAGTGGGATTTGCATTTGCACAGTCCGATGACATGGCTGGCAAATAATTATACTGGACGCTGCGATATTGAGAGTTATGTTCGTAAGCTCGCCGAACAGCAACTGTCAATGATTGCCATAACCAATTATTTTTACTTTCGCCAGAATGAGCTGGAAGCCATCCGGAACGAAATAGCCAGGCAGGGACTCAGTATCACTGTATTGGGGAATATTGAGTTCCGCCTTGATCAGCAGAATAAAGATGATGTGTTCCTCAATGTCCACATTCTGTTTTCCGATAAGCTAAGCAGTGAACGTATTAACGAAGTCCTCTCGCGACTGCCGCTGAAAGTAACCGACGGCAGCGGAAAAACCATTTACTGCTGTGAACGGAGTGTGCTGGAAAGCAGTCACAAGGTAGACACCATTGTGGTTAATTTTAGCGACCTACAGGGACATCTAGAATCAGCTTTTCGCCCTTTCCTTGATTATATTGTGGCAGTCTGTCCCAACGGATACGGTGGTTACCGTCCGGATGCTAATGGACGCTCTCAGGCGCTCGCCACTGAAATCGATCGTCAGGGACACATTATCTTTGGCGGCCCGCGTGATCGGGACTTTTTCTTGAAAACTGACCGTTATGAGGGGGCCGCCATCAAGCCGGTCTTTCACTGTTCTGATGCTCATAGACCCGAAGACATTGGTCGCGGATACACCTGGGTGAAGGCACTGCCGACATTTGAAGGCCTTCGTCAGGCCATGCTGGAACCGGAAAGCCGCCTGCAGCTTGGTGATGACTGGCCAGCCAGGCAGATTCCAAAGGTGCATTTCAGCCGGATCGATGTTGAAGGTACCATTTTTGACGGGCAGTCTATTTGTTTCAAAAAATTATCAATCCCCCTTAATACTGATATGGTGGCTATTATTGGCGGACGGGGTACCGGAAAAAGCCTGCTTCTTGACGCAGTTCGTTCTCGTTTCGTCGGTGCCGCAAGCCGTGGAAGTGAAGAGCGTTCAGTTAATGTCGAACACTTAACCATTGAACTGGACAAGGCAAACGGTGAGAAAACACTGTTCAATACTCGTACAGAAGGTTATGACTATCTGCATGTATCACAGGGAGAAATCAAAACACTTTGCCAGAAACCTGGACTTATTAGCGACGAAATTAAGAAAATGTTGCGGTTGGCGACGCAAGATATTCCAGAGTCTGTCAGGAATGATCTGACCGACAACCTTGCCAATTATCGCGCTTTTCGCGAGTACTATAGTTTCCGTGATGAACATCAGCAGCTCGTAAACACACGGGAACATCAGAATGAGATATGTAGAGTTGCTCAGGAAAAAATTAAAACGCTGACCAGTGAAAAAAATAAGTCGCTAATCGAACAATTCCAGACAAACAGCGCCCGTGTAACCACGCTGACACAGGCTTTTAATACCGCCGAACTCCTATTACGTGAAACGCAGACCACCGAGATCAGTCTTAATGATCGAGTCCTCGAGGTGAATGGTGTGAATACCGGTGTAATCCCAATCCCCCCCCTCGACTTATCCGCATTCAAGGCAAATGTTACTTTACATATAGCTGCACTTGAGGAGCAGATCCGGTTAGTGAAAGAGGACAATACGCGAATCACTGCCGCGTTTCGTGAGCAAGGTATTGAGCAGGATATCTCAGGAGTGCTGGAAAAGATTCGCGGCTATCAGGCACAAATCCAGCAGGCCACGCTACGGCACGGAGAAATTGAGCAGCGGGTGACACTATACAACAATGCTCTAGCGCAACGGGCTGAACTGACCGGCAGATTCGTCCGTCACCTTCTTGACAAGAAAGACATCATTGATACCACCTTTGCTTCCTTAGCAGATAAACCTCATATGACGCATACCCAACAGGAGCTGATAAAGGAGATCCTCACTGATATCCGTATCTACGGAATGCCGTATTTTAATATTGGAGCGTTTTACACCGGCATGCTGGAATGCCTTAATCGGGGTAAATTTCGCGCATCAGGAGAACAATTGGCTACAGCAAAACTCCGAGAGGTCTTCGGAATTGAAACTATTGATGATTTTATGGCCCTGATTGCTGGGCGAGAAATAATTGACCTGCCAGAATCTCCAGGCAAGAAAATTACGATAGAGAGCTTTTTATGGAAAGAGGAGTATTTCAATAATCAGGGACCATATGGGGTTCCGCGCCCATTTCCTCCGCAGGTTCCACCATTTGAGAGAAAAAGCATGCTTATCAATATATTATGCATATTTTTTATGTTTTCTTCACAATCTCATATATTGTGACATCTGAGACGCTATTTATTGGCCTGAAATAGGGTCTCTAATATCGTTTTTTGCCTATTTTGATACGGATTAGCCTCAAAATCGACTTTTTATTCTCAGTTGGGGCAAGTTTATCGAGAACTAACCGTTAAAATTAACAACAAACTTCAGGTTTACGACCAAGATCAAAAATAAGAAATATATTCTATGTAATTCATAAGGATAAGTATAAAACTTGGGACTTATGGAGGAAATGATCACGGAACCCCTAACAGCAATAAACCGCTGTCACCACTGATGGTGGCAGGCGCGGTCGTCGGAGCGGCCACTTTGG
>NZ_CQAZ01000074.1 GCF_001152565.1 Yersinia pekkanenii | reverse complement strand
GAGCCGTTGTTCATCATTACTATGACCACCGGACTCAGCGGCACCGTACACAACGACTCAGCCAGGAAGAGTTGTTATGACGCTATAACAGCCATCTCCCGTCACGCCATTTTAAAATGGTGAGGTATTACGGTTTTCTGGCCAACCGGAAACGGGCTGAGTTATTGCCTAAAATCTATACCGCACTGGGGATTAAAATGAAGAAAAAACCACAGAAGCTGGGCGTTGCGTCGCTGATGAAACAATTTACCAATGTGGATCCTTACCAGTGCGTGTTGTGTGGCAGTCGGATGGTTTTTAACAGTGCGGAGGCCGGTATCCGGGCAGAAGAGTTATTGGCCAGACGTCAGTTGGAGTTCCAAACAGAGCGATGGTTAAGACAGGCAGCATAGGGAAGATCTGTCTAAAATTTGGATTGGGTATCAAAAGCGCTGTCATTTCACTCAATTGTAAACCATACGCTGCCATAGTTGATGAAACCAACGGACGAACCGCACTATTTTGTCTCTGACTTAAGAGCAATCAATGGATCCAACTTCCTAACCATGAACAATTTTATCGATTGGCCACCTAAAAAATAGACAGCCTAGATTTCTTCGTCTTTCCTCGGTTAATGCGACACAACCGCTGAAAGACATTTTTTGCCAGATCAATACCGATGGTTGTAACCTTCATGATGAACGCTCCCAGTTATTAAATGGTCGTTTTTGACATACTTCCATTTTGGCATACTGATGCCGTTTAAGTTGGGGGCGTCCATTCCATTAGAACCCTCAACGCCGGTTCTGGCCAATAAAGGCAAATGGGCAGATTTGGGATGAAAAAAACCGCTCATCTGAGCGGTTTCTATTTGGCAGGATCAGGCGTGTGAGATACGCCGCCCCAACATTTCCATGATAGGACGCATTGGGGGTCGCTTATGTTTTTGAAGCGCTTCTCGTGCTTCCCAACGGTCATGAGCGGCTTGGAGGTTCAACCAAAATTCGGGCGTCGTCTCAAACAACTCAGAAAACAGCGTCGCTTCCTCTACAGTCAGACGACGACGGCCTTTGCACAAACGGTTAACCGTTGCGCGAGTCACGCCCATAATATCGGCCAGTTCTTCCTGCCCAATGGCTAATGGGGTTAAAAATTCTTCCTGCAAAATTTCGCCTACCGTAGTAGGTTCGCGAGTAGTGGTATCAAGCATAAATCCCCCTGCTAGGTGTCTTGATGAGGATCGAGGTAGATGCTTTCAGCATATCCGTCTTTCCATTGAAACATTAACCGCCATTGAATATTGACTCTCATACTTGACCAGCCATCAAACTGCCCTGAGAGACGCTTGTAGTAATTACTGGTTGGAATAAACAAATCTCGCTCATTATGTGCGGCGGCCAACATATCGAGCTTCTTCGCTAACTGGCGCTCTATTGTTGCCGGTATCGCGCGATCTCGTTTACTTTCCATGTAGAACAGTTCTAGGTTTTTATCCCGAAAAGACTTAATCATTGTCTGTTCCGTCATTCCATTCCGTACATGTATTGTATCATTAAAAGTTACAATATGTAAAATATAAAGTTACTATTATCAATTACTCTAAATCAAAGTGATATATGACTTCTATATATAACTTTGTATTTAAAATATTAAGCGGCTTGTAGGCGGGAGAATATCGTCATCATCTGCTCAACGGCTTCAGCGTGTTTTAACTTTTCTTCCCACCCTCCCAGATACCAAAAAGGTGTATGGAAAGTTCTATTCACGGTCAGTGTGAGTGTATTACCGGTAATAACCTGGGCAGGGATACCCAACAACGATAATTGGATGTAACACATATCAGCAACCATGCCATCAATGTCTGTACAAACCATAAAAATTTGCTCTTGGGGGTTATACCCGTTTTCACGCATATACATCGCTGCTGCAATAGCCATCCCACCTGCCCCACAGGCTGGTTCATTGTAAGTTATAAAGGGACGTTTGTTTAAGTTTTATACTGCGTTGTCAACGCCAACGTCTAATGACCCCTTTTCACCATTATTAATGTCCGCTTTTCATCACTGCTGTTGTCCACTTTCAGCCAGTTGCACATGACTTTCTGGTGGGGGTTCTTTCAACAACATACCCGCCTTACGTTTTTCTTTCAGGCGATAGCTTTCTCCTTTGATATTCAGTGTGGTTGAGTGGTGCAACAGACGATCCAAGATCGCCGTCGCCAGTACATGATCACCGAACACTTCTCCCCAGTCTGTGAAGCTTTTGTTCGACGTCAGGATTATGCTCGCTTTTTCGTAACGCCGATTGAGCAACCGGAAGAACAGACTGGATTCATCACGCGACATCGGCAGATAGCCTATCTCATCCAGGATAAGCACCCGGGCATAGCTCAACTGCTGGAGCTGTCTTTCCAGCCGGTTTTCCTGCTTGGCTTTTATTAACGTTGCTGTTAAACGGTCCAATGGCATGAACAGCACACGATGACCCGCATCAGCGGCTTTGACGCCCAGGGCGACGGCAAGATGAGTTTTGCCCACACCCGGGGGGCCCAGCAGGATCACATTTTCACTCCGCTCGACGAACGCCAGCCCTGCTAACTCACGGATCACTTTGCGATCGATTCCAGGTTGGAAGCTAAAGTCGAACTGCTCCAGCGTTTTGACCCACGGCAATCGTGCCTGCTTTAACCGGGACTCCAGTCCCTTTAGATGTCGGCCATTCCACTCTTGTGACAAGGCCTGGACAAGGAACTCGCGGTAATTCAGCTCTTCTTTCGCCGCATGCTCGCAGACGCTGTCAACCGCGGCGCCCAGATGATCCATTTTCAGTCGAGCCAGTAAGGTATCCAGATCATTTATCACAGCAGCCCCTCATATTCACTCAGTGAACGTCGCTCTACACTGCTGACCTGTTGCCACAGCGCCTGATGGTGTTCCGGCACTGTTTGCCAGCCCGGTGAACCGGTATTCAGTTGATGGCTGGCCACCAACCGCTCATTACTGTAGATACGCAGCTCCTCATCCAATGTGATACGGAGGGTTACCGGTTGACCACAGCAGGTTTCCGGCACGCTATAACGCTTACCCCGAACCTCGATATAACCATCCCAGGCCACATGACAGATATCGAAGTAACTGGTATCGAAGTCTCCTGCCGGTAAAGGCAACAGGGCGGCCTGCTCTTCGCCGAACCGTTCTTGCGGTGTTTGTCGGAACTGGCGCAATTCTCGACAGGCGGCAACCTTCTCCAGCCACTGTGCCAACATCTGATTCAGATGATAGAAGCTATCAAACTGATAATAACGGACGAAGAAGTTATGCTTCACGTAACCGACCATTCGCTCTACTTTCCCCTTGGTTTGTGCTCGCCGGGGGCGGCAGGCTCGGGGAATAAAACCATAGTGCTCAGCCAGTTGGAGGAACCCGGCATTGAAGATGACCACGCCGTTATTGCTGTGCTTCAGGACGGCGGCTTTCTGGTTATCCACCAGGACGGTTTTCACGCTGCCGCCGAAGTAGCGGAAGGTTTGAACCAGCGATTCATAGGTATGCTCGGCATCTTGTCGGGGCGCAGCATAGACGTGGAAGCGCCGGGAGAAGCCCAGCGTATTCACAGCAAAGTTGGCGATACAGGATTGACCGGCGATCTCAACCTCGATTTGCCCCCAGTCATGTTGAAGCTGGTAACCGGGTTGCGTTTCAAAGCGAACCGTTTTCCTGCCAGGACGCATTTTACGCTTGGGTTGAATATAATAGCGCAGCATGGAACGGCCCCCGGAATAACCGGCCTCCCTGATCTCCTGGAAGATCACTTCAGCATTCCAGACATTTTCATTCAACCGCATATCGATGTAGGGAATAAAGGGCTGAAGTTTGGCTAACCATTGCCGTTTTCCTCGAGTGGGAGGTTCAGGGAAATGAAGATGACGACGAACGGTTTTCTCCGAACATCCCAGGTAATGGGCAATATCAACGATGTATGCCCCCTGACCGCGCATTTGCTTTATCATTAAATGGTCCTCTCTGCTTAACATGCTGGTTCCTTTATCGGTATGAGAACCTTTAGGAAACCGCATGTTGGGTGGAGCGGACAAATCAAATGGTGAATTCAGGTCTTATAACATTGGTGCCGACACCCTTGATCCATACACCGGTAGTAGTGTCGAATTTTATAAAATCCCAGATAGGGTTCTTGAGCACATAGGTTTCAGCCAGCGTCAGGACTCCTTCAATAATGAGAATGATACTGATGCCTGATTTTGAACTTAAAGTATTTCAAGCCGATGCTGCAAAGACAATCATAGACCGCTACGCATTTTTCGCTGGGCATCCATATCGCCCTGGCAATGGTGGCCTGATTAACCCCATCATCACGACGTTTTTCGATGTAGAACCGCTCTTTCTGAGTCAGATGTTTTCCCTGCATGCAAAGGGATCTCCGGTAGGGCCAGAACGGTGATTTTATCCGGGTCTAGCCAGTAGGTCACTTTGTTGCATTTCAACTGGGAATGGGGGCTTGCTATCAATGGTAGTCAGACAAAAAAATCAAACCGGCGTTGACTGTTCGGGGAAGCCCTTATAGTACGTTTTCGTTCCATTGGCCCTCATACCCCTAATACAACAGAACCCCAAATAACCATCGGGCAGAGCCATCAAACATAAATGCTTAGAGATAGCTGTACATACGCCGGAGCCAGAGCAGTACATGCCACCGCTGTTGTAGCCCCCTTGCGTTAACCCACATTAACTTATGCATACTTCGACCAAAGAACTCAGTCGCTATTTGTTTTCTTGCGTGTATTTCAGGTTCACGTCTTGCGCTGTGACAGATGCTTAAAGCTTCATGCGTAATTTGCCAGTATAAAGCAGGCCGGTGTTTTACCTCTTTTTGGTAAAAGCGATTGATAACGACAAGCATTTCACAAATTCGCATGTAATGACGCTGATAAAACACATTTTCACTCCCGACGCGTACACGATTACTAACAGACTGGTTATGGATATTTTGCCAATAAAGCACCCTATCGGTGTACTTAACCTGTCGTGCCAGGATTAATGCATTTGTCGTCCAAGGTATATCCTGATGGTGCAGTTCAGGTTCAAAATATAGATCATTGCGTCTGATAAAATCCAAATTATAAACAGCCAGCCAGACAACATGTAGAAAACGGCGAGATTGCAGAGCCTCTTCTAACCAGTCAACGCCCTTTATGATTGCGGTAGACTTAAGTCTTTCATAGGGGAAAATCACTCTTGCTGATTCGCTGCCAGTAATTCTACGCTCACCGTTACACTGCATGATATCAAGGTTATTTTTTTCTGCCTCATAACAGAGTACTTCATACATTTCAGGGTGAAGCTCATCATCAGAGTCAGGAAAAGAGATATATTTTCCTGATGCAATACGTATTCCCGTATTACGTGCTTCAGATACGCCTTTATTGTTTTGATGGATAACCCGAAAGTTTTTATGATTTTTTGCATATTCTTCTACAGTTTTCTGTGACCCATCTGTGGACCCATCATTTACTATGATAACTTCCATTTGAATCATTGTCTGACTGGCTAGAGAATTAAGTAACGGGATAAGAAACTCACCCGGATTATACATGGGCACAATAACACTAAGCATCACTGACATAACGAATCCCCATTCTTTGTAATAGTATTTTTTTCCCAAAGACTGCCAAAAAGCTGATCAACGTCATATGGCTGAAATTCCATTCGTCCTGCACAAGGTGTAAATGTAAATTCACTGAAATAAATTTTTCCGTTTACGATAAACCAGTCCATTCGACAGTATTCAAAATCAGCTGCTAGTTTTTCTGAAAGCAACAGTAACTCATCTAATTCAGGTGGCTTTTTAATATCACTGTTAATATTATTAGGATAGCCTGTAGTAGCCTGTAATAAACCCCAAGATTTGTTATAAATATTAACGCTTTCTTGCCCATTGTGGTCGGTAAAATCAGCTTCTATATATTCGGCTTTCCCAGAGAAACAATGTACGCGATAAAGCTCAGGCGTTATACTCCTGTCCTTCCCTTCAAATACATCAAGATAATGCTCGCAAATGATTTTAGGCGGTATATTGCGGTAATGTCGTTCTCTCGTTGTAGAATACATCCCCCTTGAAAGACAGAAATTTATTTTATTCTTAGCTTCTTTCAAAGAGAATTTGTTTTTATCTGTGCATATGATAGCACTTGCGCTATCATGATTGCACTTTAGTACAAATTTATCAGGTAACGCCTCAAATTCAATCTCATTGAATTTACTATAAATGCCAACAATAGGGACAATATATTCTTCTCCTATGTTATTCATAACATAATATCTAGCTGTTATTTTGTCGGCGAGATATGAAAAACGCTGTGTATCTTCAAACAAGATACGATATATTATCTTTTCATTAAACGTCTTGGGCTTGCTAAGATTAGGGTAAAACCCAAATTTTTGACGAAATTTCGTCTCGAGATATGCACGGTCACTAATAACCCAAGTGCGTATTATTTTAATTTTGTACTCAAGTATCTTAAATATCCACTTAAATTTCTTCATTGTGCGTTTCTTCTGTTGAAAAATAGTATTCTTAAACGAGTACTGGATTTTTATGGCGTTGCTTCATGGATGACTAAACCGGTATCATCCGATTCATCTACTACTGAGAATGATTCCCATTTTACAGGTAAGCATCTTATATCCTGATATGTCAGGTCAAAGAAAATACCTTGGATTTTTACGCATATTACCTGTCGCTCTCACATGTCAGCTAATAAAATAAAAGAGGGATAATTATTTGGATGATTACTACTTATAATCCCAAAGATTCATTATGTTCTTTTATTATTTCACCATATTTTTTTATTATGGCAGCATCACGAATATGCTGATCAATATTGACATTTAACATTCGCTCTCTTTCTTTATCTTTTTTATCATACGATTTTCTTTTCCCTATCGCATCCATCGAGAGGATATAGCATCTTTCTTTATTAATTACGCCCCCTCTATCTTCAATTTCTTTTGTGATCTTAAGAACCATAGGTCCATTATTGTTTTTTTCACCCAAGGTAATACACAAATCATCATTCGATAGGGAGGATAATTTCTTGATGGGCATTACACAGCCTGACATCAAGAGTATCGGAATAATAATATATTTACATATTGTCATTTTTGTATCCTAACAATGTCTATTCTTCGATTATATGGCACTTTTGTAAATAACAAATCTTGTGAGATAGAATACCGCCCTGAAAGTTTCATTTCCCGATATCAATATGCTGCATCGATAGTAGTGTATGCACTGACATATTTATTAAAGCAATAAAATTGACCAGCCATTAATAAGAAATAATCGAGAGAACTATTAGCAAATTTTCTATTTTCGGAATAAAAACCATAACCTTAGTGAAAATAGGTTACAAAGATTACCACTCCCAAACAGTATTTCCTCTGCGTTTTATATGGGTATTTTAACAAAAAAACATGCAACTAAAGATAAAAGCAAAGCGTTTTTTTTTCATAAAATTACCTACATTAATATTGGGTTATTTATTCAGTGTTAATATGGCAGTAACAATAACTATAATTTAAAAGTAGTTCAATTAAATATTAAGTTATTAGGCTACCTGTTTAATAAAAAGATAGGTAAGGAAGTTGGTGCACGGATAGGGGTTCCGGGTGAGTAGACCCGCCGGTTACCCGGTCGGGCCCCTCCTCAGAACCCCTTAATGCGACAGAGCCTAAAAGTTCGTTTCATCCTATTAAGGAATGAGTTATCAGTATTTATGGAAAGTCGCCGAACCACCGAATTCCAGATAGATTTTCGCCAGATTCTGGAACTGATTAAAGCGGTTTTCATCCAGTGATAGCTCTGCCTGGCGGCGCTTCTCCTGAGCATCAAGCCAGAATGAGACAGGTACAGCGCCCTGGCGGTATCGCACTTCATTCAGTCGCTCAGACTTCCTTGCCAGCTCAAATCCTTCATGAAGTCTTTTTTCCTGTGCCAGTAGCTGGTTACGCAGGGACAGCTTGTCTTCGATACTGCTCATCGCTTTATAAAGCGACTGTTTAAACGCCAGTAATCGCTGTTCGTAGTCGTTGCGGGCAATTTTCACCTCCACGCTCTGTTGTCTCCATTCCAGGAACGGCAGCGTCAGGTTGGCACCAACGGAGCTGACAGCGTTTTACAGGAACGCCATCAGCGAACTGCTGCTGGTGCCTAGAGAACCTGTCAGAGTGAAGGCTGGATAGTATTCGGTGCGCCTGATATCAACGGTGGACAGAGCTTCACGCATCCGCCACTCTTTAGCACTGATATCGGGGCGGTTTCTCAGCACGCTGGCTGGAATATTTGCGTTAACCGACAACGTTGCCCCTTTTAGCAACGTTGTCGGTTCAGCCACCGGACTGCCTGGTGCGGTACCAAGCAATACCGCCTGCAGACGTTCACGCTGCAGCCCGGTGAGTCTGTTCTCCTGGGTCAGCAAGCTTTGCCGTGCGTCAACCAAATCAAGTGATGAAAAGCCACCCGCGTGGTAGCGGGCATTCGCCAGGCGTAGCGTTTCTTTTGCGTAGTCGATGCTCTTCTGAAGGACGGTTATCTGTTGGTTAATAAAACCAATACGCCAGTAGTTGTCACTGGCCTCTGAGAGCAAGGTTAGCCGTGCAGCGCACAGATCCTCTTCTGTGGCCTGCTTGTTGCTGACCGCCGGAAAGTTCACCGGGCTTATGGTGCTCACGGCCTTCCAACCCAAGCCTTCCCAGCAGTGCAGCCGCTCGCAGCCGGCGCTGGTCACGCTCACTGTTGGCGTAAATGGCGGGGATTTCAACATTTCCCAGTGCGCTGAGATCTGGCATCAAATGATAGCGCTGGAAGATAAAACCGATATATTCCCGCCGTATTCTTGCAAGCTCATGCGGTGAAAGCTGGGCGGCGTTTTGGCCGATGTAAATACGGGTGATATCGGCCTCAGATATCTGAGCCTTAATGGTCATAACGTCCAGTCGGGCAAGCTTGATAATAGTTGGTGCGCTCTGGCTGGAGTTAACAGTCTGCCCTTGCTGCGTGACAGCTGCGATAACTATGCCGTCCATCGGCGCGACGACACGTGTATAGCTCAGGTCGACCTTTTTCTTATCCACCTCTATCTGCGCCTGCACCAGGCGCGCATTAAGCGACAGTAGCTCCGCACGCGTGGTAGCTAGCGTGGCTTCTGCGGACTCAAAATTTTCACGTGAGCTGGCCTCTTCGTTAAGCATCTGCCGCTGCCGTTTGAAACGGAGTTCAGCCTGTTTTAATAGCGCCTGCTTGGCTTGCAGATCGGCTTTTACCACGTTGAGCGCGGCTTCGGCGTTGCGCAAATCATTACGCTGCGGCACATCGTCAATGTCTGCTATCGGCTGCCCTTTAGTGACACGATCGCCAGGCTTAACTTTCAGTGATTTAACCTGGCCTGAGACCTGACCAGAACGTAGCCCGCCTACGGTGGGAGCTAACACGCTGTTAGAAAGTGACTGTATTCAGCCATCCTAGCTCGCTATAATCCCGTGTATGCACATACCTCGACCCGCAAAACTCCTCTTCCAAATTGATGATGAAAAGTGGGGTCAGTTACTCGCTAAACACGGCAGCGCCGTCCCAGAATGGACCAAGCTCGTCATCGAACGGATGCTCGCTGGCGG
>NZ_CQAZ01000073.1 GCF_001152565.1 Yersinia pekkanenii | reverse complement strand
TACGCCACTGATCGCCAAGGTTTGCAGAGGACGTCCGGGGTCATTACGCAGACTTTGCGCAATCGCGCCAACATAAGCCGCTGACCAGACATAGCTCGGTGTTGGCGAGCCATTGATACCCAGCAGAGAAGCGTGTTGATCATTGCGTAACTCCCCGGCGGTGGTCAGTTGGCCATAAGTTCCGGATTGAGCGGCAAAGCTGTGGCCGTACAATTGCTGACTGTAGCTCCAGCGCCCGGTACTGTCTGACAGAAACTCTTTGATTTTATTCAACGATGCCGTATCGGTGTAGGGGTTGATGATGAAATCAAATGTTCGGTCCTGCAAATTAGCCAGCGCATCATCCAGCTCTGGTGCACCCGCACCACCCGCCATCGGTGTAAACGTCAGTACCAGGCTTTCAGGTGTTGTTTCACCACCTGCGCTGCCGAGGTAATTCAGCCGCAGATCAATGTTATTACCATGAGCACCTTTATTCTTCGCGGCCAGCACCACAACCGCACCTGTCGATACAATTTCACCGGTATGGACAACCGTGACCGGCAATTCAGGCCGCCCCTCAATGGCACTGGCCAACGCTGCTGCGATCGCATTGACATCATCAGTCGCGACTACCGCTACTTGCACGCGAATACCCGCGATATAAAGTGAAATCACGCCTGTAGCTGATGCCTGTGTTGTTACCGTGATTTTACCCACCGCAGCAACCATCGATTCAGCATCAATCAGTGGCAAAATGTAAATTTCACCGGCGGTGTCATTCGCCAAATAAGCCGCCATCTGTCCATGCAGCATTGAACCCGCACCACACAGACCCGCGACAGTGGCCACTGAGGAAACCAGTACCGGCACATCAGCCGGTAGCGTGCTGGAATCCAGCGTTTGCCCAATGATTAACGTGCGCTGCGTGGTGGTTGCCGTGTTCGCCTGAGAGTTATCAAATTCAGCGAAGAAAAGCGGCGTCCGAAGATTGCTCGGAATGTTAGTAAAGGGAATAGTCATTATTTGGTTTTCTCCGCTTTGGTGGCTTCTGGCGCGGGTTTAAGCTCTTTAGGCTGTTCTCGTACCACATCGCCATCATTTAAACGACGACGCCAAAATGAATTATCGGGAACCTCGGTACCGGATTCGGGCAAAAAGGTGCCCTTCACCGGGTCGCGCACTGAGCGACCGGCTACGGGTTTAACAATCATGGGATTTACTCCGGGAAGTTTATAGAAACCAGGGGGTCTGTAGTGCCATCTGGCATAGCGATCGTGATATCCATGCCATCCAGTCGGTCAGCGTTGATGGGGTAGAAATCCTCCGGCCCCTGGTAATATTCAATATCCAGCTCCATCAGTAATTGGGCCATATGCCCCTCGCCGCCGGAGTCCAGATCAATGGTTGAGCGCACTCGGGCAAACTGCTGTATCTGACGTGTGAGGTCATAACTGTTTATCACTGCCCGCTCAATTTGATCTCGCAATCGCTCAAGTGCCAATTCCGCCTTATCTGCGCCATCGTCCACATGTTCACCGTCAAGTTCCTGCAACCGGCCAGTAATGCGAACAGTGGTGATGGTGTTGAACTGCGGAGCGTTGCGTCCTAATGACTGCTTTTCCTCTATCAGCGACTGCACCAAAATAACCGGGTACAGCGCCTCGGTAGTGGGCCAGGTGCGGGGAGAATAGACGCGAATACCTGCGTCTGTTTTTTCCTTGAGAGCATCTACCACTAACTGCCTGACTTGGGCTGTATTCATTATTTCACCCTATTAAGAATAAGCTTACTGCCACCGTGGCTATCTGGCTGTACGTCTGCCACAGCAAACAGGGTATTGACCACCACCCCACCGACCACGCCAATGAACACACGGTCACCTTGTTCCGGCGGTGAGCGAAACTCACTGTCCCTGACACCTAAAACCGGCCTGGTGGTATTAATTGTGCTACCACCGTCCAGCGGCTCCACATCCTGTGTGTATGCGCGGTCAAAGATGCCACTAATGGTATATGTCGGTTTTTTATCACCTGGCCGGTAATCAACCGGGTCACCAAATACCGAATGTAAGGGGCCGAGAAGATGCTGATCCCAGTTGATGCCCATTATTAGCTCCCCCGATTTATCTTCACACCATCATCAACAGTGATTGAGGGGCCAGCAGCGCGAGTGGTCTGTTGCCGTAATACTTTCACATCAGCAACCACGCCCAGGTTAATCAGCCGTTCAGCATCATCATGTGGCAGAAATAAACGGCTATTCTCCGTATAATTTCCCCCGCTATGGCGCACTGTCTGGCCTTTTACCACAGCGACCTCCATCTCATCAGAGTCATCAGAGTCATCAGAGTCATCAGAGTCATCAGCAGTATTATCGCCACCCCCAAAATTCTCTGTGGGTTTTTCTTGAGCATTAATCTCAGGCTGTTTTTCGCTGTCATCTTCCACAGCAAGCCACTCCTGCTGTGCATCTGTTGCGAACTCGGACGGCAAACCGCCCAGTTCATTGATACTCGGTTGTTGCTTTGTTGGTTTTGCCATATCACACCACCGTGGCACAGAGTGAAGCATTGACCCGGCTTGGAATAACCAGTGGAGCCGATTGCATCAGCAAGTAACGCTGCGCTGGGTCCGGCATGACCCATGATTTGGGTGCGAATGCCATTGGGCCATAGTTAAACGCAGGGTCCAGAATGACACCAAAAGCGCGAGTCCCCATCAGGTCAGCACCTGACATCAATACAGCCCCGTCGGGGATCATGGGCTTTTCCACATAATCAACTGGGTCAATAAACCAGTCGTTATACAACCACAAATCAAAATTGCCCCAGCGCCCCTTATAGACTGCGCCTTTGGCGATACGCGGCCCCGCATCGACCTGATTACCAAATGGACTCAATGCCGGGAATGTGATGGCGTTGTCTTTGATTGTTGTGTCCAGACGAAACGCTTTCCATGACGACGTAGTGAATACCAGGTCAGTGGCCACCGAGCCTGATTCTTTCAAGATCCGCGTTTGCCAATCTTCAATATCATCTGTCGGTTGGGTGTTGGTTGTCCCTGCGGGTACGGATAAAGGCCATTTATCTGCGCCGCTTAATGTGATTGTCAGGTCAGCGGAGCGGCCAAAATCAATAACCGTTGTTGGGAACCCATCACCCACCACCGTTATCTGAGATTTGACCAAGGCACTCGCCGCCATCCATTCATTACGGCGGTTCAGCATGTCGATCTGATCTTCCATTTCAAACTGAATATTTAACATTTCACGTTCTGCTGAGGTGAACTCCCCACCGATACGCTCACCCATCTGGCGGCGGATAGGTTTACGCAAATCAGGTGCTCGTTTGTCTTTGATATAAGCCGGTTTAAACGTATTGGTTTGATATTTGCGGCTCTCCACCAGCCTCCCTTCAACTAGCGGGGAAACAAAAGGAGACATCCGACGCTTACCAATATCGACATCGATGGAAACCTCTTCGGTTTCGTAAGTCACCACGTTGGGAAAGAAGCGATCAAGTAACCAGTTCTGACTTGTTTTCAGATTGGGGACCAGACCCACTAACACATTGGTATCGTAAATATTACTCATAGAGTATCTCTTTTAATTTGCTGGCAGCCAGAGCCGCCAGACAAAGATTGAAGACGAGCAAACCCCTACCAGGTGAGTGGCATTGGGTGCAAATAAGAAAGTGGAGGTTTAAACTGGCGCTTGGATACTGTCTTCGAGGAAGATTGAATACGACCGCAGTGCCGTTTTTAATTCGGCCAGCGTCCACGAATCATCGTGAATAACACTGTTCTGATTAAACTGTCCCATTAGGTATATGCCACCACGCTGAGCGGTAACTGTGGTATCCACATTATCAACAAGGATAGCTACCGGTACTTCACTGCCATCCTCAGCATCTTTCACAGACTTGACGTACTCGCCTGATGCCGTAATTTTACCCATCACGGTGCCGCGTATATGTATCGCAGCCGCCTGAGCAATAACGCCAGTATCAGTGACCAGTTGTAATGTCCCTGAGACTAACTGATCTGGCGCAAACAATGATGACCGCATACCCGGCTGGAAAGCATTTTGTCCGAACTTATCCATTATTTTTTACCTCTTGCGGAGTCATAAAGGCTGGCCATTTTAGTGACCATTGATACCCCTTTTGATGCTGCTGCGGCATCCTGTCCGGGCCGTGCGTTACCGTTGGCTTGCATCCGTTCATCAAGGGAGCGTTTGCGGGAGGCGGGTGTAGGTGCGGTAGCCGTGGTTGAGGCAAGAACGCGGATCACGGCGGCGGAACTCATGCCAGAATTAAGCGCCAGAGAGATGGCTAATTCTCCGCGACCCGATGCATGCTTGCTGCCAAAAATACGTGCACAACGCTGACGTTCTGCGCTACGACCTTTTTTGGCATCATTGCTCTCATCGCTATCATCGCCATCATTATCTTCGCCATCGTCGCTTGCGTCAGGATCCTTATCATCAGAATCGTCCGGGTCGTCATTATTTTCTTCGGCCTTTTTAGCCTTCCTTGCCTCCTCTTCCTCTTCGGCCTTTTTGGCTTTTCTGGCCTCTTCATCTTTCTCATCATCGGGTTCATCGGATGCCTTAGCACCACGGCCAAAAAGGTGAGCAAAACCTTGTATTTTCTTACCCATTATTTTCTCCAACCAATGTTAATAAATCGCGGAATGCGACATCAGGCGAGGCAACTTCATCAGCCAACCCCAACTGCACACCATCAACAGCCAAGTAACACGCGGCTTCAGTGTCCCTGATAGTTCTCTCTGCTATCCCGCGATTGCGGGAAACGGTACTCACAAACAGGCGGCCCATCTCATCAACATCTGACTGAATGGCCTTCTTTGCCTCTTCGCTTAATGCTTCGTAGGGATTTGACTCCGCTTTTCTGCTGCCAAAAGTGATTATCGTGACCTGCACCCCATCACTTTTTATGCGCTGCGACCAGTCAACATGCATCACGATGACGCCGATAGAACCCACCCCGCCAGTACGAGGGACGATAATTCGATCTGCGGCGCTGGCCAATGCATAAGCAGCCGAATAGGCATTTTCAGACAGGATTGACCAAATGGGTTTAGCGCCTCGGGCGGCATAAATTTCATCGACCAGATCAAAACAGCCGGCCACTTCGCCGCCCGGTGAGTCGATATCGAAACAAATGCCCTTGACCGCATCGTCATTCATTGCAGTCAGAAAGCTGGCCCGAATGCCGTCATAGCCCGTCATGCCGCTATAAGGTCGCAAGGTGCCTAACTTCTGCACTAACGTGCCCTGAATTGGAATGACTGCCACGCCCTCGATAACGTCATAACCACAATCACGACCCTTGCGTGAAAACGTATCATCATCACAATCCCAATCGGCATTAGACTGAATACGCGTCAGGCCGAACCGGTCAGTCAATGCCGCCATAACCACCTCAGCCTTGTGTGGGTGAAGTGCCAGCGGCGTGTTAAATAGCCGCTGGGCTAAATGTGGAAGATTCACTGTGCCTCCGGTTTTTGTTGTTGGTCGGGTGCAAAGGTGTCAGCTTGCAACCATGTTGGAATGGGTAACCCACGCTCAATATAGGCCTCGCGTTCTCGCTGGCGCTGATCAAGTAGTTCCTCCCAATCTTCGCCCACGTTCTCAGCCGCTTCCATTTCGAGAGTAGACAAACCAGCCTCCATCCCGAGAATGGCCCCTTTCTTCTCAGCCACCGGATCAACCCAACCACGCCCAGGCCCCATCCACTGCGCACGGCAATAAGCCGCTTTAGCATCGAGAAAATCAGGGGCACCATCAGGCAAGGGAACCGCACCTAAATCATGCAATTCTTCGATAAAACACGACAAGATGGGCTGAGCAAACCCTGTAGCAAAATCATCTCGGCGGCGGGTTAATGTTTTCCAGGCTTCTAGCATCGCGGATCGCGCTGAACTGTAGTTAACATCTGACCAGTCCTGCGTCAGTTGTTGAGTGGAAATCCCCAATGACGCTGCTACGTTCCGTAACGTCGCACTTTCAAATGCGACAAAATTACTGGTTGGGCGAACGGCATTTAATGCAGTCATGCTTTCGCCGGGTGCCAGTATCGAAATACGAGCACCACCCTGTAATGACAGGCGTTTTTCGTCGTGATATTCCCGACGCATGTCTTGATATCGGTTAACTTCCTCACCGGTGTCAAGGGCATCAGCAACCAGATTCGGGTCATAAGGTGACGTGATAAAGGCGGCAAAAATGGAGTTCAAGATCGACGACTGCAATTCAACTTCATCATACTTAATCAGCATTTTCAGACGCTGAACGATGGGGGTGAAAATACTGATACCGCGATGCTGGGAGGCCCGGTCACTGTCAAAATCATGGATGACAATAGGCCGACCCCAGTTGGTTTCCCGTGGTATTCGCTCCCACGTCATTGTTTCTTTACCGCTCCACCAGTCGCCTATGTGAGCTTTTCGGATGTGATAGGCAACAGGCACCCCATCCTCATCAATTTCTACCCCGCCGCGAATATTCAGCATGTCGAATTTCTGCTGAGGGTTACTCAATCTATCCGGGTCAATGATCTGCATCGCCGTGGCATACTGCGCCCGACCATGGCCAAGGCGGTCAGGTCTATACTGCATAACGCAGAGCGCATCACCGTCAGTCAGCTTGTGACGCAAGCCGAGTCGTAATAATTGGGAGACGGTTTTCTTTCGCTCCACATCACAGTAACGACCAGGATCATTGGCCCAGACTCGCCAGCCAGATTCAATGGCCCGCCCATATTCATCAGCCCATTTTGCATTAAATTTTGAATTACCTGTCATCAATGCCAGGGTTCGATAATCAACTTTGGCCAATGGCCGAAAAGTAGCGCCAACCGCATTATCCAAAATCCGAGTAACACTGCCGGAAGCCCAGCCATCGTTACGTACCATGTCGCGAACACGGGCAACCACCTGATCGCGGGAGGTATTGATTTCGTTATCAGGTGACCACAATGACGGTTGCCAGCTTGCCATGGAGTCACTGAATGAATCAGCAGCGTCATAGGGAGCGCGACTTCCACCACTGAGCATGGCGGCACGAGAGCGCGAAGGTGCCAGTGGATGACCGTCGGGTCCCAAAATCCTCACTTCATTTTTCATCAGTAACGAGGCCTTAACGCCCTGCGCGGACGCCTAACTATGCCCAACTGGGCCTGAAGAAGCTGAATCAGCCCCATGAGCGCCCCAATATCAGTTTGCTGGTATGCGACTGAGCGGGTGCCATCACCCTGGGCGTATGAGAATGACACCCCTTTCGACCCCGCAGATAATTCAATATAGGCTTGCTGTGCTTGGGTTAATGCAGCCTCTAATTGGGTGCGAGTCAGCGCACCGGCCAATAGGCTGGTTTTTGCATTGAACATAGAAATCCTTAAGCCAGCCTTCTGGCTCTACTTTTAGGTGTAGTGGGTTGCGACTCTGGAATAATGACGCCCGGAAAACGCAGATTGGGCTTATTTTCTGTAACGTCCGAAGGAGGCAGTAATTTTTCAGGATGACTTAAAAGGCTGTCTGCATACTGGTTAAGATTCAATCCAAAATGCAGTAACCCTTTCAGCGCTGCATAGCTGTAGACCCGGCAATCTAATGCTTCATTTGCACGCCCAGGCAACAATTCCCAAACGCGATAACGTTGCCCGCCCGCCGTTTTAACAACGGAGCGCTCTGCAAGTAATTGGCTAAAATGGTGTAAATCACGCTCGACCGGGTAATGCATATACCCCGCAGAAGGGATACCCGCAGCCGGTTGCTCCATGTGAAGACGGGAACGAATGGCGTCTTTTGCGGCATTAACCCCCAGTATAATGGGCTTGAATTGAGACTTTGACCGAGAAGATGGGCGTCTTGTTGGCCAGATGGGTGAACGCTTACCGCCTCTTGCCGACTCGCCTTTTATCGCCCATATCCGCCGTCCAATACGCTCTTTGGAAAACTCATACACTTTCTGGGTATGATGCCCACCGGAGTCGTGACAGGCAGCCATAATCGTAAACCCTCGCCCGTCAGCTCTCCGCCATGTCTGCTTCAGGTAAGCATCAAGCCGCCGCCAGGGTTCATCAGTTTCTAAATCCCCTTCAATAACGTCGTACGCAATAGACCAGCTTTCTTCATTCCGGCCCCAGCCCACCACCTCTATCTCAAGCCGCCCGTCTTGCGTATCGATACCGGCGGTGACGACGGCAACACCATCAGGGACTTCAGCAGAATAAACCTCACAACGTTCTGCCAGGCTTTTTTCACTGAGCGCCTTTTCACCGCGATCTTCATAGGGTTCACCCAAAACAAGGTTGATGAATGTCTGGCGCATTAGGGGGTCGTCCTTCACCCGCAACCACTCGGCAACCAAATACTTCCATGCTGCGTTAGGAAAGAGACTGTATCCCGCCCAAATATGAAAGCCCGCATGTCCTTTAAAGGGCATCGTTGCCTGCCACTGTCCCGCTTTAACCATTCCGGCCTTATCGTTGTGGTGGATCACGCAACCGTTATGGCGACAAACATAATAGGCGGTATCGGGTAATCCATTACCGTCAGAGTCTTTATCCCACTTAATTCCGTAAGGCGTTGTTGGCCCACCCCATTCCAGCGTTTGAGACTCACCACAGTGAGGGCATGGAACATAATATTTACGCTGATCACTTTCAGCATAAGCCTTCTCAATGCGGCTAATTCCTTTAACCGTCGGGGTTGAGCCTAATATTATTTTTCTATTCCAGAATGTCTCTGAACGCTTGGTACCCAATGCTATCTGGTCACCATCAACACCGGCCCCCGCTATCGGATACCCATCAACTTCATCAAAAGCAATGATTCGACAAGTTATACGACGGAAGCCACCAGGACTGTTTGCCCCTACCAGCGTTAAATTAGAACCATTGAGAAACTGCTTTTTAAGGATGGTCTGGTTACTGCTCTTGGCTTTCGGATCACCGGATATCTCAGCGAGAACAGGGGTATCCCTGAGCATGGGAGAAATTTCAGTCTTACTGTAATCCTCCGCATCTTCAACACGGGGTTGCACAACTAGAATGGGTGAAGGGTCATGCACCAGGTAATAGCCGATAACATGATCCAAAATCTTGGTGTAACCCACTCGGGCAGATTTCATGACGGACACCTGAGTCACCAGTGGGTCAGTTACTGCATCCATAATGCCATCCTGATAAGCAAAAGAGCGAAATCGCCCAGTCTGTGCACTGGTCTCTTTTGACAATACCGCATGCTTATTGGCCCACTCACTCAATGATAGAGGTTCGGGTGGCTTTACGTTCTTGCGTCGTTGATGCAGTTCCGTGGAGAAGTTTTGCCAAGCGGCTGGGTCAACTGCTCTCTCCGTTGTTATTGTTATCAAGGCTTAGCTCCTCCATTGCCTCGTAAACCACTTCTTGCAGTGCTTCAACAAACTCCGCATCGTTAGTGGTTGAGGCCAGCACCCGCAAGCGGGGACCATGTTCGGGAGCGATGGCAATCAGGCGGGTACGCATACGTGAATATTCGCTACCTACCGCCTCAATCATCTCTTTGTAAGGAAGTACCTGACCTGATTTAATGTCATATTCCAACCGAGTAAGCAGCGCCAGAAAGTTTTCTTTCATTTCTCTGGCTTCATCGATTGTCATCTCGACACCGCTTTCAGCAATCATTTTCTTCACAACGTCTGCGGGAGAATCCACCGGATCTTTATCAGGTCTGTTACCTGATCTGTTACCTTTGGCTCTGTTACCCGTCTTGTTACCTGCTTTGTTACCCTGCGTGTTACCTGCAACTTTTTTCTCTGGTCGGGTAACAGTTTTCCGAAAGCGCTCAATGTTGGCATTTGATGCCTCGACATCAATGTCATCACCCGCCAGAACCAGCCAACCACGTGCCTTCCACGCCGTTACTGTCTTTCGGCTGACGTTGTGAAGTTTTGCAAAATCTGACTGGTTCATCTGTTACCTCAGTTGTTACCTGTTACCCAAATTTCAAAAGTTGATAGCTAGACGCAGAACGAGGCGCGCAATGTCCCGTGTAATAA
>NZ_CQAZ01000072.1 GCF_001152565.1 Yersinia pekkanenii | reverse complement strand
AAATTATTAAATAAAGTTAAATTAACTTTATTTAAAGACCTATATTACTTTAGTGAAATAACAATAGTGCTATTTAATATACCTCATCAATCTTTGTGTCATAAACCACCGAGATTATTTATCAAAGGATCTCTATGACTCGTTTAGCCTCCCGCTTTGGCCAGGTGAACTCGGTTCGCCGTGACCGCCCCCTGACCCAAGATGAGTTATCCAGTAACATTTTCGATCAAGTACTCACTACAGATATTCCCCCTCAAATCTTAATATCAAGGTAATATTTATCAATGTGGCCAACAGATAATTGGCCTATAAGTCATTACATTGATTATTTTCCCTGCCCCATATGGATTATCTCTTGTCCCGATAAAAAACAATCATACGGAGTTGCTGCATAGAGCAGCCGAATGCGATAGTTATCACTACTCTGTGCTGACAAGTGGCTAGCAGTAAATTCAGCCACGCTTAATTTTTTTCCTTTCTCAGCCGGGTCTGCAATATCTGCTGCCTTTTTCATCGGACTCATATGGTCAGGGACTGAACCGTTAAAATCGGTAAATATCTGCACAGCCTGCTGTTGTGCTACTGCGCCCTCTGGACAGAGGGCCGCATAAGTATTACCTACACCCATAAAAACCATCGCTATACACCCTACTATTTTTTTCTTCATTTTTATTTCCTTATCACGATGTGGTGACATTCCCCGTATTCATGTTGTAAAACACAATATGGGGACAGGTTACTGTGTTTCTGAGCAATACCGAAAACGGGTATTTATTACGTGTTTCATAGAAACACACTTTTGATACCGGTTCTGGCCCATTTTGCATTCCGATATTTTTTGCATACACCTTATTAGAGTAATTATTGGCATAGGCTGATGTGAGGGGCAGGCACAACAAGGCACTAATAAGCAGAGTATTTATTCTCATACGGGTAATCCTGCAAGATTGGAGGCGGCAATAAATCCGACCATCCAGCCAATAAATTGTGGTCCTATCGCCCAAAAAATACGGGCACCGATAACCTGTTGCGTGGTACCCAAAACCACATCAGGTCTTAACCATAGCCGCAATAAATTACCAATGAAAATACCTAATGCGGGTACCAGGACAAAGGCCAGAACCGCTCCTGATGTATGTAAAAATCCCTGAATACGTGGGTCAAAATATGCTGCCAATATCCCTACCAGGCTTGACAGCGTTATACACATTGCAAGTGGCACAGCCTCTTCTCCTTTCATCCTCAAGTTCTAAGCGCCAGGTACAGATATCCCCCCAGGCACGAAACATTACCGATGCATTGCAATGCACCTATCGTATTGATTTAAAATCACTATTAATGAATTAAAACAGCTTATTTTTTTCAAAATAAGGTTTCGAACGAGTGTATCGACAGTGAGGAATGAAAGATAATTGGTAATACAGATCAATTTTCGTTTATTGATCTGTTTAACCGATCAATACACCGCAACAACGGCATATGCGGCTCTACAGGTCACATAAGAAGGCACTGTCATTCAGTGTTAAGCAAGGTCTGGCCTGTCACGGACAGTCTGTCCAAGTGTTATAGAAAGCAAAGAAGAGATATTCATCAGTCAACCTTGAGACGACTGGATGGGTTAAAAACCAGTCATTGATCGTGCCCTGGAGTTCTGAGTATCTGTTTGAGGAAAGGTGTAAACAGGTGGATATCGTTCCGTATTGCGCCAACGAGTAGAAAATCATCAATGCGAGTTGTTCACGTAATTGATGACAGGTTACCACTCGGGCAATACGTTCAAGGTACCGATGACACTGAGTGAAGCGTAAACGCTCACATTCATTCATCAACAAGCTGAAATACGGACATGCTCTGTTAAGTAAGGGATAGTCATCAATATTCGTTGATGTACGGCCACGATGGTTATGCCTGTCTGAAAACCGGGATTTGAGAGTCGTCAGGGTTGGCAAGAGAAAACGGGGGAAAAGCATCAGGTCAGTCATTTCAACGCCATCAGACAACACGGAAACCATGCTTATCTGAAGGTAGCGTCGATGCGCACTCAGCCGTTGACCGGTATGCATGTCCCAGCCTGTACAGGCATTAAATTCAGCCTGACAGGCCTTTTTAAGCGCTTTTGTCGATCTGGTGGTATACACAGTAATATCCTTTTGGATAGGGCTTCCTCTCAACAACGCCATCACTTTGAGCCATACACACAGCTGAGGATATTAACGCAGTAGATAAGTCAGGCGAGTATGAGTAAAGGGAAGAAGATGATGATTAGGGCTGAATAGATAACGAATAGGTAATAACAAAAGAAAAGAGTAGGTCCGTTTATTTAGCTATTCCGGGAGTCCTTTATTTTATTCAAGAGCCAGACTTCCACCTCACTTTTCAACCATCGTGAGCTCCGGCCAAGTTTAATCGGCTTTGGAAATAACCCGTCCTTTATCAGTTTATAAAACCATTTATCGGTAAGGCCTGTGAATTCAGTGATAAAGACCATATCGATCATTTGGTCATTAAGCAGAGATGTATTTGCAGATATCATGATGAGTTCTCTCCGGTGATGTTAAGGGAGAGCCGTACGCAGAAAGGAATTAATGTTTTCTGGTATTGCTCATCAGATATCAGTTCGCCGTAATTAATGACTTTCAGGCCCGTCTCCTTGGTCTCCCTCTCCGGGTCCTCTCAGGTATAGTGCTGAATCGGGTATTGACTCCGTCAGGTTTTTGCTCAGTCTTTGCCATATAACTGAGAATATATTTCATGGTATTCATACCCACTTCATTACCGTATTCAGTTATTTCCTCACTCCTGACTTTATAATGACGCTGAGGAGTACACCTGTGAGCATAACCTTCTTTTTCAGTGACACTCTTCCAGAGTTTCTCTATCTCCTGAAATACTGGCCAGGCTTTATTACGTAACTGTGCATTGATGAATATTGCACAGTGAACATGATGTCGGTGGCCTATTCCGTATTCTGCCACCCAGGCATAACCGGCAATGCCGTTGATATCTATTAATCGGTTTTCCAACTGAACCATATCGGCACACATTCCATGTACATCCTGGCGAGTGAATTCAGACAAGTGGCTCAGATAAGCGAAATCCACTCTCAGCAGTATAAGTTTTGAATATTTATTGAAGAGATTATCAACATGACGGTGTAATTCGGATTCAAGGTCAGGATATGTCTGGTGGTTGGGGTTTGTAATACGGTGTGTTCTCATGGTGTACTCCTCATTATGTCGTTTCATGAACATGTGAGGAAGACGTAAGTTTTAATATGATTGATGTCGGTGACGGTTTGAATGGTTTGTTTGTGTGGGTTAATATTCATAGCGGGACAGGTATTACTCAGAATAACAGTAATAACCTTATTTAATCATAACTGACACAAACCGTGGGTTGTGGCATATCGGGTTTTAGTTTTATCACTCTTCTGATATTATCGGGCACCAACGGCAGAGCGAACCTCACCGTATCCGTGCAGGATTGTATTGTGTCATCGTATTATTTAATCCAAAAAACCTTCACTGAAAACTGACGTTCACAAAGAAGCAATGTTTAGACACTCAAATTGGTCACGCTAAATTTTCGGTAAAATTCCGGTAATTTTGTGATAAAACAACTATAAAATCACTTCAAATGACGGTAAAATCACGGCGTGATTACTTTACCAATGGATGACTGATAATGAGTTTTGATCATTATATTTCGGAAAAAGATGTCAGGAAATGCCAGTTTTATTTACGTTATATGGATAATAGAAAACACTCAGAAATAAGGGTTCACAGAGTTTTTAACAGGCGTGATAATTGCGAAAATGTGGAGGAAATATGCTACTGGATTAATACAGCACTTGATTATGCCTTCAAAGGAAATGAACGGGATAGGGGTTATTTTGTAAATAAAATGGAAGCATCCTGCAAGGATAGGATATTACCATTAGTGAAATTTGACTGGATTAAAAATGATAAACGGATTTGCTTGTGGTTATGGTATAAAAATATTGGTTATCGACGCAGGCTTGGTGATGTATTCCCAGAACATCTAGGACGATTTGATGCTATTGTCGAATATTTTGATACCATGAACAACGGAGGATACCAAAAAAAAGAATCACTTGATAACGCCAAAGGTGACTGGCAAAGAAAGTGGAATACTCCCGACCCCTTTAACAAGGAAAATATAGAGGCAATAAATTATCTGTGGGATTCCGCCGTGAAATTGCATAGCAATATCATCCGATATTTTTCGCCCATTACTGATGACGACAGAAAAATATGCCTGACCGGTTTTTATGATTGTATTCTGGATACTCCAGAGAAAAAAGAGTTGTTTCTGCGAAAAATTAAAAGCGCACTGTCTTCGCATAAACACCGGGAAAAAGCAGGTAAGGACCATATTAATAAGAAGTTTTTACTGTCTCTGGAGAATGATAAAAAGCTGAATGACATGATTGCACTCGCTGGTGCCAAACGGGATGATTTTATGAATCGCCTGATTGCTGAAGAATATGAACGGCGTAAAATTACGAACAGACAATCTTAAATAATTTTCAGTTATATATTACCCCAGTGAATCCTTGAGGAATACGTCTGTATTCCTCTTCTTTTAAATATTCATAAAGGTGATATCTATGGACGAAAAGTCAGCGCTAAAGCTATTACATTCCTCCCTTGAACTCCTGCCATCTGCTGTGACCCGGAGAGTTACTCAACATCTTGAGGATATTATCAATTATGAGCCCGTCATCGGTATCATGGGTAAAACCGGTGCAGGGAAGTCGAGTCTCTGTAATGCAATATTCTCTCAACCACTCTCACCCACCAGCAATGTACATGCCTGCACGCGGAAGGCAAAATCCTTCCGGCTCAGTATCGGCTCCCGGCAAATGACCATTATTGACTTACCTGGGGTCGGTGAGAGCAGTGACAGAGATAAAGAATATCAAGACCTCTATGAACAGTGGTTACCCAAACTAGATCTGATTATATGGGTGATAAAAGCGGATGACCGCGCGCTTTCTGTCGATCAACATTTTTACCAGAATGTCATATGCGCAGCCCCGGAATATCAAGACAACGTTGTTTTTGTCTTGAATCAGGTTGATAAAATTGAGCCCTGCAGAGAATGGGACAGTATTCAAAATTGCCCATCCTCAGAACAGAAAAACACTATCGTACTAAAAATACGCGCAGTTGAAGGCGCTATGGGATATCCACGCCATGCTATTAAGGCAGTATCAGCCGTTTATGGTTATAACCTTCCAGCAATGATAGAAAATATTATCTATGCTTTACCCCGCACCGCCACCAGCTGTTTTACCACACAAATCAGACCTGCATTTAAATCTGAATCGATTGAAAAAAAGGCCCGACAGGATTTTAGTGAAACGATGGAGCACGCCTTTGACCGGGCGGTTGAACAGATAACCTTGCCAAAATTGGTGATAAAAGCGGTTAAGGCAGCAAGGGATGCGATTGTTTCAATGGCATCGTCACTCTGGTCTTTCTTCTTTTGATTTTATATCTCCAAGCATGCTCTTTGGCCCAGCACGACCTATACACACCTCCATTTTAAAGCCTGCATACCTGAATCCACTTCATCACATTTTAGCCACTTCGCTATGAAGTGGCTTTTTATACCCATTTTATTAAGGAAATTATCATGACACGATTAGCGTCCCGCTTTGGCCGGGTGAACTCTGTTCGCCGCGACCGCCCCCTGACCCATGATGAACTGGCCTACTATGTGCCCAGCGTCTTTGGCGAAGACAAGCATGCCTCCCGCAGTTCCCGCTATACCTACATTCCTACTATTACCTTATTGGATAAGTTGCGTGAAGAAGGATTTGTGCCGTTCTTTGCCTGTCAGACCCGAGTACGCGACCTGGATAAACGTGAGCATACCAAGCATATGGTGCGGTTACGCCGAACAGAGCAAATCACGCAGAGAGAAGTGCAGGAGATTGTTTTGCTCAACAGTCACGATGGCTCCAGTAGCTATCAAATGCTACCGGGTATGTTCCGTGAAATTTGCAGTAACGGTCTGGTTTGTGGTCAGAGTTTTGGCGAAATTCGCGTACCGCATAAAGGGGATGTGGTGGAAAAAGTGATTGAAGGGGCCTACGACGTGCTGGGGATATTTGACAAAATAGAGGAAAGTCGTGAAAGCATGCAGGCATTAACGCTGTCAGCAGAGCACCAGTATGCACTGGCCCATGCTGCACTGACCTACCGTTACAGCGAGGAGCATCATCCGGTCACGGAGTCCCAAATCCTGATGCCCCGTCGCTGGGAAGATAAAAAAGATGACCTCTGGACCACATTCCAGCGTGTGCAGGAGAATCTGACCAAAGGCGGCTTACAGGGCAAGAGCACCAGGGGACAACGTGCCCGAACCCGCGCCATCAGTGGTATCGATGGTGACATCAAACTTAACCGCGCACTGTGGGTCATGGCGGAGCAGATGAAACAGTCTCTGTAACAAGGAGACACCTTGCCGATTATGATCGTTTTAACCGATCAATATTGCTGATATTGATCTGTAGAATCGATTATCTTTTATGCAACCCTACCGATACACTTTGTTTATATCCATCGTCAGGCTGAATACTTCAGCAAAAAATAATGTATTACAGACTTTCTGGTTGAAGGCTCGAATAAATGAAAAAGGTTTTTTTGGCTATTTTATTATTTCCTGTCGCTCATCAGAGGCTAACTTTTGGCGATGACCAACCGGAGAGCAATGACGGGGGAATACGGCATATTGGGGAGCGAACAGTCACAATTCTAGCCAGGTGATGTTATTCATAAGATGCACTCCGGGATGCGGAGTCTCAAATTCTATGGGTACCAAACTGTTTTGGCTGGCTGAGCCGTAGTGGATGAGATTAATGATCGGCGCGTTATTGTGTATGTCTTGGGTATTGAAATAACACGCCTGTTCTTAGGCGCGTTTATATTAAATATGCCGCCTGTATTATGTAGAGATCGATTAATTGAACCCAAGATAAATAATGTATTACGTGACCAAAATAGTGCCGTTGATGGGCGACGCTTTCGGTAATACTGCCGATAAAGTCCCCCTCGAACATGACTGATATCTAGATATCAACATCAGGCAATAAATGACGCAATAAAAAATCTTACTTTGATACGGTAACGCTATTCAGCCTTGCCGGGCAGAGTGTTGTTGTTACCTCACTGATTAAGGATAAAAAATGAAAGAATGGTTCTATGAAAAGAATGGGCAGCGCCATGGTCCGATAATGGAAACGGATATGGCCGTACTGATCGCCCATGGCACGCTGGTTGCGACAACATTAGTCTGGCAGCAAGGGTGGGATGAATGGATCCCCTTAAGTACCACCGTATTATCCGCCTCACTGAGCCAGCGCAGAACGCCCCCCGCGCTGCCGAGCCACAACGTCAGTAATACCGTCATCTGGATATTGGCCTTTGCTCCCCTGATAGGCTTTATGTTGGAGGCTTTCATCGCAGGAGCGACGACGGGGGATGAAGATGCGGCGATGGAGACCTTATTCAGTGGTCAATTCTGGTATATCACTCTTCTTTTAAATATTGCGCTCAGTTACTGGGATGAACGTAATCTGAAAAAAGCTGGGATCGATACCTCAGGCTACGGGAAACTCGCCTGGTTTGTTCCCGTTTATCTCTGGAAACGCGCCCAAGCCCTGACACAAAAGCCTGTCTATTTCTGGGTCTGGGTGGTCACCTATATTCTGACACTCCTTACTTTGATAGAAAGTTGAGCCTCTTCGGCCTCAACAATATAACTGACAGCAAGTCTTAGTGGACTAACGCTTATCATCAGTCTGTACTGTTGATATATCCATCAATACAGGGTGATTAATACATTAATATTAATCACCATCATAAATCCGCCCTTCCTAAATATTTCCCTCCTTACGGATTGTCTTCCCTATAATACATCACACTCCAATTTATAAATACACCGTAATAAGAAAGCAGATACCTAATACAAGGGGTTCTGCTTTTATACCGTTATTGGCAAATTAACCAACATCACCCATTCTCACTACAGAGTCACTCTCCCACTGGAGAGCGTTTTTTGTTTTATGGGTGTTACCGCCCCGGTGAAGTCAGTCGGTGCCGGTTAATGTGCGCAGGCGGTGACTGGCCTGTCTGTTTTGACGCTGATGGTTACGCACAATATTGCCCCCAACGGCAACTTATTTTTACCTCTCCCAGTCATCACACTGCAGATAATTAATCTTACCTAAACGCTCCCCCGGTAAGCACTTACTCACTGTTATAACGCCTCGCATCAGCAGGTTCCCCGGTTTTCCGGAGAAGCCTGTTTTGCTATTAACCGATGATGACACAAGGATTTTTCTCATGAATACGCAAATCAATACAGATACAAGCACACTCACTGCCACCCAGGTCTCTGATGCGCAGCGCATCCATTTCTGGCCTAAACACTTTGGTCAGGTACCCAAATGGGTGTTGATTGAACCACAGATTTTTCGTTGGCTGGACCGGTTGTGTGACGACTACCACGGTGACTTTTGGGACTTCTACACCTTGCCCAACGGCGGGGCATTTATGGTACCGGGCACGGAGCAAGACTATGTGTTGTTTAACACGCTCAATGGCAATGGGGCCACCGTCAGTCGTGAAGCAGCCGGTATCATTGCCTGCCTGATGACCTACAGCCACTGCGCCTGCAGCACCGAGAGCGAGGCTATGACCGAACACTTCTACCGACTGCGCGAATATGCCTTACAACACCCTGAAAGCCAGGCCATTTTTGACTTGATTGACTGACGAGCAGGAGTTCCCCCATGCCACATCAGCCTATGCGTGCTTCACTCCCCACCTTGCCTTTTGCCCAGCAACAGATTATCAGCAAGGCACTGGCGATACTGGAAACCCAACTCCGACACCGGCCCTACACCTTGACCTCACCCGAGGCAGTGAAAGCCTGGCTGCAACTCCATCTTCGCCCTCAGGGACGGGAGTGTTTTATGGTGCTCTTTTTGGACAACCGCCACCGCTTGATGGCCAGTGAAACCGTTTCTGTCGGCACCTTTAATGCCACCACAGTTTACCCCCGCGAAGTCGTTATTCGGGCACTGCACCACCGCTGTGCTGCCGTTGTCATCGCCCACAATCATCCAGCCGGAGACCCCACTCCGAGCCAGGCTGACCGTACACTAACTACCCGGCTGGTTAATGCGCTGAACATGGTCGACATCCGCGTACTGGACCACCTGATTATCGGTGAAAGCGAGCCGGTTTCGTTAGCCGAGTTGGGGTGGCTGCCATGTTAACGACTATCCAACAAACCCACATCCTGACCCTTCGCGGTCTGCAATGCAGTACCGCACATATTACCGAGGACGACAATACGCTGCTGTACCGGATTTCGCATTGCCAGGATTCGTTCAGCGATGGTGAGTGGATCCATTTTACCGGCACAGGCTATCTGATTCGACTTAATGCCTGGACCCATCCGGTGTTGCGCCTCAAACGGCTGGGGCTCTCCAAAACCAGCCGACGTCTGGCCACCACATTAATGAAACGTCATGGGCTAACCTACCTGCATATTGATGCTCTGGGTGATGTGTTGCCCGGTTTCGCCACATTCGACTGGTGATACCACCGCTCGTCTCCTGACGTAATTCAACGCCATCCACATTGAGAACATCCCCATGAAACCACACCCCACAGCAGCGGGTGCATTGCCCGTATCTGCTATTTATCAACAACTGCTCGCTTTTCTGCTTGAGCACCACTATGGCCTGAGCCTCAACGATACGCCCTATCACGATGAACAGGTGATTGCGCAGCAGATAGAACAAGGGATTTCAGTGGGCGACACCATCAACACACTGGTTGAGAAATATGCATTAGTGCGAATTAGTCATAACGGGTTCAGCGCACTGGCGCAAGACCCGATGTTGAGCAAGGGCGATATCGTGCGGGCTCGCCAGGCTTCGGGCTTGTGGCGTGCTCATTTTCCACCCACGTTGCTGTACCCAATCGAACTCCTTAATCCTATTCCACACAGAGATAATTAACATGAATAACCACATGACTACTTCCCCAACATGGGGCCTGAAACGTGATATTACGCCGCGGTTGGGGGCCCGACTGGTTCAGGAGGGAACGCATCTGCATTTTCTGAGCGACAGAGCCCACATTGTCGGCACCTTTTCCCTTGAAGCCACTCAGGCTCTTGATGCAGCGTTTCCCGCGCTGATAACCAAACTGGAATCGCAGCTGCTGTCCGGTCAGCTTGACCCTCGCCGTCAGCAGTGCCTTACAGTCCGGCACGGGGGATTTGTCTGTGAAGCGGATACGCTGGGCAGTCACGGTTATGTCTATATCGCGGTGTATC
>NZ_CQAZ01000071.1 GCF_001152565.1 Yersinia pekkanenii | reverse complement strand
ATGTTCAGAACAATGTTGGCCACCGCACCGACGACAAAATTGGTACTGGCTGTTTGGCCAACGCTATCACCCAACGTCGTTGCCGTAACACGACTTGTCCCCATTTTTATGTTGGTTAACGTGACTTCTGCATAACCATTACTGTCTGTAACTACTGGGTTTTGTGCTAAAACCGCACCATTACTCGCAACAAATATCACGTCAACACCCGATACCGGGTTGTTTCCTGCATCAACAACCCACGCACGTACTTTATTGGTATCAATGCCATCGGCTATCGCATTGTTATCAACCGTCATCAACGTAGAGATCAGTGCAGTACTCGGATCAGCGGTAAACGTCATCCCGACAGAAATGCTCGTCAGTGATGGAGAGGTCACGCTAACAACGCTTTCCCCGGCATTAACGCTGGTTAATGTGGCGGTAATGGTGCCATCTGAAGTGGTATTCAGCGATGAAGCAACCAGAACAGCCGAATTACTCGCTTGAATATTCAACGGTATATTCGGTACCGCATTACCATTTTTATCCTGCAATGTGAACCGGATTTCATTTTTGGCGATACCATTGGCAATCGCTCTATCCGTCACTTTAATGAAATGAATCGCTGCGGTAGAACCTGGCTCAAATCTCGTTTCAACCTGCCGAGACTGCGTTCCCAAGGTTGCCGTGACTATTGAGATCCCGGCAGCAGTGTTGGTCAAGGTAGAGTCGGCGATCCCTTCCGCATTGGTCGTCACTGCTTGTTCGATAACGGTTGCGCCATTAGTGGCACTGAATGTTACAGATTGGTTGGCAACGGCGTTCGCATGAACATCAGTCACTTTTGCTCGCACTGCATTCATCTCACTGCCATTCGCCAATGAATTATTGGTCATCACCGTCAGGTTCGTAGCAGTGATTTCAGCCGTACTTTCATCCGCAATAAACGTTGTATTTACATTGCGACTACCAACAGATCTCAGCGTCGCGCTGACAACACTCACACCAGCGACGGTATTCGTCAGGGTGGCAGTGGCAATACCATTAACCCCAGTTCTGGCTTCTGTTGTATTTAACACTGCCTGATTATTTGCTGCAAAATTGATAACCTGCCCGATGACCGGTTGGCCATTACCATCGGTTACGGTGGCTTCTACCTTGTTGGCGGCGGCCCCATTTGCCGCCATATTATCAACGGTTGTCACCAAGCGGCTGATCTCCATGATTTCTGGTTGAGTGACCTCAATGGTGGTCACCGCCCGATTTGAAGCATTCCCTTGGGCGTCATAGGCAATCGCGCTTATCGTATGGGTATTACTTGTTCTAAGAATATATTGATAAAAAGGCAATGTAATCGCTAATGAACTCTGAGAAAGCTTAGAGGTCAGACCACCTGCACTTTCTAATGGTGTGGTATCCCAGTCTATGCGACTAAATCCATATTTTGCTTGTACCTGTGCCGTCAATGTAATAGCACCGCCACCCGTGCCGCTGATCCTCTCAGGCAAAGTCAGTCGTATTAATTCCTGCTTTTTATAATCCAGAACAATATTGTTATTGCGGTCAACCAGATCATAACGCCCCCCCGCCAGTGCCCGGCTGGCCGCCACCGCTGACGGATCAATCTGAGCACTCCACCTTTCCCCCATCCGATAATTTAACTGAACATTAACGTTGGTGTCGTTGGTATTACCTTTACCCACTCGGTGTTCTGCACCGAGTGTCACTAACGGAACCGGGGTGTAATTAACGCCCATCGTCAGCGCATGAGGATTTTTCTGGCGGTCATCCTTACCAAACAACGCGACTTCATCACCACGGTATTTTTCATACATTAACTTACCGCCCAATTGTGGGTAAGTAGGTAAGTAGGCATCTGTCCGAATATCGAAACCGTTTGCTGGACGCTCATCATAATTGGCAAAGTCGCGTGACTGATGCCAATCCGTCAGACCAAAATAGGTGTTAGCTGAAAGTTTGAGATAATCAGTTGCCGCTTCAACGCCCACACCAACCCGCCGGTTTTTCCCAGTGAGATCATTGTCAAAGAAAGCATTAGCACCATACATCAAATTATCTTGATAATGGCGTACGCCCGCACCGATATTCGCGGTATTACGGCTATCTTTATTACGAACACCAAGCTGAGTAAACAGCAGTGAGCTTTCACTGTCTTTGAGTGGAACCAGCAGATCCAGAGCACTGTTATTTAGCTTAAAATTGTTATCAACATTTAACTGTACCCGCGCAGTACCAAATTGATTCAACCATTGTTGAGAAGATGAATTAACTTCGTTAGTCACCGCTGAACGCGCCATATTACTTGCCGCATCAGAGGTATTTTTATTAGAAAGTAACGTACCTGCGCTCATTGCTTTACTGGCTAACTGGTCTTCAACATTTTTCTTGTTATTTTCATTAGGATTATTGCTAAAGAATGAGGATTCTTTACGGGGAACTTCGATCTCATCCCCTGTAGTCAGTGATGAAAATGGCTTGGAAAAAGTACGATAGCTATTAATTTTCTTCAGTTCATCAATGGTGAGATTGTATTTTTTAGCTATTGATTGAACTGAGTCGCCAGGGCCGAGTACATAAGACTCCGTCGCTCGCGCAGCCGGAGGTAATAGGGATGTACCTGCGGGAATAGTGACTGACAGTGGGGCTGAGTTTGCACTATTTGCTGCGGCTGCAATTACAGGGGCAAAAGAGAGGCTTAATGGAAAGGCTAATTGAAAGAAAAGTGTAATCCATGCAATAACTTTTATTTTTCGGGTATGCCCTTTTTCTTGCATATCATGGCTACGAGAAGTGCTATGACACCACTTCCCTTTCCAAGAATGGATTATGGCCCTACAATAATTGAACATAGACACTTGACTCACAAATAAAATGCAATTAATAAAAAATCCTAAACAATGTAAAACTTCACCTGCATTGCTCAAAGACAATCTAAATTAAAAAGGTGTAAAAAAGTCATTAAAACAAGCCATTTACAACGACAAGAACAACCGCATAACTAGCTGAATCCATTTACAATAAAGTCAATTACCCATAATTTTAGTTGTCGTTTTCGTGTTTTTTGATTAAATATAAATCTGTCAACTATCATGAGATGTATAATTCAATATTTAATACACCAGCAGTCAAAAATCCTGTTAAATGCCATCGCAACCCTCGTTTGACATTTATTATTAAAAAATATTAACTAACATTACCGCATGAAACTCACTCGTCAAATCCCCGACCAAAAACATCTTCACTAAAAATTAAATTTCACGCAAAAAACCACATCAGATAATCTGCAGTTAGAATTATAGGTGGCATAAAAACCATTAATTAGCACAAAAAATTGGTGGGGGGAACCACCTAAAGTAGCGTCATCTCAACAAGCTAAAATCGATTGTTATCTCAGATGATAAATATTGTGCATATACGCAATTATGTCAAATATAGAAGTACCATTAGTGACGGAAATCTCAAGTAGAGATTCACATTGATATTATTCGCGAATAATATTCTAAAAAAGCGCCAAACACTCTCTTTAACATAAAAAAATCTATATTTTAGGATGATCCTCGAAATACTTAGCCTGCTAATTATCATCCAGGTAATGTAGAGCGTGGCGCAGGCTATTGTTTCCCTAATAATTACTATTTTCACTCTCTATCAGGTAGGGACACCCTTTTGTCATCGTTATATCCCATTACATTAACAATTCTTAATATTTAACACTAAAAAATAAAACCGTTAATGCCCATAATAAAAATCAGTTCCCATATAAAGAAAATAGGTATTAGGCACTGTCGCGTAACAGCCGAGAATTGTCTGCGGATAAAACATGGGGGGGAGTGGGTTGGAGAAATACCGCTTAAGCAATAGCCGTATTTATGATTTTCCGACTCGCTGGACAGCGATTGTGGTACTGGAGGATCAGAACCATACAAATTGGCACTAATTTTATGGATAATCCTTTGCTCAACGAGGCCCGAAGCGCCATTAACAAAGTACTATATGGTGCCGGTGGGGGTAAAACATCACATGGTCATACAGAGTTAAATCTTTCGTGAGAAGCGCATTCAGTAACGCCATACACAGCCTCATGCATGATGGCAAACGGCATATTGTTAATGAGTGAGAAAAACCAGATGGCAGCCACTACTCAATACCCGCTTGCATGGCTGGCGGCCCAAAGGCAAAACCCGATAGGGTGAGGGTGAGGGAGAAGAGCAACAATGCGCTAATAAGCATTAATTTTATAACCACTCGATCCGGAACAGTAAATCGGGTGACAACATGACTCTATTTGTCAGATACGTAGGTCAGCGGCAGTGATGATATTATTGGAATTCATCAGAATAATACGTCTCACCGTCGTATCGCTCAGTGTTTGAGGAGCGGTATAAACCGTGCTATGTCCCTTAGGGAAGCTCGGAACGGTAAACTCCTGAAAAATCCGCTGCTCTACCTGGCTGATCCCGCCTTCGAGCATATCCTGAACATGAACCAGAATATGGGTGCGTAAATGACGTCGCTTTAGCTGGTTGATGAATCCGGGGAAGACCTGCGGCACCAGAGAACACAAACAGGCTTCAGCAATAAAGAACTGGCCGATTAGCAGTCGCTCGGTACTAAAAGCCGCAGTACCGGAAGCGATTTTTTGGCTATCCAGACTTTTCAGAGTAAGGTTATTTTTACTTATTTTTAAATAAAAAAATGACATATTTTAAAGTACCTCATTGTACTGACATTTTAAATAATCGGGAGATGCCCGCATATTTTGTGGTATCTAGGTTGCTATTTGATAATAATCATCTTTTTCACTAACACTGACGATTTTATGAAAAGGCAACCGTTCTGTAGAACCGGTTGGACCCGTAATGTTTAAATGCTCTGCCTGGATACCCACCCGATGCACTCCCTCAAGTCTGGAGACAGATTGAGTAATAGAACGAGAGATCGAATGAATAAACATAGACCTCATTTTATTTACAATACGACTTCGCATTTTTGTTTTAAAAAGTAACTCAATGAGATGGTGACCATAACGATGCCATAAACCAATATAAAGAACCGCTGCACTAATCAATGCAATGATTGACTCAGGTTTAATCATAAATAATGATTCCGCGCCACCGGCCCTCCCCCCCAAGACTGGAAAGTAAAAGAGAATGAAGGGGATAAGAAACGGTACCATTACTTTAAAATAAAATGACACATACCGAACTATAATCGGATCCATTTTTTTCAAACGATTATCATAATCAACCAAACGGTTAATAATTATCTCTTCTCTTAACTTACTGACGTCTTCTGCATTAATGCTAAATTGAATTTCCATTATGCATGCCTGCTTTTTGTCATTCGCCTCAGCATCAACCCCAGCATCAGTATGACTCCCGGCCCCCAGACCCACCAGAGTTCAGATTTAATCACTGCAATTCCATTGGGTTTGAGGTACTGGCTAAGCTGGAACGGTGCCACTTTAATCACTTGTACCGGTGCAAAAAAACGTTCCTGTGACCAAGGCCAGAGCCATCCAACCCCCATTCCGCCGGTGGTTAATGAGTCCAAAACACTGTGAGAGAGTAATGACAAGGTTAAAAACCACCATATACGCCCATAACTGGCATTGAAGCAGCGGCGGAAGAACAATGCCAACGTAGGTAATAAAAAAGCGAACAACAATGAATGGGTAAATCCGCGATGACCAAAGGCATTGCCGTAAGCAATACCTAGCTTAAAAGAGAGAACATCCAGATCGGGGATCATAGAGAAAACGATGCCGGTCAACAGTAACGCCGGAGGAATAACTTTCTTGCCCAGCCCCAATCCGATACAGAGAGGAACGGCAGCGTGGGTAATAATGGTTGGCATGATAAATGTCCGGTATAGGGATTATGAAAAACCTGCCCATATAAGCTTTGATTAATTTCCAGAGCAGCGATTCGGTCAAATAATTTATTTTGATAATAATGAATACTATTGTTAATACCTGTTGACCAATAATTTACTATTGCCTTTCAATCAGATTCGGCGTTTACGCTATTTCTTGATGCGATACCGGCACACCTACTTTTACTTTGTGAACCGCCCGCAGTCGCGACAACAGATGCGGGCCCGGNGGGCCCGGCTCGTTTTGCCACCATCGGGCCACACTCGCGTACTTCACCGTATTTAGAGACGAAAAAGCAACTGGATACCCATCCGGCAGGGCATCAAGCCTTAGAGAGTGCTGCTTGCTACATTCATCACGTTATCTTCCCTGATAAAACATCAAAACGCCCCCCCCTGGTTGAGATAGTGTTGTTGCTTAAGGTGCCGCATCAACACCCGGCCTTCCGGCATAAATGCCGTGCCGTAACGCACCAGTCCCAGCCCTTTCAGCTCCGCCTCAATGGCGTACTCCAGATGGCCAGGGGCAGTCTGCGGCAGCAAAATAACCTGCAAGCTTTTCAGGCGCGGCTCGTATTTCAGCAGCGTGGCGGACAGGGTGGTCAGCAATGAATGCGCCGTACCCGGCAATCCCTGTAGGATCTCGCTCATGTCCGGCAGGCCATAATCGGGCAGATGACTGAGTGTTCCGGCCCGGCAGTTAAGAATGCGCTGCATGTTATCCAGCACCGAGAGAATGACCTGGTTTTCGTCACTAACCTGATGCAGTTCAAGCCCGCCAGTGAAATTGCCCAGCAATTGCTCATACAGCGATGGCGAGGAGGCGTCCGGCATTATTTTTTCTCCGCCCGCAATGTCAGGCTGTTATTACCTAACTCAAGGGTCCGAGGTTTATCGGGATGCAGGTCGTCCAGCGTGAGTATCAGACGCCAGTGGTCTTTAGCCATATCCGGATGGCGGAACAACGCCACCACCGCCACAAACTGGGTCTCTTTTTCCATCGGCATATCCAGGGTTACCGCACCGCCGGGTTTCACCACCACACTGCGGCTGGCCAGCAGGTCATCTTTAAGCGCCGCCTCCCCGTCGCTTGCCAGTTGCTGATACACCGTTTTGAGGAAGGTTTTATCATCACGTAACTGATAAATCCGCACCATCACCGGCTCCGATGACGAGTTCGCCTCATGCTCATCGGTATTCAGGGCTTCACGGGCGGTAAAGTCCAGATGCAGCACCTTTATCTGCTTATAAAACAGTGATTTTGTGGCCGACACGGTGCTATCAGTCACCGTTTGCGTCAGCCCACAGCCACTGAGCAATAAGACCAATGCGGGGATGCAGATTTTATTTTTCCAATCGATAGTTAACACGTCGGTTTCCTTCTTGATGTGTCTCTGGAGCCAGCCCACTGTAGTGCCCCAGCTCCACGGTATAGTATTCAGGTATATCGTCTGATAGCGTATCGCCATCCAGCCCCAGCACCCCGGTCAGTCCCAGCCTGACCGGCGTCTCATCCAACACCAACGCCGGCAGCAACCGGGTGGCGACCGTCAGTTGAATACAGGCTCGATAGCGCCAACCCAGATAGACCCGCAGCAGCACCAGAAAATCGGTATACAGCAGGCCATCCGGTAACCAGTCACGAGCCTCGTCGCGATCTTCCGTCTGCAGAGAAATCAGCAACTGACTGTTGGCATCAATGGCCTCATCACCCAGCACGGTGTAACCGTCCAGCCAGTTGACCCCTTCATCGGCAAACGCCATCGGAGAGGTCAGGCGCACCCTGCGCAGGCAATGGGGTGTGACATCCGCCTGGGTAAAGGGGGCCAGCAGTCGCACCAGTGCCTGTACCCCTTCCGCGGTTCGCCCCGGTTGACGCATCACGCCCAGCAGGGCCAAAAAGCGCGATGTCGGGGTGGCAAAATGCTGCTGCGAACCGGGAATACCCATACCTATCAGCCCCAACAGGCTCTGAGAGGTATTGTCTGTGCCGCCCGACTCGAAAGTGGCCGGATAGGAGTATTTGCGCCAGATGCGATAAAACTGCGTCATAAAACGGTGGTTGAAGATATCGAGGAACCCTTCCAGCGCCTCATGCCCTTCGCGCTGCTGGGTGATATCGTCGATATAGGCCGTCGGCAGGGGCGAATCCACACCGTACAACCCCATAAAGGTGGTGCGCGCCGTCAACGGGGCCTCAGGCTGCTCCGGATCAGTTTCCAGCGCCTTCAGCTCACTGACCGGGAAACCCATGCCCGGATGCGGACGAAAACGCACCGGGTCATCCGCCTGGCTGTGGGTACTGCCGAGCGGCAAGGTTCCCGGTTGTTGCTCCAGCAACTGACAGAAGCGGTAAAAATTGATCTGGCCGATATCCCGCTTAAGCCGGGTGATTAGCCGGGAAGGCGGGACTGATGATTCTCTTCCCATTCCAAACGTTCTCCTGTCGGTTGCAGTATCAGAGTCAGGCGATTAAACAGATGAATATCGGTATACAGGGCAAAGAAGCGACTGAGCATTTCCCCAAACAGACAAATATCCCCGGTACCGGTAAAGCCGTTGCTGTCGAGGGTGATTTCAATGTGTACCCCGCGCAGCAAATAGCCCCGTTCAAAGCGTTCAATTTCGCTGTGTTTGACCTCGGCAATAGCCTCCAGCCGACGGCGATTCATTTCATTGTCCGTCCAGTCATACAGCGCCAGCGTGCCGCGCAGCACTTCAGCGTTATCCATCATCCACAGAAAACTGCTGCCCAGATGGCTCAGCACCCGCCAGTGAAAACGGTCACGGTTGGGCGGATAGCACGGCAATGACGGCGCCGACAGATTACGCACCCGAACCTGAGCCCCGGTGGATTTCACCGCGGTATCCAGTACCGTGCTTTGTAGCGCTTTACGCGGTAACTGCCCATTGGTGCCGGTCAGGCTCAGCGACAAGTTTTCATTATCCGGTACGCTGTGGTTATCAAACGCCTCGCCCCCCAGCACCAGCCAGGTATCGTGTAACCCCGAAGGCCCGCGTTTGACCCGCGTATGGTAGTAATACTCCGGCGCATCATGGCGCAGCATCCCGCCCTTGTGGCGGAAACTGGTGAAAGGGACATAAACCTGATGCCCGCTATGGCGGGAAGAAATCACTGAATCTACCGAATAAATTTCGGTATAGCCGTCCTGAATGCGCATCGGGCGCAGCTGATATTCGGTCTGTAATGAAGAGAGCGACAGCGGGTCCGATTCCAGCGGGAACAGGTTAATCACTGGCACACAATGCAGGCGCAGATTCTTTTCGGAGAACGAAAAATCATGTTGCCAACGTTTTTCCAGCACCACCTCAATCTCAAACCACGGCAATTCCGCTGGCAGTTCGACCCCCTCCAACCCCTTCAACGCAACAAACATAAACTTTTCGCGGAAGGTGAAGTACTCCAGCAGGAGCTGATAACCACTGAACGCACTGTCGGCCTTCGGCCACAGTGTATCCTTCTCCCCGAACCCCAGCGGCGCGAAATGGCCGTCCAGCGGCTGGCGATCAGCCTGCCCCGGCAGACGGATCCAGAGTTTGGCGGTATTCAGGGTCAGCGCCTCATGCAGGGCACAAGCCAGCGGCGCATCGGCATCAAAATAGAGCGGCAGGCGGCTCAAATTGATACGGCTCCAGTCGGCCAGCGCGCTGCAATCAAAGCGCAGCCGGATAACCGAGCGACCATCGNGATCTGGCCGATATCCCGCTTAAGCCGGGTGATTAGCCGGGAAGGCGGGACTGATGATTCTCTTCCCATTCCAAACGTTCTCCTGTCGGTTGCAGTATCAGAGTCAGGCGATTAAACAGATGAATATCGGTATACAGGGCAAAGAAGCGACTGAGCATTTCCCCAAACAGACAAATATCCCCGGTACCGGTAAAGCCGTTGCTGTCGAGGGTGATTTCAATGTGCACCCCGCGCAACAAATAGCCCCGTTCAAAGCGTTCAATTTCGCTGTGTTTGACCTCGGCAATAGCCTCCAGCCGACGGCGATTCATTTCATTGTCCGTCCAGTCATACAGCGCCAGCGTGCCACGCAGCACTTCGGCGTTATCCATCATCCACAGAAAACTACTGCCCAGATGGCTCAGTACCCGCCAGTGAAAACGGTCGCGGTTGGGTGGATAACACGGCAATGACGGCGCGGACAGATTACGCACCCGAACCTGAGCCCCGGTGGATTTCACCGCGGTATCCAGTACCGTGCTTTGTAGCGCTTTACGCGGTAACTGCCCATTGGTGCCGGTCAGGCTCAGCGACAAGTTTTCATTATCCGGTACGCTGTGGTTATCAAACGCCTCGCCCCCCAGCACCAGCCAGGTATCGTGTAACCCCGAAGGCCCGCGTTTGACCCGCGTATGGTAATAATACTCCGGTGCATCATGGCGCAGCATCCCGCCCTTATGGCGGAAACTGGTGAACGGGACATAGACCTGATGCCCGGTATGGCGCGAGGATATCACCGAGTCCACCGAATAAATTTCGGTATAGCCATCCTGAATACGCATCGGGCGCAGCTGATACTCGGTCTGTAATGAAGAGAGCGACAGCGGGTCCGATTCCAGCGGGAACAGGTTAATCACCGGCACACAATGCAGGCGCAGGTTCTTTTCGGAGAACGAAAAATCATGTTCCCAGCGTTTTTCCAGCACCACATCAATCTCAAACCACGGCAGTTCCGCCGGCAGCTCAACCCCGTCCAGCCCCTGCAACGCGACAAACATAAACTTTTCGCGGAAGGTGAAGTACTCCAGCAAGAGCTGATAACCGCTGAATGCACTGTCGGCCTTCGGCCACAGCGTATCCTGCTCACCAAACCCCAGCGGCGCGAAATGGCCGTCCAGCGGCTGGCGATCGGCCTGCCCCGGCAGACGGATCCAGAGTTTGGCGGTATTCAGGGTCAGCGCCTCATGCAGGGCACAGGCCAGCGGCGCATCGGCATCAAAATAGAGCGGCAGGCGGCTCAGGTTGATACGGCTCCAGTCGGCCAGCGCGCTGCAATCAAAGCGCAGCCGGATAACCGAGCGGCCATCGGGTTCACTGTCCAATTTGGCTCGGCTCAATGTCAGCGGGAGCAAGTCCATATCCTGCGTGGTGGTGTAGCGGCAACGGGTTTCACGCTCGCCAATGGGGCGGGACAGCACTTCAAAACCTTTGCTCACCCCCATGCGCTCTTTCATCCCCTGCCATTGTGGGGTGAACTCCACAATAGAAAGCGACGGAATAGTGCGCAGGTAGTGCGGCCACAGCAGGCTGACCAACCCTTCGGTCAGTTCCGGCAGGTCATCATCCAATTTCTCCCGCAGTCGGCCCATCAGAAAGGCAAAGCCTTCAAACAGACGTTCCACATAGGGGTCACGCGCCCCGGCTTTATCCAGATTTAATCCGGCAGCCCGATCAGGGTGCGCACGAGCAAACTCTTCGCCCGCTTCGCGCAGGTAGCGCATTTCAGCGTCAAAATAACGCAGGGTTAAGTCGTCCATAATGATATTTTTCATTGTGCTAATGGAAAGGGTGAAATACAGGAAAACAGTGTTTCAGAAACAGCGTAAAGCAAGGAAAAACACGTTTTTTATGCAATATTTTTCTTTTCGGTTATCCGCATAATACGGCTGCACGGGCCGGGTCAAGGGCAATAAGCCCACTGAGCAAGCTTTCCATTTCGGCATGCAGGCGGGGTTTGTCACTGTCGCTGCGTTGTGCTTTTATCCGCAGCAGCTTCAGACTTCGGGCTTTGACTTCAAACGCCAACCCCGGCTCCCACTGCGGTAAGGTTAGCAATGCGCCACTGACATCAAGGTCACTCAGCAGATGCAGGGCCATATCGTTCTTACCGTATTGCTCCGCCACCCGGGCCATCACCAGACGCAGCAGCCACTGATGGCGCGCCGTGGTAATACCCGGACGGGATTGCAACCAGTTAAGTGCGGCTTCAATCCCTTCGCTGTCCGCCTGAGCCAGAGCTTCTGGCTCCAGCAACAGAATGCCATCTTCACCGGATGACACCACGGCAGCAGGTTCGCTGCCCCAGCCCGACACCGACTCCAGCACCTGCTGGTTTATCCACCCCAGCGTCACCTCATCGGCAAACGGCGTGCCGTCACTCCAGCATAGCCCTTCCAGCCCCGGCAGCCGGGTCAGTAACAGACGTAAATCCTGGGTGATACAAGCTGCCCAGCCATCGAATGGGGCTCCCGCTTTGCTGAGTGCCTGATGCAGATACCACTGCACATCGAGCCAGAAATGGTTGACCCCTTCGGCAAATATCGATTCCGCCTGTTCCAACAACTCCAGCCAGTTTTGTTGCAGATAAAGACGCTTGAGCAGCGCGCGATATTCCGGGCGCGGCGGTACCAGTCGGGTTCGTCCACTCACATCCAACGGCGGTGACTGGTGTACCGTATCCCAGCGCACGCTCTTGATGAGATGATGCCCGGAGAGCCACCCCTGCGGCTNGGTACTGCCGAGCGGCAAGGTTCCCGGTTGTTGCTCCAGCAACTGACAGAAGCGGTAAAAATTGATCTGGCCGATATCCCGCTTAAGCCGGGTGATTAGCCGGGAAGGCGGGACTGATGATTCTCTTCCCATTCCAAACGTTCTCCTGTCGGTTGCAGTATCAGAGTCAGGCGATTAAACAGATGAATATCGGTATACAGGGCAAAGAAGCGACTGAGCATTTCCCCAAACAGACAAATATCCCCGGTACCGGTAAAGCCGTTGCTGTCGAGGGTGATTTCAATGTGTACCCCGCGCAGCAAATAGCCCCGTTCAAAGCGTTCAATTTCGCTGTGTTTGACCTCGGCAATAGCCTCCAGCCGACGGCGATTCATTTCATTGTCCGTCCAGTCATACAGCGCCAGCGTGCCGCGCAGCACTTCAGCGTTATCCATCATCCACAGAAAACTGCTGCCCAGATGGCTCAGCACCCGCCAGTGAAAACGGTCACGGTTGGGCGGATAGCACGGCAATGACGGCGCCGACAGATTACGCACCCGAACCTGAGCCCCGGTGGATTTCACCGCGGTATCCAGTACCGTGCTTTGTAGCGCTTTACGCGGTAACTGCCCATTGGTGCCGGTCAGGCTCAGCGACAAGTTTTCATTATCCGGTACGCTGTGGTTATCAAACGCCTCGCCCCCCAGCACCAGCCAGGTATCGTGTAACCCCGAAGGCCCGCGTTTGACCCGCGTATGGTAGTAATACTCCGGCGCATCATGGCGCAGCATCCCGCCCTTGTGGCGGAAACTGGTGAAAGGGACATAAACCTGATGCCCGCTATGGCGGGAAGAAATCACTGAATCTACCGAATAAATTTCGGTATAGCCGTCCTGAATGCGCATCGGGCGCAGCTGATATTCGGTCTGTAATGAAGAGAGCGACAGCGGGTCCGATTCCAGCGGGAACAGGTTAATCACCGGCACACAATGCAGGCGCAGGTTCTTTTCGGAGAACGAAAAATCATGTTCCCAGCGTTTTTCCAGCACCACATCAATCTCAAACCACGGCAGTTCCGCCGGCAGCTCAACCCCGTCCAGCCCCTGCAACGCGACAAACATAAACTTTTCGCGGAAGGTGAAGTACTCCAGCAAGAGCTGATAACCGCTGAATGCACTGTCGGCCTTCGGCCACAGCGTATCCTGCTCACCAAACCCCAGCGGCGCGAAATGGCCGTCCAGCGGCTGGCGATCGGCCTGCCCCGGCAGACGGATCCAGAGTTTGGCGGTATTCAGGGTCAGCGCCTCATGCAGGGCACAGGCCAGCGGCGCATCGGCATCAAAATAGAGCGGCAGGCGGCTCAGGTTGATACGGCTCCAGTCGGCCAGCGCGCTGCAATCAAAGCGCAGCCGGATAACCGAGCGGCCATCGGGTTCACTGTCCAATTTGGCTCGGCTCAATGTCAGCGGGAGCAAGTCCATATCCTGCGTGGTGGTGTAGCGGCAACGGGTTTCACGCTCGCCAATGGGGCGGGACAGCACTTCAAAACCTTTGCTCACCCCCATGCGCTCTTTCATCCCCTGCCATTGTGGGGTGAACTCCACAATAGAAAGCGACGGAATAGTGCGCAGGTAGTGCGGCCACAGCAGGCTGACCAGCCCTTCGGTCAGTTCCGGCAGGTCATCATCCAGTTTTTCCCGCAGTCGGCCCATCAGAAAGGCAAAGCCTTCAAACAGGCGTTCGACATAGGGGTCACGCGCCCCGGCTTTATCCAGATTTAATCCGGCAGCCCGATCAGGGTGCGCACGCGCAAACTCTTCGCCCGCTTCGCGCAGGTAGCGCATTTCGGCGTCAAAATAACGCAGGGTTAAGTCGTCCATAGGGATATTTTTCATTGTGCTAATGGAAAGGGTGAAATACAGGGAAACTGTGCTTCAGAAACAGTGTGGAGAAAGAGAAAATAATTTTTTCATGAGGTCGACTCTTCCTCAGCCCCGTGTCGTGCCTTTATTTTTCATACGCGCTATTCATCAGTGACGGAATAAACCGGGCCTGACACGGGCAACTACTTTGGCTATCCAAGGTACCCGCAAACTTGCGGCCATTTACCGAATCGCCGGGAACGTGGCCGACAATGATATAGGTTCCCGGNCCCGCTTAAGCCGGGTGATTAGCCGGGAAGGCGGGACTGATGATTCTCTTCCCATTCCAAACGTTCTCCTGTCGGTTGCAGTATCAGAGTCAGGCGATTAAACAGATGAATATCGGTATACAGGGCAAAGAAGCGACTGAGCATTTCCCCAAACAGACAAATATCCCCGGTACCGGTAAAGCCGTTGCTGTCGAGGGTGATTTCAATGTGTACCCCGCGCAGCAAATAGCCCCGTTCAAAGCGTTCAATTTCGCTGTGTTTGACCTCGGCAATAGCCTCCAGCCGACGGCGATTCATTTCATTGTCCGTCCAGTCATACAGCGCCAGCGTGCCGCGCAGCACTTCAGCGTTATCCATCATCCACAGAAAACTGCTGCCCAGATGGCTCAGCACCCGCCAGTGAAAACGGTCACGGTTGGGCGGATAGCACGGCAATGACGGCGCCGACAGATTACGCACCCGAACCTGAGCCCCGGTGGATTTCACCGCGGTATCCAGTACCGTGCTTTGTAGCGCTTTACGCGGTAACTGCCCATTGGTGCCGGTCAGGCTCAGCGACAAGTTTTCATTATCCGGTACGCTGTGGTTATCAAACGCCTCGCCCCCCAGCACCAGCCAGGTATCGTGTAACCCCGAAGGCCCGCGTTTGACCCGCGTATGGTAGTAATACTCCGGCGCATCATGGCGCAGCATCCCGCCCTTGTGGCGGAAACTGGTGAAAGGGACATAAACCTGATGCCCGCTATGGCGGGAAGAAATCACTGAATCTACCGAATAAATTTCGGTATAGCCGTCCTGAATGCGCATCGGGCGCAGCTGATATTCGGTCTGTAATGAAGAGAGCGACAGCGGGTCCGATTCCAGCGGGAACAGGTTAATCACTGGCACACAATGCAGGCGCAGATTCTTTTCGGAGAACGAAAAATCATGTTGCCAACGTTTTTCCAGCACCACCTCAATCTCAAACCACGGCAATTCCGCTGGCAGTTCGACCCCCTCCAACCCCTTCAACGCAACAAACATAAACTTTTCGCGGAAGGTGAAGTACTCCAGCAAGAGCTGATAACCGCTGAATGCACTGTCGGCCTTCGGCCACAGCGTATCCTGCTCACCAAACCCCAGCGGCGCGAAATGGCCGTCCAGCGGCTGGCGATCAGCCTGCCCCGGCAGACGGATCCAGAGTTTGGCGGTATTCAGGGTCAGCGCCTCATGCAGGGCACAAGCCAGCGGCGCATCGGCATCAAAATAGAGCGGCAGGCGGCTCAAATTGATACGGCTCCAGTCGGCCAGCGCGCTGCAATCAAAGCGCAGCCGGATAACCGAGCGACCATCGGGTTCACTGTCCAATTTGGCTCGGCTCAATGTCAGCGGGAGCA
>NZ_CQAZ01000070.1 GCF_001152565.1 Yersinia pekkanenii | reverse complement strand
TTTCTTCTTCTGATTTGTCTGCATTGAGTGTGGTCAGGGCGGCGGTGTTAGCACCACTTTTATCGATGGTGACCACTTCGGGTTCGCCATGATGTCGAATGGCCTTGCGAAAGAAACGCAGGGCGGCGGCGGCATCCCGTTTGGCGGTCAGCAGGAAATCGATGGTCTGACCTGAAGTATCGACCGCCTCGGTATAAATATTTCCACTGACCTTTGACTTTGATGTAGGTTTCATCCATGCGCCACCGACGACCTACTGAGCGTTTATGTTGGCGAAACGCCTTATCCAGCAAGGGCACCAGGCGGATAACCCAGCGGTGTAACGTGGAATGGTCAACGGCAATACCGCGTTCAGCCATCATCTCTTCCAGGTTGCGCAGGCTCAGTGCGTAAGCCAGATACCAACGAACGCATTGGGCGATGATATCGACGGGATAATGCAGGCGTTTAAAGGCGTTTCGGATCAGAGACATGGTTAGGCAACACCGTAAAAAAAACAGCATGTTACCTGACGACACCTTAATGCGACAGAGCCAAATAAATATCCTCCGGCATAGCCGGAGGTTTTTCATATGCGCCTATAAGGCTCTCTTACCTGCCGCGCCCTAACAGGCGCATCGCGATCTGACATTTGCATCACAATTCGTTACTTACGGCCCGTAAACGGGCTACCCGGATAGGGGATCGACAACTGCTCACCCATTTTATCCTCTTCCAGTTGGTGCTTTATGTATTCTTGTATCCTGGCTGTATTTTTACCCACCGTATCAACGTAATACCCTCGACACCAAAACTCCCTGTTACGATATTTGAACTTCAAATCGCCAAACTGCTCATAAAGCATCAGGCTACTCTTTCCCTTTAGGTATCCCATAAAGCCCGACACACTCATCTTGGGTGGGATTTCCAGAAGCATATGGATGTGATCCACACAACATTCCGCTTCCAGAATATTCACGTTCTTCCATTCGCACAGCTTTCTTAAGATACTGCCAATCGCTTTGCGCTTTTCCCCGTAGAACACCTGTCTTCGGTACTTCGGCGCAAATACTATGTGATATTTACAGTTCCATCGCGTGTGCGCTAAGCTCTTTTCGTCCCTCATAGGGACCCCCTTTTGATTTCTTGTTGAACGTTTGCAGTTGCCAGACCGCAAACTGTTTTAACAAATCAAAAGGGGTAATGAGATGGTCACCCCCACCCTGTGAGCGGTAAGCTGACAGGGTGTTTTATTTTGGAGGGATCATCATGCAAAACGTTACGCTCATCGGCATCGATCTTGGTAAGCATTCATTCCATATTCATTGCCAGGAAAAACACGGCAACCCATTATTACGCAAGAAGTTTTCCCGCGCTCAACTCACCCAATTTCTCGCCACCTGCCAGCCTTGCATTGTCGCAATGGAGTCCTGTGCCGGGCGCATTTTATGGCCCGTCATATCAGCCAGTTAGGGCATCAGGTCAAACTCATTTCTCCGCAGTTTGTCCGGCCATTCGTTAAAAGTAATAAAAATGATTTCATCGACGCTGAGGCCATCTGCGAAGCTGCTTCCCGCCCCTCCATGCGCTTTGTGACACCCAGAACCGAAGATCAGCAGGCCATGTCGGCTCTGCATCGCGTCCGCGATTCTCTGGTCAGGGAGCGGGTCAAAACCACCAACCAAATGCATGCTTTTTTACTTGAGTTTGGGATCAGTATGCCACGCGGTATTGCCGTGATAAGACGGCTGGCGACCGTGCTGGAAGAGCACGAACTGCCGCCCTATTTAGCCCGTTTGCTCACCCGACTTCATCAACATTATGGCTACCTCTGCGAACAGATAGAGGAAGTTGAACAAGAGTTAAAAAGCCATATGGCCGATGATGAAACAGCGCAGCGTCTGCTTTCCATTCCCGGGGTCGGAACGATAACCGCCAGCCTGCTGGCGACCAAATTGGGGGACGGTAAAAACTACGCCAGCAGCCGGGATTTTGCGGCATCAACAGGATTAGTCCCTCGCCAGTACAGTACCGGCGGGAAAAGCACCCTGATGGGTATCAGCAAACGGGGGGATAAAAATCTGCGACGACTGCTGGTGCAATGCGCCCGAGTGTATATGCAGCGGCTGGAATATCAGTCGGGACGCCTGGCTGAATGGGTGCGGGGGCAACTGACTCGGCATCACTCGAATGTGGTGGCCTGCGCATTGGCGAACAAGCTGGCACGAATAGCCTGGGCAGTAACCACACAAGGAACCGTCTTCAGTAAATAAAAGAGCCAACAGTAAATCTACTGTCAGCTCAATGAGTTACCAAGTGACTTTCTGGTTTTGCGACGACTGATTATTGATGACATGAACGGCCCAGCGGCCTGATGATGAACCTGATATAAAAAATGGCTCTTTGAAGCCGACGGGGTTTTTAAGGTTCATCAGGCGCGGAACTCATCGTGGCGCGGGAGCTGGCTCCCACCAGACGCCGAATAGATTTAAGCAAGCCCATCATAAATCAAAATCAGTGTTGCAAAAAAGGGGGTGACCATAGATTTTTATAACTGACTCAAAGCTGAAAGCTTTACGGAACCCCCAGCCTAGCTGGGGGTTTTCTGTGCACAAAAAAACGGCTCCTAAGAGCCGTTTATGTGATCAAATGAGTCTTATTAGAAGCGCCAGCTAAACCCGGCGTTGACGCTGTTGTCCTGATGGTGCTGCGACAGCAGCCCGCCGTAGCCCAGCGACAGCGTGACGTTCTCGTTCACCGCCACTTCAGCCCCCGCCTTCAGCACCATCCCGTCGCGCGAGACCGGCACGCTGTCCACCACGAACGCCGAGTTGCCGCCGTTGAACCGCAGACCCGTGCCACGCTCCAGCCCACCGTACTGGTGTTGCCACCCCAGCTCGCTGCGCAGCGTCACCGTCGTGCCCGGGCTCACCTGCCACTCGGTGTCCGCACGCAGCCCCAGTGTCGACACTGTCGCGTCGGTATGCTGCTTGTCGCCGCGCCGCGCCGCTGCGCCGCCGCTTTCCGCGATGCCGTTGTTTTCGAAGTTCACGTACGCCAGGTTCACGAACGGCTCCAGGTTCAGCCACTCGCCTTTCACGCTGTAGCCCGCTTCCGCGAACAGTTGCTCGGTGCGCGCGCTGTACTTCGCCGTGTCACGGTCCGACTGCATCCCGTAGTTTACCGACCGTTTGGTGTCGATGCGGTGCCAGGTGTAACTCGCACCGCCGCGCAGCGCCAGCGCACCGAACTGCTTGTCGCCGTACGCCGCCAGGTGGTAGTTGTCGCTGTCCGCCTTCGACCCGTACCCGCCGTGCAGCGAGGTGCGGGTGTAGCCGGTCGCCACCCCCAGCCGCCAGTCGTCCGCCGTCGCCGAGTCCAGCCCGACCAGCACCCCGTAGGTCGAGGCCTGGTAACCCGTGGAGTTGGCATCGCCCGACGCGTGGTCCCACGCCCCCAGCAGCTGCGCCCAGGCCCCGCCCTCGTCCGCCTTGATGGCCGACGAACTCGCCAACCCTTCCGCCTGACGCAGACGCCCGTTCAGTGCCTCACGCAGGTAGCGGCTGTCGTTCACCAGCGCCGACGCGATGTCCGCATGGATTTGCCCCGACAGCTGACGGAACGCCTGCCGCGCCTCGCCCGCCGTGCCGCTGTTGAGAAGGCTCTCGTATACCGGGTTGCCCGCCGCCAGCGCATCCGCCGCCGCCGCTACTGCCCGCTCGTTCGGCGTCTGCGCCACGCTGGCGAAGCTCGTGCCGTTGCGCCCGACGCTCAGCGTCACCCCGGTCGGCTGGTAGCTCAGCCCGGTGCCGAGGAACAGGTAGTTCGGCGCCACCGCGTCAAACTGCCCGCTCACCCCCTGCTGCGCAGTCAGGATGTTGTACTGCTGGCCCAGCAGGCTGCGCACCTCGCTTTCCGTCAGCAGGTTGGGGCTGTTCTCCAGCGTTACCGCCACCTCGCCGCCGCCGATCGTCGCCGATCCGCTGCTCTGGATCCGATCGCTCTGGCCGTTCGGCTCCACCTCCACCGCGTAGCGCGACCCCGGCTCGAAGCTGACGTTGCCAGCCACGTTCAGGGTGCCGATCGAGTTGCCCGGCGCCACTGTGCCGCCACGGCGGGCGGTCAGCGAACCGACCGTGCCGCTGCCGCCGACGATGCCGCCGTTCTGCACGCTGACGGCCGAGGTGACCGAGCCGTTGACTGTCAGCCGCCCCTGATTGACCAGCGTCGGGCCGGCATAAATGTTGGCGCCGGTCATGATCAGCGTGCCCATTCCTTCTTTGGTCAGGCCGCCGTGGCCAGCAATATTATTGCGCCAAACATCCCAGGCACATTCCACACCGGTACACTGCCGTTCCAGCGGCGTCCCAGCGTCAAGCAGAGCGCCGATACCTGGGATGTTAGCCACAAACTGGGTATTGGTGTACGAGCCGGGCACGTAAAATTCCGCAGGGATATCTGCCGGGGCAATCAGCATTCCGGGACCATCCATGGCGTCTCTCAGGTTGATTTTCCCCCAGCCGAAACGGGCATCAATACCCGGCGCGCCAAGGTCGGTGGCGGTGGTTTTCAGCACATCGGCAATCTGCGCCGAGGTCATGTAGGGGAAACGCTGCATCAGCACGGCGGCTGCACCGGTGACGAGGGGGGCGGCCATGGAGGTACCACTCATCTCCTGGTAGCCCGGCTCCACACTCAGCTCTCCCCGGTTCAGCGCCGCTTCCGTAATGGGGGCGCCGGTGCGGGAAACAAAGCGTCCTACCGCACTATAAATATCCGTGCCGGGCGCCGAAACGCAGTAACTGGCGGTATGCCCGCAGCTTGTGGAACTGACATCCAAGTCGTCATTAGGCGTCATGTTGGTGACCGTCAGGTAACGATCCAGTACCTCAGGAAAGAGATAAGGCAGGCTGCCATCTCTCGTAGGCACATTGTAATTATTCTCATTGCCTGCTGCGAAAACAATCAGTTTGCCGTGGCGCGCAGCATACCGGCATAGCTGGCAATATCGCGTACTTCATCAGCGATAGTAGTGGGAATAGGGCCCAGGCTGAAGGCGTCGATACGCGCTCTGAGCGGGGACAGCTTGTCAATCTGAGAAGCCGACGTGAGTTGTTGATACATCAAGGTGCCATTAGGAAGAGACAAGTTGTTACCGGTGGCATCTTTCTCTATGGGAACAGTATCACCCCAGCTGTTATTAATCACCCGGATGTTGCTTTGGACCATGAATTCCAGCTGGCTATCCTTACCGGGAATACTACCTGTAGCAAGGGTGGCGCCGAACGCCACGCCGTGCATGCCAGTGCCCTCGCGGCCGGCCGCCGCAATGCCGGCCACGTGCACGCCGTGCCCTTCGAAAGCGATAATTCCACTGTTCTCATCAGTATCAAAATCATAAGGCAAATAGCCGGAGGCTAAAGTGAGTTTGCCGGCAAATTCGGGGTGTGGGAACAGCTTTGCATCAAGCACACCTATGTTCACCCCTTGTCCATTATACCCCCGAGCATAGGCATACTGTGCGTTAATTGCCCCCAGTCCCCACTGGCGGCTAAATTCGGGGGTCAGCCAGGAGTCAGGCTTGCCAATGCGCCCGGACTCCTGGTAAACGTTCCCAGTGGCCAGCACGGCGGCAGGAAAAAATAGACAACTCAGTGAAACACACAGCACTGAACGGAATTGAATTTTCACGTCTTATCCTTAAACAGAGGAAGGGCAAGTTTAAAACTGCGCGTTAGCATCATCACCAGGCAGTCCTATAACATTGCACAAATCTTACACTGTGAAATATACTTATATATTTATAAATAAATGTTAAACATTCTGTTTTCTCTCAAAATAAAAAATCATCCCACGCGATGTTTCGGCACTGTTGCAAATAGCTGCGTAGAGTAAACTTTCCTCCAATTTAAAGATCTTAGAGGCTGAAAACGTAGTTCACCAGACGCACTTCTCCCTGAGGATGGCCATAGTACCAAAGTTCTGCCTGTCCTTTGCGCAACGCGCGCATCACCTCTATCCCTTTGATTGTAGCGTAAGCCGTCTTCATGGATTTGAAGCCCAGCATCGGGTTGATTATCCGCTTCAGCTTACCGTGATCACATTCAATCACGTTGTTAAGGTATTTCACCTGCCGATGCTCAACGCCAAGTGGACACTTGCCCTGAACAGTAGCCCGCCTGCGGCGGGAGCGGCGCTGCTGTGCAGCTTCGGGGGTGTTCAGCGCCTGCGCACCGTTTTATACTCTGCGGCATGATAATTTCCCCAGGTACTCATCCACATGGCTCGCAATCAATCCCCCAGAAAGCGTAAACTAGGTAAATCAGGCTACACCGCGTCAGAAACAACCATCCCTCGCCCCCGTTATCCGAAGCGTTTTCTGGTCTCTACTCCGCCTCAAGGCGATTTTGGCGACGTCGCCGAGTTTTTCTATGACACCCCGGAGGAGACCATCCAGCACTGCGTGCGACTGGGCCCTCAGTTTTTCCTCGACACGCTGCCTTACCCACCGCTCGTCAATATTATCCGTGGATTTGAATCATCCACCGACAACAATGCGATTATAGAGTCCTTGCTGGCTGATGATTTTATCGTCGCCACAGAGCTCGGCATGGTACAAGTCTCCTTTGACCCATGGGACAAACACACCGACAACTGGGCTGACAGACCGGACGAACACGACTGCGACTGCGACTGCGACTGCGACTGCGGGCAGTGTGAGTGTCCTCCCTTTTATTTCACCCGCAATATCACGGGGTAAATTACCGCCGCATGTATATTCCCCGTCCGGCGAAGATGCTCTTCCAACACGACGAGGGCTGGAACCGCTTTCTCGACAAACACGGTGACACTATCACCGACTGGACCCAACTTTCCGTCGAGCGCATGCTCGCCTGCGGCACCTGTGCCATGGGCGTTCGACGCTACTGCTGTGCCTCACCCAACTGCACCCATTCCCGTTTCTTCTGTCAGAGTTGCAAATCAAAGGCCTGCAGTTCATGCGGAATGAAAGCCACCGAGCAGTGGATTGCCGAACAGCAGCACATCCTCCCCGACTGCGACTGGCAACACATCACTTTTACTATGCCCCACCTGCTCTGGCCTTTTTTCAACAATAACTGGCCCCTGCTCAATGACCTGTTTCGCTGTGCCACCCGCGCCATGCTCCGCTGGGCCCGCAAACAGGGGATCGAGGTCGGCATTTTCTGCGCCCTGCACACCTATGGCCGCCAGCTCAATCAGCATCCCCACATCCACGTTTCCGTCACCCGCGGTGGCCTCGATGTCAAACACAACACCTGGCGCAGCCTGTTTTTTAAGAAGAAGGCGGTGGAGAAAATCTGGCGCGGGGCGGTTATTCGTCTGCTGCGCGAAAGCTACGACCTTATCAAACCCGGCAGCCTGCTAGGTCTGGGCCACATTCGCGATGAAACTCAGTGGCGACGCTATCTGAAGGCTCAGTACGGGCGTTACTGGAAAGTCCACTTCGCGAAGAAAACCCGGGGAGCCTGGCACAGCGTCAAATACCTGGGGCGTTATCTGAAGCGTCCCCCGGTAGCCGCCTCTCAGCTGCGACACTACAGCGGCGGTGCTGTGGTCCATCATTACCACGATCATCGTACGCAGCAATACAAACGCCAAACGCTGACGCAGGAAGAGATGATCGGGCGCTATATCAGCCACATTCCGGCACGTCATTTTAAAATGGTGCGCTACTACGGTTTTTTATCCAACCGCAAGCGGGGCCAGCTGCTGCCAAAAGTGTATGAGGCCCTGAAGATGGAGGCGCGTAAAAAACCAGAGAAGCCGGGATTTGCGGTACTGATGAAGGGCTTCCTGGGAACGGATCCGTACCAATGTATCCTGTGCGGTGACCGACTGCGTTTTGCCGGCGCACAGAGGGGGTTTCACACAACAGAATTACTGTCGGAGAGGCTGCATAAAATGGAGCAGAAACGATGGCTTCGGACGCCCTCTTTGGGTCAGTGTGCCTGAAATTTTAGTTTTAGGTTAAAAACCCGGCGAAACTGCCATTTTTACACATTAAATAACTTAGGCCCACGTCGTTCGGGGATCTAAATGGCCACGATCCATGGTCAGGCGTTCTTGAAAGATGCAATTGAGTTTCCTAACCATGAACCAGACTCCAGTCGCAGGGTGTTTAGGTCGCACGCCTGGCGTAATGCTGTCGGTAGGTGTACTTCCAGAAAGTCGCGAGCGGTTTCTGGGTGCGTCAAAAACTGTTAAAAAAGCGCGTCGTGCGGTGTGGGTGTCGTTTTCATTGGCCAATAGTAGCATAGTCATTGGTAACACGGATTTTAGCGCCATAGCCTGAAGAATACTGCGGGTTAATTCCATATTTTCCCCGTTTCCTGATGCACCACATCCAACTCGACATAACAATAACGCATATCAGCTGCATAGGTGGCATCGCGGTTTAGTTCGTCGACCAGCTCATCCAGCTCTTGTTCGGTTTCATAGGGGACTCGCAAGATATAGTTGTTGCCTTTTGGGTCGGGCTTTTCCATATCAAAGCTCCAGCACCATTCATTCTCAATATCCGTTCTGACCTTCGATTTACCTCTGACGTATTTGGTATTGTTTTCAACGCGTAGCTCGATGAGTAGCGTTGCTATTTTTCTGGCTGAACGCTCGCCAGGTAAAATATCGTCGGGGTTCTGAAGCAGGTAGGTTTTTAGTATCCGGTAGACACTCGCTTTGCCGATATTCAGTTGTTTGGCCACCGAGTCGCGGGTAAAACCAGCACGAATCAGCTCGATGACTTCAGCGGATTTTGCACGAGCGGTCGGTTTTCTTCCTTTATGGAGAGCATAAAAAAGTGTGGGGCACGCCATGATATTGGCCACATCATAGCAAGCTAGATTTGTAGTAAAGCAGAATATTGATGAAGAAAATATTACCCTTCCATCAATATGTTAAGCCATTGCCCCACACTTTTTCATGCTCTCTGGTTAAAGGGGTTCCGTGATCATTTCCTCCAAAAGTCCCACCTTCACGTCATATCACTCTGAATTATAATGATATTAGTCATTTAAGGTTGATAATCTGGTGCGGTTCTTTTATCCCACGAACGTCCAGCTGTTGCATATGCTGATCCATTTTTGCCGCCATACGGCGAAAGTCTACCATTTTCATTGGTTTCCCTCTTTACAGACTGGGTAAGGATGAATGTGCTACCGGCTCCAATACGACTGTGTGGTGATCCAGGGCACTGTTGATAACCCTTGCGTGAAGTGAATACTCCGCCATAACCTGAATAAAGGTCATGGTGTCACCAATAATGCGAAACGGGACGGGGTGCAGGTGACGACCATCGGGGGTAAAGGCGGCATTAAGTACGGATTTTTCGACGTAGAAACCATTATCCAGGCGGGGTGTCAAAATTGTCCCGGATTTCCATTCCCGACTCTCCATCACATAATTGTCCCAGCCTTGATCTTTCAGTGTCTCAGTGGCGTAAGTGAGTCTGAACAGGTCTGATTGGTCGGCCAGATTACTACTACAGGAACGCCATAAATATTCCAGATGTTGGCATAGTTTGCCTGCCGCCCCGTGTTTGCGGCCCCGCTCCAGTAGCCAGGTAATATCGATAGCGACACTTTTGGGGAAGCGCTTCTGTTTCTGTGCGGTGGCCAGCCAGCGGATAAGAAACAGATTATCTGCGTAGGGTGTTCTCGCCATGCCATCCTGACGGGCTATGCCTAGTGCCACCAAAGCACAAAATGCCAGGTGGCTTAACGCCGAAGTAGTATTTTCCGGTGAGTCCGGTTCAATGTTGTCTAACAACGTCTTCCCTGCCCGTCATTTGGGATGATTAATGGCGGATTTGAGCCAGGTCATCAGCTGTCAGGCCAGTCATTTTCATAACCAAGTCGCGATCGAGACCGCTGGCCAGCATGGAACGAGCAATTTTCAGGGCAGCATCCCGTTCACCTTCTTGACGTCCTTCTTGTAGCCCTTCCTGGCGACCTTTCTCGATCCCTTTTTGTTCGAGTTTTTGTGCAATAGTCATCAATACCTCCTCGTGCTGAGGTGAACGGTGGGCCAGCTCCCGAAGAAAACTTTCCGGTGCCGCCGTGTCGCCAACCTGCAACATGTAATTCATCAGCGATGTCAGCTGCTCATTATTAGTGTAACCGCCAAGCAGCAACGTGACCAGTTGTTCCATTAGCTCTGCAAGGTCACGCTGACGAACGTGCTTTTGCAGCAGTTCCAGTATGGCCATGCGCCGGTGTGTCATGATTTCGTCATCAGAAATGACGGTCACATCAACCAATGGGAAATCATTGCCGTAGAGTTGTCCCGCCAGTTCCGGTTCACTGAATGCTTGCAGCCAGTTCATTGAATAAGGATAAGGTGTCACATGGCCATGATAGAATAAAATCGGAATAACCAAGGGCAGTTTATCGTTGCCAGCATCAAGGTGTCGTTGCATGGCGGCAATAGCATATCGCATCATGCGCAGGCCCATATGCCTGTCCGGAGTGCTTTGATGCTCGATCAATGCGTAGATGTAACCGTCACCCTGCCCCGCTTTTAGCGAATACAGTACATCAGAGTAGTAGGCGCGTAGATTTTCTTCAATAAAGGAGCCGGACTCCAGCCGCAGGGTATTCAGGTCGCACACCTGGCGTAGTGCTGGCGGTAGGTGTATATCCAGAAAGTCGCGAGCGGTTTCTGGGTGCGTCAAAAACTGTTTAAAAAGCGCGTCGTGCGGTGTTGGGGTCGTTTTCATTGGCCAATAGTAGCATAGTCATTGATAACACGGATTTTAGCGCCATAGCGTGAAGAATACTGTGGTTAATTCCATATTTTCCCCGTTTCCTGATGCACCACATCCAACTCGACATAACAATAGCGCATCTCAGCGGCATAGGCTGCATCACGGTTTAGTTCATCAACCAGTTCATCCAGCTCTTGTTCGGTTTCATAAGGAACTCGCAGGATATAGTCGTTGCTTTTTGGATCGGGCTTTTCCATATCAAAGCTCCAGTTCCATTCATTTTCGATATCAGTCCTGACTTTCGATTTACCTCTGACATATTTTGTATTGTTTTCAACGCGTAACTCGATGAGTAACGTCGCTATCTTTCTGGCTGAACGCTCACCAGGCAAAATATCATCGGGGTTCTGAAGCCGGTAGGTTTTCAGTATCCGGTAGACACTCGCTTTGCCAATATTCAGTTGCTTGGCCACCGAATCGCGGGTAAAACCGG
>NZ_CQAZ01000069.1:0-10000 GCF_001152565.1 Yersinia pekkanenii | reverse complement strand
CCAGCGTTCAATCTGAGCCATGATCAAACTCTTCAATTTAAGATTTGTTTGATTTGCTATGAGTTAACATAGCGATGCTCAAAGATTACTTTCTGCAAATATGCATTCGAACCGAAGTTCAAATGTGTACTGCTTTGGTCACTCTTCAAGACTTTGATATTGCTTCTGCCTGCCGAAACAGGCGTCGATATCGTCTTGCGAGTGCCCACACAGATTGTCTGATAAATTGTTAAAGAGCGTTCGTTACCCGTTTGCCTTGCGGCGAATCTTACGGTAACGCGGGAGGCAGATAATACGCTTTCCCGCTGAAGTGTCAAGATTTTATTTGGTTTCTTTCGAAGTCAAAATCATTCTTTTCTCTTCCTGACCCGGCGAAGTATGTTTCGTTGTTCCCGGTCAGTGGAGGCGCATTATAGGGAGTTCCTGACAGCCTGCAACCCCTAATTTGAAAAAACGTTTCAACTGCGTTTTATTTCAGCAGAAAGGGGGTGAAAGACCCGTATTTAAACAATTATTAAGCTAAACATTCAGTACCCGAGTTAAACAGTAGAGTAAAATAGAAGTATAAGAAGATAGATAGGACAAATCACTATGCAACTAAATACCCAACAACAAGCTGCGCAGCGCAATCTTTCGTATCTGCTGGCCGAAAAGATTGGCCAACGTATTCTTGCTGGGGAATATGAAGCTGGCAGCATACTGCCTGGCGAGATAGAGTTGGGTGAGCAATTTGGCGTTAGCCGTACCGCCGTTCGTGAAGCAGTGAAAATGCTCGCAGCAAAAGGGATGTTATTGCCGCGACCACGTATTGGTACCAGAGTAATGCCGCAAGCGAATTGGAACTACCTTGATCAGGAATTATTGACTTGGTGGATGAACAGAGAGAATTTCGATCAAGTGATGCAACACTTCCTTATATTAAGGACCTCGCTTGAACCTCAGGCCTGTTCACTGGCTGCTATCAATGCCAATGAAAAACAGCGAACACTGTTAGCTTCATTAATAGCGGAGATGCGTGCGTTGCATACTCACTTTAATCGTGAACGATGGATTCAGGTTGATGCCCAGTTTCATCAGTTAATCTATGAAGCCAGCGGCAATCCATTTTTGACCTCTTTTGCCAATTTGTTCAGTTCGGTTTATCACAGCTACTTTCGCGCCATTACTGGCGATGAGGTGATTAAGCTGCAATACCATCAGGATATCGTCGACACAATTTTGGCGGGTGACAGCCAAGGTGCTTTATTGGCCTGTCAGGTGCTATTAAAAGAAAAAGACTAACGGCAGATGTTATTTATATCTATATATAGAGAGAGAGTACTTAAGCCCAAACATTATAATCAGGACGGATGATGATAAAATCTGCGCGCAGTATGGCAGGTCTTCCTTGGATAGCGGCTATGGCTTTCTTTATGCAGGCTTTAGATGCCACCATACTGAATACAGCACTCCCATCAATAGCTGAAAGCCTTAACCGCTCGCCACTAACCATGCAGTCAGCCATTATCAGCTATACCCTGACCGTCGCCATGCTGATCCCAGTGAGTGGCTGGCTAGCCGATCGCTTTGGTACCCGGCGAATTTTCATTCTGGCCGTTTCTTTATTTACGCTGGGATCATTACTGTGTGCGCTTTCCGATTCTTTGCCATTTTTGGTGGCTTCCCGTGTGATTCAAGGGGTCGGTGGCGCGATGATGATGCCCGTCGCCAGGCTTGCTCTGATCCGGGCTTATCCGCGCAGTGAGTTATTACCGGTATTAAACTTTGTGACTATCCCTGGATTAGTTGGTCCGGTAATGGGGCCGCTATTGGGCGGGTTATTAGTCACCTACGCCACTTGGCATTGGATTTTTATCCTGAATATTCCTATCGGTTTACTGGGGATTTTTTACGCCCGTAAGTATATGCCGGACTTCACCATGCCTAAGCGCGCTTTTGATATTATCGGTTTCCTGCTATTCGGTAGCAGTTTAGTGATGATATCCGTAAGTCTGGAAATAATGGGGCGGCCCGATATTGCCAGTTATCTGCCAGCCGCCACCCTGCTGGGCGGCTTATTAATGCTGCTCTTCTATATATTTCATGCCAAAGGCCACCCAAGCCCACTGATTGGCTTACCCCTGTTTATGACACGAACATTCTCAGTCGGTATTGCCGGGAACGTAGCTTCACGGCTAGGTACCGGTTGTGTCCCTTTCTTGATACCGTTGATGTTGCAAGTCGGGTTTGGTTATTCAGCCATTATTGCCGGTTGTATGATGGCACCTACTGCCATAGGTTCGATGATGGCGAAATCCGCCGTTACTCAGGTATTGCGTTCGCTCGGTTATCGCACGGTATTAGTGGGTGTCACCGCCATTATCGGCGTGCTGATTGCCTTATTGGCGTTGCAATCACCGGGGATGTCGCCTTGGATGATGATATTGCCGCTATTTGTATTAGGAATGGCGATGTCGACACAATTTACCGCGATGAACACCATCACTCTGGCTGACTTAACCGATAATAATGCCAGTTCGGGTAACAGTGTTCTGGCGGTAACCCAGCAACTGGCGATTAGCTTTGGGGTTGCTATCAGTGCGGTTGTATTGCGTTTTTACGATGGATTGTCGTTTGGCGGTGATGTTGACCACTTCCATTACACCTTTATTACCATGGGTGTGGTGACATTGCTTTCATCTATGGTGTTCTTATTGCTCAAACCCAAAGATGGCGATAATTTAATTCAGGGACGTAATGTGAAAAAAGTGGCTAAACCCACAGAGAGTGAAGTTTAACGGGTTGCCACTGATCCACGTTCCACCAGCTCGGGAGTGAGGATCAGCACTTGAGGTTCCGCTTCTGGGTTATTCAGCCGATAAATAAGAGTATCAATGGCAAGTTCACCAAGGGAATCTTTTGGTTGATGAATGGTAGTCAGTGGTGGCGTCATATATTGTGCGATTTCAATATCATCGTAACCAATAACTGCCATATCTTGCGGAATCGATAACCCAGCCTGATGCAAAGCCTGATAAACCCCAACCGCCATGGCATCATTACTGGTGAACACCGCTTCAGGTGGCTCTGGTAGCGCAAGCAGCTGTTTCATAGCAACTAAACCGCCACTAAATTCAAAATCACCGGCAACTTCATAATCAGGGAGAATGGGTAAACCTGCACGATCCATTGCCTGACGGTATCCTTCCAGTCGCTCTTTGGCCGGAGTCTTGTCTTGAGGGCCAGCGATACAGGCTATGCGGGTATACCCTCTGGCAATCAAATATGAGGTTGCCATTTCACCGCCCAATAATGAGTTGTCCTGAATGACGTCATTTACCCCTTCGAAGGGCGCCCAGTCCATCATAATAATCGGCAACGAAGGATAACAACGCAGAATATCTTGGGAAGGGCGGTGGTTTTCGGTACACATCAGCAGCAAACCATCGACGCGCTTTTGCATCAAGGTTTCAATACTGCGGCTCATGCGATTGATATCGCCTTCGGTATTACACAGAATCAAACTGTAACCACGCTCATAGCAACTGCGCTCTACACCACGAACCACTTCGGCATAAAACGGGTTACTACTGGCAGTGACCAACATACCAATGGTACGAGTTTCTTTCAGTTTTAGGCTGCGAGCCAGTGCAGATGGGGCATAGTTGAGTTGTTTAACGGCGGCTAGCACTTTGTCGCGAATAGGATCGCTGACAAAGCGGTTTTTATTAATAACATGCGAGACGGTTGAGGTTGATACACCCGCTAAGCGGGCGACGTCTTTCATGGTAGCCAAAGTTAACCCCGGCCTTGTAAGAAGCTGTCGATCTCGGCACGCCACGGAATTGAGGGTTGCGCACCAGGGCGAGTCACTGCAATAGCGGCCGCTGCATGAGCAAAGCGCACCGCCGAGTCCATCAATTGACCTTCTAATAATGCAGTCAGTAATGCGCCGTTGAACGTATCACCAGCAGCAATGGTATCTACCGCATTAACCTTAAACCCGGCAACCAACTTACCCTGACCTTGTTCACTGAGCCATACACCACGGCTGCCCAAGGTAATTATGACCGTCGCAATGCCTTTATTATGTAGAATTTGTGATGCTTTCGCCGCATCATCATCATTTTCAATATGAATACCCGTTAAACACTCAGCTTCCGTTTCATTCGGGGTAATCATATCCACCCGCATTAACAGCTCGTCGGGTAATTCGCGGGCGGGTGCCGGATTCAGAATGACCTGAGTCTGATGCTGTTTTGCCAGTTTAGCGGCAGCAATCACAGTCTCGATCGGGGATTCCAGTTGCATTAATAATGCGTCTGCATCGATAACTTGCTGCTGATAACGGCTAAGATACGCAGGTGTTACTGCCGAGTTTGCTCCAGCATCAATACCAATTACGTTTTCGCCTTCACCATTGACGAAGATCAGCGCAACCCCCGTGGTCGTACCCGCTACTGCCTCGATTGGCCCGGTATCAATGCTATCGCGGGCTAACTGCTGGCGTACCCGTTCACCAATATCATCTTCACCCACACAGGCAATAAACGCGATATTCGCCCCACTACGACCGGCAGCAACGGCCTGATTTGCGCCTTTGCCACCGAAAGCAACTTTATACTGCTTGCCGATAACCGTTTCACCTGGACGCGGAAACTGTTCAATATTCATAATGTGGTCGGCATTGATACTGCCCAGAACCACCAGCTTACCTGTTTCCATCGTATTTATTCCTTTGTCCTTGAAGTTGCAGGGGGTTAGTTAGTTACCTGCAACTTCAATTACTTTGGTATATTGAATGACAACTATTTAGTAACGGATTTTATTGTTTAGTTACTAATTTCAAATCAACTGGGATAATGACCTGCACTTTTTCGCCTTTCAATACTTTATCCGCGGTTTCCACGCCAATTACACCAATTTGGTCTGGGCGTTGAGCAATAGTCGCGCCCAGTTTGCCACCTTCAACCGCTTTGATACCGTCATCGGTGCCATCAAAACCAACCACTAACACATCAGTTTTGCCCGCTGTCTGTAACGCGCGCAAGGCACCCAATGCCATTTCGTCATTCTGTGCAAAGACAGCCTGCACCTCTGGATGCGCGGTCAGCAGGTTCTGCATGACGTTTAAGCCTTTGGTACGGTCAAAGTCAGCTGGCTGGCTGGCTAACAGTTGGAATTTATGTTGATCCATCGACTGCTTGAAGCCTTCACCACGTTCACGGGCAGCAGAAGCACCAGCAATGCCTTCCAACTGAATCACTTTGGCATCGTTACCCAATTTCTTGGCAATGAAGTCACCGGCCATTTTGCCGCCGAAACGGTTATCAGATGCCACGTGGCTCACCACGGTACCTGAGTTTGCCAGACGGTCGAGGGTGATAACTGGGATGTTTGCCTTATTAGCCATTTTAACCGCGTTACCTACTGCATCAGAGTCAGTTGGGTTGATCAGCAGTAATTTAGTGCCACGGACCATTAAGTCCTGCACGTTAGCCAGTTCTTTAGCTGGATTGTTTTGGGAATCCAAAATAATCAGGTTGTAGCCAAGTTTATCCGCTTCTTTTTGTGCGCCATCTTTCATTGAAACAAAGAATGGGTTATTCAGCGTGGAAACGACCAGCGCGATAGTGTCTTTCGCCAGCGCGTTAGCACTTACGGTAGCACTCAATGCAATAACAGAGATCAAAGTAGCCAGTTTTTTCATTTTCATCGTCACTATTCCTGTAGGGAGAGAGGTTATTTGCTGCTTTTATTGTCTACCAACACCGCCAGCAGGATAACCACTGCTTTGACAATCATTTGGTAGTAAGAGGAGACACCCAATAAATTCAAACCGTTATTTAAAAATCCGAGGATTAATGCGCCGATCAGGGTGCCAACAATCCGCCCTTTACCCCCAGCAAGGCTGGTACCTCCCAGAACCACGGCTGCTATTGCATCCAGTTCATAGCCGGTACCGGCAGTAGGTTGTGCTGACGACAGGCGGGCAACTTCAATAATCCCCGCCAATGCCGCTAACAACCCACATAATGAATAAACAATAATTTTAACTTTATCGACGCTGATACCTGAAAGCCGTGTTGCTGACTCGTTCCCCCCCAGCGCATAGATATAACGACCCAGACGGGTGTGGTGCAGCATGTACCAGGCGGCAATAAAGACAACTGCCATCAACCAAATAGGGGTGGGTATGCCAAATGGGCGGCCGATACCGAACCAGCCAAAGGTGTCGGCCACATCAGTAAAACCAGTATTTACTGGGCTACCATTGGTGTAAACCATGGTAATACCACGTAATAATAACATCATGACCAATGTGGCAATAAACGCCTGTACTTTGCCTTTAGCGACAATGGCCCCGGTAATAGCCCCAATAAACGCCCCCAATGCCAACGCTGCGGCAACCGCGACCAATGCATTGACTTCTAACCCGACAATAGATGCTGCCACCGCGCCAGTCAGTGCCAGTAATGACCCCACCGACAAGTCGATACCGGAGGTTAGGATAACCAGCGTCATCCCCACGGCCATGATAGCGTTAACAGAGGTCTGCTGAAGAATGTTGAACATATTATTGACGGTAAAGAAGTTAGGGCTTAGTGACGAAACCACAGCAATCAGCACCAGCAGCGCAATCAGTGATTTTTGTTCTAATAACCATTCTTTACTGAACCAGCGCTTTGTATTGATAGTCTGGGAACTCATATCTGATTACTCCTGCTCTACTCGTCATATTTCAAGCTGCATGTGCGTTGGCTTCCTTCGTTCACCCCAGTCACTTACCTGTGTAAGCTCCAGGGGATTTACTCTGTTGCCGCCTTCCTGCAACTCGAATTATTTAGAGTCTAAATAAATTATTTTTCCAATAAAACACGCTTGCCGACGGCCGCTGCCATCAACACTTCCTGGGTAGCCTGTTCAAGAGAGAACTCGCCGCTTAGCTGACCTTCATGCATCACAAGAATGCGGTCACTCATGCCCAACACTTCTGGCATTTCCGAGGAGACCAAAATGATGCTCAGCCCTTCTTGTTTGAATTGGTTGATTAACTGGTAGATCTCTTTTTTAGCCCCAACATCGACACCACGGGTAGGTTCATCAAGGATCAGCACTTTTGGACGGGTCATCAAACCACGAGCGATAGCCACTTTCTGCTGGTTGCCTCCGGATAACAGACCAATTGGTTGTTCCATCGAAGGCGTTTTAATATTAAATAGACGAATAAAATCCGATACCGCTTGCTGTTCATCAGCATGCTTGAGCGAACCACCTAAACGGCTGAAGTAGCGCAATGCCGTCAAAGACATATTCTCTTTAACCGACATCCCCAGCACCAATCCATCTCGCTTACGGTCTTCAGAGATATAAACGATGCCGTTTGCCAGACCATCTTGCGGTGAATGGGTGACGACTTCACGACCATCCAACATAATAAAGCCAGATTTCCGTGGCAGCGCCCCGTAGATGATTTTCATCAGCTCGGTGCGACCGGCCCCCATCAAACCAGCAACTCCCAAGATCTCGCCACTGTACAAGGTGAAACTGACATTCTTCACACCGGGACCACAGAGCTGTTTGACCTGCAAACGCTTTTCACCACGGGGTATATTCAAACGTGGGTATTGTTCTTCCAGCTTACGGCCCACCATCATTTCAATCAGTGAGTCTTCAGTCAGATTATCAACCGGTTTTTCGGCAATAAACTGACCATCACGGAATACTGTAACGTCATCGCAAATCTCAAATATTTCTTTTAGCCGGTGGGATATATAGACAATACCGCGACCTTCCGCTTTCAATTCGTTAATAACATTAAATAAAGACGCGGTTTCAGTATCGGTTAGGGCATCGGTTGGCTCGTCCATAATGATCACTTTGGATTCAAAACTCAGCACTTTGGCGATTTCTACCATTTGCTGATCACCAATGGAAAGCTCACCCACCAGACGATGGCTGCTGTAACTGATATTAAGGCGCGCCAGCAGTAAATCGGCTTCGGCATACATTTTTTTCCAATCAATGCCGCCAAAGCGATTAACAAACTCACGTCCTAAAAAGATGTTTTCTGCGATTGTAAGCTGTGGGATCAGGTTAAGTTCCTGATGAATAATGCCAATACCCGCTTCCTGCGACTCTTTTGGGCCAGTAAACACCACCTCTTTACCCATAAAATACTGACTGCCAGCATCTTTACTGTAGATGCCGGTCAGTACTTTCATCATGGTCGATTTTCCGGCCCCATTTTCGCCCACCAGTGCCATCACCCTGCCAGGATAGACACTAAGCCCAGCACCGCAGAGTGCTTTGACGCCGGGAAAGGCTTTATCAATCCCTTTCAGTTGCAGCAAAGGTTGCATAAATGCCTCAGAAGGTTACGCCGGAGCAGAGAATGATGTTAGCAAAGGGGGAACATTCCCCGCTACGGATCACTGCCCGACTGTGTTTGGTTTGCTCTTTAAAAGCCTCATGGCTGATATAGCGCAAAACAATTTGGTTTCCCTGGTGTTGTTCAAGTTGTGTTAGCTGGGCGAGTAACGCGTCATGGAGTTGCGGATTATTTTTAACTATCTCTTCCGCCAAGACGGCACTCTCAACCTGCATTTCTTGTGTGACCACCTCAAGAACCTGAAGAAACCCAGGGACGCCTCGTGTCAGTGCCAGATCGATACGGGTGGTGGTTGCCGGTATCGGCAGCCCCGCATCACCTATCACAACCTGATCGGTATGGCCCAGGCGGGAGATAACAGCAGAAATATCAGAATTCAGTAATGCGCCTTTTTTCATTTTCTACTCCAACAGCGAAACGTTTCGCTGATAAGGAGTTTAGAAAATCGGCAACAGAAGGCAAACCCAATTTGGTGAAATTGTGATCGCCATCGAAACGTTTCGCTGCACAAATGAAAAATCAGAGTAATAACTGAGGTAGCAGTGTTGCCCAGACCGAAACCAACAACATCATGGCCACCTGCCAGTGAGGGTGGGGTGCCCATAGGCTCCTCCTATGCTCAAAATATAGGCCAGATTTATCTACAGGCTCGGGGGCACTCCACCTTACTCAGTTGGGTGTCCAACTTTTGGGGTGCAGTTCAAAAAGGCGGACTTTTTCGTTTCTGTATCAGAGACTACACTCAGATTAAAATCATAATCGCGGTAGCATGTATTAATTAGTTTTTCATCCAAATTATAATAGCGACAGCTATCGTTATAAAAATAAAAAATCCAATAGCTACATCCCATATATAATTATCAAAATATGAGACAGTAATAACACAAAAAACAATAAAGATAATTATAGGTACATACATTGTCAAAACGTACCAAAGAAAATAAAAAAACACTTCTTTAAAATTCTCATCCTCGAATTAACCTATCAAGAGTAGAAATTAATTCTGAATCAGACATATTCCTAATACCAAAGTGAGCATTTTTAGTTAAATAAGGCTCAATCAAAAAATAAAGCATCTCAACATTACTAATACGAAGAGCTGTATAATAAGTGTTATTTCTTAATTTTAATCTATTAGCGGCTTCAGCGGCTTCAGCGGCTTGCTGCACTCGACCATAGGTACTTAGAACCATAACTGCGTAGTTAGAGAACATATTCAACTTTTCTCTAACTAGCATTAACTAGCATTTTAAAGCCAAAATTAGAACAGATCTGTTTTACAGCCAACATCATTCTAACATCTTCATCTTTTAATCCAGCGCAAATATCTTTATAGTTATCAAAAAAACAACAAAATATACTCGCTTTTGTTTTCATAAAAATGCCTATTGAAAAAGTCATCGCGTGGGCAGAATTCTTAAATTTATCTAAAATACTCGGCGCTTATAATAGCTTAATAACGATATGTTTGGTTTTATCTGCTGTTTTTTCTTTTATTACAATGAAAACACTCTTTATTGTAATAAAGACAATAAAAAAAAGAATCAACAGCATGTAATAATAAAAATAAGTTAACTTGTTTTGTACAAAACAGTCATAAAAAAGGCCGTTATGACTAACAGCCTCAGA
>NZ_CQAZ01000068.1 GCF_001152565.1 Yersinia pekkanenii | reverse complement strand
GCATGTTCCAGTTCCCACCTGAAGGGACGCTGGTAGAAATTGGTTTTGCGGATGGCCGGCCAGATAAGCCAATGATCCGGCAAACGCTGTCTGAGGGATTATCACTGCCCGCCGTCAAGCCAGGCGAACAGCTACAGCAGCAGCGCGCCGGCGTCAGTCAGCGCGTGACGGTCGACGGCAGTTGGCGGCGTGATACCGACCAGGCGATAGAGGAAACCAGCAGCCGACGCAGCGTGACCAGTGACGAGGAAAACCGCACCACCACAACCCGCAGCACCACAGTAAAAGCCAACGACAGCACCACGGTATTGGGAACTAAAACCCTGATGGCCGGCCAGGTGATACAGCTTGCCGAGGGCGACTACTCAATAGGTACATTGGCCAATATGCTGACCAAGGTCGGCAAAGACAGGAATGACGATGTTGGCCAGAATCAAAATATCACAGTTGGCCACAACCAAAATGTCACGGTTGGCCAGAACCAAACAACCGACGTCGGCGGGGCACTCACTGAGAAAATCGCCGGTATTCGTCGCAGTGTTGCCGCCGCTCAGGAGCTTATCGCGCCCACGGTGCGCCTGGGTACCGACGATATCAACGTACTGACATTGCTCACTGATACGCTGGATGTGATCCAAACCCTCGCCCAGCAAACCGCCAGCCACAACCACACCAACACCGGCGGCCCACTGAATGCCGGCGAGATGAACAACACCGCCAGCAAAGCCGCATCCCTCGTAACTAAGTACGGCCCACTCATCGCCTAATCCGCATCGAGCATAGACGCTACTGTCTATGCTTCAGCACCTCAAGCCCCCTTAAGCTGTAACAAACTTACGTAATATCCCCGTTAAAATTACTGAAACATTTCACATTGCCCGCACCGCAAGGCTGACGCATATCACAGGTAACGCGCTGGAAGCCTCACCACGGCCCGCACCACTCAGCACACCTCAGGATTCACATTCGAGCGCGATAATCGCACCATAACCCGCCAGTGAAACATGCGAGGTAAATCCAGCCACGTAAAAGAAACGGGAGGTAAAACGCACACGCCCACCACGCCTGCACAAAATACTTGGCGAACTTATTACAGTTTGGTAACCCTACAAACACCCTCGCCAGACCGCGCCAGCGTTAAAGATCTCGCATGGATCGCAAACTGTAACGAGTGATATAGATTTCAGTGAATTACAGTAATTAGAACGATCTCGATATGATCTGTAAAAACTAACGTAATGATTTAAAAGGGGATTTGTATTTTACGTCCGATCAAACGCAAAGCGGAAAGCGTCCAGGCGAATAAATAGAATTGCGCGCCAAGCCAGACGCCGCAAGGGCTGACGCCAAAAGGTGAGGAAATTTTGATACTGTAAAAACGGGCGAGAATATCGAAACGATCACTAGCAGTATTCGCGCGACCAGGGCCGGAACGGCCACCAGGTAAAACGCCGCTTGCTAACTTTACGCGCATAACGCCAGGCAAAATAAAGCCCCGCAAGCGAGGCTGATTTATTCGATGTGGTCAATGTGTGGACATTGGTAGAAATTAATCCTTTAATTTCAAATAGATAACACATAATAAAGGCGACTCGCAAGTCGCCCTTATCAATTATTGTTCTAACGCCGCCTTCTGCGCCAGGAAGATAGTTTCTATCCCTCCCCGAGCCAGCGCCAACAACGCCAGTAACTCTTCGTGACTGAACGGTTCACCTTCAGCAGTGCCTTGCACCTCAATCATCCGGCCATCTTCCATCATTACCACATTCATATCTGTTTCTGCCGCAGAATCCTCTACGTATTCCAGATCACAAAGGGCTTCGCCTTTCACGATACCAACAGAAACCGCTGCAACTAGCCCTTTCATCGGATTAGCTTTCAATTTACCGGCAGCAACCAATTTATTCAGCGCATCAGCCAGAGCCACACAGGCACCACTGATTGAAGCCGTACGGGTGCCACCATCAGCCTGTAAAACATCGCAGTCTAAGGTAATGGTGAACTCGCCCAACTTCTTCAAATCAACTGCCGCACGCAAAGAACGAGCAATCAGACGTTGAATTTCTAAAGTACGGCCACCTTGTTTACCTTTCGCAGCTTCGCGGGCATTCCGGCTATGAGTGGCACGTGGCAACATGCCATATTCAGCGGTTATCCAGCCTTGGCCTTGGCCTTTCAGAAAGCGCGGAACACCTTCTTCGACCGTGGCGGTGCACAATACTTTGGTATCGCCAAACTCAACCAACACTGAGCCTTCAGCGTGTTTCGTGTAATTACGGGTTAGGGTCAATGGGCGGACTTGTTGTGCTGCTCGGTCTGCTGGGCGCATGGGGCTTTCTCCGGCTTTAAATCGATATTGGTCGCGCATTATACGGCCTTAGTGATGTAATGCCTATCCTGCCTGCGCCTCGGAAGCTATAATCCCTGCATCTTTTCTTGAAAACGGGTACGCAACGATGATCCGCAGTATGACCGCTTACGCTCGGCGTGACATTAAGGGTGAATGGGGTAGCGCAGCCTGGGAGCTGCGTTCCGTTAACCAACGCTATTTAGAAACTTATATTCGCTTACCTGAACAGTTCCGCAGCCTGGAACCGGTAATTCGCGAACGTATCCGCAGCCGTCTGACCCGAGGCAAAATTGAGTGCAGTTTGCGTTTTGAGCTGGATGCCAACGCACAAAGTTCTCTAATCCTTAATGAGAAACTGGCAAAGCAATTAGTTGAAGCCGGTAACTGGGTCAAGATGCAAAGCGATGAAGGCGAAATTAATCCGGTGGATATTCTGCGCTGGCCGGGTGTCATGGCCGCTGAAGAGCAGGATCTGGATGCTATCAGTACTGAGCTAATGCAAGCACTGGATATTGTGTTGGATGACTTTATCGTTTCCCGCGAAACCGAAGGTGCGGCACTGAAAACCCTTATCGAACAGCGCCTTGATGGCGTTAGTGCGGAAGTGATTAAAGTCCGTGCGCATATGCCAAATATCTTGCAGTGGCAGCGTGAGCGCTTGCTCAATAAACTGGAAGAAGCGCAGGTCCAACTGGAAAATACCCGCTTGGAACAGGAATTAGTGCTGATGGCGCAACGTGTCGATGTTGCTGAAGAGCTGGATCGCCTGGAAGCTCATGTCAAAGAAACACATAATATTCTGAAGAAGAAAGAAGCCGTTGGCCGTCGCCTTGATTTTATGATGCAAGAATTCAACCGCGAGTCGAATACGCTGGCATCAAAATCTATCAATGCCGACGTGACCAACTCAGCTATTGAACTGAAGGTGCTTATCGAGCAAATGCGCGAGCAGATTCAGAACATCGAGTAACTTCTCATCGCATTTCAGTACGTCGCAAAATGCCTTTAAAGCCCGTGACTTACGGGCTTTCTTTATCTCAACACATCACATATCATTCCATGAAATTTCACTAAATCCATGTACCAAGACATGTACCATTTCACTCTTTGGTACATCTGTATTTGGTACACAGGAAAGGCTCAGTGTGGATACATGGGAAAGTTAACAGATTTACAAATCAAAGCATGGTTAAAGGCTGGAGAGCGCTTTGAGGGCCGCTCAGACGGCAATGGACTATATCTTTGCTACCGAGAGAGTTTCGCCTCACCTAAATGGCGTTTCCGCTACCGTTTCGCAGGTAAAGCACGGGCTATGTGGATCGGTTCTTATGCCGAACTATCACTGGCAAAAGCGCGTGAAACAATTAAGTTACTGTCAGCTCGTGTTTCTTTGGGTTACGACGTGGCCGGAGAAAAGAAAGAGCGTAAGGCTGACGCACTAGCAAAAATCGAGTCTGATAAGAATGCGTTGTTGGTTTCTCATTTAGCTACGGAATACTTTGAACGTCAGATATTAGGCAGATGGAAACACCCTGATATTCTCCGCCGTCGGATTGATAAGGACATTAATCCGAACATTGGCCACTTAAAAGCCGATGAAGTAAAACCTCGCCATATTGACGATATGCTGCAAAGCATCCTAGCCAGAGGTGCGCCAACAGTGGCCAACGATGTACTACGCTGGACGCGACGAATATTTAACTATGGTATTAAGCGCCACATCCTTGAAGTGAACCCCACAACTGCCTTTGATATATCCGATGCTGGCGGGCAGGAAAAGGCCAGAGAGCGCTATTTAGATACTGGTGAGCTAGAGCAGCTATTTGCTGCAATGAGGCTAGCAAAGGGTTTCAGTATCCAAAATGAGCTAACAATGAAATTACTTTTATTACTCTGCTGTCGAAAAATGGAGCTATGTGCGGCTAGGTGGGAAGATATTGATTTAGAAAATGCCATATGGCACCTAACTGGCACCAAGAACGGCGACGCTATCGATATTCCACTCCCTCCAGTGGCCATAACATGGTTCCAACAGCTTAAAGATATGTCACTTAATAGTGGGTGGGTTCTGCCTGCCCGAAAAATGCAAAACCGCATGATTCCCCACATAGCAGAGAGCACGTTGCCTGTAGCCTTAGCCAAAGTAAAAACACAGATGCAGGGTGTGGAAAACTTTACTGTCCATGACTTCCGACGAACAGCCCGGACTCATCTGGCAGCTTTAGGCGTTGATCCTATCGTTGCAGAAAGATGTTTAAATCATAGAATTAAAGGGGTGGAAGGGATTTATAATAAGCATCAGTATTTGGACGAACGTAGAAAAGCCTTAAATTTATGGGCAAATAAGCTAATAAAATTAGAATCGAGGGAACGAGGGATAAAATGAAAAGCTTCCAAAAAATGAATGAGTTTGAAAGGGTTGCAACTCTCCCCTCAATCACTATCGATGAAATAGCTAAGTGCCTGGTTGGGCTATCTCCAACTTTATTAAGAAGAGAGATAGATACAGAAAAGCTAGAAGTTATTTCTCATATAAAAATGAGACTTAAAAGAACCTTAGAAGAAGTATTCAAAGCTAATAAAATCGAGAGAATAACAAAATATACTGATTATATAGCTTCTCCGCACCCCGTAGATGACAGTGAAAAGATCTCATCAGATCTTATTTTCTCAATTGGATATAATTGTCTTGATACTGATGAAACCCCTGAAGCTATAATTGAAAGATGCAGCATGGCTGTACAAAACATTGCAACAAAAAATAAAAACAACAACCTACTTTCATTTATTGGTGGCGAAGCAGAAAAACTTGGCCTCCAAATAATAAAAAACAATAGAGGGGTATATAAAAAAGATGAAGAACTCTTTAATGTAAATAAATTACTTGGGATAACGCTAACTCTATTAGCCAAAGAAAAACATGAGCAAAACAACGCAAAATGGATGAAAAAGGGTGATGTTATTTGTGTTGAACATATTAAAGAAATGGTTGATATGTATATTCAAGAAAACGACATCTCAACTGATGGCCTACGTGCATCCTCTCTTAGAGAAAAAATTTCATCGGCTTTAAAAGCCATACATGACTAGTTATGTATCAGCTAAACATCTAGTAAGGTTTGGCTGATACATAAAAATCCATCATAAAGCTGCCTTTAATTGCCATCAGTTGCCATTCACTAATATTCACTTGTATTCCACCTCACTAACCCGCATTAAAAATAATTTATTTATATATTTCAATAAATTAAAAAAACACTCATTTGTCTTGTTTTAATGGAATTGTGAACATTTCAGTGGAAAATATATCAATTTAATGGAATTCCATTCTTGATGGAAAACTAAGATTGTGTCAGGTAATCTCACCTCATCGCTTACCCATCAAGGAGTTACAAGACTGATGAGACATGAAAATACAACACATGGCTCTTTACCCGCAGCAGGTTTTGTCCGGCAAAAGGCATTGATGCCCTGCTTACCATTTTCTCCTGCAACCTTATGGAGACGGGTGTCAGCGGGTACATTCCCTAAACCAGTAAAGATATCAACCAGAATTACAGCATGGAAAGTAGATGAAATTTGGGAATGGATTGAATCACAACAACATCATTAATAATGTAATAAAGGCGACCACGTAGATCGCCAATATAATATACAAATAAAATCTAAATAATAATGTTTAGCCTTTTGGTTCGATGCCTCGCCGCTTTAATTCTTGCCTTGCGAGATCTTTTATCCAATTGGCGAGACTAACATTATCTTTACCTGCCTCAGCTTCTAATTGTTCTTTAAGCTCAGGCGTAATTCGCATTTTGAACTGTGGAGATTGGCCGCCCCCTTTAGGGCTTCTATCTCTTGTTGTAACTGTTGACAAGTGGCCACCTATTGGATTACTGTTAACTCGTTAGGTGGCCACCTTACCATGATGTCCCCTAAAAAAAAAGCAGCCTCAATCAGTATTCGCAGTACCAATTGAGGCTTAACCATTAACGAAACAGAGAGCAACGCCATGGCTACATTAAAGTGTACCTACATCTTTGCGGCAATCAACCGCACACAACGCAAAATACGCCCGCTCATGCTGCGGATCACCGCCTGTAATGAGACTACCGCCCGCCGCCAGTTGGCCGGTGACTATATCTTACTGTTTGCTGGCCGTTTGCCGGTAAGAGCAGGCTCCCATGACTGAACTCCCTGAATACGGCGAACGCTATCGCCACAAAGAGGGCTGGACGGTGCGTATCGTGAACCTGAAACTGGCCTCCGAGCAGACCCAGCGCCAAAACCCTGAATTCCGTTATGAAGTCATTTTTAATTATGACCTCACTACACAATATTCTTCCATGCCGTTAACGTGGTTCGCCAAGGTGTACAGCAAAATAGCTGATGCGCCGGAACGTGACCCGATAACAACACTCAATATCAGTAAAGGATTATTGCTGCATAAGTCCGTTAAATATATTTACCCGAAAAAACCTTATTCAGAACGCCGTCCGGCGGAAAAGAGCGAGGAACATTATTCACACTTTCTCTAACCGGCATAAATAGCGGTAACAAATTCTCACTTTCTAAAACGGACTCTATTATGACAATGCAACAATATGAGCATAACGCTGCTCAGGGCCGCCCTTTATCTGAAACTCAGGTTTTGAATAATCATCTGGCCTACGGAATACCGGAAGATGATTTTTTTAAATTAACCCGCGCCAAGAATGCCAGCGCATTATTAGCCGCCCTACTGGCGAACCATTTTGACTCGTCCGCCTTTCCCGGCATGTTACCGGTGAAAGAAGTCTCCGCTATGGTCGATTATCTATATGAAGACCTGATAGCCGTCACCCAAAGCTGTGCATTACTGTCTAGCGGGGTGCAATCATGAACCTGAATAACACCTCCTGTATTCCCCTTGAAGTCCGCACCGCGCTGTACCGTCGTGCCGTGGCGCATGCCTATCTGGATACCTGTGTGTCCTACGGCGTCGCACTCACCATGAATATTGATGAGCTGCAAATGGTGATAGCCGAAAACGTGGAAGTCTATTTTATGACACGCCACGGCCCTGAGAGCGGGATGGAAGCCGCCTGCTGCATGCTGGAAGACATGGTGTTACCGGACATTCTGAATGTGGCCCCCCGCCTGACGCTGTTGGGGGAAACCATGATGGATGAGCTGTGCCGGGCGTACATCAAAACGGCGAACATGCCGGTCACACTGCACTGAGGGGGACATGATGGCACAGAATTTTGTATCGGATATTACCGCCGCCGCCCATGCGCGCTGGCCGGTTGTCCTGCCCTTGCTGGGTATTGCCGTTCCGGCCCATGGTCAACACGGCGCTTGCCCACATTGTGGCGGTTCAGACCGTTTTCGTTTTGATGATCGGGATGGGCGCGGGACATGGATTTGTAACCAGTGCGGGGCCGGTGACGGGCTGGATTTGGTCAAGCTGGTCAACGGGTTGACGGCCGGTAAAGCAGCTCATGAGGTGGCACAGGTGCTGCAATTACCCCAAAGCCAACAGCCGCCCGCCAGAAAAGAAGCTGCCAAACCCACACAACCGGTAGCCGAGACTGTCGCGGCCTTACTGGCAGGCTGTGTGCGGGGTGAAAGTGACTATCTGACCGGTAAAGGGTTGTTAGAACATCCCCACCGCTTGACCACGCAATTGAAGAAAAGTGGTGGGATTGATTTCCCGCCCGGCTCACTGGTGCTGCCGCTGACCGATATCAGTGGCACCGTGACCGGCGCGCAACTGGTTTCCCCCTTGGGAGACAAGCGCCTGTTGCCGGGTACGGTGCTCAAAGGGGCATTTATTACCCTTGAATCCGAGCTGGACAGCCCGCCACAGGTCGTTATCACCGAGGGCTATGCTACCGCCCTGACCGTGGCACAACTCACTGACGGCGTGGTGATGGCGGGTATTGCCGCCAGTAACCTGCTAAACGTGGCGTTGGTTATCCGGGCTAAGTGGCCAGAAACGCGCATCATTCTGGCCGGAGACAATGATTTTGATGATGGCAAGGTCAACACCGGCAAAGTGTGGGCGGAGAAAGCAGCCAAAGCCGTGGACGGTTGGGTGACGCTCCCCCCGACCCGTTTTAAAGCCGACTGGAATGATTATCAGCGGGATAACGGCACCGAACGGGCCAGAGAAGCGTTCCGGGAAGAGCTGGTGCAACTGGGGAAAGACAAGGCCAAATTGCCCCAAGGTTTTCGGCTGACGCAGGAATATTTGTGGTTCGATAAGCAAGTACAAAAATCAGATGGAGATACTGAAATCCGCAATATCAAAATCTGTAACCCGCTCAAGGTGTCGGCCATTACCTGCGACGCGGACGGAGGGAACTTTGGCCGCCTGCTGGAATGGGAGGACACTTACGGGATTTGCCGTAAATGGGCGATGCCGATGGAAATGTTAAGCGGCAGCGGTGAAGAGCTGCGGCGGGTGTTGCTGGTCAACGGTCTGTCGTATATCAGCACCACCGGCGAGGCCCGCGCCCGGCTGATGGAATACATTTCGCTGTGTAAGCCAGAGCGAAAAGTCACCTGTGTGAACAAAACCGGCTGGCATGGCGGGGTGTATGTGTTGCAGGACGAGGTGATTGGTGAGGGGGCCGACGGGGTGATATTGCAGACGGCCAGCGTACAGGGGCGGGATTTTCGAGTGGCTGGCAGCCTTGATGAGTGGCGCGAGCATATCGGGCGCTACTGTATCGGTAATTCCCGCGTGGCCTTTGCGGTCAGTCTGGCGTTTGCGGCTCCGCTGTTGCGTCTGGTGGGGATGGACGGCGGCGGTTATCACCTGAAAGGCGAATCCACAGACGGCAAGACCACCACCATGAAAGCGGCCACCTCCGTGTGTGGCGGGCCGGATTACTGGCACACATGGCGCTCAACCGGTAACGCACTGGAGGGCACTGCCAGCCGTCGCAACGATGCCGCCATGATGCTCGATGAAATACGCGAGGTGGATGGCCGTGAAGCGGGCAATATTGCCTATATGCTGGCAAACGGACAGGGCAAAGGCCGGGCCGGGACTGACGGCGAACTGCGCGCCCGCAAACAGTGGCGTATGTTGTTCTTCTCCACCGGCGAATTGTCACTGACCAAACATGCCGCCCGCGCCGGTGAGCGCACCTTTGCCGGGATGGAAGTACGGATGATCCAAATCCCCAGTGACTCAGGCAAGTTTGGCGTCTTTGAAGCGTTACACGGTTTTGGTAGTGGTAAAGAGCTGGCCGAACATTTTGAGGGGGCAACAGCCAGTTTCTACGGTACGCCGTTCCGGGCATGGCTCAAGGCCCTGACCGAAGACCTGAACGGCATGACCACTCAGGCGAAAGCCCTGCTGAAAACCTACACCCGTGAGCTGATGCCTGTAGAGGCCGGGAATCAGGTGGGACGGGCTATTAACCGTTTCGCCCTGATTGCGATGGCGGGCGAGATGGCGACTCGTTGCGGCCTGACCGGCTGGCCGGAGGGGGAAGCCTTGCGAGCCACCCGAGTGTGTTTGCAGGCATGGATAGGGGAACGCGGTCACAGTGCCAATCAGGAAGACGCCGCCGCCCTTGAGCAGATACGCAGTTTCTTCACCGCCAATCAGTACAGCCGTTTTGCGGACTGGCATGGCGAGCGTAACCGGCCCTCAAACATGGTGGGTTTTCGTAAGGTGGACAAGGGCAATAATACCCGTGAGGCCGTCACCACGTTCTATGTGTTGCCGTCGGGCTGGAAAGAGGTGTGTAAGGGGTTTGATGCCAAGAAAGTCGCGCAACTGTGTGTCACGGCAGGGTATCTGCTGGTATCGAAAGACGGGAAGACCCAAACCACCGTCCGCCTGCCAGAGATGAATCCCAAACGGATATACGTCTTTAACAGCGAGGTGGTGGGTTAATCCTTTACGTGAGTCTTATCTTTAAGGTGTAACAAGGGTAACAGGTGTAACAACGCTGATTTCATTGAGAAAAGCCTGTTACACCTTTTTCTTTTATCGGTGTAACAGGTGTAACAAACCGGCACGATAACGGCGGTGTTACACCACGTTACACCGGGTGTTACACCTAATGATTTTAGAAAAACACTGATATATCAATACTGTAACACCCGTTACACCTGTTACACCCCCAAAGGGATACACCGTTTCTCATTCAGGTCAGTTCAGCGCTTCTTTCTGGCTGGCCGGTCAGTTAGCAGTCCGTCAAGGTGTGGGTACGTATTGCCGGAGCCTGTTGGCTGAAATGTTGCTTATTTCCCGTAAAGTTTGCTTCTTCTGGTGAAGTGGTCACCTGCAAGGTTCCGGCCCGCTGACTGAATCCCTGTATTGCCTTATCAGTGGGGTTACTCAGGGCTGACAGTAGCGCGTCCGAAAGGAATTGTGCTTCATGGCGTTCCAGTGTGAAAAACTTCTCTCCAACGGTCACATTAATCATGGTTCTCTCCTGTTAATCAGAGTCGCTATTGTGTCGTAATCGATGAATGGCACAACGGCGGGTTGTTGTGTCAGCGCTGATACAACGGGCATCGGTTGAGCTGTTGTGTGTGGATTTGCACAATAGCGACATCCCGATGAGAACGGAGTACAACCATGAGCCAGACAGCAGAACACCCCATTACCCCGGTATTGAACAACTATAAAGCAGCCAAAGCCCAACACCTGAAGAATGAAGCAACCTACGAAGACATTATTGCGTCCATTGGCCGCAGTCAGCAAAAGCAGCGCGATGCCGAAAACCAGACCCAGCAGGCTGACGGCAGTTGGCGCAAACTGTTTCGCAGCCTGCGCGGTGAAATGACGGATGAGCTGCAAACCGAACATATCCGCCGGATTTCACAGCGGGAGCTGGCACAAGAATTCGGGCATCTGATTGAAGAGCTGGAGTTGGATAAAGATTACACGTCACTGCAATTATGCGCTTCTGCCAGACCCTATAAAGACACGCATAAAGTAGCGTTGATGGAATATGCGAGGCTGGAAATGTCTGCTGCGATGAAAACCCTGTCACCCGAACTCATCCGGGCAGCGAAAATAATGGTCGCTGCGAACGAACTCTACACAGACTCATCACCGGCGAAGGCACTGGGTACACTGACAGCGACTCTTCTTTCATTAGCGGGGCTTTATTCGTTTGATATGGAGAAAGAATCGATATTAGCCGAACTCACACTACAACAACCACAACCGGGTTATGTGGACTCTACTCTGAATAATAGCCCGATAAAGCGGATGCAACTGGGCAAGCTGATACGGGAAAAGCGGGAGAAACTCAATCCAACTGGGGAGCCGTCGACATGATGCGTTGCCCGGTATGCAGACACGCTTCTCATACTCGTTCCAGCCGCTATTTGTCGGAACAGACCAAAGAAGTTTATTACCAGTGCCAGAACCTTGATTGTTCCTGCACCTTTAAGACAGTTGAAAGCCTCGACAAAATTATTACCCGGCCACCGGCGCAGGAAATCCCCGTTCCGGTAGTGATCCCCCCACAGGTAAAACGCCATACCCTAGGCAGGGCTTACGCATTAAAATGAACTTGTGTTAAATCAGTATACTCAGAATATAAATTGCTAAATTTAGT
>NZ_CQAZ01000067.1 GCF_001152565.1 Yersinia pekkanenii | reverse complement strand
TAAATTTGGCTCCTCTGACTGGACTCGAACCAGTGACATACGGATTAACAGTCCGCCGTTCTACCAACTGAACTACAGAGGAATTGTGTGAACGAGGCGAATAATAGCGAGGTATGCCGAACATGTCAAAGGGGAAACAGTAAATTTGGATTGTTTGCTTAGAGTTTGTGCAACTTATTGAGATTTTTGACTTTTAGCTCAATATTTACCCAAAAAATAGCAGTCGGCATCTCATTAAAGGGCGGGCTAGCCTGTTCCACGCTGCCCGCCGACGTGCTTATTGAGGTGTATCTGTCAGTATAAACATGCCGTATGGATGGATTTGCAGGTAATAACTGTCGCCAAGGGCCGGTTGCAGTTGCGTGGCATTGACCTGCAACAGCAAAGATTGGCCTTGCCAGTTCACCAGTACTTCATATTGTGGCCCCATATAAGCCACTTTATTAATAGTACAACGCTGGCTTGGCTCACCTTGTTGGCTCAGGGTGATGGCCTCTGGCCGTACACCTACGGTGGATTGCTGCAACTCACCAGCAAACCCTCGTGGTTTAGGAATGTGATAACCAAAAATCTCAACGCTATTGCTGTGAATGCTGGCTGGGAAAACATTAGCATCCCCCATAAAACTGGCCATAAAATGTGAGGCCGGTTGGCGGTACAGTTCTTGTGGTGCACCAATCTGCATTATTTTTCCTTTATTCATCACCAAAACAGTATCTGAAACGGCAAAAGCTTCACTCTGGTCGTGGGTCACATACAGCGAGGTAATATTGAACTGTTGCTGCAACTCGCGGATTTTATCGCGCATGCTGCGGCGCAGGTTGGCATCCAGATTACTGAGGGGTTCATCAAACAACAGCACCTTGGGTTTAAGTATCAATGCCCTTGCCAGTGCCACGCGTTGTTGTTGCCCACCAGAGATTTGATCGACGAAGCGATCAGCAAACCCCTCTAAATCGACTAATGCCAGCGCTTCCTGTACCCGTGTACGTATTTCATCTTTTGGCCGACCCAGCATTTTCAGGCCATAACCGATATTCTCGCCCAGCGACATATGCGGGAACAAAGCATAGGACTGAAACACCATACAGATATCGCGCTGTTGGATAGATCTGTCAGTAACATCTTCGCCATCGATAAATATTTGCCCACCGGACGGTTTCTCCAGCCCGGCAACCAGTCGTAGTACCGTGGTTTTACCGCAACCGGATGGCCCCAGCAGCGTGACCATTTCCCCTTTGGGGATCGCCAGATTCAAATCGTCAATGACGGTATGGGTGCCAAAGTGTTTAGTGACATGCTTAAGTTCGACAAAGTGCTTTTTATCAGCCCCATTATGTTTACCGGGCTTCGTATTGTTATCGGACAGCGTCTTTTTATCAAACAGGGTCTTTTTATTGAACATAATATTCAGCCTTATCGAGATGTCATTATTCAGCGTTACTGGCTTTTGAGCGGGCAATACGCGCTTCGCCAACCCAATAATCAAACAGGAAGATGATGGCAAGCATCACCACAATCAGAATGGAGCCATAGGCGATCGCGATACCGTATTCGCCATCTTCCACCCGGTTAAGGATGTAAGAGGTGGCGACGCGGGTGTCGGGCGTTACTAAAAAGACAATGGCACTGACGGTAGTCATGGCGCGGACAAAGCTGTAGATCAGGGCTGATAGGATGGCCGGGCGTAATAATGGCAGCAGAATGTAAATCACGGTGCGCAGTGAACCAGCCCGTAGGCTGAGAGAAGCCTCATCCAGTGATTTATCCAATTGACCTAATCCGGCAATTCCGGCGCGGATCCCTACTGGCACATTACGCATCACCATCGAGATAATGATGATGGCAGCGGTCCCGGTCAGGTATACCGGCGCACTGTTAAATGCCAGTATATAAGAGACGCCAGCCACGGTGCCGGGTACCGCGAAGCACAGCATGGTACTGAATTCGATGGTTTTTTTACCACGGAATTGTTGACGTACCACGATATAAGCGATCAGCAAGCCCAGTGCGGCGGTGATGGGGGCAGCGATCCCAGCATATAACAGGGTATCGAGCAGGGAAGGCCACGCGCCGTCACTGAAACCTTGTCCGAATAACTGATTAAAGTTATTTAGCGTCAGGGTGTAATCGACCCCCCAGTTAACGGTGAAGCTGCCGTAGAAAATGCTGCCGTAAAGCAATACGTTAAAGGCAATCCACACAGAGAGCATGGCAGTGGTGCCCCACACCAGTGACACCGGTAATGGCTGGACATCGCCCCGTGAGGATTTACCCGAAATGGTGACGTAAGAGCGTTTGCCGATCCACATGTATTGGATGCAGAAGATAAACAGTGAGAACATCAGCAAGATAACACCCAAGGTGGAGGCTGCCGGATAGTCGAGTTGTGCGCCGGTGATGTAAAAGTAGATTTGTGTGGCCAGCACGTCAAAGTTACCCCCCAGAACCAGTGGGTTACTGAAGTCGGCCAGTGATTGCACAATGACAATTAAAAATGAGTTAGCCAATGCCGGTTTTAACAGGGGGAGAAACACCTGCATAAAGGTCTGCCAGCGGCTGGCGCGCAAGGTATAAGACGCTTCTTCCAATGATGGATGAATGGTTTTAATTGCGCCGTCGAGGATCATAAATGACATGGGCGTAAAGGCCAGAACCTGTGCCAGCCAGATACCGGTGAAACCATATAGCCAGTTGGTGTTGGTCAATCCGAACCCGGTGACCATCAATTCGGTAATATAGCCGGAACGGCCCATCATCAGGGTCACGCCCAGCCCAACCACAAATGGCGGGGTGACAATCGGTAAAATCGAGAAGATCCGGCTGAGTAACGCAGAGCGTTTAGCAATGCGCGTGGTGTAAATCGCCAGTACCATCCCGAAGAAGGTACAACCAATACCCACCGCGACCGACAGCAGGAACGAGTTCCAGATGACTTGCAAGATATGTGCCTGCCCGAGGATCGCCATAAACTGCCATGGTGCAAAGCCACCGCTTTCATCGGTAAAGATTGGAATGAAAATAGCGATACTGGGGAACAGAATAAAAACGCTAATCAGGGCAATAATGGTGACCAGCGAACCGAGCACAAAGCGGTCGCCTCCGAGCCATTCAAGGCGGGCCAGCGCGAGGGTAATCACGGCCCCCAAAGCGATAAACAACCCGATAGTGGCAAACCCTAGCCCACGTCCCAGCCAGGCTGAGGTTGTCACCACCACCAGCACGCAGAACAGAGCGTAGCCCGCATCAAACAGATGGCGACTGCGATGTTCGCGACCGGCAGGAGATAACGGCCGTAAAAGCAGCAATAACGGCAGGCCAAACCACAGAAGGCTGATGTTCAGGCTGGACCAACCGTAAGCGGCCAATAGTTCGGCGCGGCTGGCTTCGAGCAGGCCGTAATCTAGACTGAACGCGGGTAGTAAGGCAAAAGCCGCCACGGCAAAAGCGAGCCAGTAGGATATGGCATCCCGTGTAGCATGTGTCATGGTGTTCCCTAAATGATAGCTACCTAAAAGTACGGTGGGTAAACCGTACTTTTAGGTATAAAAAGTGAATAACCAAAAACTAGAAAATTTGTGAGACCAATGACAACGTGCTCACCGTCGGACTCCGAGTCCGCGAAGCATTGGCAGTCGTCAACAACTGTGGGCTGTTATTGCCCCATCTTGACGTCATTAACCCACTTGGTGATCAACTTCTTACGCATCTCGGTGGCACCGTAGGTGTCCATGTCGTAGTTAATCAGCTTCAGATCATCAAGTTTGAGCGAGTTAGGTGAGGTTGCGGCGGTGGTATTGGTCAGGATCTGGTAGGACTGACCTTTCTGCCATGCTAATTCTTGTGCTTCTTTTGACAGCACCCAATCGACGAATAACTTGGCGTTATCCAGATTACGCGCGCCTTTCAGAATGCTAACGCCACCGATTTCATAACCGGAACCTTCACAGGGCGAGATCAATTTTAGTGGTGCGCCTTTCTCTTTTTCCAACGAGTAATCATGTAAGAAACCAATACCGATAGTGGTTTCGCCACGGGCGGCGTTACGGGCCGGGGCAATACCGGACTTAGTATATTGCGACACGTTGGCATTCAGTTTTTTCAGATAATCGAAGGCGGCATCCTCGCCCCACAGTTGTGAGAAGGTTGCCAACGCCGTGTAAGCGGTGCCGGAGCTTTGTGGATCGGCTATCTGAATCTCGCCTTTGTAGACAGGATTGGTCAGATCTTTCCAGCATTTGGGTTCTGGCAGACCTTTTTCTTTCAGGCGATCGGTATTCACCCCTATACCCAAAATGCCGATGTATACCGCAGATGAGTAATTGCCTTTACGTTTTGCCGGGTCCCGAAATTGCGGCATGATTTGAGCGAGGTTAGGGGACGGGTAAGGATAGAGTAAGTCCATTTCACCCGCCTGAGACTGCGGATCCAGCGTGCCGCCATACCAGACATCCGCCTGTGGGTTCTTTTTCTCGGCATCGACTTTAGCCAGTGTGCTGCCGGAACCATTACGGATAAAGCTGGTTTTGACATCGTATTTCGCGCCGAAGGCTTTGGCTTCTTCTTCACACATGGCATTGGTGGCACTGCAATAAATCACTAAACGACCTTCTGCTTTGGCGACGGTAGTAAAGGTGCTCAATACGAGGCCAGCAGCAATCAATACAGAGAGAGGTGCGAGTTTCATAACATTATCCTTTTTATACTCTGATGTCCCCGAAATCGGGCGATAAACAGAGGTGTAGTGGTAGGGACGAGGTATTGTTTTACAGACTCAATTATTTTGGTTATCGCTTTTATCCGTCGGGGTAACACTATTAGCCGCCGGTTTAAACCTTAATCCATTCACGCTGGTCATCAGTTGCGGCATTAATAACAAGCCGACGCAGGCTGATGCCAGGGTCAGTAAAGCAAAAAAACCTTGCCAACCGTAATATTGCAGCACTTGGGACAGTGGCCAGCCCGCCAACGCGGCACCGAGATAAGCAAATAAACCGAGAAATCCGGTTACCGTACCGGCGGCATCTTTATGGGTATATTCGGTGGCCGCCAGGCCAATCAGCATTTGTGGCCCAAAGACAAAAAAACCAATACTGAAAAACGTCACTGATAGCAGTGGATAGCTATGTAGCGGTGCCAACCACAGTGCAGTCATGGTCAAAAATAATCCTAAAGCAAATAACAAAATCATCGGTGCGCGCTGGCCACGAAATAACAAATCAGACCCCCAGCCAGCAAATAAGGCACCAAACAATCCCCCCAACTCAAACAGCGATAACGTGGCGTTGGCACTGAGCAAATTGACCCCATGGCTCTCTGCCAACCAGATATTGCCCCAATCGTTGAGGGCGATGCGGATCAAATAGACCAGCACGTAAGAGACCCCAAGTAACCAGATGGTGCGGTTGCGCAAAATAGCATCCCGCAAAATACGGCCCATCGGCATGGGCGGGCTTTGCTGTTCCTGCCACTGATCTTGTGGATCCCGCCGCCATTGGCCGATAGTGGGTAAACCTTGCTGTTGCGGTTTATCGCACAATTGCCAGCACAGCCAAATCCCCAAGACAAGACCTATCGCACCCGGTACCAGCAGCGCTGCCTGCCAGCCATAATGTGAGGCCAGAAAGGCAGACAGCAGCGGCACCGCCGCACCACCAATGCTGATGGAGGTATTCCAGCAACCCCACCAGCTACCGCGTTCACTGCGTGAATACCATGTGCTTAGCAATTTGGCACAAGGCGGCCAGCCCCAGCCTTGAAAGAAGCCATTTAAGGTCCAAACCACCAGCAAGGCCGGTAAGGAGTGGCACAGGGTAAACACCACATTCAGTATCCCGGTCATCATCAAGCCGATACCCATAATCCAGCGGGCTTGAGTACGGTCACTGACGATGCCGGAAACAAATTTGGAACCGCCGTAGGCCAGATAAAACAGCGTGCCCAGTAAGCCGATATCACCTTTATCCAGTCCCAACTCCAGTTGCATCACTGGCATGGCGTAATTGACACTTTTGCGCGTCAGATAAAAGGCGGCATACCCCATCACCATGGCGGCCATTAGGCGCGGTCGCCAGTAGCGATAGCGCGCATTCACCTGTTCCGGTGTCAAAGGCTCAGGGGGTAAAGTCTTTGACGACAAGGGCGATGCAGGCATGGATTCCTCCAGTAATTGTGTTGAGTGTAAGGAAGGTAAAAGCGAAAGAGATGAGACAAGGTTGTAGGCGGCTAGGAATAATGCTTATTTATGAAGGCTTTTGATTCAGTTCTGTGGGCAGGCTCACAGAGTCGTAGTTACGGACATGGGTTGGCAGATTGACCACCACTCGAGTCCCTAAACGGCGTTGCAGCAGCCAGTCACCTCCCAGTGCGCGCACCCGTTCTTCAATGCCACGCAGGCCAAAGCCACCCCCTTGAGGTTGCACTGGTATCCCCATTCCGTCATCGCGAACATCTAACGTAATGATATTGTCAGTCAGGCGCAGGCTGACCTAGATATTGCGGGCGTTAGCATGTTTATTAATGTTATTCAGCAACTCCTGCACCAGGCGGTACAGGGTAAACACCACCGCATCTTCACCGGGGGTCGGCGGCAGGGCATAATCCAGTTGGAAGTTGATCCCTTGCTCGGCAAAGGCAAACTCGTCAGCCAGATGCTGTAGTGCTTGATCCAACGGCATTTCGTCCAGTACGGGCGGGCGTAATTGGCGTAGCAGTTGGCGGGTAGTTTGATGAATTCGTTGCGACAAACTGCTGATCTGATTTGCGGCTAATTGCGCGGCCGGAGTAGGCGCACTGCGGTTGACCAGCATTGCCTGAATTTGAATGGCGGTGATGTTTTGGCCGATCTCATCGTGCAGTTCACGGGCAATCTCTTTGCGCACATCTTCCTCGGTATGCACCAAGCGTTCCAGCAGTTTGCGACGCGTTTGTAACTCTTGCTCCAACTGATTGCGATAACGGTGCAGATGTTGTGCCAGTTGCTGCTGGCGGCTGATGGCTATGCCCAGTGTCATCCCTAATAACGCCTGAGTGGAGAGGAACAGCTCCAGTTCTGCCAAATCATGGAATGCACCGCTGGCCTGACGGGTAACCGTTATCATTAGGCTGCCTAATACCGCCGCCAAAACGCCCCCTTGCCAGCCGAATTTGTACGCCATAAATACATTGGGCAGAAAAACAAAAATCAGCAACAGGCGCTCCATATTGGGGGCAATAGCCATTTGTACACAAACCCCAATGGCAAAAATCAATGAGCACCAAATCAGCAGCGAAGTGCGCAGGGGCGGATCGGGCATCTGCTGAGAGAATAGGTTACTGATATGCTGCTGCTTTAAATATTCATAGATTAGATAGGTAAACGGCACGAGCAGAATACCACCGGTAAAGCTGGCCAGTAGAGTTTGGGTGAAAGGTAAGGGCAGCCAGAAGCCCAGAACCAATCCGTGCAGCAAACTGTTGCCCGTCACGGCGGTTAGCAGGAGTAATAGCCGTTGCCAGTAAAGGGTGTAGTGATGCCAAAAGCGCTGGGTCAGCCAGGCGGGGATCAAACTTAGGAAAGGGGACAGCGTAATCAGAACGGTAGTTTGCAACTGTTGGTTATACAACCACCCCAACAGGGCACATTCGGCCAGCAAAAGTACTGGCCAATAGCGGCGTGGCAGCAAAATCATTAAGGCCAGGCGTAGCCCTTGGGGTAACAGTAAAACGGCATGCAAGCCGTCATCGCTAAGATAAAAACTGATGGTCCATAGAGCCAGCCAACTCAAGGAGTAGAAAATAGCCAGGAACAGCGATAGCCCCATCGACCGCAGTTGCCACATATCAGTTACCTGCCAGTAATTGATGCTGGAGCGCGAAGTGCACCAATTCGACGGTGGTTTCGCAATTGAGTTTGCCCAGAATATTGGCACGATGTACATGAACGGTTTTATGACTGAGCAGCAATTGTTCGGCAATGGATTTAACACTAATGCCATTGATTAACAGTTGGAAAACTTCTTTCTCACGCGGGGTTAATATCGCCAGTTGTTGTGGATGTTGTGGCATATGGCGCAGCGCGCGCAATGCATCAGCGCATAAATAAAGGCCGCCACCACTGACGGTTCGCAGCGCCTGGACCAGTTCATCCGGGCCACAACGTTTAGTCAAATAGCCACTGGCACCGGCGTCCATGGCACTTTGTACAAAGGCAGTGGTGTCATAAATACTGAGAATAATGGCGCGAAAATGAGGCATTTTCTGGCGCAGGCGCTTAAGCAAACTTAACCCGCTTTCATCTGGCATCGAAATATCCATAACGGCAACATCGACATCAATATTAGGCAGGTTGGCCCAAGCCTCTGCGGCCGAACCATATTCGCCAATAATGCGAATATCTTTTTCCAGCGATAACAATTGGGCAAAACCGGAGCGGACGACAATATGGTCATCTATCAATGCAACATTAATCATGATTTTTCATCATTACGGAACCTAACCTGCATGATGCTCATCAATCTTTGACTGAGCAATCATTGTTATCAAAAATGTAAGAGGCTTAACATATGCAGGAAAAAATTGATGATTAAATAGGCAATTATTATCATGAAAACAGTGCGTCCCACGGGTCAGTGGTGGAACGCATGTTGCTGCGGTAGGTTTCCACCTTTATTAAGATTGATTATTTTTTAATACTGATGAGTTGAGCCGATCAGCGGCCCAACTCATTAAAACCAGCCTCTCTTAACCGGTATAAACGCCGAATACTCTGGGCAACCACAGTGATATTTCCGGAATATAAGTCACTAGCATCAGTACCAGAAGCAATGCGCCGTAGAATGGCAGCATGGCTTTAACGACCTGCTCAATTTTCTGTTTACTCACCGCACTGGCAACAAACAGCACCGAACCGACTGGTGGTGACTGCGGCAGCAAAGTCGCGTGGATAACCTTTTTTATCCATTTCCGGGATCATCACTGAGCCAATAGAAGCAGTATCTGCCTTATGAATTGCCGATCATCACTCTCGGGCGGTGGGTCTGCGGGCCAAAAAACAGGCGCTCGATAATAAACATTAGGGTAATCGCGGAGCCTATTGGCAGTGGAGTATAGGTTTGCCCGGCGGTCAATAATGGGAACTCAGCCACCGGTTGTGACCAAAGTTCACGGCACAGGATGTAGCTATAAACCAGAATAAACCGACTTATCAGCACCATTAGCAAATCAACCAACAATGTGCAGGCTTTTTTACCTGATTCTGAGAGTCGGTCAGTGACCATACTGACCGCAATATGCGAACCAGAACGGTAACTGGCTGCTGCGCCAATAAAGGTAAATGTCACCATACATAAAATGGCTACGGGTTCTGGCCAGGATAGGCCATCGTTTTGGATATAACGGGCGAATATCCCCATTGGGATAACCGCCACCATAATGATTAAGGCAATACCAGCTACCCAGATTGACAGGCGATACAAAACATCCATTGTTGATAGATAATAGCGAGCCATAGCTGAACCTTACGAATAAAAAGAAGTATCAGCGATATTAAAGACGATTAATACCGCCAGCAGAGGTTATTGGACGGCTGCAATTTGTTTAATCAGCTCCTGATGATGTAACTTGAAAGATGACGGATTTATTAATGTATATAAAAGGGCTATTCCTTTATCCCCAGGGCAGTTAACCTGGCTGTTTACATTTGTTTTTAAATTGACCACTGTCACAGAAAAAGAAATATCAGGAACTGTGTTTCAGTAATTATAAAATTGTATTTTATGTAATGTTTAATCATAACCGGCAGCCATTAATGGCATCTGATATCGGGCTATCAACCGTGTTTAGCTTGCTGATCGTGGTGTTTACATGGGCGGAATAGTTTCTGATATTGTGGTGGCGTGGGTTAACTACTACTATAAGGGCCTATTAATCAACATGATTAGGATAACGCGTGACGTCGGTATTTATCCGTAATTTTACCTTTGCCGCACTACCTGGTAGCGGTTTAAACGGCCAGCCGTTGTTTCATGGACTTTTGGCCAAATGTGATTTTGATGTCAATGAGTATCGGGATGAACTGTTTGCCGTGTATGGCATTGCGTTTCCTGGCAGTTTGCAAAAAGCGGTGGCAAAACGGCGCGCCGAATATTTAGCAGGGCGCTTTGTCGCCCGACAAGTGCTGAATATGCTGGACGTGCGTAATTATCCGCTGGTAAACGGGGGGGATCGCGCACCACAATGGCCCACCGGTTTGATCGGCAGCATCAGTCATAGCAGCCAACGTGCCCTCTGTACCGCACAAATCATAACTCCAGCCGCTGAAGCTACGGGTGAAAACAACCCTGTCCACGGTGTAGGGCTGGATATCGAAAGTCTGATTGCCGTTGAAAGGGCAAAAGACCTGTGGCCGGGTATTCTCAGTGAGGAGGAGTACCACTCCTTTCAGCACGGCCCATTACCTTTTAATCAGTTGCTGACATTAGCTTTTTCAGCCAAAGAGAGCTTATTTAAAGCCGTGTATCCACAACTGGGCCGTTATTTTGACTTTCTTGAGGCTCGTTTCCAAAGTTACTCACTGGACTCGGGGCGTTTTGAATTACAGTTATTACGGGATTTAAGTGAAGACTTCCCCGCAGGCCGCAGCTTTACGGGGTGTTTCACGGTTAACGACAGTGATATTCAAACATTTATTGCTTATTAATCTTGGTATTACCATTTTTTGTAATAACTTTTCATCCTTTAAGTTGGAAAGTTTAATTAATATAGGCTAAACATTTTGCTACCAACCTTATGTATCTGATAGGACATCATGAAATATACAGTGCTATTGGTTTTTATCTTATGTGTAACCTATGTGCATTTTCGCGGTAAGGTTCGTTATAAATTCTGGCGTCAACTCTCTGACCATTCGACTTTTGTCTCGCCAATCAATGTGTTTATGTATTTGTTTTCACGGGTACCCAGCACACCTTATTTGAAACAGGACCTGTTTCCAGAATTAACCGTACTACGCGATAACTGGCCGAAAATCAGGGATGAGGGCAAGGCGTTGATGGAAATTCAGCAAATTAAAGCATCAGATAAGTATAATGACGCCGGTTTTAATTCTTTCTTTAAAACCGGCTGGAAGCGTTTTTATCTGAAATGGTATGAAGATAGCGATCCATCGGCAATGACACTTTGCCCATACACCACCTCGCTGTTGCGTGACTTACCCTCGGTGAAGGCAGCGATGTTTGCTGAATTACCGCATGGCAGCCGTTTGCCCCGGCACCGCGACCCTTATGCCGGCTCCTTACGTTATCATCTTGGTTTAATTACCCCGAATGACGATCGCTGCTTTATTGATGTCGATGGCACCACCTACAGTTGGCGTGATGGTGAAGGGATATTGTTTGATGAAACCTACATTCACTACGCCGAAAACCAGAGTGGGCAGAACCGGCTCATCCTATTTTGTGATATTGAACGGCCAATGCGCTACCGCTGGGCGCAATGGATTAACCATTGGTTAGGGCGCAACCTGATGAGTGCGGCGACTGCGCCCAACGAAGAAGGGGATCGTACCGGTGGTGTCAATCGGATGTTTAAATATATCTATGCGGTACGTAAGGTCGGGAAACGGTTAAAAGCCTGGGATCGTAGGATTTATTATCTGATTAAATGGATTTTGTTTGGCGGCATTGCTGCATTGATTTTTTATGCGTTATAACGCGAGATAATTAACCGAATACATGGTCAAGAAGCCCGTTTAAACGAGCTGCTTTTTGATTACTAACTAATTTTACAATCCATGTGAGAAATTACGAGGTATCGTATTCTTGTCTAACAGGCCCCCAATTAAGCCCCCAAATTATTCAGATGCAAAAAAACCTCCCTGAGCATGTGCA
>NZ_CQAZ01000066.1 GCF_001152565.1 Yersinia pekkanenii | reverse complement strand
CCCGCCGATGCCAGTACTCAATCCATGACGGGCTGCTGGTGAGGATATTCAGGCAATAACCATCAACTTTATGAGAGTGAACGCCACGGATGAAACCATTGTTATCTGCTGGACGTGATGGACATAGCGACTCATGGTACTCATGGGATACCTTCGCTTTACCACTGAACCCAGTATCGCTATCAGCTTCACGGACTGGCACACCAGAACGTAGCCAGACCAGCCCCTGACCGTTATGACGCAAGCCTAAATCCGTTAATGTGCAAACGCGATTATTAACGGCTGACCAGTCACCACAAATAACGTTACGACGAATTTCGTTAATACCGTTCGCCATGTTTTGGGCGTAGGGGTATCCGTCACGGCTATTTGCCATGTTTTGAATAGTCATATTTTTATGCTCCGTTATGCGGCGGCCGGTGTGTCCGGGTATAAATATAAGATGTCGCTAATTTCATTCTTGGTTAATTGCTGGTGGCCGTTATATAAGGCGTTGTAATTAACTAACTGAATAACGAGCAGAACGTCATGGCGGCTTGCCAAGCGATAACGGAAGTGACTCCCAATATTATCAGGATTGCGCTCGTCAATGCGTTCTAGACGAATATTGAGAAGGCGCTCAAGTTCAGTCGCATAATTACGGCCAGATGATAAACGCGCATATTTGAGAATATCGTTTTCTGTCCAGCCCTCAATGCCGGTGCGCATCATGTAGCAGCGTGCGCGGTGCTTCTTCGGCGGTGGCTTAATATGATGAGCAGCGGTATTATCGTTGGCGCTAACCTGTCCGATAATGCCCGCCTCAGTGCGGGTTTTCTTTTGCATTATGCAGCCTCCCCGCGCGATTCAGCGATACGCTGATTAATCCACTCGTCAATTTCACTTTCGATAAAAGCAATAGAACGTGTGCCGATTTTTACGGACTGGGGAAAACGCTGTTGGCTGATAAGGCGGTAGATCCACGCTTTACTGTAACCAGTTCGGCGTTGGACTTCTGATAGGCGGATAAGGGATTGAGACATAATAACTCCTGTTTTCGGTACTGGTCAGTGATATACCTTGGTGGACAGGAGATACTTTAATCAGAAGAAAAAATATAATAAGCTGGAATTAAAAAAATAGTTTACTTCGAGATTTCTTCGTTTTCTTTCTTTAGAAAATACATTCATGAAAAAATCTCGATTTCTAATTAAACCTAAATTCGTAGATTTTTTCTCATTATAAATCTCTACGCATTAGCTCTGAAATTTTTGTCGAGCCTAGCTCTTTATCTTTATTAAGATATAGGCGAAGTAGGCGAGTATATTTATCTTCCATTGCCTCTAGTGCAAATGGCTTTATGGACTCCTTTATAGCTTGAGTATCCTTAGGGTCATCATCAAAAACCAGTAACGATATCATAGGATTGGTTATTTCCTTGCCGGATACTTTGGCCCAAAGAAGCAGGTCAAGTATAGGAAGAACCCTATTAGAAATTAGTTTTTGTAAGGTTTTTACACCAATTCTTTTTTGTGCCACATGGTCTTTTTCAGGAAGAGAGAGCTGCGCCCTCCATAAAGGGAGGAGGTGTGTCATGCTGGTGATAATTTCATCATCAGTAGCATCATCCAAATCAATTGAAGTTAGCAATCTATTACTAAGGCAATCATCAATATTACCAGTAACGCTTGCAAGCAGCGCATTAGATTTTATGTAGGTATTTTCTTCATCTCTTTTAAAAAAGCCCTGCTCAATAGCAGCAGACGAGTACATGGATAGTTCAGTGAATGTAACTGGACTCACACCCTCTCTTGAAGAAAGTCTCGGTAATTCCCCATATATATTTCTTAAAGAAGGAGCCTGACCGTTTATGTAACGAACTAACTCCGCGCTCTCTAGCTCTTCTTGGTTGAGGATTTCAATATTAGGATCACCACTGAAAATCCTGTTATATTTTATTTGGTATTCATTCTCAAAAATATCCGAGTCATCATCTAAATCGCGGAATAAATAATCTCTCCACTCCAGTTCTTTAATCAAATCTATTAACGTTAAGTTATGCAAAAACGCATAGTTTTTCATATTGAACCATGATAATTCTTTTTTTGTCGCCTTCCCCATACGCCACCTCATACCCTCATTAAACTAGGGACTATGCCAGCCCGTAGAGGTGTACGGGTTTTCGGGGATCAGCCTAGACATAGCCTTATCTCTTAACGTCTACTATAGTCTACCACTGTAGTTACATCCAGCATCACGATTTTTTACCCACCAGCTTCGCAAAATCAAACGGGGTGATATGCGCAACCTTGCTGGCATCCAGATAATCAGCCCACCACTGGAGCATTAACTGACGTTCTTCAATGTGCTCAGAAGTGTGTATGTAGGCAGCCCTGACGCTATTGCGCTCCACATGGCTTAACTGTCGCTCTATTGCGTCATCACTCCAGAGCTTTGACTCCCCAAGAGCGCCACGCGCCATCGTCCTGAAACCATGCCCGCACACTTCTGTTTTGGTGTCATAGCCCATACCACGGAGGGCATTATTTACCGTATTTTCACTCATTACTTTTTTGGGGTCGTGGTCGCTGGGGAAGATAACCTCACCTTTGCCGCTGAGGTTGTGCAGTTGTAGCAGTACATGCAGTGCTTGTTTACTTAGAGGGACGGTATGATCTGTTTTCATTTTCATGCCGCGGCTTGAATGCTTCACACCCGCTATAGGTTCGCGCTTGCCGGGAATATTCCAGACGTCCTTTTGAAAGTCGACCTCAGCCCAACGAGCAAAGCGCATCTCACTGGAACGCACAAAAGTAAGGAGCGTAAGTTCTACGGCTAGACGAGTGATTCTACGGCCTTTGTAGCTGGATAATCTGGCAAGGAACTCGTTTATTCTGGCTGGAGGCAATGCGGGGTGATGTGTCGCTTTAGTTACACTCAGCGCGCCAACCATATCACTAGCTGGGTTAAATTCCAGAACGTCATTCTGTACCCCAAAACGCATAATCGCCGTTACACGTTGCTGTAATCGCTGCGCCACATCATGCTTTCCAGCAGCATCAACCAACTTGATAGGTGCCAACAACTGGCTGGTTCTCAATTTTCTTGCATCTAATGCGCCAATTGCAGGGAAAATATATTGTTCCAGCCCCCGCAAAACTTGCTTGCTGTGGTCTTCACTCCACGTAAGCATGCTCGCATGCCACTGGCGAGCGATGGTTTCAAATAAAAATGCCCCCTCCGATTCAGATTGTGCCCCTTTTTGCTCGGCTTTTGGGTCAATACCCTGTGCCAGTTGCTTTTTAGCGTCATCACGTTTCGCCCTGGCATCAGCTAGACCAACTGCGGGGTATACGCCAAAAGCCAGCCTATCCTCTTTCTTGTCGGAGGGGCGGCGGTACTTCATGCGCCAGTATTTAGAGCCACGCGGGGATACTTCCAGATACAGACCGCCACCATCAGCCATCTTGTAGGCTTTATCCTTTGGCTTTGCAGTCTCGATTTGACGGGCATTTAGTTTCATTTTGGGGGCATAATTTCCAATCGAAGTTATATGCCCCCGATTGTGCCCCCTGAGTGGGGTTGATTGCAATAGACGTGAATAGACCTCAAAATAACGTGAAGCCTTGCTGTGACTGGATTTTAGACATAAAAAAAGACGTCCGTAGACGTCTCTTTACATACTAATGGTGCCGAAGGCCGGAATCGAACCGGCATGCCTCGCGGCGGTTGATTTTGAGTCAACTGCGTCTACCGATTTCGCCACTTCGGCACTGAAGTAGTATGCGGAGAACGAGGTGAATTATACCTACCAATGATCCGTATGCAACTGTTATCCCATCGAGTTTAGTCTAAGTGTCGAAAAAACCGCCATCAGCGCCGTTTTAGCAGCAAATAAATACTGATAAGAAGGAAAAGCATACTCGGTAACAGCGCACCAAGTACCGGCGGAATGTTGTAAACCAAACTGAGTCGCCCGAAAACCTGATCCAGTACGTAAAAAACAAAACCAAAGAAAATGCCGGTGACCACCCGAGCGCCCATGGGTACGCTGCGTAATGGGCCAAAAATAAATGATAATGCCATCAACATCATGACCGCTACAGAGAAGGGAGCAAATATCTTTCCCCACATATTCAGTTCGTAGCGATTGGAGTCCTGACCACTTTGCCGTAGGTATTTACTGTAATCGAATAACCCACTGAAGAGAGCGAATCCGGATCCATCGCCACTACACCCAGCTTCTCGGGTGTCAGATTGGTCTTCCACTCACCGCTCAGCGTCTGCGAACCGGTAATCTGATTCGGATTACTTAAATCAGATTCATCAACCTGCGATAAACGCCAAACATTGTTATCCTTTTCATAGGTTGCAATCGCCGCATAACGTACGGAAAGCAGGCGATCCTGTTGATCAAAATGATAAATGTTAACGCCAGTCAGCTCTTTCTCACCGGAAACCCGTTGAATATAAATAAAGTCAGAGCCGTCTTTTGCCCACAAACCAGACTGGGTTGATAATAGCGAGCCACCGTACATCTGTTGTGCACGGAAGTTACGTGCCATCTGCTCGCCTTGTGGTGCGACCCACTCGCCAATAGCCATGGTCAACAACACCAATGGGATGGCGGTTTTCATTACCGACGCGGCGATTTGCATACGGGTAAAGCCTGACGCCTGCATAACCACCAACTCACTGCGACTGGCTAACCCCCCCAACCCCAGCAATGCCCCTAACAGGGCCGCCATCGGGAAGAAAACTTCAATGTCTTTGGGGATGCTCAGCAAGGTGTACATGCCAGCAGATACCGCTGAATAGTCACCCTGCCCGACTTTACGCAACTGATCGACAAATTTGATGATACCCGACAGCGACACCAGCATTAATAACGTCATCAGGATGGTATTGAGGATAGTCCGTCCAATATAACGGTCTAATACACCAAACATCAGGCAGCACCTCTCAATCGAGCACGTAACTTACGAGCCGGCAGGCCATCCCACAGGTTCAATATCACCGCAATAGCTAGATAAGCCCCATTCACCGTCCACATCCAGATTAGCGGGTCAAGCTTGCCGTTCCCTGCATTAGAACGCAGGGAACTCTGCAACAGAAAGAAGATCAAATACAGCAACATCGCGGGCAACATGCTAAGGACTCTGCCTTGGCGTGGGTTGACCACGCTCAGTGGCACCACTAATAACGCCATAATGATAACCGACACAATCAGTGTCAGACGCCAGTGAAACTCAGCGCGGGCGTCGGGTTCATTCGAGCGCCATAATTGTTCCATATTCATCTGCTCGGCCACGTTACTATTTTGCTGCACTTCTTGATGGCCAATAATTGCCTGGTAGTCGACAAAATCGGTAATACGGAAGTCGCGTAACAACGCAGTGCCTTCATAGCGGGTACCTTTGTTCAGGATAACCACTTGTGAACCGTCAGGTCGTTCGGTCATATGACCCCGGTCTGCTACGACGACAGAGGGGCGCTGATTACCGTTTGGCCGCAATTGTGCCAAAAATACACGGTTAAACTCTTTGCCCGTCACATTACCGATAAATAAGGCTGAATTGCCATCATTTGAAGATTTAAACTGCCCACCAGCCAAAGCAGCCAGGCTTGGGTTCGCACGGGCGTCGTTCAAGACTTCATCTTGATGTTTAGAAGACCAAGGACCTAGCCAGATAGTATTAACCGCTGCCAACGCAGAAGTAACAAGTGCCAGAATCACAGCGGCCATAATCAGGGATTTTTTGCCCATGCCGCAGGCATGCATCACGGTGATTTCACTATCCGTGTACAATTTACCTAAGGTCATCAGCAGGCCAAGGAATAGGCTCAATGGCAGGATAAGTTGTGCCATTTCCGGCACACCAAGCCCTAAGAGGGATAAAACCAAGTTTGTTGGGATTTCACCATCAACCGCAGCGCCTAATATCCGTACTAACTTCTGACTAAAGAAGATTAATAGTAGGATGAACAGAATCGCAATTTGGCTCTTAAGTGTTTCCCGTACTAGATATCTAATGATGATCACGCTAATACGCCTGTGAAAACTTGTCTTTTTGCAGGAAAATCGATAGTTTCATCGTTAATCCGCCATTTATTCTCATCATATGGCAACCTTCACAGCTAAAATAGCATTACAGCATCTAGCGTTTAGGTGTCCTATAGGAACATGCCTATAGTCGCCAAAACAAAACAACTTATGCCGTTAAGGTTAACACACGTCGTTAACACAACGGAGAGAGATCGTTGCGGAGCGCTACATTCTAGCGGTAGCTCCCGCCTTTGTCTTTAAGATTCAGGAGAGTGCATGGAGTTCAGTGTAAAGAGCGGCAGCCCGGAAAAACAGCGCAGTGCCTGTATTGTAGTCGGCGTTTTCGAACCTCGTCGTCTATCTCCAATTGCCGAACAACTCGACAAAATTAGTGATGGCTACATCAGCGCTTTATTGCGCCGTGGTGAACTTGAAGGCAAAGTCGGGCAGACGCTGTTACTGCACCATGTGCCGAATATTCTCTCCGAGCGCATCTTGTTAATTGGCTGTGGCAAAGAGCGTGAGCTTGATGAACGCCAGTACAAGCAAGTGATCCAGAAGACCATCAATACCCTTAATGACACCGGTTCAATGGAAGCAGTCTGCTTTCTAACTGAACTGCATGTTAAAGGCCGCAATACTTACTGGAAAGTGCGTCAGGCGGTAGAAACAGCCAAAGAAACGCTTTACACCTTCGATCAGCTTAAAAGTAATAAAACCGAGCCTCGTCGCCCGTTGCGTAAAATGGTGTTCAACGTACCAACCCGCCGCGAACTGACCTGCGGGGAGCGCGCAATCCAGCACGGTTTGGCGGTGGCATCCGGTATCAAAGCCGCTAAAGACTTGGGCAATATGCCACCAAACATCTGTAACGCTGCCTATCTGGCTTCTCAGGCGCGCCAACTGGCCGATGCGTTTAGCACCAATATCATTACTCGCGTCATTGGTGAGCAGCAGATGAAAGAGCTAGGCATGCACTCTTATCTGGCTGTTGGCCATGGTTCGCAGAATGAATCATTGATGTCAGTGATAGAATATAAGGGTAATCCGAACCCTGACGCTAAGCCAATTGTGCTGGTGGGCAAAGGGCTGACCTTTGACTCCGGTGGTATTTCCATTAAACCTGCCGAAGGCATGGATGAGATGAAATACGACATGTGCGGCGCTGCAACCGTCTATGGTGTAATGCGTGTCGTCGCTGAACTGCAATTGCCATTAAACGTAATTGGTGTGTTGGCAGGTTGTGAAAACATGCCGGGTGGCCGCGCGTATCGTCCAGGTGATATTCTGACCACCATGTCCGGCCAGACAGTTGAAGTGTTGAATACCGATGCTGAAGGCCGGCTAGTGTTGTGCGATGTACTGACATACGTTGAGCGTTTCGAACCTGAGCTGGTGATTGATATCGCGACACTGACCGGCGCTTGCGTCGTGGCATTGGGTCATCACATCACCGGTTTGATGTCGAACCATAACCCATTGGCTCACGAGCTGATTGGGGCGTCCGAACAAGCTGGGGACCGCGCATGGCGTTTGCCATTAGGTGATGAGTACGCCGAGCAACTGGACTCCAATTTTGCTGATATGGCAAATATTGGTGGTCGGGCCGGTGGGGCCATTACTGCGGGTTGCTTCCTGTCGCGCTTTACCCGTAAATATAGCTGGGCGCATCTGGATATCGCAGGTACCGCCTGGCGTTCAGGTAAAAACAAAGGTGCGACCGGCCGGCCGGTCGCGTTGTTGTCGCAGTTCCTGCTTAACCGTGCAGGGCTAAACGGCGACGATTAATCGCCTGATATATTCCATTTGATAGACACCCAAAGTCATTGGAGTTGCAGGTAGGCTGCCAGCGAGCTCATCCCGATGAGCTGACACAAGTCAGTGATTCGGGGGCGTGAGCGTAGCTAATACCCCTGTGGCTTCACGTACCAAGGGTGCAGAGAACCTATGAAAAACGCCACCTTCTACCTGCTCGAACACGACACGCCCGCTGGTGAGCTGCGCGCTCATGAAGCCTTGGCCTGCGAGGTTGCCGCTGTTCGTTGGCGGGCAGGCAAACGGGTGCTAATCGCTTGTGAAAGCCAGGAACAGGCCCAGCGGCTGGATGAAGCCCTGTGGCAACGCGCGCCAGAGCAATTTGTGCCACATAATCTGGCCGGTGAAGGGCCAAAATATGGCGCGCCGGTCGAGCTTGCCTGGCCAGAACGGCGTGGTAATGCCCCCCGCGACCTACTAATTAGCCTGCTACCTGAGTTCGCAGGTTTTGCCACCGCTTTCCATGAAGTGGTAGACTTCGTCCCTTACGAAGAAAATTTGAAACAGTTGGCGCGCGACCGATATAAGTCTTATCGCAGCGTCGGCTTCCACTTGACCACGGCAACGCCGCCAACTAATTGAACTAAAAAAGAAAATGGAAAACACACCTTCTAATATCGACAAAACTGAGCCGTCCCTCGATAAGACATACAGCCCGCAAGAAATCGAGCAGCCGCTGTATGAACACTGGGAAAAACAGGGCTATTTCAAGCCAAACGGCGATACCAGCAAAGAAAGCTATTGCATCATGATCCCGCCGCCGAACGTGACTGGCAGCCTGCACATGGGCCATGCTTTCCAGCAAACTATTATGGATACCTTGATCCGCTACCAACGCATGCAGGGGAAAAACACCCTATGGCAGGCGGGTACTGACCATGCAGGTATCGCGACCCAAATGGTCGTTGAGCGCAAGATTGCCGCAGAAGAAGGCAAAACTCGCCACGATTACGGCCGTGAAGCGTTTATCGACAAAATCTGGCAGTGGAAAGACGAGTCAGGTGGCACCATTACTCGTCAGATGCGCCGTCTGGGTAACTCCGTGGACTGGGAACGTGAACGTTTCACCATGGACGATGGCCTGTCCAACGCAGTTAAGGAAGTGTTTGTCCGCCTGCATAAAGAAGATCTGATTTACCGTGGCAAACGTCTGGTGAACTGGGATCCGAAGCTGCGTACCGCTATTTCTGATCTGGAAGTAGAAAACCGCGAGTCCAAGGGTTCGATGTGGCATCTGCGTTACCCACTGGCCGATGGTGCCAAGACGGCCGAAGGCAAAGATTACCTGGTGGTCGCCACCACCCGTCCGGAAACCGTGCTGGGTGATACCGGCGTTGCAGTAAACCCGGAAGATCCGCGTTATAAGGATCTGATCGGCAAAGAAGTGATCTTGCCGCTGGTTGGCCGCCGCATTCCGATCCTCGGTGACGAACATGCCGATATAGAGAAAGGCACCGGTTGCGTGAAAATAACCCCAGCGCACGACTTTAATGACTATGAAGTCGGTAAGCGCCACTCCCTGCCTATGATTAACATTCTGACTTTCGACGGTGATATCCGTGCTGAAGCTGAAGTGTTTGATACCCACGGTGAAGCCACCGATGCATGCAGTGGCGCGATCCCAGAACAGTTCCAGGGTCTGGAGCGTTTTGCTGCCCGTAAGGCGGTAGTGGCTGAGTTCGATAAACTCGGCTTACTGGAAGAGGTTAAACCGCACGACCTGACCGTGCCTTATGGCGACCGTGGCGGCGTGGTTATCGAACCAATGCTGACCGACCAATGGTATGTCCGCACCGCACCGCTGGCCAAAGTGGCCATTGAGGCGGTGGAAAACGGTGAAATTCAGTTTGTGCCTAAGCAATACGAAAACATGTATTACTCGTGGATGCGCGACATTCAGGATTGGTGCATCTCCCGTCAACTGTGGTGGGGCCACCGTATCCCGGCCTGGTATGACGAGCAAGGTAAAGTATATGTTGGCCGCGATGAAGCCGAAGTGCGCCGCGAAAATAATCTGGGCGCAGATGTGGCTTTGCGTCAGGACGAAGACGTGCTGGATACCTGGTTCTCATCCGGTCTGTGGACATTCTCCACACTGGGCTGGCCTGAGCAAACCGAGGCGCTGAAAACCTTCCATCCGACCAGTGTTGTGGTCAGTGGCTTCGATATTATTTTCTTCTGGATTGCCCGCATGATCATGCTGACCATGCACTTTATGAAAGATGAAAATGGTAAGCCGCAGGTGCCGTTTAAAACCGTCTACATGACCGGCCTTATCCGTGATGACGAAGGGCAGAAAATGTCCAAGTCGAAAGGTAACGTTATCGATCCACTGGATATGGTTGACGGTATCTCGCTGGAAGCGTTGCTGGAAAAACGTACCGGTAACATGATGCAGCCACAACTGGCAGAGAAAATCCGCAAGCGCACCGAGAAACAGTTCCCGAATGGTATTGAGCCGCACGGTACCGATGCCCTGCGCTTTACGCTGGCAGCATTGGCCTCAACTGGCCGTGATATCAACTGGGATATGAAGCGCCTGGAAGGTTATCGCAACTTCTGTAATAAACTGTGGAACGCCAGCCGCTTTGTGCTGATGAACACCGAAGGGCAAGATTGTGGTCAGAATGGCGGCGACATGGTGCTGTCACTGGCTGACCGTTGGATCCTGGCTGAATTCAACCAGACCATCAAAGCCTACCGCGAAGCGATGGACACTTACCGCTTCGATCTGGCCGCGGGTATTCTGTATGAGTTCACCTGGAACCAGTTCTGTGATTGGTATCTCGAGCTGGCCAAACCGGTAATGAACAGTGGTTCAGAAGCTGAATTGCGCGGCACCCGCCATACCTTGATTGAGGTACTGGAAGCATTGCTGCGTTTGTCGCACCCGATCATGCCTTACATCACTGAAACCATCTGGCAGCGGGTGAAAACCCTGAAAGGCATTACTGCTGATACCATTATGTTGCAGCCTTTCCCTGAATATGATGCCAGCCAGGTCGATGAAAAGGCCCTGAGTGATTTGGAATGGATCAAACAAGCTATCATTGCGGTGCGTAATATCCGCGCTGAAATGAACATCGCGCCAGGTAAACCGCTGGACGTGATGCTGCGTGGTGCCAGTGCTGAAGCTCAGCGCCGCGTACTGGAAAACCAGAGTTTCATCCAGTCGTTGGCCCGTTTGTCTTCTCTCACGTTGTTAGCTGATGGTGATAAAGGCCCAGTATCAGTGACCAAACTGGTTGAAGGTGCTGAAGTACTGATCCCGATGGCTGGTCTGATTGACAAAGCTACCGAACTGGATCGCCTGGCAAAAGAAGTGGCGAAGCTGGAAGCTGAAATTGAGCGAATCGAAGGCAAGTTGAGCAACGAAGGTTTTGTGGCGCGCGCGCCACAAGCCGTGGTAGCCAAAGAGCGTGAAAGAATGGCAGCTTGTGCTGAAGCCAGGCAGAAGTTAATTGAACAGCAGGCAGTAATCGCTGCACTGTAACTCAATCTGACATGAAGTAAGCACTCACTGGGGGCCATAATAATTTGGCCCCCAGTTTTTTTACCATTGCATTAATTCAGTGTCATACCCTAAATAATTCGAGTTGTAGGGAGGCGGCTAGCATAAATACCGATGAGCTTACGCAGTCAAGTGATTCGGGTTATTGAGTGCAACCAACGCACATACAGCTTGAAGTATGACGGGTATAGATGTTATTACAGATTATTACTAAGATATTACCAATCGATTTATAGAGTGCTACGCCATGACCACTGCCACACCGATCTGCCTGCGGGTACGCCCCATCCTCGCCGCAGATAATCTCGCTATTGCCAATGTTATCCGTGAAGTTTCGGCTGAGTTCGGTCTAACCGCAGATAAAGGCTATACCGTGTCTGATCCTAACCTGGATCACTTATATGAATTATATAGCCAGCCACACAGTGCTTACTGGGTGGTTGAGGTGGACGGTAATATCGCGGGTGGCGGCGGCGTAGCACCGCTATCTGGCGGTGAAGCAGATCTTTGTGAATTGCAGAAAATGTATTTCCTGCCAATATTGCGCGGTAAAGGTTTGGCCAAGCAATTGGCGTTGCAGGCGTTGGCGTTTGCTCGTCAGCAGGGCTTTGGCCGCTGCTATCTGGAAACCACTGCCAGCCTGACCAGTGCCGTAGGCTTATACGAAAAATTAGGTTTTGAGCACATCAATGGCCCGATGGGAAATACCGGCCATGTAGACTGCGAAGTAACCATGCTGAAAACATTATAATTATCAGGGCGCATCAAGCGCCCTGATAATATTAGCTGGCAAATGCCGCTAACACAGCTATAGCACCAAGAACAAAGGAAAGTCCTCAACGTCATTGGCGCTATAGCAAGGCAGCAAACGAGCAAATCCCGATGAGCTGACTCAAGTCAGTGATTCGGGTGAGT
>NZ_CQAZ01000065.1 GCF_001152565.1 Yersinia pekkanenii | reverse complement strand
CGTGTTCATATGATGTTACTCCCAGATTAATGTAGTCAGTAAAAGTATGGCACTGACTACCTTAGGAAGGGGCGTCCATCACATCACTACACTTATGAAGCGTAAGACCCATTTTCCATGACCTTTGCTGGTGGAAGGATGCAGTGTCAGACCGGTAATACCACCGTGAGGAAAGGGGGTGTCATCTGGTTTGATCTGGCGAGCGTTGGTATCGGTGAGAGTAGCCATCAGTGAATCCCTTAAAATTCCAGTATGCCATTGAGTATGCCATTAATGATTAAGTCGGGTTGTTTTCATTTGTACTGAATTGAAGTGTTTTTATATAACCTTTTGTTTTATAATTTAAAATTTGAACTCATTGTTCCGTATTAGAACTATTTTTAGCGGGCTATCCCTCCGCCAAATTTAAACCCCAGTTTTATAAAAAACTGGGGTTTTTGGTTTATGGTCGCCATATCCTATTTACTGTCATTAGACTAAATTGATAGGGATAGGGATAGGGATAGGTAAAGTCTGTAATGAAGATAAGAATCCACCTATAGATAAATCACCTTTACATTATTAGAGGCCAACTTTTTCACGGCAATAATAGATAAGTTTCTTGTTAACCTCTCAGGCTGTCAAATACCCCAGATACACATCACATTTCTGAAAAAATATCTGTAGGCATCTTCCTACGTCAAGCTTCCTAAATTCTTGGTTTATTTTTTATGATATTTATTAACACCTTTAATTATGTGGGTTTATTCTTCTATTGTAGGAAATATCTTACACATCAATGAGATGATCTGTTTTTTTGGAGCTTTTACTTGTTACACTTAGTTACATTTAACTCATTGGTGTTAGGTGGACAACGTTTCTACACTGCGCTGCGGGTATATTAATTAATATGCTAATGCGCGTGAAAAATACCTGTCCGATACTGTTTTATGCCACCCGATGAATGGATAAGGTTATCTACAGAGCGTTTTTACTTTAGTACAGGTTGAGTTAATGAGTAGGGCAGTAGCGTACCCCAAATGGCGATATTTCTGAACCCGTGATCCGGTAACAATACCAAAATGGACTGCGAGGATTTCCTTGGTGAAAACATGAAAATCTTGTTTGTTATGGCCCGGTCGTCGGTTTACTCGCACTGGCTGGGTGCCTTGGTATCGGCGATAGGATACGTTTTGACGAAACAAAACGTGACTATCCAAAAATTTCACTGTCATTATTTACTGTCAGTAAATCGTCATGACTATAAGGATGTAATTTTGTGAAGCGGTGTTTTAGTTTTATCCTTTTGATTTTAATGATGGGTACCCTACCTGGCTGCAATACATATCTGTTGCTAAAAAGTACATCTGGTGGAAGTAGTGAAAAAAAACAGTGGTCTAAGGATAATATAACTGGGTTTTCAGTATCGACAAAAAATGAAGTTACTTTTGTCGGTAAGTACTTCGATTACTTGATAGTGAAGGGGGGGGGTGAGATTGCCCAACTTCTTAATAGTCAGGATATAAAACCAGACGAGTTAGGTATCGAAGGTGCGCCAAAATTCATCATTGATGATACCGCCAGGACATTTGACGGAAAGGTGAACGTCACCGCGCCAGTGACACAAAAAAATAGGAACTTACTGATTAATAATTATAGTTTCAGATGTAATCAGGATAAGTGCAGCAAAATAATTGATATCTCGGGAACCCTACATGAGAAAGCAACCGATAATGAGATAAAATTCCAGCATCCTTTTGATGTGGTTTTTTACCAATATCAGACGGTATCCGGCCATCCCGGTGTTGCAAAAGCGCTTATGCCGGTAGCAATAACCTTGGATATCATTACAGCCCCCGTTCAGCTATTAGCCGGTGCGTTAGTTTATAGTGATTATTAATCTGATATAAAAACGCTGTAATAATATAAATGAGAGAAGGTTTTATTTAGGATGATATTTACAGGGATAATATACTTATGCCACAACCCTCACTAACCCGTTCGGTGTTATTCAGAACTGATCTCACACGTCAATGTGTGTTCTCCGTACTATTACGTAAGATGTGGTATACATAATGGAATATTGGCTTTTAATTTTTTTACTTATTTTCTTGTTTGTTATCTATATGCAAATAAGTACGTTATCTGACTCGGTAAAATATATACGAGAAGAGATCGACAGGCTGCGCAATGAACTTGCTCAACACCTGCCCGCACCTGCTGTGGCCTCTGTTCAGGAAGAGGTCACATCAACTAATCTGGCCGATGATGTGGCCGTGTCTGAAGTCTGGACGCCTGATTACGCGACCTATCAGAATTATCTACTCACCAAAAAACAAAGCCAGATTAAAGAGCTGACTCCAGCCTATGCAGAACAAACAGAGCCAGCCCCGCGAATAGAATCCAGGGTTGCTGACAGTAAGGTGCTTGAGCCACAGGATGAATCTCCCCAAGCGTTGCAAGAAATGGATATAAGCCTTGCGAGTGGTCAGCCCCCGGCCCCAGACGTGTGGACAAAACTGGAGAACGTGCTGTTTTCCTTAAAATCACCAGAGAGTTTCTGGAAGCGTATCGAGCAAGAGTTTGCCGCCCGCTGGATGGTGTGGATCGGCGGTGTGATCATGGCACTGGGTGTGATTTTCCTGTTGAAAGCCGGCAGTGAGCAGGGTCTGTTCGGCCCAACCTTGCGGATTAGTACCGCCGTTGTTCTGAGTGTGTTGATGGTTGGCGGAGGGGAATGGCTCAGGCGTTCACGTTTTCAGTTGCCCTTGGCCAATGCCGATTATATCCCCGCGGCGCTGAGTGGGGCGGGGATTATCGGCCTGTTTGCCTCGATGCTGGCGGCTAAATATCTCTACGATATGTTCCCAATGCCGGTTCTCATGCTGTTGCTCAGCCTGATTTCGCTGCTAGCGATGGTACTTGCATTGTGGCAGGGGCCATTTATGGCCGCGTTGGGGATACTTGGCGCCTATACCGTCCCGTTATTTGTCTCGACAGGCAGCGGGAATGTTACCGGGCTGTTGGCCTACTTGTTCCTGGTTAGTTTGGCTTCTATCGGCTTGTTGAGCCGTGTCTATCGGCACTGGCTGTGGCTAGGGGCAATGGCGGGTAACTACCTATGGTTTTTTGTTTCCTTATTCATAGCAACATCCGATCACCAATTAGCGCGTTCATTATTCCTGCTATCAACCACTTACGGTTTCCTGGCCTGGCCACATCTGGGGTGGTCGCTAAAAAGCAAAATACGTTTTCGCAATAAGAGCTGGAAAAACTGGCCGCCAGCTTTACAGGATCCTTTATTGACCGGGCTGATTGCCGGGTTTTCGCTATTGGCTTTAATCGTGAGCGAAAACCATTCGATACTGTCATGGAGCACGTTGGTATTCTCCTGTATCAGCCTGTTGCTGATTGCCAGACGTTCACCCTCATTGGATTTGTTTGTCCCACTGGCTGCGATATTAGCCGTTTCTCCCTTTATTAATGCGGGAACTCTCTTTGATCCAAACATGGTCTGGACCAGTCTGCTCGCGTTCAGCACATTAGCGCTATTCTGCGGGATATATGGTAGCTACCAGGTAACACGACCGGTTTATCGCAAGCTGTGGTGGGCGTTGCTATCGGTGCTGGTACCGATGTATATCGTGGTAAACACCTATTATACATGTCGCGATAAATTTGATTTGGCGATGGTTGAATACACGCTGTTAGCGGTTAGTCTGGTGATGTGTCTTGCGTGGAACGCATTCAGTGATATATACCGCCGCAACTCAGTGTTTTTGCGTACCCTCTATCAGATCTCCGCCCAACTGACGTTAACCTTTGCCTTATTCATTGTCTTCAGCCAGGTGACGCTGACGCTGCTGCTCGCGGGCCAACTCGTGGCACTGGTTCTCTGGCAACGCTGGCGACAGGTTTCATTGCTGTCTTGGATTTTGAAACTGCAGGCGATCGCGCTGCTGGTTCGTCTGTCAATGAACCCGTATATCCTTGAGTATTCCTCACCGTTGTACATTGGCTCAGTAACCATTCCCTGGACGCTATACGGTTTTGGTATTCCGGTGCTCTGTCTGTGGTTGAGTTCACGCTGGTTACTTGCGGGTCGCGACGATCGCACCGCCAATTGGTTAGCGGCTAATGCTATTTATCTGTTGGCCCTATGGATTAACGTTGAGTTACGCCATCTGTTGCATGGCAGCTATCATTTGTCTCTGGATTTCGCTTCGCTTACCGATTGTGCGTTGCATGGGGTGACCTTCGGGCTGATGGCATTGGCCTACGGCTATCGTGAGCAGTTTGCCGATTCGTTACAGCGTATATACCGTCTGGCGGCTAAAGTCAGTGCCATTCTGATGCTAGCCATGACGTTAGCCTGTCTGGTTGTCTTTAACCCACTTTGGTCAGCACAAAACGTTGGCGGTCTGCCGCTGCTTAATATGGTGACCGTTGCCTATGCCATCCCGACAGTGTTCATGGTGGCAACACTCAGATATTGGCCAGATCACTGGCTCGATGTGCGGCTGAAACCTTATGTTATCGGTGTGATTGCGCTACTGGGAATGGTGTTCATTACCTTGACGGTCCGTCAGCTCTGGCATGGCGACCGGTTGGATAATGGCGTCGTGTACAGCGGTGAGCAATATTGCTACTCCTTAGCGTGGATGCTAACTGCCATCGGCATGATGTACAGCGCGATACACTGGCCTAACTATAAGGTGCGCCGCGCCTCGTTGGGGTTGCTGGCGCTGACGATCGTCAAACTATTCCTGTGGGATATGTCGGGTCTCGAAGGGCTATATCGTTCGGTCTCATTCCTCGGTCTGGGGCTATGTCTGGTGGCGATTGGTTGGTTCTACCAGAAGTTTGTGGTTATGAAGGAAGTCATTGAGCAAAACAAGGCGCAACCCGCAGCAGACGTGATGCAAACCGGGCAACAACAGCCATAAAGGGAGGGCAGAAGAGGTCGTTCAAGTCGAGGCGGTAGGTTTTCGCGACCGGTTCAGCCGTGATGAATGAACGATACATAAATCACTGCACCTCCTGGTGAATGACACCCCAGTCTGATAAAAAGACTGGGGTTTTTTGTTTATGGTCGCCATATCCTATTTACTGTCATTAGACTAAATTGATTGCGACTGGGGTAAATAAAGCCGGTGACAGGTAAGGCGGCTGAGTAACATTAATATGTTATCAAGCCGTTGCATTATGGAAAAACATGACCTTTATGACAAATAGATGATTAAACGCGTGACGATAAGTTGGAACTGGGTAACCATTGGTTCAGTTATCAACGTGATACTCTAAATTTCTGCTGGAGGAGCGATGTTACTCACCCCCACCTCGACATTTCTACTTGATGAAACCAATGCTATGCCGCTGTATATGCAACTGGTCAATAGTATCAAGGCCGCGATCACCACAGGACAATTGAAACCGGGTGATGCTGTGCCTTCGGAACGGACTCTAATGGCAATGCTGAAGATATCGCGGGGTACAGCCCGTAAGGCTTTTCAGAAATTACTGGAAGATGGCATTATCATTCGCAACCAAGGTTCTGGGACGTTTGTCGCTCCCCATATCCGTCAGTCACTCCCTTTGTTGGAAAGTTTTAGTGAGATGGCACAAGCTAGCGGGGGCAAACCTCAAAGTGAATTAGTGGGGTATCTGCGGCGGCCCTCTACTGAAAAGGAACGCCAGATTCTGCAACTGACTGACGCTAAATGTGATGTGGTGGAGTTAACCCGGGTTCGTAAAATCAATGGTATCGCGATTTCACTGCAGATGGCGCTGATCCCGGCCAGTTTATTCAATAATATTAATGAATTGGGGGAGTCTTTATATCTCTATTTGGCAGATCAAGGGGCCCCGGTTATACGGGCCACACAACGTTTTCTGGCGGTGGGAGCCGACAGTCTACCGTTGCGTTATCTTAATATTAAAGAGAATGAGCCTCTATTATTGGTGATCAGAACCGGTTTTAGCCATAACCAACAACCCGTGGAACACACGTTCACTTGGTGCCTGAACGAATATTATGACTTTACCATTGAGTTACACAAATAAGAACCCGACAGGGTTTCTTGCCTACGATGCTCTCAATACAGACTCAGGGGGTATCTCAAACAGTCGTTAGTGTCATGGGGCTATTTTCCTTGCTGACGAAACTGAGTCACTGTAGCCCAAGCTATTTGTTGCAGGGCACGCGCGGTCTGTTCTGCCATATCGCTCTCTACCGGCAAGGCTCCGCCCACGGGAGATTGGTCATAAATTGTGGCAAATAGTACACAGGCAGCCAGATAGGTACCCGCTAAAGAAGGATGATTGCCATCACTGTGATATAAATTTATCTCTGGATGGGCCTCTATCGCTCGGCTAAATGCCAAACCTACCGGTGCGACATATCCGCCCGTTTTACTGGCAATATTCCTATAGGCTTTGGCCAGTTTCTCGGTTTGGCTTGCTTTATCTTTATTAGCCCAGGTCATAAAATACACCACTTTAGATCCAGCCTGATGGGCGGTATCCACCATTATGCTGGCTGAGTCGGTAACATACTGACGTGTTTGGTCTTTGGCCGAAATAGACTCTGTGGCGTTGCCCTGTAGAATGGCAATATCCCATTTCTGAAGTGAATTCTGGACACTCAGGCTAGGAATATGCCAGCCCAAGAGTCCGCTGGAAATAGTGATCCCACGGAACATATAGCCTTTAGCGTGATCGGGTAGCAATGAACGGTTTAAATCACGCAGTCGAGTATTCACATGGTTGTTATAATGCAGATATGAATTGCCGTAGAGCGCTATCGTCTTCTTCTCTCCCTCTATTTTCGCCTGAGGTTGTGGCGCTATAATCGTGTTGGCCTGAGCACTGGACATAGCGACCAATCCCGTAGCCAGTAATAATATGATTTTTTTATGATATTCATCTCCGTGACAAAGTTTGTAACCGAATAAAATACTATTCCCGATAGTGATGCAGAAGGTCGGTGCTATTGACTATTTACTGATGTCAGTACAAAACGCAGGATTTGGCTTTGCCAGTATGACCATTTTAATGACGCTATTGGTCGGGGTAACTGCGGTACTCACGGGTTCGGCTGTTGCGGCTTTCTTTTCCTTTTCCGGTATGGCACCGTCTATTGCGAGTAAATTTGGTCAGGAAGCGGTTTCCATGATCCTACCTATGCAGTTAATGGCGGGGATGGGGCGTTCTATTTCTCCGGTAGCCGGTATTATCATCGCCGTCAGTAAGGCCGGTGAATGTTCTCCGTTTATGATTGTGAAGCGAACGCTTATTCCGGCCATCGGTGGCATTGTGGCGATGCTGCTGGCTAATTTCCTGTTGTTTTAACAGCAAGGTATTTACGTCCAGATTGTCGGGGCCAATTTAGAAAACGCAGTGCTCACTTATGCCTCACTTTGCCGTTCTGTGGCGTTAAACACAAATAATTTGTTGATAACGCTTGATTGTTTGTTCTGAGTTATACTATATTGCGCGCCAAGGAAAGGAAGTGGCTTTCCACAGAATTACGCCGGCATAGCTCAGTTGGTAGAGCAACTGACTTGTAATCAGTAGGTCCCGAGTTCGACTCTTGGTGCCGGCACCAATTAAAAACCCGTTATCTGAATAAGATAACGGGTTTTTGCTTTTCTACGAGCCAAAAATCAACGGCAGTGGTGAAAATGGCCGTTGACTGAATCAGCTATTGTTCGCCAACTGAGCGACCAACTGATTAACGCCATCACTCATATTGCTGAATTTGGTCAGTTGAGTACGGGTGACCACCACAAAGACCCCAATATTCTTTTCTGGGATCATTGCCATATAGGTAATAAACCCGCCGCCACCGCCGGTTTTTTGCATAATCCCCGGCAGCTCAGCATTGGGTGCCATATAAACCCAGCCCAGGCCCAGAGCATCTGCCTGACCGGCTACATCCATACCTTTCAGCGCAGTAAGATCACGACGCTGGAAATAAAGCGCTTGTTCACGTCTGGCTGAACTCTTGCGTGCGCTGTTATCCGACGATAGGAATTGCTGCATCCAGCGCTGCATATCTTCCGGCGTTGAGTAAACGCCGCCACTGCCTGCGGCAGCAATGGTATTCTCACAACGGCTGCTGCCTACACCGATCATCAGGCGGTTACATTGCTCCGCCGTTGGGGTCAAGGTGGTGTTTTTCATCCCCAGTGGGGCGGTGATTTTATCACGTAACAGACTCGTATAAGGCTTGCCGGATGCCCGTGATAACGCGTCGGCCAGTAAGTCATAGGCCAAATTGGAATAAGCCGCTTTTACCCCAGGTGGAACGGTTACATTTGCCTGCTTTAGCCACTGCCAACGGTTATCCTTGGTCGGCCAGGTAAACACCGGTCTTTTTTGCGGGCCACCGGGTTGCTCACGAGGCAGGCCACTGGTATGGCTGGCCAGATTCAGCAAGGTAATCGGCTGCTTTGCATTATAAGACGGGACTCTGGACCCCTTAGGGGCATATTTCCGCAACGGATCGGTTAATTTTACCGTACCATCATCGGCCAGTTTTACCATGACTTCACTGGTCATCAGCTTGGTAATTGACGCAATACGGATCAGTGAGTCTGGCCGTGGACGGAGGTTGTTACCGGGTTTGGTTTCACCAAAACTGCGGTTGACCACTTGATTGTTATCGATAACTACCAGCGCCATCCCCATAGCACCACTGTTATAGAAAATATGTTCGGCATATTGATCAACAACTTGTGAAGTCAAAAGCTCTGTCTTAGCATGGCTGTGTAATGGAATCGTGAATAGAACAGCGGCCAATAATGGGGAAGATAAATGTTTCAGCAATCTTTTATCCATGTTCAAAAATAAAATAAATGGTCGTGCGCTTATAATAATCGGATATTTAAATAATACCTGCTGAAATTTTCGGGCTGACGGATAATTTACATTGCGAGAAATTATGCCCCGTTGATCCAGCATGCTCAGGTATTGAAAAGCACGCAGCCAGCGGAACAATGACGTTGGAAAAAGTCATTGGTTCAGGAGGATCAAATTGCCAGTGTGCCCATGGTTGAGGTAGTGAAAAATAACGGGCAAAAAAATGCACCGGGGTTGGCCGGTGCGGTGGGTTATGACGGGTAATGGTTAACTTTCAGTGACCGGTTTTGGCATGACATTCGGCGATTCTTTGACGCCCAAATTGTTATTACCCCAGCATTGTTCATACTTCCAGCCGGTGAGCTCTTCGGCGACAACTCGGGCATGTGCTGGGATATCAGCCATGGCACCGCCACCTTTGATACGCTCAATTTCTTCCAGCAAAATGCTGTGGTTTTTGCGGTCTAGTTTCATCTGCGTGGTGTAGTAGATAGCCACCAGTGCCAGTGCGATAACCCCGATGGCAAATACCCCCACGATGGCTTGCACTGCAGTTTCTGGTTGGATCGATTGCCCGGAGACAAAACCAAAACGGCTCAACGTCCACCCCATGGCGAACACAATAACCGAACGTGTCATTTTGCCGGCGAAAGTCATGGCTCCGGCATAGATCCCTTCACGGCGACGGCCAGTTAATACTTCGTCTACATCGGCCAGGAAGGTATAAACTGTCCATGGAATATAATAAATACCACCAGTACTTAAGCCGAAAACAGCAGTAATGCCGAACAACACAATCACGGTGGTGGCCTGGGACCAGCCAGTGAAATAGAGTGCGGCATAAGCAATAACACTGACAATTACCACTTGCAGAGCAATGCGGAAGGGGCGGGCAAAGCCCATTTTAACGCAAATACCGATAAAAATAGCGGTAGAAATCAACTGCATTATTGAACTGAAGCTATTGAGATGAGATACCAATGCGGCATCCTGGCCCAGACCAAAAATAATAAAGTAAGTAAATGCAGAAGCGAATAACCATTCAGCACCAAAACCGAACAAGTACATACCAAGGTGCTTGCGGAAAATACGTAAATGGAAAGTCGACGCCATATCAACACACAGTTTTTTCAGTGCCTGACCGAAACTGCTGGTGGTTTCCCGGACAACTTCGCTGGCTGGACGTTCCCATGATGAACTGTAAAGCCAAATCATGGCACTACACATAATCAGACCGTAGGCGATACCGGTATATAGGAAGGGGGTAGCGGAATCTTTACCGTAAATAGCGATAAACTGGCCGGGAATAAAGGCGGCCAAAAAGTTAGCTACTTTGCCAAAAATAGCTTTAGAACCGGTTAATTTAGAGCGTTTGGCAAAATCAGTGGTCATCTCGGTAGCCAGTGTTTCATAAGGCACCATGATGGAGGTGTAAATCAGTTCAAACAGAGCATAGGTCAGCAGGTAATACCAGAAGCCAAAACCGCTCATCCATAACATCGGATAGACCAGTACCAGCGGGATACCCAGCAAGATAAAGAAGCGACGACGCCCGAACATGCGGCCCAGTCTGGTATTGTAGAAGTTATCGGTGATATAACCCATTACCGGGTTACTGATAGCATCAAGAATACTGGCGATTGAAAAGATAGTGGCCGCTTCTACGACAGACAGTCCGCAAAAGGTGGTGTAAAAATACATCAGCCAGGCCCCGCTGATTGCCAGTGCCCCACTGCCTAATAGGTTGGCACTCCCGTAAGCCAACGTATGTCGTGTTGAAATCTGTTTACTCATTTTTACTGCCACCTCAAATTAAAACAATGTTTCATTAATAATGGATAGTTGTTTTCTTTATAAAGGTATGTCGTTTATAAAAATGAGTGTTCGATCACGAAAAAGGGTTTTACGGCCTAAAAAAGTGTGTATTACCAGTAAAACTTGATGTGAATCAATTTAGTGGTTGGGGGGAATATTCGGTAAAAAACAAAATATCTATAAAAATACCAATGAGTGATAATGTCTTTTGGCGGCAATCATGACCGTGACAAGTGTGGCAAGATGTTAATCAACCGGTGGGCTTTATCACTAAAATTAGATCTATTACTCACCGTGTGAAAGTATCACTTTTGTAAAAGGGTGAATTATTACGGGCATAGCCCATGAATGAATGTTGGCTGCAATCACAGTTAGCCGCGAAGGACGTAAAATGGCGAAGAAAAACCCCTACTATGATGCCGGTAAGCCACATCACACTGAGTTTGGATTCCAAAATCTAGAGCCGATCGTTCATCATCCACAAGATTTGAAACGTTGGCGTGAAGAGCGCAAACGCCAATCATTACCCAAACCCCCGCTGCAGGGGTATGCGCAGTTTGTCACTGACTGGTGGCAAGCGGCTGATTTTAGTGGGCAACAAGATGCTTTGTGGTGGCTGGGTCATGCGTCGTTATTATTGCGTGTCAGTGGGAAAACCGTCCTGTTTGACCCGGTGCTCTCCTGCCGTGCCTCTCCCCTTAATTTTTACGGACCAGAGCGTAGAACACCGGTGCCCGCCAGCGTAAAGGAATTACCGCCTATCGATGTGGTCGTCATTTCTCACAACCACTACGACCATTTAGATATCTCGACGATCACTCAATTATTACGTCGCTTCCCCGATGTAATTTTTCTCGCTCCCTTGGGGCTGAAAAATTGGTTGTTACAACACGGCGCTTGTCATGTTCATGAGTTAGATTGGTGGGATAAACATCTCGCTGCAGAATTTGAGTTTCATTGTGTGCCTGCCCGTCATTGGAGCATGCGGACCCCCTGGGATCGTAACCAAAGTCTGTGGTCTGGCTGGGTAGTCAAACGCGATAATATTAACTTCTACTTCACGGGTGACACCGGTTATTGCCAACAGTTGCTGACCATTGGCGAAAGGTTGGGGCCATTTAATTATGCGGCTTTACCGATAGGTGCTTATGCGCCGCGTTGGTTTATGCAGGCGCAGCATATGGATCCGCAGCAGTCCGTGCAGTTATTTAAACAATTACAGCAGCCTATGACGGTACCGATTCATTGGGGGGTGTTTGAATTGGCAGATGAATCACTGGATGAGCCGCCACAGCAACTCAAACTGGCATTAACTGAAGCTGGCGCCGCACATGATAAATTTGCGCCGATTAAAATTGGTGCGCGGATATTGTTGGGGTAGGGGCATTTCAGCGTGATGTGACAAAAGTGAAGGTGTACCGGGCCTGGTTACCCGGCTTGAACCTTATCAGAACTCATTGACCAGCCACTGATCGGCTTCATCAAACATTTCTTCAACTAAACGGTTGAGCACTGACTTTTCTTGTTTATTAGCATCGGTATTGATGCCATTCGCTTGCATCGCCTTGACCTTTACCTCTGCACCTGGAAAGACACGATGCACGCGCTTGGTCAGCTCGGCTTTAATCATTTCAGCGGCATTGGTAAGGCCGGCGACATTCCGTTTGTCATAAATCAGTTCAACACGCATGGTTTTTTCCTGAATCAATAAAATACTGTATTAATATGGGTCTTCCCCGATCATGGTGGCTAT
>NZ_CQAZ01000064.1 GCF_001152565.1 Yersinia pekkanenii | reverse complement strand
CGGTGGAATTGCAAAGGACTGGGCCATGCGACAAGATTTCCGCTGCGGCTGCTGGCTTATGGAGAAAGCAGAAACGGGCATGAAAGCGATTACCCGCAATCTCGATCGCAGTATATGGCGAGATCTGATGTTGAAATCGGGGATGCTGAGCCTGATGGATGCTCAGGCGCGTGATCAGTGGTACAGAAACCTTGAGGGGGATAATATTCCTGCCATTAGCGAAGCCAACATACTCAGTACCTTTGAGCAACTTCACCAGCAGAAAGACGAGGTATTTGAACGCGGGGTCATCAATTTATTCAAAGGATTATCCTGGCACTTTAAAACCAACAGTCCATGCCAATTTGGCAAAAAAATAATCATGAGCAATTTGGTCAGTTGCAACCAATGGGGCTTTACCCTGAACCACGGTTCCCGGCGAGACCAGTTGGCAGATCTGGAGCGCATGTTGCACTTGCTGGACGGTAAAGCGATCCCGGATAACCGGGGCGATGTGACAAGCCGGTTGTATGAGCATATTCGTGCCAATCCGCATATAGCGAAAGTTTATGAAGACGATTACTTTTCGATAAAATACTTCATGAAGGGATCAGCGCACCTGAAATTTAGAAAACTTTCATTGATTGACAAGATGAATGCCATCGTGGCGAAACATTACCCAGATGTGCTGCCGGAGCGTACAGCCAGGTAATGCGAACTCCGTCTTACTTTCTTTGTATGGCTGGCAAGTACGTTTGGCGGATCATAAAACCTCTGTAGAAAACTGAAGCGATAGCCCAGATCTTACCGGGTATGTTGAAGATCAGGCTAATTGAGTCGATCACTCGTTAATTAGCATTTGACTTAACTTAGCTTAAAAGGCAATATTTCTCTATAGAGGAGTATTCTGTGTTTAATGTAATTTTACATGATGAAGTGCCTGATGAAATAGCAGGTTTACCGCCAGTCATCAGGGCTAAAATGATCCGCCTGATTGATAAGCTTAAAATGAATGCCACGGCATTACGAGAGCCCGACAGCAAACCCGTCAGAGACGGTTTGTTTGAACTCAGAACGATGGGAACCGATATTGCCAGGGGATTGTATGTTTATCAGAAAGGAAAAAATATCTATCTACTGCGCGTGTTCATCAAGAAAACGCAGAAATTACCGTCAGGGGAGATAACCCTCGCGTTTGAGCGATTAGAGGAGATGCTACATGACAAAAGTTAAAGGCATTGCCTGGGATACCGTCAGGGCTGATTTAATGTCTGACCCAGAAGTACAAGCCGCTTATGAAGCCGAAGAGCGTAAAGAGCGTTTACAGATCATGCTGGCAGAATGGCGTCGCCATGCAGGATTAACCCGTGCGCAGGTTGCAGAACGAATGGGGGTAACACCGCCCACTGTTTCCCGCATGGAGTCTAATATCGTTAAAGCGAGCCTTGACACATTGGTCAGGTATGCCCATGCATGCGGTATTAAACATCCTCAGATTACATTATAGTTGATGCTCAGGGTGGTTCCGTGAACCGGAACCACCCTGAATAACAGGTAATATTCTCGCAGGAGAAAAAATCATCAAACCCATTCCCTTTTTGATGCAAAACATTCCGGGGGCCTTAACGGGGGCCTCTACATTTATCGAATACAATAATATCGTTTAATAACAATACATCAGGTGGTTTATTTCGATTCCGAGTCCGGGCACCATATTATTATCAATGGACGTCAACCGACGTCCATTTTTGCATTTAAAATCCTGCTGTTACTGACTGCTATCATCCCCCTACTCTATATCAACTGAAGTCAACCTGCTTCTACCTACATCAAGTGATACCTGTGGGCACAAATGCGGGTACAGTCCAGTTCGATAATTATTATACCCACAAGATCTCTTCCGGAAGCCATCCATGGCACTCACCGATGTGAAAGTGCGGTCAGCAAAAACCGACGATAAACCTTACAAACTGACTGACAGCGATGGCCTGCATTTGCTGGTTCATCCCAATGGGTCAAAATATTGGCGGCTACGTTATCGCTATCTCGGTAAAGAAAATACCTTGGCATTAGGGGTCTACCCCGCCCTATCACTTTAGAGGCGCGGGTTAAACCCGACGCCGCACGCAAATTGATTGCCGAGGGCTCCGACCCCAGTGAGGTTAAGCGGGCGAAAAAGGCTTTACCCGATGCGACTCAAACATTCGAAGTTATTGCCCGGCGCTGGCATGCTGCTAATAAGCAATGGTCTGAGCAACACAGCGCAAAGGTGCTCAAAAATCTGGAAATGTATCTGTTTCCTGTGAACGGTACTCGCGATATCGCTTCACTCAGGACACCCGACCTGCTAATCCCTATTCGGGTAGCCGAAAATGCAGGGTTTCTTGAAGTGTCTGCCCGTCTACTGCAACGCACCACCGCCATCATGCGTTATGCCGTCCAATGTGGGATCATCGATTACAACCCGGCTCAGGACATGGTTGGCGCTCTTACCACGGTTAAACGCGTTCACCGGCCTGCCCTTGAGCTTAATCGTATCCCAGAGCTGCTATCGCGTATTGAGGGTTATAAGGGCCAACCTCTTACTCGTCTGGCCGTAATGCTTAATCTGTTCGTTTTTATTCGTTCCAGTGAGCTTCGTTATGCACGCTGGAGTGAAATCGATACAGAAAGAGCACTTTGGACCATCCCGGCTGAAAGAGAACCTATCCCCGGCGTTAAATTCTCACACCGAGGTTCAAAGATGCGCACCACGCATCTGGTCCCACTCAGGGTTAAATATTGTGCAAAAGTAGACCAAGGGATCGGGGAATTATGGTGTAAAAGTGCACCACCCTGATTATTGATAAACTCTCCGTTTTTACGGAGATTTCCTTGGATGCTGTGCATGGAAAACCATACTTAAAGTCAGAAGGCTTTCTCTTAAACAGGGGCTCTCTCAGAGGGCCATAGCCAAACAGTTACAAATATCTCGTCATACCGTCAGTAAATACCTCGCAATCGAGACTGAAGACAGAAGCAAAGTTATTAACGCGTTATTTTGTGTAGAGAAACCTCTTCTGCCGCCTTATTTCCCTTATACGGGAGGGCAATTTGCAATAGTCCATATCAACTCCTTATCTTTATTCTGTTTTGATGGGCATAAATACAGCGTTCCCAATGAGTTAGCGGGTAAGAAAGTGACATTAAAAACAACTGCAACAGAGATTAAAATTATTGCCGATGGCGAGTGTGTCGCTCAACATCAACGCAGTTTCGTTAAAAACCAGACAACCTATAATCCCTGGCATTATCTGTCCGCATTAAAAAGAAAACCGGGTGCCCTAAGAAACGGTGAACCTTTTATAAATTGGGATTGACCTAAACCGGTTAAAGAACTCCAGCAACATCGGCTCAAGCGTCCGAAAGGTGATAGAGCGATGGTGCAGTTGCTGTCTTTACTCGCTAATTATGGTGAAGATTTAGGCGTAACCGCGGCAGCCATAGCGTTAGAAGAAGGGGTACCTACGGTGGAAGCAGTACTCAATATTATTCACCGACTCACTGAACCTGTAATACCTACGCTCAAAATAAATGATATTCCACTGAATGTCCCACCCCAGGCCAATTGTCGGCGTTACAATACGTTATTAAAAGGGGTGCCAAATGCAACGGCATGACTGTATTGAAATACTTAAACAATTAAAGCTCACTGCAATGGCTGAAAGCTTTGATGACGTAGTTATTGATGGCATACGGCGTAAGCGCTCTACGATGGATATTATTGGAAATTTATTAACCACAGAGCAAACACAAAGACACATCCGCAGTATTGGCTACCGTATTAATCAAGCCCGGTTCCCACAGCATAAAACACTGTCTGATTTTGAGTTTGAACAAAGTCTATTAAATAAACCCAGCATTGAACTTCTGAATGACTGTGATTACATCAGAGAAAAACGTAACCTTATATTTGTTAGTGGCCTTGGTACAGGTAAACGCATTTAGCCACGGTTTTAGGGGTAAATGCGGCCACCAATGGGTTTAAAGTTCGCTTCTGGAATGTATTAGATTTGGTCAACAAGCTGGAATTGGACAAGGAAAGTAAACAATTTAAATTAACCAATCAACTGACAAAGCTGGATTTAATTGTTTTAGATGAGTTGGGGTATTTTCCCTTTCGTCAAAAAGGAGGGGCTTTATTGTTTCATTTAATCAGTCAATTGCATGAACATACCAGCATTATGATCACCACTAATTTAGCGTTTTCTGAATGGGTAAAACTATTTGCCGATGAAAAGATGACGGCAGCCTTATTGGATCGACTGGTTCATCATTGTGACATTATTGAAACAGGCAATGAATCATGTAGGTTTAAAAACCGGTCTTAAAGTGGCGCACTTTTAAAGCATAACTGTGGCTAACTTTTAGACCATAATTGACAGTTATGTCCGCGGCTTCATTCCTTTTCGTTCCTGAAATCGTCTCAATGAGTGACCTTGTCGCCTTAATCCCATGGCGACTGTTGCAAGGGCCATCGGATCGACTCTCGGTCGTTGACGTTCCGTGGCTTGCGGAGCAATTTGATGTCAGCTTAGTTTGGCACGAGCGCTAGCATGGCAAAAGTCACAACTGAGTAAAACTGACTGACCCGCTGCCACCGGAGCCACAACCCAATGAAAGTACACATAAAAACATAATGCCAGAGTATAACGAACCTCTGGCATTAACATTCCCCCTCAAACTATTGTGGTCGGGTACACAACAGATTGAGCATGCTTGCTGTATCATTTATGGTGCTTAATCCACCCGCCGACAGTTCAGCCGTATGCTGCGTACCAGGGCTATAATCATCACTGAGCCAGAATTGCCCTGCCGGTCTCCAGCTCACATCAGAATAAGCACTGAAATTGCCCCACTCTGACCACAAGTTACCAATAGCACGCGTTCCTGACGCCCAGGTAGCCGCATTGGTGACCTGACCAGAAGCCGGCATTACGTAGCCTGTGTTCTCACAATATTCCGCGCCGTCAGCTCTGCTTAAGGTCCTTGAACCCCCATTGGTAAACCACTGGTTGACTCTAAAACTGTACGATAGTGGGCTACCGCCGCCCTTAGGAGTCGCTGAAATGGTGATTGCCGGTGTACCCGTCGGGAATACCGCATTAAATTTCACCATACCATCACTGCCGACCGACACCAGTGATGGGGCACTGCTGCTCCAGTCATAGAGGCTATTGTCTCCGCCCGAGTTGACCCGGAAGGTTGCGCCCACAAACCCAGTGGTTGGGAACCCGGCATCCCCGGCAAACGTTTGACCATTCACCGTCACATCCAGATTCCTCATGGCAATAAAGGTGGTGTCTGTTTTAGCACTAAACGTCGCTATTGTTGCGGTAACGGGGCTTACCCCCGCAGTTGCGCTGGTTAAGGTTGCAAAAACAATACCGTTAGCATTACTCACCCCACCATCGGTGGCCGTAATAGTCGCCCCATTAGTCGCCGTAAAGGCCACGACTTCCCCCACTATCGGGTTCCCGGTCGCATCGCTCAGCGTCGCCCGTACCGTATTGTTGTCACTGTTATCTGCAAAGGCATTATTTACAGTAGTCACCAGTGTTAGGGCCGCCAGTGGCCCGGCAACAAAGACCGTGTTAACACTCAGGGCTGTTCCCGTGGTGCCCAGTTTAGCCGTTACTACCGTTACACCAGCCAAACTATTGGTCAGCGAAGTGACCGCATTACCGTTATTATCGGTATGCACCGTCACCTGGCTCAGCTGCGCGCCATGGTTAGCCGTAAATGTTACAGCAACATCGGCCACCGGATTGCCCAAGTCATCGACCACCCGCGCCCGTACCTGGTTGCGGGCAATACCGTTCGCCAATGCATTGTTATCGACGGCCATTAAGGTGCTCAATTGGGCCGTATTTTTGTTGGCGATAAACAATAGATCCGTCGAACTGGTAGCATTATTCGACGCTAAGGTTCCCGTGACAGTAGTGATCCCAGCATGGGTAGTCGCTACATATAAGAGCACCGAACCTTGAGCATTACTAACCGACCCATTATCCTCACTCAGGATAGCCCCATTGGTGGCAATGAAGGTCACCTGTTGTCCCGCTATCGGGTTCTGGTTATCATCAGTAACCATTGCTATCACAGGGTATTTATCCACCCCATCAGCAATTGTATCCTGAGGACTAAGCTTAAAGGGTGAAAGTGTTATTTTTGCCGTATTCACATCGGCTATAAAGTACGGTGTCAGCGTGTGCACTACCGCCAATGGCCGAGTTACTCGAGCTAAGATCCCGCTATCCCCGGCTTTAATATGGGTCAGCTTCGCGCTCACCCACCCATCATCACCCGTAATACCAGGGGTAGTGATGGTCGCACCATTTTGTGAACTGAAAACAACGCTGTAGCCTGCAACAGGGTTACCTCGACTATCAGTCACTCTGGCTCGAACTTCATTATAGGCCACGTTATTTGCCACAGCCCCATCATCGACAATGATAAAGTCACCCGTTGCGATATCGGCGGTTTCTTGATCAGCAATAAATTGAGGCGTGACCGTCAGGCTCGCAGTACCGCCGCTCGGCATCTGCAAGGTTGCCGTAACCTCACTTGGCCCCGAAGTAGTATGCGTCAGTGTCGCGATAGCGACCCCATAAATATCAGTGGTGGTTGCTGCGGTAATTGACGCACCATTAGCCGAACTAAAGCTCACCGGAATACCCGCAACTTCATTGCCATTGGCATCAACGACACTCAATAACACTCTATTTTGCTCAATACCATTCGCTAGCGCATTATCATTAATAATAATGAAACGCTCATCAGTTAAGGTGATGTTATCCTTATCGGCGATAAAGGTCGTATAGGTTGAGGCCGACACATTATCTGCGGTCACTGACACACTATCCTGGCCCGCCTTGATATTACTGATAGTGGCATAGGCACTGCCCGAGGCATTGGTCTGTGTATCTGCCAGCACCAATTGCCCACTCGCAGTGGTGAATGTCACTTGGGTATTCGGCACCGGGTTATCATCAGCATCATAGACCTTGGCTTCAACTCTGTTCGTCTGGATACCATCGGCCACCGCCCCATCTTCTATCCGGAACATCTCGATTCGGGCACCAGCACCGGCCACAAAGCGGACATTTTCGGTGAGGCCCACCAAGTCATTAGCCACGGTTGCAGTCACCGCGCTGGTGACAGAGGTGTCATGCCTTAAGGTATTTGCTGCATATCCCTGATCATTAGTTGTGACCATATTTGCGGTCAAGGTTACGTTTTCAGTGGCACTAAAGTTCACATTCATGCCCGTAATCACGTTGCCATAAGCATCCTGAATGTACGCCCGTACGATATTTCTATCGCTGTTGTTGGCGATCGAGTCATTCTTCACGACAGTCAACGCTGACACACGGGCGGTAGATACATCCGCAATAAAGACGGCAGGTTTACTTTGTCTTATCCCCATCGTTACGATCGACGCAGTCACATTACTGGTACCCGCGATAGTCTGCGTCAAGGTCGTGCTGAACATCCCGTTGCTGTCCGTCGCTCCTGATGGCGGTGTCATCACCGCGCCATTATCTGAGGTGTAACCCACAAACATATTTGGCACCGGGTTACCATTAGCATCAGTGACAATCACACGGGCTTCATTACTGGCAATGCCATTCGCTAATGCATTGTTCCGGGTAATAGTCAGATCTGATGCCCTAATAGTCGCGGTGGTGCTATCCGCAACAAAGGTTGTGTCTTTGCTCTGTGCTCGGTTACTGACTGTGGCGGTCACCACACTGGTACCCGCCACAGTATGGGTCAAGGTGGCCGAGGTAAGGCCGTTTTCATCACTGAGACTATTTACTGTAGTGATAGCGGCACCGTTGCCCGAGGTAAAGATAACGGTTTGGCCAGGCAACACATTGCCTTTTGCGTCCGTAACCCGCGCATGAACCTCGTTTTTATCCAGGTTATTGGCGACCGCGTTATCGGTAATAACCACCAAATCACCCTCGGCAATGTGTGCAGTTGTAATATCGGCAATAAAGGTCGTATCAATGTCTCGGCTACTGCCACTGGATTCCACGGTGGCGGTCACATTAGTAATACCGGCTTGGGTATTACTGAATGTCACCAGAGCCCCACCTTCATCTGAGGTAACATCCAGCTTAAATTGAATAGTGCCATTATTACTCAGCACAAACGTAACCCTCTGCCCCTCAAGAGGATTACCGTATCCATCAGTCACTTTCGCTATAACCGCGTTAACCGCCTCTCCATCAGCAACTCCATTGTTATTGAGAATGGTCAAATCGCCTTCGGCAATCTGTGCGGTGGCAGCATCAGCGATAAAGGTCGCATTGATGGTTTTACTCACTTGATCTATTCGGGCATTGATCGGGAGGATCCCCGCCAGGGTATGTGTCAAGGTCGCCGTAGCCGTACCATTGGCGTTTGTCGTTACCTTGCTTGGTGTAATACTCATACCACTGAGAGAAGTGAGACTGACCTCCGCCCCATTGATCGGGTTACCTTGCCCATCCACCACTAACACCTGGATTTCGTTGGTATCTATACCGTTGGCTAAGGCACCATCTTGCGTCATCGTCAGTTCAATCGACTCGGCTTTCCCCGCGACAAAGTGAGTATCAAGGGCTTTAGTTTGCCCGGTCAAGCCGAGAGTTGCGGTCACCGTTGTCACACCCGCAGCCGTATTGTGGAACGCCACATAAGCGGTACCTTGGGCGTCACTGATATTGCGACTCCCAGTGGTCACCGCGCTGTTGCTACTGAGCGTAAAGTCAATCTGTTGATTCGCGAGTGGGTTGCCATTACCGTCAACTATTTTGGCTAAAACAAGGTTAGTTGAGCTGCCATTTGCCAGTTGATTGTTCTGGACTACCGTTAATGCAAAGTCGGCTGTCGCGGCATCGGCAATAAAGGTGATATTGGTAAATACCAGTTGACCATTACTCGTTGTGGTTACCGTCACTGGCCCTGCAATAGTATGCGTAAAGCTGGCTCTGACCCGGCCATCAGCATCTGTTATCACTATGCCTGGACTCACATTGACCCCGCCATTAGGGTTAAGCCGTATCAATTGATTCGCCACGCTATTACCGTAACTGTCCGTCACAATGGCTTCAACAGTATTGGTGTCTATACCATCTGCCCGTGCATTATCGTTAATAATATTCACGACAATATTCGCCACTGCACCGGCCACAAAAGTAGTGTCAATACTGTCACTGACGCTACCTATGGTGGCAACCACCGTGTTGGTACCCGCCACGGTAGTCGTCAGCGTCGCGGTGGCAACCCCATCCGCACCGGTGGTGCCGATCACTGGAGTCATTTGTACGTCAGTATTATCCGATCTAAAGACCACCGTCTGACCAGAAACCAGATTACCCCGCGCATCGGTGACTATTGCCTGTACGACGTTGGTGTCCGAGCCATTCGCTACTGCGTCATCATCCAGCACACTTAGCTCAATATTGGCTACTGCGCCGGCGATAAATTTCGTATCGGTCGTTTTATTCAACGCACCAATATTGGCCGTGACGATACTGTCCCCTGCGCTGGCATTGGTTAATGTCGCCAGTACCATGCCATGGTCATCACTCACGCCCCCATTGGCGGCAATCACTGTCGCACCATTGGTCGCAATAAAGTCCACATTGCTCCCGCTCACCGGGTTCCCATTCGCGTCTTTGATAGTCGCCTGCACCGCATTGGTGTCATTGTTATCAGCAACTGCATCATTTACCGTCGTCACCAGTTCAAGTTGCGCCACTGGCCCTGCAATAAAGCGGGTTGTGGCCGTTATTCCTGCCTCGGCCCCCAGTTTAGCTGTCACGACCGAATCACCCGCCAGCGTACTGGTCAGTGTGTTGACGGCTTCCCCATTGACATCGGTTTGCACCGTCACTTGCGCCAGTTGTGCGCCCTGAGTTGCGGTAAATGTCACCGCAACATTGGCCAGCGAATTGCCCAAACCATCGACAACACGTGCGCGTACCTGGTTTTGTGCAATACCATTCGCCTGCGCATCGTTATCGATAACCGTTAGGGTTGCCAGTTGAGCGGTTTGGCTGTTGGCAATGAACTCGAGGTTAGCCACGCTGGTGGCGTTATTCGACGTCAAGGTGCCCGTCACTGTGGTGGTACCGGCATGGGTATTCGCCACCAGCAACAGTAAACCGCCTTCTGCGTTGCTGACCGCTTCGCTCACGTTCAGGATTGGCTGATTGGTCGCGCTGAAAGTGACTCGCTGATCAGCGATCGGATTCTGGTTAGCATCAACAACCTGCCCCAAGACTTGCCGTTGTGCCACACCATCGGCAACTACCTCAGAGCCAAAAGGAAACAGTTTTAACGTTGCAGTGCTCGGGTCGGCCACAAAGTGTGGGAACAGGAAGCGGGTTATTCCACCAGGAACACCCGCCATTTGAACTAATATCCCGCTTTGGCCGGCTTGAGTGTGTTTCAGGGTCGCAACCACCCATCCATCCACAAGCGAAATATTAGATGTGGTAATAGTGGCACCATTTTGTGATGAGAATACAACACGGCGACCCTCGACAGGATTACCATTAGCGTCCGTTACTCTGGCCCGCACTTCATTGGTTTCCACATTATTTGCCACTGCACCATCGCGTATCAGAACAAAATCACCTTCAGCAATATGGGCAGTATCCGCATCCGCAACAAACTCCAGCGTGACCGTCAGGCTTTGGGGACCATTTGCCGTCGTCAGCGTGGCGGTGACTGCACTCGGCCCGGCAACAGTGTGTGTTAATATTGCCCACACCAACCCCCCTGTGCCCGTCAAGCCTGGCGAATTGATTGATGCCCCATTATCTGAACTGAAGCTCACCGGCACCCCGGCAACTGGATTATTATTGGCATCAAATACTTGTAATAACACCGAGTTTTGTGCGGTGCCGTTTGCCAGCGCATTGTTATTGGTGATAATCAAATAGCCATCGACCAGCGTTGCCGTGTCTTTATCAGCGATAAAGTTCGACCACGTTGAGCCAGACAGCGTATCGGCCGTCACTGACACCTGAAGACCACCCGACTTGATATGACTGACCGTGGCATAGGCGACCCCAAATTCATTGGTCGTAGTATCCGCTTGTACCAGTGTCCCCAGCCCCGCGCTGAACGTCACCCCGGCATTCGGTACCAGATTATCAGCGGCATCATAGACTTTGGCTTCGACACGGTTGGTGTCAATACCATTAGCCACCGCATCATCAGTCACCCGTGAGATTGCAATTCGGGCGCCCTGACCCGCGACAAAGGTGACCTCTGCCGTTTGGCCTGTCGAGTCGCTCGCCACCGTGGCGGTCACGGTACTGCTCAATACGGCATTATGAGTGATGCTATTAGCGGCATAGCCATCGCTATCAGTGGTAACGACTGCGGCAGCTAATGTCACATTGTTCGTCGCACTAAAGTTCACTGCCATGTCTGAAATCGGGTTGTCATTGGCATCGACAATCCGTGCCCGCACCCTGTTTTCATCGTTATTGTCAGCGACCGCATCATTCTTCAGAATTTCCAAGATCGAGACTCGTGCCGTGGACGTATCGGCAATAAATACCACGTCTTTATTCTGGCTGTGAGTCCCTGTTGATGTCGTGATCTCTGCCAGCACATTACTGTCGCCCGCCACCGTATTGGTTACGGTGGTATAGATGACCCCACTGCTATTGGTATTCCCTGATGGTGGCGTAAAGGCAGCGCCATCAACAGAGCTGAAACTCACCGCCATATCCGGCACCGGGTTGCCATAAGCATCCACCACCGTCACACGAACAATGTTGCTATTGATTCCATTGGCGATCGCATTGTTACGGGTAATAACCATATTCGATGCGGCAATATTCGCCGTAGATTCATCCGCAATAAATGTTGTGGTTTTACTCTGCTGAGGCTGGTTACCCAATTTGGCGAATACCATGCTGGCACCCGAGCGGGTATGGGTCAGGGTGATGGCGGTCAGGCCATTGGCATCACTAACGCCATTAACCAGGGTGATAACAGCACTGTTGCTCGAGGTAAAGGCCACTGTTTGACCCGATACCGGATTGCCATTGGCATCCGTGACTCGGGCACTGACTGCATTGGTATCCAGCCCATTGGCGCGTGCGTTATCAGCCACTATCTCTAAATTGGTCGCCGTCAGGGTGGCGGTGGTGGTATCAGCAATAAAGAGAGTATCAATGTCCCGCTGGCTGCCACTGGAAGCCACAGTGGCACTCACATTGGTCGTACCCGCATGAATACTTCTCAATGTTATGAAAACTCGGCCATCGGCTGCTGTTGTACCATTACTTGTTTGAAGGACGGCGTTATTATCTACAGCGAACTCAACAACCTGCCCCTGAAGAAGATTACCGTGGCTGTCAGTGACTATCGCCTGTACCAGGTTAGCGGCCAAGCCATCAGCAACTCTATTATTAGCAATGATGGTTAAATCACCGTCGGCAATCTGCGCCGTCGTCACATCAGCGATAAACTGGGCATTGGCTGTCTTGCTCAACAAACCTATGTTGGCAGTGATGGTGTGACCGCCAGCAACAGTGTGGGTCAATGCTGCCGTTGCAGTACCATTGGCATCGGTCGTTACCGTGGCTGGCGTAATAGTTACACCTGTGGCCGAACTGAGTGCCACCTCGGCTCCGTCAATCGGGTTACCTTGTGCATCGGTGACAACGACCTGAGCTTCATTGCTATCCGTACCATCGGCTACCGCACCATTGGTCGTTATCGCCAGCGTCATTAAGGCCGCATCGCCCGCCACAAAATGGGTATTGATAGCTTCATTGATCGCGCCAATCTCGGCGATCACATCACTAACACCCGCTTTGGTGTTAGTCAGGGTCACCGTGACACTCCCATCCACGCCAGTGGCCCCCGTCAGTGGGGTTACCTGCGCAGTGGTATTGGCGGAGCTGAAGCTGACCGTCTGACCGGATATTGGGTTACCCTGCGCATCACTCACCAGCGCCCTGACACTGTTGGTCGCACTGCCATTGGCGATAGCGCCATCATTCACAATGTTCAGAACAATGTTGGCCGCCGCACCCGCCACAAAGTGGGTATTGATAGTTTTATTGATCGCGCCAAGCTCAGCAATCACATTGCTGACACCGGCAAGGGTATTGGTCAGGGTTGCTGTGGCGATCCCGTCTGCCCCGGTGATACTGATCACTGCGGTTACCTGCGCAGTGGTATTGGCGGAGCTGAAGCTGACCGTCTGACCGGATATTGGGTTACCCTGCGCATCACTCACCAGCGCCCTGACACTGTTGGTCGCACTGCCGTTGGCGATAGCGCCATCATCCACGATGCTAAGAACAATGTTGGCTGCAGCACCCGCCACAAAGAGGGTGTCGACAGTATGATTGATCGTGCCAATTTCAGCTTTCACGCTACTGGTACCGGCAAGGGTATTGGTCAGGGTCGCGCTGGCAATCCCATCGGCCCCGGTAGTGCCAATCACCACCGTCAATTGTGCATTATTCGAGGTAGTAAAGGATACCGTCCGACCCAATACCGGATTGCCTCGCGCGTCGCTCACCAGTGCCTCGACGCTGTTGGTCGCACTGCCGTTGGCGATAGCGCCA
>NZ_CQAZ01000063.1:7189-14402 GCF_001152565.1 Yersinia pekkanenii | reverse complement strand
ACGCTACCGTCTAGGAAACTGGGGTCTATTCAGTCGAGTTGACCCTATTTGCGTAGCCATGCCATGACGGTGTGGCTACCTTGAATACCGTCGCGGTCTTGCGCCTGACGATAGGTCATTTCACCTTTTCGACAACGGCCAATTTAAAGGAGAGAGGATAATCACGTTGCGTGCGTTTAACATATTGGTTCATCACATTTTCCTCAGTACACGAGTTAAATGTGTCAACGCTATTTAGGACGGGTCTCTCTCAATAAAAAAGCCATCAAATTTGATGGCTTTTTACTGTTAATGAGGTTGAAATTACTTAGATTGTTGTGCTTTCAGTAAATCACGAATCTCTGCTAGCAGTTTTTCTTCTGTTGTTGGTGCTGGCGGCGCTGCCGACTCTTCTGCTTTCTCACGACGCATTCTATTCATTAGCTTAACTGCGGAAAATATAGCCAGTGCCACAATGACAAAATCGAAAATGCTTTGAATAAATATGCCGTAATTCATGACAACAGCAGGTATGGTCCCTTCGGCCGCTCGTAATACGAAATGGAATTGCTTAAAATCGACCCCACCCAGCAATAAACCTAATGGTGGCATGATGATATCGGCAACCAGTGAAGATACAATTCTACCGAATGCAGCCCCAATAATTACCCCAACAGCCAAGTCGACCACATTGCCACGCATGGCAAATTCACGAAACTCCTTCATAAAACTCATAACCAATACTCCATTTAAAAATGAATTACTTAATCTTAGCTAAATAAAACCTGACACGACTATAATTATAGGAAATTTTTCGCGATTCTACATGGGAATAGTTTTAATTTGTAAATGTGTTTAGAATCTTCGATCGTCATTGTTTACAAGAAGAATGGACTTGGTTGGAACAGTCGCTCCACATCGGGGACGAATTTTTTGTGAGTAATAAACATTATTACATGATCACCCTGCTTAATAATGGAATTACCGTTAGCAATGATAACTTCGTCACCACGCACAATTGCTCCGATGGTGGTACCAGGTGGTAGCTTGATATCTTCAACCATACGGCCAACAACTTTTGATGTGCTTTCATCGCCATGAGCAATTGCCTCTATTGCCTCGGCAACACCACGCCTCAAAGAGGAAACGCTGACAATATCTGCTTTACGCACATGGCCTAATAGTGCAGAAATAGTGGCTTGTTGCGGCGATATCACAATATCAATAACACTCCCCTGAACTAGATCTACATAAGCGCTACGTTGGATTAATACCATCGCTTTTTTCGCACCCATACGTTTCGCTAACATAGCCGACATAATATTAGCTTCATCATCGTTGGTTATAGCGATAAAAACATCGACTTGCTCAATATGTTCTTCTGCCAGTAGTTCTTGATCTGATGCGTCGCCATAAAAAACAATAGTATCATGCAACATTTCGGCTAATTCAGCAGCACGTTGCTGGTCACGTTCAATTAATTTTACGCTGTAATCTTTTTCTAATCTCAGGGCTAAACCAGCACCAACATTACCGCCACCAACAATCATAATGCGTTTATAAGGTTTTTCCAGCCGTTGTAACTCACTCATTACTGCGCGGATATGCTGGGAGGCGGCAACAAAGAAGACTTCATCACCCGCTTCAATGATTGTTGAGCCTTGCGGACGAATCGGCCGATCTTGACGGAATATTGCAGCAACTCGGGTATCAATATGCGGCATATGTTCACGCAAGGACGAAAGTGCATTCCCCACTAATGGCCCGCCATAATAGGCTTTAACTGCAGCAATACTGACTTTACCCTCAGCAAAATTAACGACCTGCAGAGCGCCCGGATATTCAATTAGCTTATAGATATAATCGATAACTAGCTGTTCTGGTGATATTAGATGGTCAATAGGTACTGCTTCCGGTTGAAATAACTTATCTGCTTCACGGATATATTCAGCTGAACGGATGCGAGCGATACGATTTGGTGTATTAAATAGTGAGTAAGCGATTTGGCAAGCAACCATATTGGTTTCATCAGAGTTAGTCACCGCAACCAACATATCTGCATCTTCTGCCCCTGCTTCCCTTAAGATTCGGGGGTGAGAACCATGTCCTTGTACCACGCGCAGATCAAATTTATCCTGCAGTTGGCGCAGACGACCAGAATCTACATCAACGACAGTAATATCGTTGTTCTCGCCCACCAAATTTTCCGCCAGGGTTCCGCCAACTTGCCCCGCCCCAAGAATGATTATTTTCATAGCGCTCTCTGTTTCACACTGAAATTAGATGTTGAGGCATAGCAAAAGCCACGATTATCTTTTGATTAACTTTGCATAAAAGAAACCATCGCCATCTTCAGGGTGTGGCAAGTTTTGTTTACCTGGTGTTGTCGGGGTACCCGTTCCAGCCAATTCTGCCTCAGAATGCCGTTGCAGAAATGCAGCAATCTGCTGCTGATTCTCTTCCGGCAATATAGAGCAGGTAGCATAGACCATTACGCCACCTTTTTTCAGTCTAGGCCAGATAGCCTCAATGATCTCAGATTGTAATTGGGCTAGCTCGGCAATATCACTGTTTCGACGTAACCATTTGATGTCAGGATGGCGGCGAATAACACCTGTTGCAGAACAAGGGGCATCTAATAGAATGCGATCAAATTGCTGATCGCCACACCATGCTTCTGGGGTTCTGCCATCGCCGACTCGTACAACTGCATGTAATTGCAGACGTTGTAAATTCTCGTTAACCCGACTGAGCCGTTGTTCATCAATATCAACAGCTAATACATGAGCTTTTGGCGCAGCTTCCAGGATATGTGTTGTTTTACCTCCTGGTGCGGCGCATAGATCAAGGATCTGCTCACCATTCTGTGGATCAAGTAGATCAACACAACCTTGAGCAGAAGCATCTTGTATGGTTACCCAGCCAAGCTCAAAACCTGGCAACTGATTGACCGGACAAGGGGTCATTAGGCGCAATGCATCAGAGTAAAAGGCATGAGGCTCTGCATCAATACCTGCTTGTTTCAAGAGGTCTAGATATTCGCTACGGGTATGATGGAGGCGGCTCACACGTAACCACATTGGTGGTTTTTGGTTATTTGCATCCAGAATTTGCTGCCATTGATCTGGGTAAGCCTGCTTAATACGTGCCAATAACCAGCTTGGATGCAGGTAGTGGCTATCATTATTTGCAGCGCGCTCTAATAATTCTACTTGTTGGCGCTGGAATTGGCGTAGCACACCGTTGATCAACCCTTTGAGTTGCGGGCGTTTCAGCACAGTGGCCCCTTCAACGGTTTCTGCCAGGGCAGCATGAGGAGGGATGCGTGTATATATCAACTGATACAGTCCGACCATAATCAGATAGTGAAAAATACGCTGTTTACCCGTCATCGGACGCGCCATCAACTGCTGGATACACCATTCTAGTTGTGGCAGAACACGCAACGTGCCGAAACACAACTCCTGCAGCAATGCGCGATCTTTATCGGAAATACTTTTCTGTAGCCCAGGCAACACGGTACTGAGCGATTGCCCCTGATCCAATACCTGGCTAATTGCTTTAGCAGCGATGCTGCGGAGATTATATGTGTTTTTCATAACCAAAAAAGCCGACAAACGTCAGCAAGTAAAGGGAAAGGGCCCAATGATGAAGTATCGGGCGATGAAATTTATATCTGTCATCTTTCAAGTTGCATAGGTGTCACTCGAATCACTTACTTGTGTAAGCTCATCGGGATGCTTTTGTTTGCCGCCTTCCTACACCATGAAATTTATGGGGTATATGGTTTAAATAGATCTATTATGTTAGCTGGCTACCGGGTGTGAACCATTCGCGACGTGAATTTAATAAGTCCGCAGCGGACATCGCTTTTTTGCCGGCAGGTTGCAGTTGCGTGATATTCAAAACGCCATCTGCTGTTGCTACTTGGATCCCATGTTTATCTGCATGGATGATGGTTCCGGGCTTTGTATTATCTACTACAGAGAGTACCTGCGCCTGCCAGACCTTGATGGGTTGTTCATCAACGACAAAATAGCTAACGGGCCAAGGATTAAAAGCACGAATACAACGTTCTAATTGAGCTGCGGAAAGTGACCAATCTAATTTAGCCTCTTCTTTGCTTAGTTTTTCTGCATAAGTAACTTGCGTTTCATCTTGTACTTCAGGCTGTGCACTGCCTTCGGCTAACTGTTGCAGTGTTACCAATAAGCCCTGAGGGCCAAGCTGGGCCAGCTTATCGTACAGTGTTGCACTGGTATCTTCCGGCTGAATGTCACACTCAATTTTATGGAGCATATCACCGGTATCTAGCCCGACATCCATCTGCATGATAGTTACCCCAGTTTTTGCGTCACCAGCCCATACTGAACGCTGGATTGGTGCAGCACCGCGCCAGCGCGGTAATAGGGAACCATGGACATTAATGCAGCCTAATCGCGGCATTGCTAGTACAGGTGCGGGCAGTATCAAACCATAAGCGACCACCACCATGATATCAGCGTTAAGATCGGCAACTAAATGCTGGTTTTCCTCCGGCCGCAATGATTTTGGTTGAAAAACAGGGATACCTTGCTGTTCCGCCAATACCTTAACTGGGCTTGGAGTGAGTTTATTGCCGCGACCTGCCGGACGGTCTGGTTGAGTAAAAACACCAACAATCTGATGTTGGGAAGATAACAACGCGCCTAAATGGCGCGCTGCAAAGTCAGGAGTTCCGGCAAAAATAATCCGCAAAGAGTCAGACACATTGGTTTCCTGCAATTAATTGGTTTCCTGAATTAGAATGGGTTAGTCGGCACGGGCGTTCAACTTCGCCATTTTCTCCAGTTTTTGGCGGATACGCTGACGTTTCAGCGGTGACAAATAGTCCACAAACAGCTTACCGACCAAGTGATCCATTTCATGCTGGATACAAATCGCTAATAAATCATCAGCTTCCAGTTCGAACGTTTTGCCGTCACGATCCAGCGCTCTGATTTTTACCTTTTCAGCTCGAGGAATCAATGCACGTTGCTCAGGAATTGACAAACAACCCTCTTCAATGCCGGTTTCACCGCTTTTCTCCAATAGCTCTGGATTAATCAGCACCAAACGTTGGTCACGGTTTTCCGAGACATCAATGACGATAATTTGTAGGTGAACATCCACTTGTGTTGCGGCAAGGCCAATACCTTCCTCTGCGTACATCGTTTCGAACATGTCGTCGACAATACGCTGGATTTCACCATTGACTTCTTTAACCGGCGCAGCAATTTTGCGCAGCCGCTCATCTGGGTAATGTAATACTTGTAATACTGACATAAATATCTAGATCTGCGTCCGAGTAGTGAATGATATTCAATCTCTATTCTAGACATTTCTGGCTCTGATTGACAGCATCGTCTACCAATTGAACAAATCGGTATCAGTATAGGAAGCAGGCCAGGGAGGCGATATGTTAGCAGCAGAATTATGGCTCAGGATGAGTAAAGTTAGGGGTTTTGGCGTAGTGAAAAGCAGTGCCTTGGTCAGGCGGTTGCTTGCCAGTGGTGATATTCATCCTGGAAGGTTGGCAGCCTATGGGTTGGATCTACAACAATGCCAACAATTTTATCAGGCAGACCCCCACTATATTGAGGCTACATTAGCCTGGTTGGATCACTCATCTCATTACTTATTGGCTTATGGTGAGCCAGGTTACCCACCCCGTTTAACCCATATTTCGGCAGCCCCTTTGGTACTTTTTGTTTCCGGCGAGCTGGATGTTCTTTACCGCCCACAGGTCGCCATGGTTGGGAGCCGTAATTTTAGCCATTATGGAGAGCAATGGGGCCGTCATTTTGCTTCAGAACTGGCTCAAACTGGGCTCGTTATCACCAGCGGCTTGGCAATGGGGATCGATGGGATTTGTCATCAGGCGGCGTTGAGTGCAAGAGGAAAGACTATTGCGGTACTAGGCAGCGGGTTAGAGAACATATATCCACGTCGGCATCGTCATTTGGCCAAAGAGATCGAGCACCAAGGCGGGGCTTTAGTCTCTGAGTTTTTGACGACAGCATTACCGATTGCCGCCCATTTCCCCAGAAGAAACCGTATTATCAGTGGATTAAGCTCTGCTGTATTGGTCGTTGAAGCCACACTGAAAAGTGGTTCTTTGATTACTGCCCGTTATGCTATAGAACAGGGGAGAGATGTTTTTGCTTTACCGGGGCCATTAGGGAGTGAAACCAGCGAAGGTGTGCACTGGCTGATTCAGCAAGGAGCCTATCTGGTGAGGTCCGCACAAGAGGTAGCCGAGCAAGTCGGAGGCTCACTTCAATGGATATCATTGCCTGAGAAAGTAATTATTTCTTCATTAGAGAAGCAAGTTGAATTGCCATTTGCTGACGTGTTGGCTAACGTAGGTGATGAGGTGACACCCCTTGATGTCAGTAATATGTATATATCTCATTGAATATTAAATATAAATAAATATTAGTGACCACATATTGACCACGGCTAGTAAATCAGCCCCGCTTGCGGGGCTTTGTTTTGCCTGATGATCTGCGCGTAAAGTTAGCAAACGGTGTTTTACCTGGTGGCCGTTTTGGCCTGGTTCGTGCGAATGCTGCCAGAGATCGAAGCCAGTTTCTCGCCAATTTTTACAGTATCGAAATTTTTCCTCAACTCTGCTCAATCCCTTGCGGCGTCTGGCTTGCCGCGCAATTCTATTTATTACCCTGAACGCTTTCCATTTTGTATTTGATCGGACGTAAAATGTAAAAACTGTTTAAAATCATATATTTAATTTTCATAGATCATATCGAGATCGTTCTGATTACTGTAATTAACTGAAATATATATCACTCGTTACAGTTTGCGATCCATGTGAGATCTTTAGCACTGGCGCGGCCTGGCGTGGGTGTTTGTAGAGTTACCAAACTGAAATAATTCCCCCAAATATTTTGTGCAGGCGTGGTGGGCGTGTGCGTTTTACCTCCCGTTTCTTTTACGTGGCTGGATTTACCTCGCATGTTTCACTGGCGGGTTATGGTGCGATTATCGCGCTCGAATGTGAATCCTGAGGTGTGCTGAGTGGTGCGGGCCGTGGTGAGGCTTCCAGCGCGTTACCTGTGATATGCGTCAGCCTTGCGGTGCGGGCAATGTGAAATGTTTCAGTAATTTTAACGGGGATATTACGTAAGTTTGTTACGGCTTGGGGTATTCGAGGTGCTGAAGCATAGACAGTAGCGTCTATGCTCGATGCGGATTA
>NZ_CQAZ01000063.1:0-7078 GCF_001152565.1 Yersinia pekkanenii | reverse complement strand
GTGAGCAATGTCAGTACGTTGATATCGTCGGTACCCAGGCGCACCGTGGGCGCGATAAGTTCCTGAGCGGCGGCAACACTGCGGCGAATACCGGCGATTTTCTCGGTGAGTGCGCCGCCGACGTCGGTCGTTTGGTTCTGGCCAACCATGACATTTTGGTTATGGCCAACTGTGATATTTTGATTCTGGCCAACATCGTCATTCCTGTCTTTGCCGACCTTGGTCAGCATATTGGCCAATGTACCTATTGAGTAGTCGCCCTCGGCAAGCTGTATCACCTGGCCGGCCATCAGGGTTTTAGTTCCCAATACCGTGGTGCTGTCGTTGGCTTTTACCGTGGTACTGCGAGTCGTAGTGGTGCGATTCTCCTCGTCACTGGTCACGCTGCGTCGGCTGCTGGTTTCCTCTATCGACTGGTCGGTATCACGCTGCCAACTGCCGTCGACCGTCACGCGCTGACTGACGCCGGCGCGCTGCTGCTGTAGCTGTTCGCCTGGCTTGACGGCGGGCAGTGATAATCCCTCAGACAGCGTTTGCCGGATCATTGGCTTATCTGGCCGGCCATCCGCAAAACCAATTTCTACCAGCGTCCCTTCAGGTGGGAACTGGAACATGCCGCCCTCACTGCCCGCCATCGGNACCGCGTTATATTCCTGCGCGCCGGCGGCGGCGTTGCCGTTCTCGTCCAGTAATTGAATATTGACGGCGTAGCGCGGGCGGAACGGGTCGGACGGATCGCCCAGCTCGGCGGCATCGGTCGGACTCATTACCCGAGCCATGCGGGGCAAGTGCAATCCTGCGCCCAGCTCCGGGTAAAGTTTTTCAATCTGGCGCTGTTCCGGCGATTTCTGTGCCGGCTGGCCCTGGCTGTTTAGCGGTGTCCAGGTCAATGTCATGCTGTCGTCAGTCACATCTACTTTAGTGATGCGCCGGCCATTCACAATAACGCCAGGGCGAATGGCTGGGATAAGCGGCAAAGTAAGGCTATTACCCCCGCCGCCGCCCTGGGCGAATTCCTGTGGAACATCGACCGGCGTTTGTGCAAAACGGGAATCGGCATAACTGCCGACATAGACCGTGCCGTCAGGGAGTTGGTACCAGACGTAATCCGGAATGCTGAACGCGCGTCCCAGATTAGCCAGGAGCTGGTAACCGCTGCCGTTGTGCTGAAAATGAGGGATTGGAGTGTCGGTATAGCTGGCGCTCTCCGGCAACACAAAACGCATGGCGGTAGCGTTGCCGACCGCGTCGGTAAGGAAGGCAAAAAACTACCGGGCAATCCGGCATTTTTACCATTAGTGGCTTGGATCTTCGTGCACTCATGACTTACCCTCTTTGATCACGTTCGGATTCGTTTGGATTCGCTAGGATTGGGGTAGTGATTACTACCCTTTCACATAGTTTAGGGTGGGGATCTCTACCATGTCAATGAGCATCGGAAAAAAAATAAGGGATATCAGGGAGGCCGAGGGGCTAACTCGACAGCAATTCTTTGAATTAACAGGCATTCCTACAGGTACTCAGAAATATTATGAGACTGGAAGAATTGAAAGTATTGGGAGTGATGTGCTGATGAAAATCACCAATCACCCTAGGTTTGAGAAATATATGATGTGGTTAATGAGCAATGACAATAAAACGTCAGAAGCTGCCGGACAAATATCGCCGGCTCTCTCCCCTAATGGGCGAGACGACACACCCGACCACCAAACCGGCCAGAAGGTTGGCTAACCATCTATAAAATCTATGTTTCCTGGGGTAAGGGAGGGATTTGCTGTGAGCGCTTCGAAATTTAAAACAGATATGCAAGGGTGTGTGAAATGTGGGCGAGAGACCCCCAAAGGAACCGAGTCTTGCCCTGCTTGCGGGTGCATTCATCCGTCAGAAAAAAAAGGGGCGCTTGGGTGTATTTTTGTTCCTCTTCTATTCATTTCGTTTATTGCCTCGCTTAAGTATCCTATATTATGGCTGCTGTTTTTTTCCATCATAATTTACTGGGGGAGATTAGAAACAAAATTAGCAAAAGCCCAAAATGACAGCGTTGCTCAGTTCGCTTCAGGCATAACCGAAAAAAATAAATATACGAAGAGCAACACCACTAAACGTGCTTTAAATTCAGATAAAACAAAATCTAAATATTTTGGTATCCATGATTTTCTTGATGATTTATCGATTGTATGGGCTGGCTCTCCCTATGATATTGAGTTTAGCTATAAAGATGGTAGTGGTGCTAAAACAAGACGAAAGGTCACTATTGAAGAAATAGCAGTTAGTAATAATTTTAGGCCGTATTTTATAGGTCATTGCCACTTAAGGGATGAGCTAAGGCATTTCAAAATGGACAGAATAGCTTCAAAGATTAATTACAAGTCAAAGCGCTATGATTTAATTGAGTTCATCGATATTGTCATGGATCTTGATTTTGAGCTTGTTAAGAAAATTGATAATGCCATCGCCGAAAGCTATTAATGGAATCAATAATGTCTATTAAAAAACTCGGCGAGGGGCAATATTTAGTCGATACTCGCCCGCAAGGTCGCAATGGCAAGCGGATGCGTAAACGTTTTGATACTAAATCAGAAGCGCAGCAGTATGAGCGGTGGATTATCGCCACGCAAAATAACAAGGACTGGATAGAGAAACCAGCAGACCGCCGCCTATTAACTGAATTAATAGAGTTATGGTGGAAGTATCACGGCCAAACTCTAAAAGCTGGTAAGGATGATTATCAGAGGCTTAACAAATTAGCCGAGGATATGAAGAACCCCCGCGCTGACCAGGTTACGAAAAGCTCTTTTGCTGACTATAAAGCGCTCCGCCTATCAAACGGGATCAGCCCCGGCACGATAAATAGGGCGCAGATGATATTGAGTGGGGTATTTAGCACACTTATAGATAGTGGTCACTATCACAGCCAACACCCCTTGAAGGGGATAAGCAAGATCAAAAAGACTGAAAGCGAAATGTATTTCCTTTAACGGCCTGAGATTGATTTATTGCTTAAGAGTTTTGATGGCGACAACTTGAAGGTAATCAAGTTGTGCCTGGCTACCGGCGCGCGCTGGGAAGAGGCTGCGGATTTAACAAGCGCGTCAGTGATTAAATACAAGGTGACCTTTAATAACACGAAGAATGGTAAAAATAGAACTGTCCCAATATCGGCGAGCCTATATAAAGAAGTTTATAAGCCGGAAGGGGGGCGATTATTTTTGCGGGTTGATTACGACTTTGTAAGGGAAACACTACGGGCCGCCATACCTGCCTTACCCGTAGGGCAATCTGTACGGGTTCTACGGCACACGTTCGCAAGTCATTTTATGATGAATGGGGGCAATATCTTGACGCTGCAAAAAATACTCGGACATAGCAATATTCAACAAACTATGACCTATGCACACTTTGCCCCAGAGCACTTGCAAGATGCAGTTAGATTCAACCCATTGGTACAACAGTCTAATATTGTGGCGTGCTAGAATGGATGTAACGGCGGTTCATTTGAGATGTGATGCGTCGCGATAGGTGAGGGTGGATGCCTAATTAAAGTGATCCACATTTTGCCCAAAATGGTTGGATTGGTATGGATTTATACGGACTTGTATTACATTAAATATCATGGTGTTAAGTTATTCTTGTTGGCGTGTATGGTTATGTTATGACACCCGTTGATGTCGTCGCCGAACGTGCCGGCCAACCTGTGCCAGATATCGTCAGCAAATTGCTCGAGCTGGAGTTAGCAGGGTGGGTAGCAGCTGTACCCGGCGGCTATGTCCGATTAAGGAGGGCAGGCCATGTTCGACGTTTTAATTTACTTATTTGAAACTTATATGCATAACGAGTCGGAAATGCTTGTTGATCAAGACAAGATTACTGACGATCTTGCTGACGCAGGTTTCTATCGTGAGGATATCAACAACGCCCTGAACTGGTTAGAGGCTTTGGCTGACCTACAAGAAGGGCAGAAAGCCCCTTATCTCTACGCCGCCGACCCGCAAGCATTACGTATCTATACTGCGGAAGAATCGCAACGTCTGGACATCACTTGCCGTGGTTTTATCCTATTTCTTGAACAAATTCAGGTATTACACCTTGATACCCGTGAGATGGTTATCGACCGTATTATGGCGTTGGACTCTAATGAGATTAATCTGGAAGATCTCAAATGGGTAGTGTTGATGGTGCTATTTAACATACCTGGTTATGAAAGTGCCTATCAACAGATGGAAGAGTTACTTTTTGAAGTCAATGAAGGTTATTTGCACTAAGTGGTAATATTCAGGCTAATAACTTTATATGGAAGGTGTTATGACTAAAATAGTTCCTGCCAAGGATAATGGGGCATGCCCAGAGTGCGGATCGGCGTTAGTCATTCGCAGTGGTGGTCATGGCCCATTCCTTGGTTGTTCACAGTATCCTGGCTGCCAGTATATGCTCCCCCTGAAAGCGCAATCTGATGGTCATATCGTGAAAGTTCTGGAAGGGCAGCATTGCCCCGAATGTGGTTCAGATATGGTGCTGCGGCAAGGGCGTTTTGGTATGTTTATCGGTTGCAGCCAATATCCGCAATGTGATCATACGGAAGTTATTGATAAACCAAATGAAACATCTATTGCTTGTCCGCAATGTGGCCAAGGGAAGTTGCTACAGCGAAAGTCCAGGTTTGGAAAAGTATTCCATGCCTGTAATCGCTATCCTGATTGTCAATTCACCATTAATCAGCAGCCCATCGAAGGAGAGTGCGCTTATTGCCACTATCCATTGTTAATGGAAAAGAGAACAGCACAAGGCGTAAAACGGTTTTGCGTCAGCAAGTTATGCGGGAAGGCAGTCGTCAGTGAGTAATAACAGTGTGAGTAAACCAGAGGGGAATACTTCTCTGGAAAATGTGTTGCGAGCATTGCAACAAGAAGAGGTTATCGCCTACCCAACAGAGGCTGTTTTTGGTTTAGGTTGCGATCCTGATAGCGAAAAGGCCGTGAGTGCTTTGCTAGCTTTAAAACAGCGGCCGTGGCAGAAGGGTTTGATCCTCATTGCGGCTAGTTATGAACAGTTAAAATCTTATGTTGATGATTCGGTTCTAAGTGACATGCAACGAGAAACTATTTTTTCCTGTTGGCCTGGGCCGGTAACTTGGGTGATACCTGCTCGTATTGAGACACCGCGCTGGCTAACGGGTAGTTTTGATTCATTAGCCGTGAGGGTGAGTGACCACCCACTGGTACAGCAGCTTTGCTCGCAATATGGCAAACCATTGGTTTCAACCAGTGCTAATTTAAGCGGCTATGAGCCTTGTCGCACGGCAGAAGAAGTGAGAATACAATTTGGTCCTTCTCTAATGGTGCTCCCCGGCAAGGTCGGTGGTCGCTTGAATCCATCTGAAATCAGAGATGTGTTAACCGGTAAGCAATTTCGTCAAGGGTAGGAAATAGCATGGATCAGAAGTTCGCAGTGTTTGGTAACCCCATTGGGCACAGTAAATCGCCGAGGATCCATGCGCTTTTTGCCGAGCAAACAGGTATAGAGCATCAATACGGCCGGGTACTTGCTCCTCATGAAACATTTGAGGAAACATTAACGTCGTTCTTTGCCGATGGTGCATTGGGCGCGAACGTTACCACGCCGTTTAAAGAACGCGCTTATGCGAAATGTAATGAACTAACTGACCGTGCATCGCTGGCGGGAGCTGTTAATACCATTAAGCGTTTAGATAATGGGCGCTTGTTGGGCGACAACACTGATGGTATCGGTTTGCTCAGTGATCTTGAAAGACAGTCTTTGATCCGAACAACTGATAGGGTCTTGTTGGTGGGGGCTGGTGGAGCTGCTCGCGGCGTGATCCTCCCTTTACTTTCTTATGGGTGCACGGTGGTCATCACTAATCGGACCTCTTCGCGCGCGCAGCAACTTGCTGAAGTATTTCGCCATTTGGGTGATATTGATGCTACCGAAATGCAAGCTTTGAGTGGGCAGCAATTTGATTTGATCATTAATGCCACAGCCTCAGGCCTTCATGGTGAGATTCCAAACTTACCTACGGACATTATTAGCCCTCAAACCCGCTGTTACGATATGTTCTATCAGGCTGATATCACGCCATTTTTATTCTGGATCAAACAATTGGGTGTGACAAGCTATACTGATGGTTTGGGGATGCTGGTGGGGCAAGCGGCTCATGCCTTCAACCTTTGGCATGGCATGCTGCCTGAAATTACACCGGTATTGAACCAGTTGCGTGATGAGTTAGGTAAATAGAAAGGGATGTAAGAAGGCAGGGAAGATGACGAACCACTCCCTGCATCCGATATGACTCTTTATTTGGTTTCTGCCAGATAGTCATCTTTCCAGCGGACGTAGTTACCCGCAGAGTAAAGTAGGCCTGCTAACTCTGCCGGTGTTAATGGCCGAACTTGCTTGGCGGGGCTGCCCATATAGAGGTAACCACTGACTAACCGTTTCCCGGGGGCAATCAGGCTACCGGCCCCAATCATAACATCATCTTCTATTACTGCCCCGTCTAACAAGATCGATCCCATCCCAACTAATACCCGGTTGCCGATAGTACAGCCGTGCAGCATCGCTTTATGCCCAATAGTCACGTCTTTGCCAATAATCAGGGGGTTTCCGCTAGGATGATGCTCAGATTTATGGGTGACATGTAGCACACTACCATCTTGAATATTTGAACGGGCACCAATAACGATCTGATTAACATCACCACGAATAGCGACTAAAGGCCAGATACTAACATCATCACCTAGAACTACATTACCAATGATCACACTCGATCCATCGATCATGACGCGTTTACCTAGCGCAGGTGAATAATGAAGATAGGGACGAATAGCATCGGACATAATAATAGCCTCTTTATAAGAAAGTATTTTACCGGCAATACTAGCCTTTGCTGATGGAATTACAACCAATCGGGCGTTGTGATCGCTCTGAAAATAGCGCGGATCGACCAAGATCTGCGCGTAAGGGGTGAAAAGTATTCAAACAGTAGAAAAAGACGAAAAAAGAGTTGTGCAAAAAACTCGACTCCCTATAATGCGCATCCATCGAGACGGCACACAGCGAATCA
>NZ_CQAZ01000062.1 GCF_001152565.1 Yersinia pekkanenii | reverse complement strand
TAATTCTGAAATCGGCGAGTGGCCAGCGAGAAAAGCAGCATAAACACGCTGTATTGATATCGAGTGGTCTTTAAAATCCCCGGCATTATATTTCACTCACTAGCAGGAAGTTCTAAATGGACATGAAAAAGACGCTGACGTCTGAGCAGAAAGCGCTTTTTGATGCCCTGACGCAATTACAGCGTAGATTCGTTACAGCGCTACTTAATGGTAAGAATCAAACCGAGGCATATCGAAAGGCTGGCGGTAAGGCAAAGACAGATGATACAGCCCGAGCGCAAGCCAGCCGAATGATAACATTTGATAACGTTCAAGCCTTTCTCCAGTCAGTGCAGTACGAAGCAATAAATGACGCAATCATGACCCACACGGAAGCAATGGAGCGACTTACTACCATGGGTCGAGCCACAATTCGGGATCTGGCTGAGTTCAGTGAGCATGAGCTAGGCAAAGATGAGCATGGTAAACCCATCATCCAAGCGGTGTGGCGCTTCAAAGATTCAGTGAAGCAGAATCCGGAAATGCTGGATGCGATTGCTGAGTTAACGGCTGGGCGCGAAGGTATAAAGTTGAAACTTCACGACTCAAAAGCAGCGATAAAGCAACTTGCTGAAATGCAGGGGTGGGAAGCGCCGAGGAAGTCAGAGCACACCATTAAAGGTTTGCCGACACTCACTGACTTATTTGGTGGTGAAAAATGATAAAGGAAATTACTGTAGCACGTTGAAAATATTGGTTTTTAACATAATGGTCATTAACCGAACCTGTATTTTAAATACTACATATTACTTTTGGTTAACTCGTACCATCGAGTAAGGGTTATGGCTGAAATAATACATTCTACAGACTCAATACCTGTCATTTATCCAGACTTCATTAAAACTTATCTTGTTCAGATAATTTGCGCATAAACGGTAGATGATATTACTGATTTTCAGTATGTCGGCTTTTTGCTGCCTTGCATTCTGAACTGTAATAGGGCGGCTATATGTCTACGATTAATCCAATATTTAAGCCTTTTGTGCATTCATCGCGGTACAAAATAGCTCACGGCGGGCGCGGTAGCAGTAAAAGTTGGTCCATAGCTAGATTGCTTATCGAGATTGCTCGTCGTAGTTCCTGCCGATTTCTTTGTGCGCGTGAGTTACAGAACAGTATTAGTGATTCGGTTATTCGTTTGCTTGAGGACACAATCCAACGGGAAGGGTATCTGGGGGAGTTTGAGGTTCAGAGGGCATCAATCAAGCACCTGTCTACTGGTTCTGAATTTATGTTCTATGGGATTAAAAACAACCCAACGAAAATAAAATCCCTAGAAGGTGTCGATATTTGTTGGGTGGAAGAGGCTGAGGCGGTATCAAAAGACTCATGGGATATTCTTATTCCCACTATTCGAAAGCCCGGATCTGAAATATGGATATCCTTTAATCCTAAAAATATATTGGATGACACCTACCAGCGCTTTGTTTCAAGCCCTCCTGCTGATTGCATTCGAATGGAAGTTAACTATACCGATAATCCATGGTTCCCCGAGGTGCTTCGCCTCGAAATGGAAGAATGCAAGGAACGCGATTACGACCTTTACCAGCATATTTGGGAGGGGAAACCTGTTGCTGACTCCGAACTTGCAATCATTAAGCCGTCATGGATTGCTGCGGCGGTTAACGCACATATCAAGTTAGGATTTGAACCTACTGGTGAGCGCCGTGTAGGGTTCGATGTGGCTGATGAGGGTGAGGACAGTAACGCCTTATGTTATGCGCACGGTTCTGTGGTGCTCGATATTGATAACTGGCACAAGGGTGACGTCATTGACTCATCCAATAAAGTTAATACCTACGCAATAGAGAAGGGTATTCACACCATTATTTATGACTCAATCGGTATCGGGGCTGGGGTTAAGGCTCATTTAAACCGCGTGGCGTCAATTAATGTCAAAGGATTTAACGCTGGTGAGGCTGTGCAGGATCCAGATGATGACTACATGCCTGGTAAAACTAATAAAGACATGTTTTCAAATATCAAGGCTCAGGCTTGGTGGGGAGTGCGCGACCGGTTCTATAAAACATATAGGGCCATCACTGAGGGGGCTATTTATCCAGAGGATGAGCTGATTAGCCTTTCTGAAGAACTGCCTAATTTGGAGTATCTCAAAGCTGAATTATCCCGACCTCGTGTGGATTATGACAACAATGGGCGCGTAAAAGTAGAGAGCAAAAAAGACATGAAGAAGCGCGGAATACCGTCGCCCAATATGGCTGATGCGCTAATTATGGCGTTCGCTCCAACCGATCATGCTTTGGATATATGGCTAAAATTTGGGGAGGCGTAATGTCGCGTAAAAGCAAACGAAGCAGAACGTCCGCACCACAAAAAACGAGAGATAGCTATCAGAACGAGTCAGCTCGGCTGGGACTTCGCACCCAGAATCAAAGTTCAGATTATAACTATCAACCGAATTGGACATCCCGCAACCGTCAGTTGATAGAAAACGCTTACCGGTCTTCGTGGCTGGTGGGCGCAGCGGTAGATACCATCGCAGATGATATGACCCGTAAAGGGATTAATATTACCTCCAAGGTGGCGCCGGATGCCAAGATGCGTCTAGAAGGACGCTGGGAAGAGTTATCACTCTGGGACGCTATCAACGACACGATCAAATGGTCGCGACTGTACGGTGGTGCAATTGGTTTCATCATGATTGACGGTCAAGCGCCTGAAACACCACTACGGGTAGAGACCATTGGTAAAGATGCGTTTAAAGGATTGCTGGTACTAGACCGTTGGATGGTTAACCCAACCATCAGCGATAGAGTGACAGAGATGGGACCAGATCTCGGCATGCCTAAATATTACCAGGCCGTTACCACTGGTAGTGGGATACCGAGCATGAAGATACACCACAGCAGAGTAATTCGCCTTGATGGTGTTGGCCTCCCGTACCAGCAAAAACGAACAGAAAACGAATGGGGTATGTCGATCATAGAGCGGTTATTTGACCGGTTGATAGCATTCGACAGTACTTCGACCGGTGCAGCGCAATTAATCTTTAAGGCGCATTTACGCACCTACAAAGTTAAAAAATTCCGTGAGTTGGTCGCTATGGGTGGTCCTGGTCTTGATGCGTTAATGAAAAGCATGGACATGATCCGGCAATTCCAAAGCACTGAGGGCCTTACCCTGATGGATGATACCGACACGTTTGAAACCCACAGCTACGCATTCGGTGGACTGTCTGACGTGATGGCGCAATTTGCGCAGCAGATAGCCGGTGCCATTGGTATTCCGCTGGTGCGCCTGTTTGGTCAGTCTCCTGCGGGGTTCTCAACCGGTGACGCTGACCTGGCTAACTACTACGACAATATCGGTACTCAACAAGAGCGCCGTTTGCGTCGTCCACTGCGCCGATTATTCGAAGTGATCCACTATTCCGAGTTCAGCTCGCCACTGCCTGACGGCTTCTCTTTTGATTTTAATCCGCTGTGGCAAATGTCGGAACCTGACCGCGCTAACGTGGCGGAAAAAACCGTTAATACCATCAATGCCGCAATGGACTCAGGTTTACTGACGTTACAGGGGGGTATGACTGAACTCAGGGACAAAGCAGGCATTATCGGTATCGGCTCTAGCATCAGCGATGAGGATATAGAGAGTGCGAAAGACATCGACCCGCCGAACCTCGGCGAAAACGCAGATCTCAACCCGCCTGAAATCACGGCGCGCGGAAATCCAATATCAAACTCAGCTACGCAAGATAGCGCGAATGGTCGGCGACATCGTAAATGGTACTTACGATGGTTCTAACGATTCCGTTTACAACGTTATGGATAGCCTTAACCGCTATTCAGATTTGATTGATGGCTGGGCCAGAACCACCGCCAGCAAGATGTTTGATGCCGTTAACGCAAAAGACGTCGCGATGTGGCGCAGTAATTCGCAGGAAATATCCGTTGGTTTGCGCCAGATAGTAGAAAACACCTCCGTGGGACAGGTAGCACGCAGTATCGTTGAAGAACAGATAAAACTCATCAAGTCACTGCCATTGCAAGCCGCTGACCGAGTGCATGATATCCATAATCAGGCGATAGAGGCGGTAATCACCGGAGGTCGTGCCGGACCATTCGCTAAAGAAATAGCCAAATCTGGCGATGTGGCAGTATCTCGCGCCAATATGATCGCCCGTACAGAAATAGGACGGGCATCTACGGCACTCACTCAGGCCCGTTCGCTTTCTATCGGTTCCAGTGGTTACATCTGGCGCACAGCCGAAGATAGTGATGTTCGCCACTCGCATCAGAAAATGGAGGGTAAGTTTGTTCGCTGGGATAACCCGCCAACTCTTGACGGCATGACGGGACATGCGGGCGCGTTACCTAATTGCCGTTGTTACTGCGAAGTCATCATTCCGGAAAGATAACCCATGCAATATTTCTATAACTCCCGCTTAGGGGAGACGCGCTTCACCATGAGCGACGGTGGCCTATTGTGCAAAGATGTCCCGATAGGTCGAACCGGGGTGCAGCTTTACGGTGGTGAAGAGCTGGACGATATCGAACCTGATAGTGACGGTGAGATCTTAGTGGAAAGGACGGAGGACGAAGTATTTCGCCCTGAAACGCTGGCCAGCTTTGAGGGAATGACATTCACCGTATCTCACCCCATCGAAGATGTCACCCCTGACAACTGGGGCCGTTACGCCGCTGGTCACGTTCAAAACGTCAGGCGCGGTAGCGGTGACCAATCAGATTTAATGATCGCCGACATCGTGGTCAAGAAAGCCGAGGCCATAAAGGTGATTCTTGAGGAGGGTGTTGATCAAATATCGTCTGGCTACGATGCCGAATACCAGCAGACCGCCAGAGGCAAAGCCCGTCAGTACGACATCATAGCTAACCATGTCGCGCTCGTTCCTACGGGCCGCGCAGGGAAACGCTGTTCAATTGGAGATAGTAAACGTATGACAACGAATAACACCTGGTTCGCGAAGCTACGCCGAGCAATCAAAACCAAAGATGCTGCCGCGATGGAGGAGGCAATGGAAAGCGCCCCGTCAGAGCTAACCGGTGATGAGGGTACCGGCGAACTGCCAAAGGCCATCAATATCACCATTAACCCGCAACAGCCGTTACCGAAACAGGAACCTGAATTAGACGCTATTGCGACTAATGACAGTGGCGATATTGAAACCCGAGTCGCGGCAATGGAAACGACCTTAGCTGCGATTTTGGAAAAGTTAGGCTCAACCACTGACGCCGATCCGGATGAGGAGGAAGAGGGCCGACGTATTACCAGCGATGCGGCTTATCATCAGGATGTCGTTTCCCGCGCTGAATGGATTGTACCCGGCATTAAATTGCCCGATGGTGGGAAGCTGGCATCCTTTAAACGAACCGTACTGGACGCGGCGTTTAAAACCACAGAGGGCGAGAAATTGCTGAAAGGTATTGTCGGCGACAAACCCGACTTTGCCAAGATGCCAAAATTGTCACTTGATGCGGCATTCATTGCGGCCAGCGAGATTGCCAAGGGACGCAATAACATTCAGTTGAACCACCGAACCACCGATTCTGCCGCACCAAATCGCCGACCTACCGCCGCCGACCTCAATAAACAGAACGCCGCGTTCTGGGCTAAAAAAGGAAACTAATTCATGACAGCATATTTATTCCGGATGCCTGCGGGCATTGCCGGGGCCGTCTCGCGCCCTCAGGATCTGACTATTGAGCCGGTACTGATTAATACGGCCAATCCATTTAGCCAGTACGGGCTGGCCGGTAAATTCAGTGGCAATTTCTTTGTACCGCTGGAAGAGGACGATACCGCAGACAAAATCGTCGGCATCTTTGTCCGACCATTCCCAACTACATCAACGCCAGACAAAGTGCGCCAAATCGGTACCAGTAACAACTTTGCCGGTGATGCGCTAAAGCGCGGTTACCTGTCGGTCAATATTGGGGCTACGGCTGCGGGTGTGACTAAGGGCGCTCCTGTCTACATCCGTATCGCCGGAGCTACTGACGATAGCCCGTTGGGCTCTGTGCTGGCCACTGCGATTGCTGACACTACTGTGGTGCTGCCTAACGCTTATTTCACGGGTGCCGGTGATGCTGCTGGCAACACTGAAATCTCTTACAAGATTTAAGGAACAATCAATATGATCACTTACGACAGCCAGCGCACCATTGATGCCAGCGGCGCATTCCTCATTGGGGAGCTGGAGCGATTAGATCCAGAGATTAACCTGCCGTTGGTGGGGACGACTTATACCCGTGACATTCAATTCCGCGAAGATGTAAATATCGCCGATGAGATCAGCTCATTCACTAAAACTGGCTTTGCCGCAGCCGGTACCGGTGCTAATCCAAAGGGTAAAAACTGGGTTAGCCAGGAATCGACCGCACTGGCAGGCATCAACGTAGATATCGATAAAAAGGGTTTCCCGCTGACATTGTGGGGAATAGAGTTGGGTTGGACTGTGATTGAATTGGCCGCAGCGCAACAGGTGGGCCGTCCAATCGATACGCAGAAATATGACGGCATGGTGTTGAAATGGCATATGGATGCCGACGAGCAGGTCTATCTCGGTGATACCGATTTGGGCGTAAAAGGTCTGGCTAACTACACCGGCGTGGCGATCGGCAATGCGACTAAGTCGTGGTTGACCTCGACCGTTGCGGAGATCCGCGATTCGATTAACAAGGTGCTTTCCGATGCTTGGGCGGCGTCCGGCTATACCGTGGTACCGAAAGACCTGCTGTTACCCCCTGAACAGTACGCCTATCTGGCACAGGTGATTGTCTCTGATGCGGGTAATCAGTCACTTCTGACCTACCTGACCACCAACACTATCGCTTTCCATCAGAACGGCATTCCTTTGAATATCCGCGCGGTGAAATGGCTGAAAGGTGCGGGGGTGGCAGGCAAGGATCGGATGGTGGCCTACACAAATGACCGTAAATATGTGCGCTTCCCACTGGTACCGCTGACCAGCATCCCAATCCAGTATCGTGGGCTGTGGCAGTTGGTGACCTATTACGGAAAGCTGGGTGTAGTTGAAGCCCCGTACATTGAGACGCTGGCTTACTTCGACGGCATTTAATAACTCATAGGGCCTCGCCGGAGGCCTGTAAGGTGAAATGATGAAAATTGCAGTACACACCCCGTTTAAATTGTCGTTGGCCGGTCAGCCCGATATCAGCTTCTTGGTCGGCACCCATAAGGTCACGAAAGAAGTTGCCGAGCATTGGTTCACATTGGCGCACGCCGAGGTGATTGACGCTGAAACAGAGCACAGCAATACCGACCTGCAAGCCTCCATGATTGAAATGCAGGGGCGAATCGATCAGCAGGAACGAGTAGCAGTGGAACGTGTTACCACCATTTATGACCTGCAGAAGCAATTGAGTGAACAGGTCGAAGAAAACCACACACACAACGCAACCATTGCTGATCTACAGAAGCGGCTGAATGAGCAAGCCGATGAAATCGATTCACGCAACAACAACATTGTTGACCTGCAAAACCAGATTGATGAGTTGAATAAGGGGAAAATAAATGCCAAAGAATCGAAATCTGCCAACGGTGGAAAAGTTTAGAACTGATTTTCCCCAGTTTTCTGATGTTAATAAATACCCCGAGTCTGCCATTCAATTCCGCCTCAATCTTGCTGACAATCTGTTAAGTGAAAATCTACTGGGTGACATGTTTCCTTACCTGGTCGAATTATTCGTGGCTCACTACACCACGCTGCAAGCCAAAGATGTGCAGTCTGCTGCGATGGGCGGCGGTAGTGGTTCGACTAATGGCGCGGCCTCGTCAAAAAGTGTCGATAAGGTTTCCGTTAGCTATGACAACAGCGCCACGCTCAACCCTGACGCGGGGTTCTGGAACTTTACCCGCTACGGGGCTGAGTTTTACCAACTAGTGACGATGTTCGGTGCGGGTGGTCGCCAGCTATGAAAAGCGGATTAAAGGTGCGGGTAGATAAGGCTAATGATGTGTTAGCAGCATTTAAGGCTATCGGCAGGAAAGATGTGTTGATTGGTATCCCTGAAGAGAAAAGCGAACGAGAGGACATCTCTTTCGGTAACGCGGGGATCGGTTATCTCAACGAAAACGGTTCCCCGGCACAAAACATACCAGCACGCCCTCACTTACAGCCGGGTGTCAGGTCGGTACAGGACGAAACCACCCAAAAACTGAAACAGGCGGCGCAGGCTGTTTTGGCGGGCAATCAGGCCGCGGCAGATCGGGCGTTAGAACAGGCGGGCACCATCGCCAGTAATGCGGTGAAACGCTACATCACTATCACCGGTTTTACTCCTTTAGCCGATAGCACTATTAGCGCTCGTTTACGGCGCGGTCGCAGCGGGGATAAGCCGCTAATTGATACCGGGCTATATCGACGGACGATAACCTCTATCGTGAGGGATAAATATGCCAAATCTTGATGTAACTGACGTGCTGTTTGACCCTGACTTCTGTGACATGTCACTGGTGGTTAAACGGAACGTACAGACGGTCGATGCTGATGGATTCGCCACCAACACCGTTACTGAAAAAGGCTTTGCGGGAGTGGTTACGGTTGATCGCTCGCTTGAGTCGCGCCGGATGATGTCAGGGAATGTTATTGGTGGCGCAATTCTTATTGTGACCGTCGAGAGACTGACCCAAGGGCAGACGGGGCGGGATGCCGATATCGTGACTTATCAAAATCGCGATTATCGCGTGACATTTGTTGACCCCTACACGGCATATGGTGCGGGATTTGTTCAAGCGCACTGTGAACTCCTGCCGTTCGATGGAGGGATTCCCATTGAGCAACAACAGCAGTGATGAGGCTGGCTGGCTAACGCCAATAGCTGATGGCCCCGCATACGATGATGTGCTGGAACGCTTACTGAGCCAGTGGGTGAGAGGGGTGTCCGGGCTTTCCGATGGTCATGTCCGCCCACGATGGACGGCAGTGCAAGCGCCAATTATGGCGGCGGATGTTAACTGGTGTGGTTTTGGAGTGATCGATATCCCTGATGACGCCAGCCCGGCGTTTGAGAACCAAACAGAGAACAGCACCGAGTTATGGCGGCACGAAGAAATCGAATGTATGGCGAGTTTCTACGGTCCCAACGGGCAGCGCTATGCAACCCAATTTCGTGACGGCCTGACCATCACCCAAAACAATGACGAACTGGTGAAGATGGGCCTTTCTCTGGCCCGTTACAGTCGCATTAATCCTTTTCCCGAACTCATTAATAACCAATGGGTTCGTCGTTTCGATATCACTATCAAGCTACGCCGCAAAGTGATCCGCGAGTACGGCATTAAATCGCTGACCTCCGCCCCCGTTAAATTCTTCGGAGAATAACCATGCAGGGATTACCTGTTTCTAACATCGTCAATGTGACGGTGAATATGGCTGTGCGTGCTGCCGCCGCGCGGAACTTTGGTTCCCTGCTGGTAGTTGGCCCATCGCCTGTTATCGATGCTCACGAACGTCTGCGCAGCTATTCCAGTGCGACAGACATTGCATCTGACTTTGGTCTGACGGCACCTGAGTACCAAGCCGCTAATTTGTATTATCAGCAATCACCACAACCGATTGATTCATTTGTCGGCCGGTGGGTGAAAGAGGACGCGGCTGGATTGTTGCGTGGGGCAATCTTGAACCCGACGAAGCAGCTAATGGCTAACTTTACCGCTGTTTCTGATGGCTCGATGAAAATCACCGTTGATGGTGTTGAAACCGTGGTGGCAGATGTTGACTGGACGGGCGAACTGAACCTTAACGGTGTTGCTGCCAGAGTTGAGGAATCACTTCTTATTGCCACTGTAGTTTGGAATGGTAGCCGCTTTATCGTTACATCCAAAACCACCGGCAAAGACTCGGCGGTCAGTTATGGCTCGGCCAACGTAGCCGGTACCGATATTTCTGTACTGCTGGGATTGGTTGATAGTGCCGGAGCGTTGCCGGTTCAAGGTTTGGCGAAAGAAACCATTCAGGCCTGCGTTTATAAATTAGCCGACATGTCTAGCCGCTGGTACGGACTGGTGGTTGCTGACCCGTCATTAAGTGATGATGACGTTATCAGCATCGCATCGTTTATCCAGAGCGATGATGTATCGCGAATTTACGGCCACACCACGCAGGTAACGTCTGCGCTGGATGCGGATATTGATACCGATATCGCCAGCACGCTGAAAGCGGCTAAATATACCCGTACGTTGGTGCAGTATTCCAGCGCCAGCCCGTACGCAGCCGCCTCTATTTTTGGTCGTGCGTTTACCGTGAACTTTAACGGTAATAACACCACCATCACGCTGAAATTTAAACAGCAGCCAGGCATTACCGCTGAATCACTTTCCCAGTCGCAAGCCAATGCGCTGAAAGCGAAGAATTGCAACGTGTTCGTCAATTACGACAACGACACGGCCATTATTCAAGAGGGCGTGATGTGCAACGGTGATTTCTTTGATGAGCGCCACGGCCTCGACTGGTTGCAGAACTACGTACAGAACAACCTCTACAACCTGCTATTTACCAGCACCACCAAAATCCCACAAACAGATGCAGGCGTAACCCGTTTGCTAGCCAACGTAGAGAAATCACTGGATCAGTCGGTCACTAACGGGCTGGTGGCTCCGGGTGTATGGGGTGGTGATAGTTTCGGCGTGCTGGAAACCGGCGACACCCTGACTAAGGGATATTACGTTTACGCCCCACCAGTGGCATCACAGGCACAGGCTGACCGCGAGGGACGTAAAGCGCCGGTGATGCAGTGTGCAATCAAGCTGGCCGGTGCAGTTCACTACGCCGATGTCATCATCAATGTTAACCGCTAAGGAGCTGATGAATGTCAAACACTTATAGCTTTATGGACTTCACCGCCTCCATTGTTGGTGTGGGCGGTTCATTCGATCTGGGTTATGGCGCAGCCGTAGCAGAAGAGGGCATCACCACCTCAATGATCGAGAATAAAAATACCATGACCATTGGTGCGGATGGCGAGGGCATGCACAGCCTCCACGCGGGCAAAGGTGGGACAGTGACAGTAAATCTGCTGAAAACCAGCCCAACCAATCGCAAGTTATCGGTCATGTACAACGCGCAGGCACAATCGAGCGCGACGTGGGGCAATAACATCATACTGATGCGAAATACCGCCAGTGGTGACACGTTCGCGGCGCGTGGCTGTGCGTTTCAAAAACAACCGGATTGGCAGAACGCCAAAGATGGTGCGACGGTGCCGTGGGTATTTGACTGCATCAAAGTAGACCAACTGCTGGGTACTTTTTAAGGGGTAAGTAATGGAATTCACAATTAAAGATATCGAGTACCGCGCTCAGAAACTCGACGTGTTCGCGCAACTGAAAGTGTCGCGTAAGTTATTGCCTTTACTGGCGGGCATCCTCAAAGACCTGCGAAGCGGTACCGTAACGATTGAAACAGCATTACCCGGCATTGCCCAGTCACTTTCGGATATCAGCGAAGAGGATCTCAATGCCATTATTCATCCTTGCCTGGCAATGGTGTCACGTAAGCACGGCAAAACCTATAACCCGATTTTTACCGGTGGCGCACTGATGTTTGATGACATTGATCTGATGGCAATGTTGCAAATCGTCGGTCGGGTGGTGGGTGACTCGATGGGAAATTTTTTGCGCGAACTCCAAGGGAGCGAACCAGTGGCACTGCCAGCGGATTGATGCTTGAAACTTTACCGGGTGGCGAGGATTTTATCTTGCGCCCGGTAAAGGTATTTCACATCGACCAGAAAGACCTCAATAGCGGAGCGGTAGACCTGTGTCGAATTGCGCTACTGAACGACTACCTCGACATCGAGGCTGAGAACCAGGCAAAAATAGACAAATGGAGATCCGATAAATGAGCAACGCTGAAACTATTAAGGATTTTCTGGTCAGTCTTGGCTTTGAACTGGATGAGGCGGGGGAGAAGAAATTCTCCGCTGTGATCTCTGGCGTTACGGCCAATGTGTTGAAAATGGGAGCCGTTGTCGAGGGTGCCGCGCTATCGGTAGTGGCGTTCACCGCTAAGGTTGCCAGTGGGCTGGATAATTTGTACTGGGCCTCACAGCGTACCGGTGCCACGGTGCAGGGCATTAAGCAGATAGGGTATGCCGTTTCACAAATGGGCGGGAGTGTTGATGGCGCACGGTCCTCACTGGAAAACCTGTCACGATTTATCCGCAACAGCCCAGGGGCAGAAAGTTTTCTAAACCGTCTGGGCGTACAGACCCGCGATGCGAAAGGCAACATGCGGGACATGTCCACCATTTTCACAGGTGTTGGCCAGAAGCTCAGTAGCATGCCTTATTATCGTGCCAACCAGTATGCGCAAATGCTGGGCATTGATGAAAACACTCTGATGGCTACGCGTCGCGGTCTGGGTGATTTCAGTGCGCAATATTCTCAGATGACCAAATCCATCGGCTATAACGCCGACACCGCCGCAGTCAGCGCTAATAAATTCATGACCTCTCTGTCTTCTTTCGGGGAAATGGCTGGCATGGCGCGAGACAAGATCGGCTCAAATCTGGCGGACGGACTGGCAGGTGGTATTGATTCTCTGCGTAAGCAAATCCTCGATAACTGGCCGAAGATTGAAGCTGTTTTGATGAAAGTCATCAAGGGTATTCTCTGGGCGGGCGACTCAGTCACGCGCGTATTATGGCGTACCGGGCAGGCTATCGGTGACGTCATGAACTGGTTCAAAAAACTGGATCCGGCCACGCAGCAGCTCCTTATATTGTTTGGCGGTTTACTGGTGGCATGGCGTTTACTTAATACGGCGTTCCTGACCTCGCCTATAGGGCTGGTGACGGCGCTTGCGATTGCCATATTTGCACTATGGGAAGACTACAAAACATGGAAGGAGGGTGGAAATAGCCTGATTGCCTGGGGCGAATGGGAACCAGAGATAACCGCCGCACTCAAGGCAATAAATGACCTGAAAACGTCCATAAAAGGTGTCGGTGTTGAGCTGTCCAGGCTACTCAATATTGACCTGAAAAACTGGTCGCTCAAAGGTGACATTGAGAACCTGACGAAGCAATTCGGTGAGTTCGGCAAGATGATGTCGATGATCGGTGATCTCATTAATGCCTTGAAAGAGGGTGACTGGAGTGAAGCGGGTAGGATTGGGAAAGCGTTACTTGGTCAGGGTAATGATCAGCCGGATGCAATGCCAGCGGTAACCGATAGCGCGAATAACGCGGCTGACTGGGTTACGGATAAAACCGGCTTTGACCCCAGGAGTGTTGGCCGGTGGCTGCGAGGCGAAAATAGTAATGCAGAACCCGAGCAGCATGCTCAGTCAGCGCGACGGATAAAAAATACCGATCTCCCCGGTACCGTGGCGGGACAATTCAATGAAACGGTTGAAAAGATAAAGGACCAGAAGTTCGCGGATAACTTTACTGATGCGTTATTGAGGTTGGTTAACCGTGCCGCCGATACAGTTAGTCAGGTCATCACCCCAGATGCGACGTTTAACGGAGTGACCGGACCATCAGATCCGCGAGGAATACGCAACAACAATCCGGGGAACATTAACTACGTAGGGCAAGAAGGCGCATCACTAGAGCGTCCAGGTGGTCGTTTTGCGAAGTTTGAGACAGCCTATGACGGACTCAAGGCCATGGCTCGACAGTTGATGCGTTATTTTACGGGCAAGACAACCGGAAAGCCGCTGCAAACCCTCACTGATATTATTTCGACGTGGGCACCAGGTAACGAGAACAACACGGGGGCTTACATTGCTCAGATGTCAAAAATGCTTAACGTTCATCCTGATGCGGTTTTAAATCTGGAGAACCCGCAGGTAATGTCTGCGCTGATGGGGGGTATTATTCATCATGAAAATGGGCGCAACCCTTACAGTAGCGAATTGATATCACGTGCTGCTGGTGGGATGCCACAGCAAGGATTGCAGCAGGAGACCAATATATACATATCGGGTGTATCTGATCCGGTATCAGCGGGTAATGAAGTCGCTGGCAGACAGACCAACGTGAATGCGAGGCTCACACAGCAATTAAACCCAACAAGCAAGTAAGGAACCCTTAATGGATATTCTTTCCGCTATCTTTCGGCAGCAAACGCGAAAAATCGGGGTGTGGGTGCCCAGCGTGATTATCTCTGAAAAGCATCAAGACGCGCTTGAGATAACAGAACATCCGGTAGAAAAGGGTGCAGCAGTTAACGATCACGCTTATAAACGTGCCGCTGAGGTCACAATGGAGGTGGGTTTTGCGGGTGGCGGTTCGTTGCTGGATTTTGCTGATACGTCGAAAATAGGATTAACACTGGGTAAAAGCCCGGAGGACGTTTATCAGGAACTCCGTAAGCTACAGGAAGATAGAAAGCCGTTCGACGTTATTACTGGCAAGCGAAAATACAGCAATATGCTGATCCGTGCCATTGAGGTGACGACAGATAAAACCAGTGAAAACGTGTTGATGTGTGTTCTTACCCTGCGTGAAGTGATTATGTCTCAAACCGAGTCTGTCACGGTGGCCGATAAAGAGAATATGCAAGGCGGGGTAAGCACTTCGGCTGTACAAAATACCGGAACTAAAGCACCCGCCCCGGTAAATAATTCAATATTGGAATCCAGTCTTGGTTGGGCCAAGAGAGGGCTTACATGAACATTCAGGAAATCCCGCTAACGGCCAATAATCAGTTCTTCAACATCAGCGTGGGTGAATATGCAATTAATTTGCGACTGGTCTTTCGTGATGCCGCTGGCTGGATCATGGATGTGAGAGATAGCGGCGGCGCTGACATGCTGTGTGGTGTTCCGTTGGTGGTCGGTGTTGATCTGCTTGAGCAATATCCTGACTTGGGTATCAGTGGCGTTTTTGCTGTGCTCAGTGATGATAGTCGAGAGGAATACCCGACCAAGACCAACCTTGGCGCCGGCAGTCATTTATATTTTGTGCAGAATAACTAAATCAATCCACTCAATCCAACCCGCCACTGAGCGGGTTTTTTTATGAGGTTTTTATGAGTAAGAACTGGATACGTCACTTTGAATTGATGCTGTTAGATAAGGATGGCAAAGGAATTAATTTCACTGATTTTAAAGTGACCTTTAATATTGAGTGGTACAACATATCAAACCCGCGTGCGGCCATTTTCAAGATTTATAACCTGTCACAAAATACCATTAACCGGATCACCGGTACCGAGTTTTCAAAGCTCCGAGTGATCGCCGGTTACGATGGTTCAACCTCTCCGAACGGGCAGAACGAAGACGCTAACTTTGGTGAGATTTTCTCAGGTGATATTCGCTATACCATTACCGGCAGAGATAACCCTACGGATACGTTTATCCTGATCCAGGCTATCGATGGTCATAACGCATTTATTAACGCCACAATAAACCAGACCATAGCAGCGGGTTATGCCGTGGCCGATATTAATGATCTGCTGATGCGTAACCTTGCCCCGTTCGGCATAACTCAGGGGGTCATGCCTGAAATGCCGCCGACTGTATTTCCACGCGGTAAAACCATGTACGGCATGACGCGGGATTATCTGGATAACGTCGCCAAACAATGCAAAGCCACCTGGCAGTTTGTGAATGGCAAGGTTGAGATGGTTCCGAACGATAAGTATGTGCATGAGGCCATTGTGCTGAATAGCGATACGGGCTTGATTGGTATGCCACAACAGACCATCGGGGCTGGCGTTAATGTTCGCTGCTTAATTAATCCGAATATCCGTCTGAATGGCCTTATTCAACTGAATCAGGAGTCGGTATATCGAACTCAGTTATCAAATGAAGATACGCGTGTTGGCAGATTCCAAGAAACTGATGAAAATGGAAATCAGGTTGTTTCTGGTCTAATCAAGGATGAAAATGGAAATTTCGTTGCAGGGCCACCGGTTAGCCAACCGGCCAGCATCGCGACTGATGGTGTGTATATCGTCAGAGGGATTAGCTATACTGGCGATACGCGCGGTAACCCGTGGTATATGGACATGATGTGTGAAGCGCGTGGGGCTAGGGATTTGGTAACTAATGCATCGAGCGAAAGGGGGCTGTAATGAGGTTTTTGTGGGCACTAATGTTATTCATCGTTTTGCCGGTGTCAGCTGCTATTCAGTGTGGAGGTTATCGACTTACTGGTGATGGCATGACAGTCATTAATGGTGAAACTGTGACCTCACAAAAAATCACGTACCTTGGCGCTAAAGGCGATGATACGCAGATGAAAATGGATATGGCTATCATGCCTGCTCGCGATGGCAACATGTACGGCTTCCAGTTCATCAAACGTGATGGTAAAGCCTTTCTAAATGTCCAGTTCCTACAGAACAGCATGGATGCACCGAAAATAATTGGTTCGTTCCCATGCAAGAAATTGCCAGATTAAGGAT
>NZ_CQAZ01000061.1 GCF_001152565.1 Yersinia pekkanenii | reverse complement strand
CAGTCGCAGGCAAAGAAAATCAGCGGTATCAGTACCAGTGCCGCGCAGTTTCGTAGTGATGATGGCGGGGCATATGTTGAAATTAACCCAGCAAACCACACTGTAACCGTGCAGACATTAGGCAAGTTAATAGCGAATGCGCAGGGTGGCACGGAAATCACATCCCCTACTATTGTATTGAATGGAGCGGTGACGATTAACGGCCCTCTACGTAATGCCAGCGAATTACAGGTTGCACGGTTTAAAGCAGCAGCAGCGGCGAGTGATGATTGCTCTATCAAGCCTATGCCTGGTTATGTCATTAGCGTCATGCGTGAATAAGCCAGCTAAACCGCTTGTTACAGAATCCGTCCTATTATTGCCCCCAGAGTCAGCGCTTATCCCCTGTGAAATTCCAGAATTTACCGGTATTACATGGGGAGATGGCGGATTGTATGCGATGGAGTTAAAGCGAGAGCTACGGATCTGCAAAGGCCGGCTTGATGAGGTTAAGGGCGCTATCTCTATTCGCTGCCGCTGTAACGGTACCGGCAAGGTGCGCGACCTTGAGAAATCCAAACGGATTGGTGCGCCGGTAGAGAAAGAGTGTGAGCGGTGCTCAGGAATTGGATACAAACGAACACCCTCGACAACAGCGTACAAGGCTATCACAGCGTTGCTTCCTGAACTCAATGAAAGGACATGGCGGCGTAACTGGAAGCCGTTCTATGAGTCGCTGGTGGCTAAATGCGATATTGAAGAGAGTTACGCCGAATCTGAATTCCAGAAAATCACACGTTAGCGGCATGATTGGCACTAATGGCAACATAATTTAATTATTTATTTGCATTTTGTCCGAAGTTGGCGTAGATTCTCTAAATGGTGGCATATCTCACATGTAACCCACCATGAAAAATAAAGACCTCGCATATCGCGGGGTTTTGTCGTCTCTAGAGCCGCTTCCTTACTCGTAAATACCTGGGCCGAGTTGCGCTATGCAGTTGTGAAGTGCCTCTCCGCTTAAGGATGTCCAGTTCTTGCAAACGAACTCTGCCCACTCTTGACTCATTGCATTTGCGGTTACTGTGAAGAAAAACGCCCCTATTATTGTGGTTAATATGATAAAGAGCTTTAGAGTCTTCATAATCAAAGCACCTCTTATTATAGTGATGTTATCAATAGGATTAGTCCATCAGTAAGGCCGGGGGCTTTGTTTCCATGAGCGGAAATCGAAATTCTTCGGCCTTTATACTTATTAAGCAATCAGTGTATTTTGACTGAATTATTCTATTCAGTAGCAAAGGAGGTAACCCATAACACCCCCCACCCCCACCAATGCGCACATTTCAGCACACTGCTCAGCGTTGCTATCCGGTTGATTCTGGCATACGAACGCGAAAGCAGGGCTGGTGATTGTTAATGCGGCAATGACAAAACAGCATCTAATAACATTACGCATAATTATTTCTCCATTATCCATACTTACAGGTGAATATTTCACCCATCCATACTGGTATACGCGCAATATTTAATGATTGTCAAAACTAATGCATGGCTCATTGACACGTTGTTTATTAATTAATAATGCAATAATTATGATGCTATCTTAGTGTTTCTACATTCGCATGGGTACTGGGTTGGTTAATCCGATCGTTGTGAAACAGTACCCAGCCGAATGTGGTGAATGCGTAAACTGATACGCTAACTCGCGTGGGCAATGGCAACAATTTATACGGATAGAAGCACACACGCCAGCCTCGTCAGATTTTTATGCACTCGAAATAAGAAATCTTTTTTCGATAATTTTTAACATTTGGAGTCATCAATGGGAACAGCGATGAGGGCTGCTGGTGGGGGAAGAAAACAGAATTTACCCACCAAAAATAAAAGCAGTCTGACCCGAATTGCTCCCCCAAAAGAATTATTGAGTGAGACGGCGATCGGACTTTGGAAAACACAAAGCAAAATCCTGATCGAACGCGGCACATTCGAATTAGAAGATGCACCTCTGTTACTTGCATACTGCAATTCCTTTCACCTGATGATTACCGCTGAAAAAGTTATCACCAAACTGGCTCTCAACGATCTTGAGAACTTGGGTCTGGCAGATCTCGGCGGTACCGGTGGATTAAAAAAACATCCAGCAGTTGCCGTCCGTAACGACTGTGTTTCTCAACTGGCGCGCCTCGGCTCGCTGCTCGGTCTAGATCCCCTTAGCCGAATAAGAATGACCGGGGGGACGTTCACCAGAGGAAGAAGAGAACGAATTCGACGAGTTTTAACTATGGCAACATACCCTCCCGCCTGTACCTGCTACAGCGCACCACGCTGACTAATAAAACCGTCGAACTGGCGCGAGGCTACCTGGAGCAGGCATTAGCCTGGCTAAAAGACGATGGTGTAGTTTCACGAATAACCATCAATGTGCAGCGGCTCGGTACCAATATGCTGACCGCCGAGGTAACGCTGTATCGCAACGATGGAAATTCTCAGCTGATAACATTTGATGACTTATGGAGTGCGCTCAATGGCTGACAGCGGATTTAACCGCCCGACACTTCCCCAGCTGATTACCCAAATCCGCAGTGACCTAAATTCCCGCTTCCAAAATGATGCTGTTCTGCGCCGTGCCGACACCGAGGTATACAGCCGAGTGCATGCGGCAGCGGTGCATACGGTTTACGGCTATATAGGTTACTTGGCCCGCAATATGCTGCCAGATCAGTGCGACGAGGATTGGTTAGTACGACATGGCAATATGAAGCGCTACCCGCGCAAAGATCCTTCAACTTCTGCGGGCTTTGTGCGCTGGGAGGGGGTTACTAACGGAATTCAGGTACCGGCCGGTGCCATCATTCAGCGTGATGATTTACTGGAATATACCACTACGGCGGCGGCTACCTCGGTTGTGGGTATTTTGCGGGTGCCGGTTATTTGCTCCATCGCTGGCACGTTGGGTAATACCGATGACGGCATTAGTATGGTGTTGGCTCAGCCTATTAATGGGCTGCCATCGTCTGCCTCCGCTGACAGCATCGGGGGTGGCACCGATATTGAGCCGGTGGAGGAGTGGCGGGCGCGGATCATTGAGCGGTGGTATTACACCCCGCAGGGCGGCGCAGATGGTGATTACATTATCTGGGCCAAAGAGGTACCTAGTGTTACTCGCGCATGGACCTATCGCCATTGGATGGGTACCGGTACCGTGGGCGTCATGGTGGCCAACAGCAACTTGGAAAATCCAATACCGGACAATACGGTGGTCACCGCTGTACGCGATCACATTCTGCCGCTGTCTCCGGTGGCGGGGGCCAGTCTCTACACCTTTCCGCCGGTTGCCAAAGTGGTGCCGTTCCATATACGACTCACGCCAGATACCGCCGAAGTGCGTTATGCAGTGGTGGCAGAATTACGCGCCATGTTTATGCGTGATGGCGTACCTGGTGGCACGTTGGATCATTCGCGTATCAGTGAGGCTATTAGTATTGCGACTGGCGAATACAAACACGTTCTGGTCAGTCCTACTGACGATATGGCTCTGGCCTACACCGAACTGCCAGTTGTTGGGGAGATAACGTGGAGCTAACCGACGGCTATGCCCAATTATTAAAAAACCTCCTGCCGCGAGGCCCGGCATGGGAGGGGAATGATCCGCTGCTGTTGGGGTTTGCGCCGTCCTACTCCCGCATCCATCAGCGCGGGGATGGTTTGATGGTGGAAATTGACCCACGCACTACCACCGAACTGATCGACCGCTATGAGCAATTAACCGGCTTACCTGATTCTTGCGCGCCAGCCGGTGTGCAGACCCTGTCCCAGCGTCAGCAACGGCTAGACGCAAAAAATCAATATTACCGGTGGGATTAATAAGAGTTTCTATCTGGCACAACTGGCAGCACTGGGTTATCCAGATGCCACTATCACACAGTTTGAAAGTGATGTTTTTCGTTGCACCTCGACCTGTATTGATTCGTCTTATTCGGAAGAGTGGCGCTTCTGGTGGCAGGTCAATATGCCAACCACCACCCAGATCATCGACATGACCTGCGTTTCACCGTGTACCGATAGCCTGAGAACGTGGGGCGACACCATGGCTGAATGTATCATCAATAAACTTTGCCCATCGCACACCTACGTGACTTTCTTATACCCGGAGTAACCCTTTATGCATCGTATTGACACACCTTCCGCCCAAATTGATAAATTTGGCGCGGGCAAGAACGGCTTTACCCGTGACAACCCACAAACTGGCGAACCGGCTACAGCTTTGGATGATGATTATTTTGATGCTATTCAGGAGGAGATTGCTGGGGTTGTCGAATCGACAGGTGTGGCGCTTGATAAATCCAACAGAACTCAGCTAATGACAGCACTGAAAAAACTGTTTCTGCGGACAAGTAATAATTTTTCTGAAATTGCAGCAGCAGGTACAGCGGCACAGACATCAGCTATAGATAATATTGGGGGGATATCTGCAACAAACGCAAGGATCCAATTACCTGGCACATTATCGGCTGCAGGCACAATTACTTCTAATTCAAATCTCATAGTTGCAGGGCGCGGGGATATCGCGGGGGATTTGCGCGGCGCAGTAGTGTACAGCACAGCGGATGGTTATTCACAGGAAGTAAACGATATTGGCGAACTGCCATCCACGTTCACACTACTAGCGCCCAAAACACCCTACGATAAGTGGAACGGTGCTAAGTGGGTAACAGATAAAGTGGCACAGCAAGCATCAGAAACACAGGCCGCAGAAGAGAAGAAAGCCCGATTATCGAATGAAGCGACAGTGATAATTGCGCCACTGCAAGATGCGGTAGATACCGAACTTGCAACGAATGACGAGAAAGCCCGGCTCACAGCATGGAAAACTTATCGTGTGTTGTTGAGCCGTATCGATACATCAAAAGCACCTGATATCGAGTGGCCAGTAGCGCCAGAGTAACAATCAAAGCCGGGCTTAATGGCCCGGTCTGTTCAATCGTATAGCCAGCGGCCTGCTTTGGCGGATTCAATAAGCATAGCGATGGTTAATGGTTCATGCGGGTTTCTAATATGTGGAGGAAAGAATTTACCGAAATTGATGGTTCTCGGATCGATAGAGAATTTTTCGGCGTACTTCTCCAGTAGCTCTGCGGCATCTTCAGGGGCCATTTTAAAATCAGCATTCAAATCTGTTTCTTTTTTAAGGGGGTAGCGTTTAAATGTTAATATACTGAGGCCATTAAACTCTTCAACTATATCAAAGACGGTTTTTTCAATATCAGTTATCACCATATCCGATCCTCTTTCCGGGCAATCGTGTTATAGCGGCTAACGGCTTTACCTGCAATGCGCGACACATCAACAGCCAGTATGATCCAACCAACAACAGGTATAGTTCTACCAACGAAAGTAGCCAACCTATCCGTCATGATAGTTTTGATTTTGTGAGGTCTTGTGATATCCCCAATGAGAGTTGGTAGACGAATGGGTAAGCGATATCCTTTCAAATGTCGTCTGGCCGTTAAAGATGCCCTTGAAGTACCAGGTGTTGCATTGGCAAGTTTACCAGATACTGTCATGTTGTTTCTCCCAGAATAGACAGCGGCAGCAGCGAGTACATCAACCGCCACATCTGAACTGGTAAAGTGCTCGACAGTGACATCCAGCATAATCCAGTAAAACAGTTCATTAGCTGGAAGATTCATCATGTTACTGTAATAATAGGTATTGCCCAACTCCTCAACCGTATCCATAACTTTTCCTTGTTGTTACTACATTAGTTTCCGTTCAAGCATATTAGATTTAGGTTGATTATTCCAAACGATTGTAGTGAGCAAAACTCTGAAAATAGCAGGTGAAAGGAGCTGGGCATAATTTCCCCGTCTATTCATATAAATTTTAGGAAGATGTCATTAAAATAACGTGCAACTCACTGAAATAATTGAGTGGTAAGATTATTCCATGTTCCTATTATTTTTTTAACCATATGATTTTAATAAATAAAACACAGATTTTAAAATCCCTCGGCTTATGGCTGTGCGGGTTCAAGTCCCGGCCCGGGCACCATGGAAAATAGTATAAGTAAAACAAAGCAGTACGAGTACATCGTTAGCCGCCGTGAGGCGGTTTTTTTGTGTTTGAATCTCCTCAATTAATGTTACGAGAAAATTCTACTTATGAGTACCCCAGTTTTTAGGGGGGATTACCATATCGAGTGGCCAGTAGCGCCAGAGTAACAATCAAAGCCGGGCTTAATGGCCCGGTCTGTTCAATCGTATAGCCAGCGGCCTGCTTTGGCCGAATCGATAAGCATTCCTATAGTGAAATCTGGAACGGGTACGGGGGCGATTTTCTTGAATGGATTGAAAGAAAAAGGAACATCAGGGAAGTAATTTTTAATATTGAAATTTCCTTTTTGCACAGAGAATTCTTTAAAAAAATCATTCATTAGATCTTCTATTTCAAGCTCATCAATACTTAGATCAGTGTCTAAGTCTGTATCGGGGGTTAAAACCACTTGCTCTCTATTGAACAAATAGACGCCAGCATAAGGCCGTACAAGATCATAAATTCGCTGCTCAATATCATCTACCATAACTTATCGGCCCCCCTCGCTATCATGTTGTAGTCACGAATTGTATGGTAAGTAATCTCTGATACGTCAGCAGCGATAATGATGATGCCAAGTAGGGGGATAGAGCGACCAACAAACGGGGCGATATTACGAACCATAACTCGCCTCGCAGTCAGTGGGGTATAACCCCCTAACCATGTGGGCAACGATATACCAAATGGGAGTTTTGTTTTCTTAAATACACTCCGTGCCGCTTTGGAAGCGTATGAAGTGCCTTTTGTTGCACCTGTGGGTTTTCCTCTGGTGGCAAGATTACTTCTACCTGAAATGATTTAAGACGGTTTGTTAACTCCGATGTTAGCGCATTGGTCTGGCCGCTGTGATTACTGCGCCGGGCCGTTAACAATTTCTGGGCCGTGCTCACCGGCCACACCAAATTTACCCAATGGGATATAATTGGCTTAAATCAATGATTGGAATTATTGGCCCCCTAATGGCACGGGCAGACTTAACCGGCTGTCGCTGTCTGTACAGCTACTGGTTAAGTCCATAATCATCTTACCGTCAACCTGGGTGGTGATACCGATGGCATTCAGGATAACGCGCGGCTCCCAGCGCATCACTGCGCCATAAACAGCGGCCATCATTTTCAAGCGTAAAGCGGGATTTTGTGGCTGGTCGTTCAAGGTTGATAACAGTGAGCCATAATCACGGCGCATCACCCGCGTACCTTGCGGCGTGGTCAGAATGTCGCTGATAGACTGGCGGATAGGGGATAAGAAAGGAAGACCTGCTTATTACATGAATTGTTCAAAAGATGACTGTAACATAGTCATCTCATTGATTTTATTTTAGATATATTTATTAGGCATTATTTTGCATGATACAAAAAAAACAATCACAATTGTTACTAATGTCAGCTTACCAAAATGATTAGGAATGAACTCTAAATAGAAGGCTGCGAGTAAAACGATAACAATAAATGGGATCGTCGAAAACAATATATTATATAATATTCTTTTCATTACTTTCCCATGCCATTAAGTATATTCACAATTTCATCAAAACTTAAATTGGAGTTCGAACGTATTTTTTCCATCGCTTTAGAAATAATCGGGTCGATATAAACATAAAGCATTTCTATATTATTGATTCGTAGCAAGTTATAATATCCAGAGTCAATGACTTGCAGCTTCCTGGCCGCCATGGCGGATTTTTGAACTTTGCCATATAAATCAGCGGCATTAATTAGAAATAAACCTTTTTTATTTATTTCCGCCCGTACAATATTCGATACAGGGAATGAGCCAGAAACTGTCTTGGCTATAGAATAAGCTATTGATTTTTTTGAGGCTATTGAAACTGCGAGATTGGCACCCAAATGGGATGCGTGATAGGCAGAACTCCGCGCATTCTCACGCGGTGTATGCTTATCAAGAACATACTCGACATAAAGCTTTATCATGTCAAAGATAACATCAGATCTTTTGTATATCTCAGATATTGCCTTTATTATTCTTGCATCCTCAGCCTTTATCTCCTGACATTCACTCGCATATTTTTCAAAGAAACAGGATGTATACCAGCTGGCTCTCTCTATGCCACTGTATACACTCTCGACTGTTCCCTTGGCAGAGTTCATGGTTTCTTTTATCCCACGACCTAGTGAGAGTGATAACATCCTATCTGCATTTAGTTTTTCTTTTAAATAAAGAGAAGCATTCATTAACTAGCACTCCATTGATTGTTAATAGTCGTGTACTATACGTTATAATTATAAATTTCAAAGACTACAAAGGAGCTGTATGATGCGCTTGGCTAAATTTGGGACTTTTCTTGTTTTATTTGTTATCTTGACTTTCCTTATTCCAGAAGTACTAGTCTTGGTATTGTCAAGTGATCAGTTTGGCGATGCAATCAGCTATTTTAACTTTCTTAATACGAACATTCTGATAGCGCTCTATTACGAAATGGCTATTATTGCTCTTATTCTGTCATATTTAATGACAAAAGTGACTTTTCATTTAATGAGAAAAGATAAATAGCTGAAGCAGGAATAACTATTTGGCAATGCGTTCCAATGCCAGATCCCCAATCCATTCACTGCCGCCGTCAGTAAAGCCTAGCAACTGGCGGCGCTCATATTTCACTGTTGGCCCGTTCCTTGTGACTTTATCGCGCAAGCCGTAGTGATGCACCCGCACCAGATTATTAACCTTACCGCTAAAGGTGACGACGGCCTTGTCGGCGTTGGATTCGGCCTTGATAAAACGAGCGGTGCGCAGTTGGGTAAACATCTTGCGCTTGATACGGCCTTGCTTATCGCGGCGTTTTTTCTTGCGGGCAACAAAGGGTGATCCGTCCGGATTCTGCTGGGCCTGAATGTGCTTTTGCTGGCGCTGGCGTAGCTCTTTGGAGACTTGACGCATAAATGCGCCGCGTGCCTGCGGTGATAATTGCGCCAGCAAGATTGATAAAGTTTGCTCCAACTCATACAGGTCATTCATACGGCCCACTCCGCCACGGTTTTGCCGTCAACATTCACTTTGTAGCTTTTGACAAAATATTCTGGCGGTACCGGCTCATCCAAATGAGTCACGGTTAATACCCCGTCTTGCTCTTTAACAATGGTTCGCTTGGTGAGTTTAATGTCAAAACTGATATAACAGACCTTATTGTCCAAATAATCAGCCTCAAAGGTGAAGCTATCCTGCCGCTTGTCGAGGTTTGTCATAATATCAGGCGGGTTAGTGCGCAACCCATGCAGGGTATTCTATCTGAGCGTTCAGTCCCGCTATCTTCATTAAACGGTAATTATGAGGTAATAACGTGTCTATGGGAAACGGGGCGATTCAGTTATTGTGACAGTTTCGGGAGGGTTATACCGCTTTCGCTAACTTGTGGCTCACGGTATACCTCACCACAAATCAAGACTACGTCAGGCCTTCTTTCATGAAGGCGAATGGCTACAGTCATACATTCGTGACGTGTTGTGTAGACATCATCTGTTACGGGCAGAGCCTCACAAGCATCCATCCCGCAGGTGCTAACCAGTAAAACAAACCCTATGAGCATATATTCCCCTTATTTATAGGATTTATATGAGTATAGCGTGTTTATAGGCGAGGTTATCTTCTCGTTTTTTTGGGGAGAAAATAGGGACCCTATTGTCTGGTTAAATATCATCCAAATTTGGTTACTGCCACTCCGGTCATAATTATGGCACTGGCTATAAGACGTAACACCGAGGGTTTCTCTTTTAGCATCCAGATAGAAATAACCATAGCGAAAAGTACGCTAGTTTCACGGAGCGCGGCGACCAGAGCTATTGGGGTGCTTTTCATCGCCCAAATTACAATACCGTAAGCCAGCAACTGCATTGCACCGCCGATGACTCCGTAGCGCCAATGTTGACGCATTTCACGGAAAACGATGTGACGATGCATGATCCAAAGTAACCCAAACATGGTTATCCCGTTGAACATAAACAGCCAAAGGATATAGCTGAGTGGTTCAATGCTGGCTCGGCTCCCCGCGCCATCCGACAACGTATAACTGGCAGTAAAGGTTGCCGTAATTAAGGCATAAATAATAGCCCTGAGATTGAGCTTGTTAGGGCCAGACCAGCCATCAAATGTCATCATAATGACACCGGAAACTAAAATAGCTGCGCCTAATAAGGCTAATCCGGGTGGAGTTTCCGACAAAATCCACCATGAGAGCAGAGCACTTAATAGTGGAGCAACGCCACGTGCAATAGGATAAATTTGGCCAAATTCAGCTTGTCCATAGGCTTTGCTTAAAAATAGGCAATAACCTGTGTGGAAAACCACGGATAACAGTAACCAGGGAAGCGCATTCAGAGAGGGCAATCCAACAAAGAAAATTCCGAATAGTGAAATCACACCGGAGAAAATTGCCATCAACGAGATGGCAACAAAACGATCGTTGCCAAATTTGACTAATGCATTCCAGCAAGCGTGTAATAACGCAGCACCTAGTACAGCAATAAATATTTCGCTACCCATTCTATCCCCTTATTTAGGCAGCACAGCTTACCTTAATTCATTGAAAAAATGGCAGTTAATTTTTTTGATAATTTATTTGGGTCTATTGTGGGATGTTATAAATAAACTGGGAATATTAGGGGGTAATTTAATAACTAAATACTCTCAAAAAGAGTATTTAGTTATCCATCGTGGTGGTCATAGCCCTAGCTGGTTTCTCGGATCCAGTACTGACGTCTTTGATAGCCAAAGCTTAAATTATGACCACGACTTCCTAACATAGTCATAAATTGGCATTATATAGGTATGTATTATTTTTTTAGGATGAGTGATGAAACAGTTTCCTTTTGATAAACGTTATGAGATTGAAGATTGCAGCGGTGTTGTTGAGTATTATATCGATGGTGATGAGTATATTCGTGGCCAAGATGGCGTGCCTGGCTATCGAATTGATGGTTATGAAGTGTATGAGCATAATGCAGCGGCTAAACTTGCTGGCTTCCTTGAAGGGAAGCATATAACGACTCCTGATGCGGATATCCTACTGACGATTTTAGATGATCAGTAGGAGCCTCAATGAGTCAGCAATCCATTAGGTTGTACGCCGATGCGGATTTTTTCAGTCCCTATGCCATGTCAGTGTTCGTCTCATTGACAGAAAAAGCGCTCCCTTTCTCATTGAGTACCATCAACCTATCCTCTGGGGAGCATTTGCAGGAGGTATACGCCCGCCTATCGACAACACGTCGGGTGCCGACTCTGGTTATTGATAATTTTCAATTATCTGAATCTTCTGCTATTTCGGAATATCTGGAAGAACGTTTCCCTTCACCGGTCTACACGCGAATATATCCGCAGGATAGACAAGAGCGTGCCAGAGCGCGGGAAATACAGGCTTGGTTACGCAGTGATTTTATGCCTATTCGCAGCGAACGCCCAACTGAAGTCGTTTTTGCTGGCTTGAAGCTGCCTCCTTTATCTGACAGTGCTCAACGCGCAGCCAATAAGCTTATATCAGCACTAGAGCGCTTACTGTCGGATGGCAGGAAGTATCTATTCAGCGAATGGTGTGTTGCAGATACAGATTTGGCACTAATGCTCAATCGATTAGTTATGAATGGCGACAAACTGCCAGAATATCTTCGTCAGTATGCGAACTATCAATGGCAGCGACCTTCGGTGCAACAATGGCGAACATTATCGCGGAAGTCGGCTTGAGCCGCGGGTCGTGGGGATACCTATATTATTGCGCTAAAAAGAGGTTAGCGCTTTACTTATCCAGTTTGGGGCCGGGCTATCAATGGTCACTAGCCGTTTAAATCAGCCTTGCTGGTATTGTATCTTATGTCAATAATGGCATTACAGATGACATTATTTTGTGAGATTATTATAGAAATAGTATAAATGTAGTCAGTGATATTTGGCTGCATCTGCCTGGAAATATAATGATAACAAGCTGGAAGCTAATACGTTCCGTAGCGTTGCTGATTGGGATTTTTTTACTGGGGGCATGTAGCCAATTACCTAGAAATCCAGTGCCGGTGGAGTTGATGCCAGTGGCAGAGATCCCCGGAATGCCGAATATTCGTGCGGGAGCAGGGCATATTAGCCCGGTATTTGAAGCAGATTTACTGCAATCTTACAGAGACGAATCGAAAGAGATGTTCCGTGCTGCTGATGGGACACTTGTTTACCCCCATTTAGCGTTATCGGGTGGTGGCCCAAATGGGGCTTTCGGTGCCGGGTTTCTAAACGGTTGGACTAAAACGGGCAAACGTCCAGTTTTTAAAGTGGTTAGTGGGGTTTCCACGGGGGCACTGATTGCGCCTTTTGCCTTTTTAGGCAGTGATTACGATCAGGCGTTGCATGACTTTTATACTACAACTACCACTCGTGATATTTTCCATCTGGATAATCTATTGTTTCGTCTCTTTTTCCGCGAATCATTAGCGGATACCAGCCCGTTATCTCAGTTGATCGCTGGTCATATCACACCTCAGTTGCTAGGGGAGATAGCCAAAGCTCATCAGCATGGTCGCCGACTGTATATGGGCACGGTTGATCTAGACTCGCAAAGATTTATTGTCTGGAATATGGGGTTGATTGCCACTAAAGGAACACCCGAGGCTTTAATGTTATTCCGTAAAGTCATGTTGGCCTCTTCTTCAGTACCTGTCGCTTTTTCACCGGTATTCTTTGATGTGGTGGCTAATGGCAAGCACTACGATGAAATGCATGTTGACGGTGGGGTTGCGGCGCGGGTCTTCTACAATGGTGGGGTGTACAGCTCTAAAGTCGTACGTGCCAGAGCCGGTCTGCCAGACAGCAAAGAAGATATTTACATCATTCACAATGGGCAGCTTGGGCCACAACCAGAACCTATCCCACGTTTGGTACGCAATATCGCCCTACGGACCCTTGATTCAACCAGTAAAGCGGCATTGGTAGGGGATCTATATCGTATTTATGCTTTTTCTTTGGCTGAGAAATCTGGATTTCACTGGATAACTATTCCGTCGAATATCGATATTAACGGCGCAGAGATTTTTGATCCAATCAAGATGGAGCGTTTGTATCAGGCGGGTTATGCCGAAGCGTTACAAGGGCCGGTGTGGTCACTGCGGCCACCAGGAACCATCGAGATGGGGGAGTTATTACAAGATGCGGCTACCATCCACGGCAACTAGAGAATGTTTGGCCGATATATCGGGGTTACATCAGGTCGAATAATGGCAATGAGCCATCAACGATTGCGGCTGTGGTAGAGAGAATAAAGAGCGATAGAGGAGACATTGCTAATTATTTGATACCTCGATTACCTGCTGGGGTAACACTTTTAGTTATAACAAAGCAATAGCAATGTAGCAGGTGAATTGATTAAAACGTGGGCTGCTAATGAATAAATAATGAATATTATAGCGAGATTTTATGACGGCACGGGCCTTTTAAGGCAGTATAGGGGCTGTTATATGACGTAGGTAGACGTCGGTAATAGTTTAAACCCGTAAATGAGCGTGCTTAATGCTGAACGTTGCTAGAATAAAGCTATTGAATCCGCTGTTTTATCAATCTGTTAGCTTCAAGTGAAAACAATTTAAGCAGCATATGATCAGAGGGAGCGTAATTGTGCTACACTATGCGACCGATAATCAAGGATAAAACATGAAAAAAGTCTCAATCATTGCTCAGTGCTTAATAAACGCTAAGAGTTTCAGTGAGATGTCCGAAGCTGAATCCTCGATAAAAAAGGTTTTCAACGATAGCTACTCAGATCACTCTTTTGATGAATGGAATACTGACGTTTCTACTTTGAGTGCTAACCGTGTTATCAGCTTGGTTGCTGGTGCTTCCAAGGTTAGGGTCAGAGGCTTGATCCAAGAATTATGGAATCACTGATCCTTAACCAAAGATTCCCTATAACCTGCCTACCACTTCACTACGCCAAGCATGCAAGCCATGCTGCGTGGTGAATGTTCTCCCCGTATTCTTCCATTTTCTGCCTGTTTTTTTCCGTTGTCTCCTGCAAAACCGGCTATTTTCACTAACAAAAATCTGGTCCGGTACAGATAATCTGAGTAAACGCTGACCACTCCACGGTTTATTGCCGTCGGTTAACGTAATCTAACAAGGTTGTACAACTGAGAGGCAAGCATATGTCATTTCTTGATAGCGTCAAAAGACTGGTTAGCAGCGCCAAAGTGAAAATTAAGTGCCCGGATTGTGGTGGGGCTTCTGAGCAGAGTTCAGAAAAAGTGCAAAAAAATACGGCATTGGTTTGCCCGAAATGTGGCTGCCTATTTTTACCTAAAGACAAACGCTAGTGGCGATTAGATCAGCCAAAGATCATAGACGCCCACCGCAGCAGCATTAATGCGCCACAAATACAAAGTAATACCACAAACATCTTCCAATGTTTCGTCTGTAAGCGTTTGGTCACTATAGGGTCCTTATTTTCATTTGAGTATTATTGTCTGACTTGGGCCAGCTCGACGAGATTCATTTATTTACTGCAAGTTAGCTATAGTAGCGAAAAATTATGCTGATGCGAGAGTTAGTCGGTTCGTACCAGCTAAGATAAAGTGTAATATGCTCTGCATCAATAAGATTACAAATAGGAATAATGAAACTATGGCTACAATTCCACAAAAATATGAAGACGTAGAGCGTTGGGCATTCGGTGATACCGAACAAGTGGCTGATGAAGTATTGACACTAGTACTAAAGGGAACTAAAACAGCGACCTGTGCTGCATTAGATGAAGATGGTGTGCCACAGGCGGGTGATATATTTGTTGTAGTCAATGGTCGCAATGAACCGGTATGTGTTGTTGAATTGACTGACGTAGAACTGAAAACCTTTGATCAAGTTGACGAGGCTCACGCCTTAGCTGAAGGTGAGGGCGATAGAACGCTGGCTTACTGGCGTAAAACGCAACAACGTTTTTTTGAGGAATATGAACTGTTTTCTCCAGATATGATGCTAATTTGTATGCAATTCAAAGTGCTGGAAACGTTCTAATCGCTTATTTTTACTGATTGGTATTCGGATTGATTTTTCGCTTACTGATAGTACTGAATTGTAAGAGAAGAAACCGTCATTCATAAATTTTAGTCATGGGTTGACGGATCTTCTTATTACAACAATCACGTTACCCTCATCACCCAAGCATCCTGATGTTGATCATAATGCTTCTTGTATAGCATCCGGTCCTGACCATCTAGAGTTGCTGGAATACTGGTATGTTCATCCCATCCATCTAGCTGCATACACAATTCGGGATCTGATTTACAAGGGATACTGAGTGTATTCTCGCCTTGAGCCAGTGGTGCAGATAACTGCGCGTCATCAACTTCAAAAATTCTGATTTTTACTACAGTTTTTCCCATAAAAACTCCTTACCTATCAAGTGGTATGAGGTGTGACCAGATTAGTCACCTATATTGAGAATAGCTGAGCCAAGAAAAAGTGCCAGAGGTTATATTTAAAAAATACAGTGCAGTGGCAAAGGAAGTTATTTATCCATATGATTTTAAATGTATTATTTTACGAAAACCACTTGAGCAGGCCCATGTTAGCAGAACAAACGATTAGCTATATATCGCTTCAGTATTCCAATACCACACTGACATTATCCTGATAGGTGCCCACCGTTCTTCTAAGCCGTAGGTCACAGGTTCGAATCCTGTAGGGCGTACCATTAAAATCAATGAGTTACCCTCTATTTAACCCCTAATTATCAGCAACCTTTTTTAAAAGTGCCAGATTAGTGACATTAATCCCCATCACCTCGTCAATTTTACGCGCATGCTCAGTTAGATGGTTTGGCGACAAGTGAGCATATCGACGAACCATTTCGATGCTTTCCCATCCACCCATTTCCTGAAGTGCTGATAGTGGGACTCCGGCTTGAACCAACCAACTTGCCCAGGTGTGCCGCAAATCGTGAAAACGGAAATCAGTTATTCCTGATCGCTTTAATCCAGTTCTCCATGCTGTATTATCATCAACGCGCATTTTCCTAACCTCATCGGTTTTTGTTCCATCAGCCCGGTGCCATGCCGAGGTGTGGACAAACACATATCTTGAGTGCCGACCTATCTGTTCACGTAATACCTTGCATGACATATCGTTTAGAGCTACGCCAATTGCCTTGCCCGCTTTAGCGTTCTCTGGGTGAATCCATGCAACCTTTCTTTGCATATCGATTTGCGACCATTCCAGATCCAGAATGTTCGACCTTCGCAGTCCGGTTGCCAGGGCAAAAACCACGACAGGCCGGAAGTTATCGGGCATACAATTGATCAAGGTTACAGCCTCATCTTTTGTCAGCCAGCGAATACGCTTGCTCTGTGGTTTTCTGGTCTTGATTACTGGTGCTTTAGCTAGCCACTTCCATTCGTCCGCCGCCGCTCGTAACAGACTGCGTATAAATGAAAGATGCTGGCTTCTTGTTGCTGGTGAAACTTGCTTTTCCACATAGCCAGGGATTGGTTTTTTCTTCCTTAATGCCGCATCCCTTTTTGACTCCCAAATTTGCCTATGCTTCCTGTTCGGCATTTTGGACACCGCTTTCATAATCTTATCTTCGGTAATGCTGGATATTGGCATCCCAGAAAAATGACCAAGGAAAAATTCAATCTTCGTTCGGTCATCATCCAAAGAGCGCTTATGCTCTTTTTCTGTCAGCCAACGCAAGCATGTTTCATCAAAAGTGTGCTCAGCTATTTCGCCTAACTTATCCACTCGCCATGCTTCTGCTTTTAGCTGATCGAAGAGTTCCTGCGCTTGTTTCTTGTCTGCCGTACCAAGGCAGCGTCTAACTCTCTCCCCGTTCGGGCGAACGAAATCACAGTACCACTTACCGTACCTTTGTTTGAGCGCCATACAGATTCCTTATCTGTTTGGCCGTCTTCTGCATTCACGGCCTGATTGTGTTGGTTACTGTGGATATATTCAAGACATGCTGATTTCAGTATTTCAAAACTTCCGCCGCCATTAGCTCCGCTCTTGCCCGCTTTTAGTCGCTTATTTTTTATTAGTAAGCGGACGGTTCGCGGGGATTTTCGTAGGTAGGCGGCGGCCTGTGATAAGTCGAATAACTCATCATCAAGCCGGATATCATTCATAGCTGGCCTCTTATCTCTTTATCCGGCGCTGTAATGGTTATACGCATAGGGAATCTCCAGATTTAGTGAAATCCGTTTCTGTGA
>NZ_CQAZ01000060.1 GCF_001152565.1 Yersinia pekkanenii | reverse complement strand
CCTGCTGAAACCGGCACTGGCGCGTGGCGAACTGCGCACCATCGCGGCCACCACCTGGTCGGAATACAAACAGTATTTTGAACGCGACGCCGCACTGGAGCGCCGCTTCCAGATGGTCAAAGTGGACGAGCCAGATGATGACACCGCCTGCCTGATGCTGCGTGGCCTGAAAGAACGCTACGCCACCCATCACGGCGTGCACATTCTGGATTCCGCCATCACCGCTGCCGTCACCTTATCCCGCCGCTTCCTGACCGGCCGCCAACTGCCGGACAAAGCCGTTGACCTGCTCGACACTGCCGGTGCCCGCGTGCGTATGAGCATCGATACCCTGCCAGAAGCGCTGATGGAGATTAACGCCGAGCTGGCCGCGCTGGCGATGGAGCAACAGGCTATCGAACAGGATTTACTTCTGCTGCCGGGCGTTGTTGCCACGCGCTTACCTGAAATTGATAAACGCTGCGCAGAACTGGTGGTTGGACAGCAACAGCTTGAACAGCAATATACAGAAGAGAAACGTCTCACCACCCTGATTATCGACGCACGTCAGAATATCGCCAACGCGGCACATCTGGCCATGTTGCAGGCAGAACTTAGCCAGATCCAGGGCAATGCGCCGCTGCTGTCGCTGGATGTTGATGTGCGCACGGTGGCAACGGTTATCGCCGACTGGACCGGTGTGCCGCTGAGCAGCCTGTTGAAAGACGAACAGACCGATTTATTGCAACTGGAAAACCATCTCGCCACCCGCGTGGTCGGTCAGGATGCAGCGCTGGTTGATATGGCACAACGTCTGCGCGTCGCCAAAACTGGCCTGACGTCCGAAAATGGCCCGTTGGGGGTATTTCTGTTAGTGGGGCCGAGCGGGGTGGGCAAAACCGAAACTGCGTTGGCGCTGGCCGACACCCTGTTCGGCGGCGAGAAATCGCTGATCACCATCAACATGTCCGAATATCAGGAAGCACACACCGTCTCCCAGCTCAAAGGCTCACCGCCGGGCTATGTCGGTTACGGTCAGGGCGGCATTCTGACCGAGGCGGTGCGCAAGCGCCCGTACAGCGTGGTGCTGCTGGATGAAGTGGAGAAGGCCCACCGCGATGTGCTGAACCTGTTCTATCAGGTGTTTGACCGGGGCATCATGCGCGATGGCGAAGGGCGCGAAATTGATTTTCGGAACACAGTAATCCTGATGACCGCCAATCTGGGCAGTGATCATCTGATGCAGTTGCTGGACGAGCAGCCGGACGCCACCCACAGCGATTTGCACGAGCTGCTGCGCCCGATGCTGCGCGACCACTTCCAACCTGCACTATTGGCCCGCTTCCAAACGCTGATTTACCGCCCACTGGATGCCCCCGCGCTGCGCATAATCGTTGAAATGAAACTGGCACAGGTCGCCCAACGCCTGAACAAACATTACGGCCTGCACTGCACTATTGAAGAAAGCCTCTACGACCAACTGGTCGCCGCCTGCCTGCTGCCGGACACTGGCGCGCGCAACATCGATAGCCTGCTCAATCAGCAGATTTTACCGGTGCTGAGCCAACAACTGCTGAGTCGCATGAGCGAGCAACAGCGTACCACCTCGCTGACGCTGGGCTGGGATGAAGCCGACGGCATTACCCTTGAGTTTGCAGGAAGCGAAAAATGAATACCTCTCTCCCGACTATTCGGTTTGACCATAGCCACCACAAACTGGTGGTGCGCGACAGCACCGCCGCCGTTGATGTGCTGGGCTTTGAAGGCCACGAAAGCCTGAGCCAGCCGTTTTGTTACGACATCCAATTCACCAGCGCCGACAAGGCGATAGACCCGGCCACCATGTTGATGCAGGACGCATCACTGACATTGGCGGCCCCGGTGGCTGAAGCCTTTGGTGTGACGGTTCAGCAGACCCAACGGGTGATCCACGGGGTGGTGACCGGGTTTAAACGTCTGTCGGCCTCGAAAGAGGAATGCCGCTACGAACTGAGCCTGCAACCGCGCCTGGCCTTGCTGTCGCGCAGCCATCAGAACGGGATATATCAGGACATGTCGGTGCCGCAGATTGTGGAAAAAATTCTGCGTGAGCGCCATGACATGCGCGGTCAGGATTTTGTCTTCACCCTGGCCCGCGAGTACCCGCGCCGCGAGCAGGTGATGCAGTACGGCGAAGATGACCTGACCTTTATCCGCCGCCTGCTGGCGGAAGTGGGGATCTGGTTTCGTTTTACCGCCGATCCCAAACTCAATCTTGATGTGGTGGAGTTTTACGACGACCAGCGCTTTTACCCGTTAGGGCTGACGCTACAGGCAGTGCCCCCTTCGGGCCTGCACGACAGCGGGACGGAGTCGGTCTGGGACTTGTCCAGCGCCCATCAGGTGGTTGAAAAATCGGTCAGCACCGGTGATTACAACTACCGCACCGCCACTGCCGATATGACCGCCGGGGCAGACATCACTCGGGGTGATACCACCACCTACGGCGAAGCTTATCATTACGCCGATAACTACCTGATCGTAGGCAGCGAAGGGCGCGAGCCGGAAAGTGAAAGCGGGGCCTTTTATGCCCGCCTGCGCCATGAACGTTACCTCAATAATCAGGCGCGCTTCGCCGGGGTGGCCAATGCGGCGACACTGGGGCCGGGTCAGGAACTGAAAGTCACCGGAAACGACGTGCCGGTACAGTTTGGTAAAGGGGTGATAATCACCTGCATCACCAGCCACGCCCGTCGCGACCGCAGCTATGAAGTGCATTTTGAGGCCATTCCTTACTCCGAAGAGTATTGCTTCCGCCCGGCGCTGATCCGCAAGCCGATCATGGCCGGGACCTTGCCCGCACGGGTCACCAGCACCACCGCGAATGACACCTACGGCCACATCGACAAAGATGGCCGCTACCGTGTCAATCTGATGTTCGACCGTAACACCTGGGAGCAAGGCTACGAAAGCCTGTGGGTCCGTCAGGCCCGCCCATATGCAGGTGACACCTACGGCCTGCACCTGCCGTTGTTGGCGGGTACCGAAGTGGCGATTGCGTTTGAAGACGGCAACCCGGACCGGCCGTATATCGCCTATGTGCTGCACGACTCGGCGCATGGCGACCACGTCACCATCAGCAACTACAAACGCAACGTACTGCGCACCCCGTCGAACAACAAACTGCGACTTGAGGATGAACGGGGCAAAGAGCACATCAAGCTCAGCACCGAATACGGCGGCAAAAGCCAACTGAATCTGGGGCATTTGGTCGATAACGAGAAACAGCCTCGGGGTGAAGGTTTTGAGCTGCGCACCGACAGTTTTGGTGCATTGCGGGCAGAAAAAGGCCTCTTTATCACTGCCGACGGACAGGCCAAGGCTCAGGGGCAGGTGCTGGAGATGGCGGCCGCGTTAGAGACGCTGCAACAGGCTCAGGGGCTGGCAAAATCGCTCAGTGACGCGGTTAAAACAGCACAGGCAGAGCTGGCGCAAATAGACGCTCAAAAATCGCTGCTGGAGTCCTCGTTAAAAGATTTGCAGCAATCAGTGTTGCTGATGAGTGCGCCGGACGGGATCGCGCAGGTCTCCCCACAAAATATTCAAATCAGTACTGGCAGTAATTTTATTCAGACCTCGGCTGAAAACAGCGATTTCAGTGTGTTCAAAAAATTCACCGTGGCGGCGGGTGAAATCATCAGTCTGTTTGCCAAAACACTGGGTATCAAAATTTTTGCCAATAAAGGCAACGTGGAGATACAGGCTCAGGGTGATGCGATGGCACTCACCTCACTGAAAGACATGAAAATCATCAGTAAAGAGGATGAGGTTTACATTCAGGCCGGTAAGAAAATCACGCTGGCCTGTGGGCAAACTGCACTGGTGATTGACGGCTCAGGGGTCACCATTATGACCCCCGGTGAAGTGAATATTAAATGTGCCAGCTTTAGCCAGCAAGGGGCGCAGAGCTACCAGGTGACACCACCGACACTGCCGCCGGGCGCAACCTGTGTTGAGCAGGCTAAGTAATGGAGAACGTCATGACTGATCATTCAGAACAACCTATACATCCGGAAAATACCGTGGTGGACATGTTGAATCAGCATCGGGATGAGTATCGTTACTTATTACTGGATCCGTTGAAAACAGTTTCCAGCGTTAACCCATTACATCTGCTTAACCTGCAACAGAGGCTTGGAGACAGTGCTATCCACCCTGTCTTGCGTAGCGATCTGGCTTATTCGCCATCGTACTGCCCCCAATTGGTGCTACTGGCCTCTCCCAGTGAACGTTGTGAATTTCCGTGGTTAGTGGCCTCGCAGGCATACGCCCGCGGTGAAGTACTGCATGAAAAACGTTATGTATGTGCCTGGCTGAGCAGCCCGATGCCGCCAGAGCAATTGGCGACAGCACTGGCAAATCAATGTGATCAACTGAGTGAAAATGCATTTACGGCATTGTTTGAACCCCTGTGCTTTGAGTTATTACAGGCCATGACCCAGCGCGATGGTCTGGCCGGGAACCTCTGGCCGGTAAGCCACTGGTGGTACATGACAATAGCGGGTGACATTGCTTGTCAAACGGGCAGTGCCACGGAAGAAAAATGGCGGATGAACTGGGGCGCTGAACGCGCACTGCGGGATAGACGTGCCCTCTGGCAACTTCTTCTGGCCTGGCAACAGGTTCGTCCGATATTACCCACGGATGCGGTCATCCAGGCGGAGGCTGCATCAGCAAAAGCAGCGCAGACCGGTCTTGCTGACCGGGATGACCGCAATTTTCTGGCGCTGAACTTCCTGACAGTCGCCGTTGATATTGAGCAGCATCCTGCGGTTCAGGCCGTATTACAACAGGCTCTTGCTAACCCCACTCAGCGTTTTATACAACTTCTTCTGACATTACCGGAAACCGCCTGGCAGACGCTTGAAGGCCAGATAATGCCGCACCAGAACACCGATAAAGGAATAGACCTCCATGGGACTTAAAGACCAGCTTCGCCAGAATGCCGCTGCCAGCCAGCAGGCGACGTGCACACCGTCAGGGTGTAAAGCCTGTCAGCGCCAGGGGCTACCGATATTCCCGCTGCGTGTGGCGGCGGTACCGAAAGCGTTGGTGAGTTCTGGCTGGCAACCGACGGTGCCGCAGCAGGATATTGAACTGACCGGTGGTGAATTTAAATACGCACTGCGCACCCTGCGCATGGGGTATTTGTATGTGTTGCTGGATAAAACCATCTGGCAGGGGTATCAGGTGACAGCCGAAGGGTATCTGCGGCAGTTCAACCCGCTGGCGATGCCGGAAGGCGAAACAGTCGAGCCGCTGAGCACCGCGTGTCTGACGCACGGGCACGATATCGCCGCCAGTTTTATCAACATAGATGACACAAAATATACGTTGGCCTGGCTGGCGTTCAGCAGCGATCCGTGGAGCGAAACGGTACTGGCGGAGTATAAAAGCGGTCAACGCCCGGCGAGCCGCTTTACCAAAATTACGCTGTCGAACGGACAGATATCTGGGGGAAACGGAGTCTGTACCCCGCTGGACTCTTCTTTATCGACGTTCAAATCCAACGTGGCGGAGTTTGCGACTAACCTCTTTACCAACATTGCGCAGGTCGGCGACGAGAGAACCGGTGGTGCGCATGGTTTTTATCCCCGCATGGTGAAAGAGAAACAAAACGCCATGAGCAGTTATGTTTCCCGGCTCGGGCAGGAATATCATTGCACGGTGATGGCCGTTGCCGTGGACGATGCGGTTGGCGTAGTTCAGGAACTGAATATTGGACGTATGCAGATTGCTGAAGCATGTCAGGTTTATATTGAGCAGCCTGAAGTTTGCCATAAACACATGATTTCAGAGGCCATCACCCAGTATCTCGGTAAAATAAAAGAAGATATAGCGAAAGAGAGCGCCCCCTACTACAAGATGACTGGCCCCGCACTAGGGGGGGCGGTTCCCGAGTATGTTTCCGCTGAAAAGGTGGCTGAGAATACCTTCGCTGTACAGTATGCGCGCCTGGTGAACAGTTATGACGAACCGGCACGGGCCGCCTTTGCCGCCGAGTTTGAGCAACGCTTTACAACCCCAGAAAGGCAGCTCACGGCCATCGATAAGGATCTGGCAGCCTGGTACCAGGTTGAGTGCTGGCTAAATATCATTACCTACGATTATGCGCCAGCCACCTGTGCGGCAAGCTGGGCGGCACAGATGTTAACGGTTGCGGCTTGTGTTCAGGGTGGGGTAATGGGCAAGGAGACGAAGGACGTCTGGGCCTTGTGGCTACAAAAGGCCGACTCTCCTGCGTATCTGGGTTTTACAGGGATGAAAACGTCCTTGCTGGAGACGGTTTTCAGTGGTGGCAACGTTTTCGGTAACCTCAAAACGGCGGCAACATCGGATGAATTCGGTAACTACCTGAAAAATGCTGCCATCCAGCAGGGCTGGGCGAGCCGGATACTGGCAGTGACCGGCTCGGTGAGCCAATTGGGGAAAACCGTGGCCGCAGAAACCCGCAAACGCTATATGGCGATGATGCAGGGCGCGATGCTGACGGCCGGTGAGTCTACAGTAGTCTTGGAATATGAAACGACCCTTCGGAACTTGAAGAAAAACCTCAGAAATAACGCGGAGCTCCACCAGTCTCTGGCCAAAAATAATGCTTCTTTTGAAAAGTCCGGCCGTAGGGGCGGCAGCGCGGCGGTGGTGGATGAGATTATGGGGATGCGGGGTAAAGCGTTGGACACCCCTATCAAAGTACAACTCAGTGTGCCGGGTACGCTGGAGCAGATACAGACGTCGGTGCCGAACATCAAGGTTACTGAAAAACCGTTCAGTAACCCGGCGATGGTGAAGGATCTCGATGACTTGTTTATCTCAGATTTGTCGCTGCAGGGAAAAGGTATCAAAGGGCCGGTCCTGAAGGCGAGCTATGCGCAGATGGCAAAATGGAATGAACGTGGTCGGCGTCTTATCAGCGGCGACGGTGCTGGTCTGATACTGGGAGCGGGGTTAATGGCCTTGCAGTTAGAGGACTGGAACGCCAAAGCGGACAGCCTGAAATACTCCGTGGGCACTGACGAGGATGCCCTCGCAGATTATGCCATTAACCGCCTTCTGGTGGTGGCAGGGATGGCTGAAATTGCCGGATTCGCATCCAAGCTGGCGGTGAAGCAAAACTGGATAGTGCTGACGAAAGCACAGCAAGTACCAACGCTGGTCAGGTTTGGTGCCGTGTTGGGGGGAATCGCTGGGGTGGTGGATGGCATTAGGCAATGGGTGCATGCATCGGAGGCATTTGACGCAGGTGATAAAATGGCTGGTGGATTTTATGCTGCATCAGGAGTGACATTAATTTTAGGTGGGTTGGTGAGTGGCTATTATGGACTAAGCGGAGTTTTTGCCCTAACCAGTGAAGCTGGGCTTTTAGGGCTAGGGCCAGCCGGATGGGCGGCACTACTTATTATTATGGGAGTCATACTGGCCTATGAGGCTTCTGAACTCAGAAGTACGGCGTTTGAACTCTGGTTGCGGCGCAGCTGCTTTGGTATACCGAACGAGAGCATTAACAGCTACCCGGTCTGGCATGCCAGCAGCCTGACTGACCTGTCTGAGGCAGTGGTAGAGTATCGCGCGGTGGTCAGCGGCATGCTGGCGGATGTGGCCTTTGCCTCTCGGCTTGACGTTCTTACCGGTAACCCAACCATTCAGTCCGTTGCTTATCGCCGAGTAGACTTCAGGGTGAGTATGCCGGGATGGGAGGACGCTGCGAGTGGGTGGTCAATATCCTTAATCCGTAACAGTGACGGTGCGGTACTGTTCTCCCAATCACATAGTGCCCCCGGCCTTAACGATCATGATCAGCACGTAGAGCCTTCGGGTTATTACAAATATCTGTGGAGTACAGATGACGTGAAGGATGAGAAGGGGAAGGATACAGGATTAAAAATTCTGAATCTGGTGGTCAGTATCTGGGCAGAGCAGAGCCGCACGCCCAACGTCACCCTGGAAGCTAACTACTGGCCAGATAAAACTGACACGAATATTACACTGGGCCTGAAGCTCAGCGCAGAGCAGGACTAAAGAACATGGGTAAGCTTAAGAGACGTCAACAAAAACAACCTCAGCAGATACTTCCCCGGCTAATTCCTCCGGTTAAGAGCTGGAGTGAGGATTTACCGGACTTGGCAGAGCAGCAGCAGGCTCCTCCACAACTTATTAGGGTAAATGAGATTAATGATATCTGGATGGAGATCCCACGTTATGTAAATCATGGATGGTTCGGGTTATGGTTTATGGCATTTTTTGCTTTGTTTTCCTTTTGCTTTTGTCTCCTATTTTCTCCTAGTCTCACTGCTAGTATGTTTTCTGGAGTATCGGTATTTATTTTTTCCTGTTTACTGCTTATCCCGTTTGTTTCACTCATTGTATTTTTTTTCAAATCGATTTTATTTGAACCCCGAGGCGCGCCGGTACGCTTTAACCGCAAGCGCCAGAAAGTGTATGTCTACGAATATCAGCGTAGTAGTTGGAACCCTTGGTCACGCTGGTACCCTGTGATTAAAGTCTTTGACTGGGCAGATATTCATGCTGAGCGGGTTCTTATGGCCGGACACGCTGATTGGGGGCACCGCATTTACTGTGGTGTTTGCAAACCAGGGACTTATGAAGTCGTAGACAGATTTGTCCTGACCTGGTCCGTGGGCAGTATTTATGACGCTTACGGCTTATGGAGCCACTGCTGCCACTATATGCAGGCCAAACCCGTACCGACCGCGCCTCTGTTGACAGACGTTCCCCTGAACTGGACACCCTTTAAAACCGTTCGCTGGCCTGAAGCCTTGGACAAAGAATCCACTACCGCACCGGATTAAAGATTGCTTGCATGGAAAAGTAATTAATAAAAAGGCTAATGACTCAGCCTAACGCCTGCTTTGCCAGATAACGCCGCAACAGAACACCGATAAAGGAATAGACCTCCATGGGACTTAAAGACCAGCTTCGCCAGAATGCCGCCGCCAGCCAGCAGGCGACGTGCACACCATCAGGGTGTAAAGCCTGTCAGCGCCAGGGGTTACCGATATTTCCGCTGCGTGTGGCGGCGGTACCGAAAGCGTTGGTGAGCTCTGGCTGGCAACCGACGGTACCGCAGCAGGATATTGAACTGACTGGCGGTGAATTTAAATATGCGCTGCGCACCCTGCGCATGGGGTATCTGTATGTGTTGCTGGATAACAGCATCTGGCAGGGATATCAGGTGACAGCAGAAGGGTATCTACGGCAGTTCAACCCGCTGGCAATGCCGGAAGGCGAGACGGTAGCGCCGCTGAGTACCGCGTGTCTGACACACGGGCACGATATCGCCGCCAGTTTTATCAACATAGATGACACAAAATATACGTTGGCGTGGCTGGCGTTTAGCAGTGACCCGTGGAGCGAAACGGTACTGGCGGAGTATAAAAGCGGTCAACGCCCGGCGAGCCGCTTCACTCAAATTGTGCTGTCAGAACTGAAAGCCAGTCCGGCCAGCGTACCCGAAGCACTGGCGCTGAACCCTTCGCTCTCTGCGCTGAAGTCCCATGTGGCGGAGTTTGCGACTAATCTCTTCTCGAATGCCGAGAAAGTGGCGGGTGAGCCGCTGGGCGGAGCGCATGGTTTTTACCCACGTCTGAAAAGTGAAATGGCACTGGGGCTGCGTATTGCCCAGTTGGGCGCGCAATATCGCTGCCAAATAGCGGCGCTGGCACTGGATGACACGGTCGGCGTGGTGCAGGAGCTGAATAACAGCCGTATGCAGATTGCGGAAGCGCGACAGGTGTATAGCCAACAACCCAAAATGTTGCATAAAAATACGATTTCTCAGGCGATTGAACAGTATCTTACGCATTTGAAAACGGCTGTAGAAGACAGCAGCCAACCACGCTATGAAAAAGCCGGGAGTTATCCCGTTTGGGGTGGCACAGTCATCCCTAAAGAACAGGTAGCGGAGGAAAGCTGGGCTGAACAGTACGCCCGCCTGCTAAAAAGTTATAACGAGCCGGTGCGTGCTGCTTTTGCCAAAAAATATGAAGCTCAAATGAACGGTTATCAGCAGCGGATTGAGGCCATCGGCCGTGACCTGGCTGGCTGGTATCTGGCGCGCAAATGGCTGGATACCATCAAAAACGATTATGCCCCGGAAGGGCGTCCTTCCTGCTGGGCTGCCCAATTTAATACTCTGACGGCCTGCCTTCAGGGCGGTTCGATGGACACGCAGATGGACGCGGTCTGGCAAGAGTGGCTGAAACAGCCCGATTCCCCCGCCTATGCCGGGCTTTTGGCCGATCAATCGTCCCTTTTGGCGAACGTATTCGATGGCAGCAATGGCTATTCTTATCTGAAAACCGGACTGGGCTCTGATGAGATGAGTCGCTATCTGGAATCCCCCGGGGTGCAGAACGCCATATCCACCCGTCTGGCGGCCTTAAGCGGGGCGGCCAGTAGAGTTATGTCAACACTGGATGAGGCCGCGCAAGCCGGTTATACCCGGATGATGCAAGGGAGCATTTACGCGACCACCGGGCAGCAAATAACCTTGTTTAAAGTGACGACCACCGTGGAGAAATTTCAACAATACGTCCGGGCGGCGTCATGGTTACCCCCTTCAGTGGCAGAGAATCATGCGACATTTGGGGGCATATACAGCCGGGGTACACAGGCAGTGAACACTTCGGCAGCCGGGGCGATGATGGAGATAACCGACCCGGTTTTACTGAGGAAAAGCATGACGGCGTATATCAGCAGCCCCGTGTCGCTGGAGGAACTGAAAGCCACGCTGAAAAGTGCCGGGACCAACCCGGAGGCGATAGTACGCACCCCGCTAAAAAACCCTAATCTGCTGAACCATTTTTCTGACCTGAGAATTGCCTCAACATCACTGCGTGCTGATGCCGGGAGTGTGGTGACCCCCTTGAATATGCCAGAGACGGACGAGGTGCTTAAAGAGCGTACCCGTCGTTATGCCAGCGGCAATGGGCTGGGGATGGTGCTGTCTGCCGGTATGATGTGGCTCCAGTTGCGGGACTGGAATGAGAATGCAAAAAATCTGGAGAAAGCCATTGGTAATGATACCGATGCCAGTCTGAAGTATTACATCAACCGTTTGATGGTGCTCAGTGCCGCCACCGAGATCGCAGGCTTTAGTCGGATGCTGACGATCAAAAATAACTGGGACGTCTTGCCCAAACACTTTGTTCATCCGTTGATCCGGACGGGCGGTGTGATAGCCGGTGTGGCGGCGGTTGTGGATGGGGTGAGAATGGGGATGTTGGGGTGGGAGGCATATAAGGAAGGAGATAAAGAAGCTGGGTCGTTATACTATAAATCAGCCATTTTTACTGCTTTGGGTGGGTTTATTAGTGGTGGAGGGGCATATTTAGGTATATTCACTTTGCTTGGTCCTGCTGGTATTGGGGCGCTATTAATATTAACTGGCGCTATGCTTGCCTTTGAGGCCAGCCAGCTTAGAAGTACGCCGTTTGAAGTCTGGTTGCGCCGCAGTTGTTTTGGGATCCCACATGACAACGATGTGGTGTGGCATGAGGACAGCTTGCAGGATTTAAATGCCTCACTGACCGCTTTTAATGCCATTGTGAATGGTATGGCGGTTGAGGTGGGTTATGAAGGGTTGTCTGAATTACAGGGTATCCGCTATACCAAACTGGAGTTGCGGCTGAGCCTGCCGGGGTGTAAAGAGACGACATCAGCCTGGGAACTGCGCCTGACCGGTGGGGAGGCAAATACAGTACTGCTTGCCGAAACACATAATGTACCGGGAAAACTGGACCACAGGCTGGCGGCTCCAACGTCAGAATATTATTCCGGGCGTTATAAACGGGCCGCTGAAGGCAATAATCTGGAGATCAGGGCTGAGGTCTGGGTTAATGAGAGTCGCTATGGCAAAGCAACACTGGATGTCAATTACTGGCCGGATAAAACCGACCCGCAGTATCAACTGGCTCTGGTTGTGAATGCTGAGAAATAAGGGAATATCATTGTGAATAAGAAAAACAGTCAACCGCCAAGGGAAAGTATGCAGGAAATGCACGCAGGGTACTTAAAAGAAAGGGATCCCAATATTTCCAGGCTAGTGCCTCAAGTAAAGTACTGGGAGGAAGATTTACCTGAGCAGGATGAAGAACAACTGACAGCCCCGCGACTAATCCGCGTTAATGAAATCAATGACACGTGGATGGAAATTCCACGCTATGAAAATATTGTGTGGTCTGGGATGTGGGTAATTTCATTTAGTAGTGCAATATTTTTTAGCTTAAATTATTTTTTCTTTCAATTACCAGGTTTTTTTACTGAAACTACACTTGAGGATAAAATTGAGATACTAATTCTAAATTTCTTATTTATCTCATTGTGTTTATTTTTCTTTCGAATGGCAATGTTTGTCCCCCGAGGCACCCCGGTTCGCTTTAACCGCCAGCGCCAGAAAGTGTATGTTTACGAACATCAGCGCAGTAACTGGAACCCATGGTCACGCTGGCCGACAGTGATTAAGGTCTTCGACTGGGCGGATATTCACGGTGAAATGGTGCGTCAGGTTGGGCGTTACGACTCAGGGCACCGCCTGTCCTGCGCGGTCTGCAAACCGGGTACCTATGAGGTGGTGGACCGTTTTATCCTCAGTTGGACGGAAGGTGATAGCCGGGTGATCCGCGGTTTATGGAGCCACTGCTGCCAGTATATGCAGGGCAAAACGGTACCCGAAACACCGCTGTTGACCCGAAAGCCCTGGAGCTGGTGCCCAATAAATACTATTCGCTGGCCGGAAGATATTGAGCGGGGATCCACTACCGCACCGGATGCGTAATCTGGTGTAACCCGCGACTTCTACACTGAATGTTACCAAGCCTCTGCATTATTTATTGTTTTATGGCAACACTTGGTGACATCACCTAATTATCTACATTTTTATCACACTGTATGCGCAGAGGCTTCAGGCTAAATACGTCATGACAGAATGCTCCCCTCTTCGTTATTTTATATTTGAGTCCTCTCCATGCCCGTAAAATTAACCACCATTCCCGGCCCGTCTTTACGTCCTTCGCCGCCCACGCCATTACGCTGGCTAATTGTACTGCTGGGGGTTATTGCCGCAGGAATATTACTGATGCGTTTTCTGGGGAAACTGCTGGGCAATACCGCGTTCTGGTGGTTCGCCATCGGTATCCCGGTGGTTTTCTGGGTGGTTCTGATGGGCTTTCGTCTGGCGATTTATCTGATGCAGCAAATCCAGGCCAATGCCTGGGATTCACGGCGTGAGCAGGTCATATTGCAGGAAGTTCGCCGGGGGCGTCGGGCGTTACAAATTCTGGCGGCTAAATGCAGTACGGCGCATGACTCTGACCTGCAATTTACCGGGATAGCCGACGCGTTACTGCGTAATGACAATAAAATTATTCCCCAGACCGCCTGGAATGGTGGGAGCAGTGTCCGGCACAGTCGGTTGCCGGCCACTGAAGGTCTGTCCCCGGAGGCACACCTCTCTGCCACGTTTTCTGCTCTGCTGGACAATCTGACGGACCCCTTGTCCCGGTTTCCCCCTGACAATGCAGTTGCTATTTTGTTGGAGTCGTCCTCTTCGGTGCCCAACCCGCGGGTGCAGGCACTCTGGCAGCAGGCCTGGCGGGAGAGCGGTATTGGTCAGCCGACCACATTGTTATCAGGCTACGGGTTGAGTGTTATCGACCACTGGCTTGATCACCGTATTAACGATAATGCGCTGTTGTTGGTCGTTGCCGTGCAGATAGCCCCTGAACAACCCGACATGACCGGAGAGGCCGTGGTGGGGTTGCTATTGGCAAACCGCCTGACGCAGAAAGTGCTTACCCCGCTGGCGTTGTTACACCGCCCGGAATGCGCCCTCCCGCAGCAAGAGACCTTGCAGGCGGGGGTGTTACAGGCAGCTGACTGGGTGCCGTTACCCCCGGATGCCCTACAACATCTCTGGTTGGCCGGGTTATCCGCAGGGAGTGAGGGGTATCGCAGTGCCATCGGTGTCCAGGGCAAAGCACCACTGGCCCGCATCACACCCGGCCCGGATGTGCATAATTTTAATGAATTTTTAGGGTGTCCTGGATGTGCAGCTCCGTGGCTGGCGATAGCCGCCGCCGCGCAGGCCATCGGTCATTCCCCAACACCGCATATGATCCTCAGTAGTGAACAAGGCAGTGACACTGTCTGGAGTACCGTCGTATCCCCGAATGCTTCCCGCAAGGAGAATGAAACGTGAAGCGCATTGCCTTACCGATTAAAAAGCCAGAAGTTTGGTTCTGGATTGTTGCCCTGTTATTTTTGCTGGCGGGTGCCGTGTTGTGCTGGCTGGTCTGGCAACACCCCGAACGGGTGGGGCTAATTCCGGGGACACCGCAACGTGACCGTTGGCTGACGGGACTGGTGGTGGGGACGGGGATCCTGACCCTGTGTGCATTACTGTCGTATGTGGGGACCCGGTTATCCGGCAGAAAGCACTTCGATGAGCTACGGCAGCAGGCACAGGGCGATGATGCGCCATTGCCGGAAGAAAACGCGAAAGCGGGAGAGACTCAGCAGGGTGAGCCGTCCCGTCTAAAAACCCGTCTGCGCCGCCGTTACGGTCTGTTCTGGCGCTACAAAGTTCGGTTGCTGATGGTGGTGGGTGAACCTGATGAAATTACCGCACTGGCCCCGCAACTGGCGGAGCAGGGCTGGCTGGAAGGGCAGCGCACGGTGCTTATTCACGGCGGCAGCGTACAAAATTTGGCTGATGAAGCCGGGCTGAGTGCGTGGCGCAAACTGCGCCGTGGCCGCCCGTTTGATGGCATTGTCTGGGCGATAACCGCCGCGCAAAGTAGTCATCCACAGTGGATGGATAACGGCCTGCGAACGCTGGAAAAAATGGGCGCAACCTTGCGCTATCAACCGCCGGTGTATCTGTGGCAGGTTTGCGGCAGCGGCTGGCCTCAGGATACGCGGGTGGAGCAACCGGTTGGGGTGGTGTTCCCAGCGAAGGCCACGCCAGAGCAGGTTGAGCTTCAACTACGTGCCCTGTTGCCCCAACTACGTGAGCAGGGGATGCAGCAGCTTTCGGTCGAGCCACACCATGATTTTCTGTTGCGTCTGGCGCAGTCGCTGGAGCAGGGCGATGCGGCCCGCTGGCGGCAGCGTCTGACGCCGTGGTTTACCGAGTATGCCGCGCGTATTCCTCTGCGTGGGCTGATGTTCAGTTTGCCCGATACCTCTGCATCGGCGGCGCGCGTGCACGAGAAAAGCTGGACTGCCCCCGACCGCTGGCAGGGGGTGCTGGATGACTGCCGTTCTGCCCGTGGACGCCGTGTCGGGCTGCCGTGGGAGCAGACACTGTGTTACAGCCTGCTGGCACTGATGGTGCTGTGGGGCGTGGGCAGTGTGGTGTCATTTGCGGTCAACCGCCACCAGATGGTCTCTGCCGCACAACAGGCGCAGCAACTGGCGCAGTCGCAAGCGGTCTCTGACCAGCAACTGATGGCCCTACAAGCCCTGCGCAATGATATTGGGCGCTTACAATCTCGCGTGGCGCAAGGCGCGCCGTGGTATCAGCGTTTTGGTCTGGACCATAATGCGCCGCTGCTTGAGGTCCTGATGCCGTGGTATGGTCAGGCCAACAACCGCATTCTTAGGGATGCCACCGCACAGAGCCTACATCAGAAACTCAGCGAACTGGCAGAACTGCCCGCCAACAGCCCGCAACGTGCGGCACGGGCAAAAACAGGCTATGACCAGTTAAAGGCCTATCTGATGATGTCACGTCCGGAAAAAGCCGATGCTGCCTTTTATGCACAAGTGATGCAGACCACTGAACCGGCGCGTGCCGGTGTCTCGCCTGGGCTGTGGCAGAGTCTGGCGCCCGACTTATGGCAATTTTATGCGCAAAACCTGCCTGCCCAGCCGGACTGGAAAATTAAACCGGATACCGGGTTGGTAAGCCAGGTACGGCAGGTGTTGCTGGGGCAGATTGGTCAGCGTAATGCAGAAAGTACCCTGTATGAAAACATGCTGCTGTCGGTGCGTCGCAACTATGCCGACATGACGCTGATGGACATGACCGGCGATACCGATGCCCAGCGTCTGTTTCAGACCTCGGAGTCCGTGCCCGGCATGTTCACCCGCAAAGCCTGGGATGAGCAAATCCAGCAGGCGATAGATAAAACAGTGGCCTCCCGTCGCGAAGAAATTGACTGGGTATTGAGTGATAACCGCCGGGCGATATCTGAAGAGATCTCACCGGAGGCACTGAAAAAACGGCTGACCGAACGTTATTTCACCGATTTTGCCGGCAGTTGGCTGAGTTTCCTCAACAGTTTGTACTGGAATGAGGCGCATAACCTGTCGGATGTGATTGACCAACTGACGCTGATGAGTGATGTGCGCCAGTCGCCGCTGATTGCGCTGATGAACACGCTAGCGTGGCAAGGGCAGACCGGGCAGCAGAATCAGGCGTTATCGGATTCGCTGGTGAAGTCTGCTAAGGCACTGATGAATAAAGACCAGACCCCAGCCATTGACCAGAGTGCCGATGGGCCAGTAGGGCCGCTGGACGAGACCTTTGGCCCGCTGCTGGCACTGATGGGCAAAGGTGATGCGCAAAACAGGATGTCGTCGGACAGCTCGCTGAGTCTGCAAACGTTACTCACCCGCGTGACCCGGGTGCGGCTTAAACTCCAGCAGGTGGTTAATGCTTCAGATCCGCAGGAGATGACACAGGTGCTGGCCCAGACCGTTTTCCAGGGGAAAAGTGTCGACCTGACGGACACGCAGGAGTACGGCAGCCTGATTGCCGCCAGTCTGGGAGAGGAATGGAGCAGCTTTGGGCAGACGATGTTTGTTCAGCCGCTGACGCAGGCGTGGGAAACCGTGCTGCAACCTTCGTCGGCCAGCCTCAACGACCAGTGGAAAAACGCGGTGGTGGCCAATTGGAAATCGGCCTTTGATGGCCGCTACCCGTTTGCCGCCAGTAAAAGCGATGCCTCACTGCCGATGCTGGCGGAGTTTATCCGCAAGGACAGCGGGCGCATCGACAGCTTCCTGACCCGTGAACTGGGCGGCGTGCTGCATAAAGAAGGGACGCGCTGGGTACCGAGTAAGGTGAACAGCCAGGGGCTAACCTTTAATCCGGCCTTCCTGGCGGCGATTAATCAGTTGGGCCAAATCTCCGATATTTTGTTCACTGACGGCAGTCAGGGGTTGCGCTTTGAGTTGCTGGCCCGTCCGGTGCCGAACGTGGTGGAAACGAATCTGGCGATTGACGGGCAGAAATTGCATTATTTCAATCAGATGGAAAGCTGGCAGAGTTTCCGCTGGCCGGGTGAAACCTACAAACCCGGCACCCTGCTGACCTGGACCGGTGTGAGTTCTGGTGCTCGTTTGTACGGCGATTATCAGGGAACATGGGGACTGATCCGCTGGCTGGAACAGGCAAAACAGAAAAAGCTGGATGAAGGGCGCTATCAACTGACCTTTACCACCGCAGATAATCAATCACTGCAATGGATATTGCGCACCGAGCTGGGCAAAGGCCCGTTAGGCCTGTTGCAACTGCGTAACTTCACCCTGCCGGCGCAAATTTTTTTGATACAGAACACGCCGCCCGCGGTCGCTGACATGGCAGACGATGAAGACATGGCAGAAGACTGATGTCCGCTGTCATCCCCGATATTGACCCACAGGAGCCGTTATGGCGACGTTAAATACCCTGATCACCGCCTGTGCTGCCGCCCCTGAGTCACTGTTAGTGCAGGCAGAACAACAGGTTGCGCTCTGGGAACGCTGGTTGCAGCCAGTGACGACTGACCAGCACAGCGGAGAAGATCTCAGTTACAATGACGACTTCCAGCAGATGCGTGAAGAGGTCAATAAACTCTCAGGTGCTGATACTACGTTAGCCAGCGAGCTGGCAGAAAAACTGTTCACTCTGCACGGCAAAGATGTGCGGGTGGCCACCTATTACATCTGGGCGCGTTTACACCGTGACGGCGAGGCTGGGTTGGCCGATGGGCTGGCGTTGCTGGCCGGGCTAATCAGCCGCTTTGGTGAAACCCTGTATCCACTGCGCGCCGCCAGCCGAAAAACCGCGCTGGAATGGCTATCGAGTTCTCGCGTGTTGGACAGTTTGTCGCTCTATCCTGAAGTGGATAATGCGGATTTTGAGCGCATCGTTGGCGCACTGGCATTAATCGAACAGGGACTCAGCAACTGGGATGATGCCTCCCGGCCGCAGTTTGGCGGGTTATATGCGGCATTGGAGCATCGTTTGGCGCAGTCCGGTGGCCCGAATGCGGTAGTGCCACAAAACAGCAGCGGGCCATCAGCG
>NZ_CQAZ01000059.1 GCF_001152565.1 Yersinia pekkanenii | reverse complement strand
CACCATGAGTACCATTTTGCATGAACAGAGCTATAACTCAGCCTAGATTGAACTCCAGCTCGCACATGCGGATAAAAACAGTATCCGGGGAACCTATAACCATGCTTTGTATCTGGAGCAACGGCGGGAGATGATGCAGTGGTATGCCGATTATATCGACTCTCTGGAACACAGAGGAGTCATACCAAAGCCATCCGCTGCATAGTAACCTGTCTCATAAATCCAGCAACGTCAGTAATGATACTGGCGTTACTGGATTCTGCCTTTATTTATTTTTTGTCATTATCTGCCATAAACGTCGCTTGGTGAGTGAAACACTATTACGTTTCATTGAGTTTGACTCCCAAACTGAGGTTTGCGACTGATGGTCTATATCACATTGATTGAGTCTAGTTCATGGTCATGGGATGCGATGGAGCAGCAAATTAGCCACCAAGAGCGTAATGGCGTTCGGGCAGCGTACATTCACAAAGCCGAGTTTTTGGATGAACGCAGATTGATGATTCAGTGGTGGGCAGATTATCTGGATGCGAATCGGGAGAAGGGGGTTAGTCCGTTTGATTTTGTGAAATTGGAGTCTCCGAGGTATTAACCGCTGTCTTGAGGGTTCTGTCGCATTAGCATGGGCAAGTCAGTAAACGTTGTGCTGCCGGTTATTTAAGTAGCCAACAAATAAAATTGTTCCGCCGGGGATAAATGCGCTCCGGCGTAATGCTGATATTGCCCTTTACGTATCATCTGTACCAACTCGATGCCTGCTAACAGTCTCTGTGCCCGTCGAAATGAGCTGAAGCCCAGCATCGGCCGTATTCGACGTTTGATATTCCGGTGATCTTGCTCAACCAGATTGTTCAGGTACTTGCTCTGCCTGATGGTCATCCTTTCTTCTTCTGGTTTGTTGGCGTTGAGTATGGTCAGGGCCCCCGTGTTGGCGCCACTTTTATCGATAGTGACCACCTCCGGTTCGCCATGATGACGAATGGCCTTGCGAAAGAAACGCAGCGCAGCGGCGGCGTCTCGCCTGGCGGTCAGCAGGAAGTCGACGGTTTGACCTGCAGTATCCACCGCGCGGTACAGATATTTCCACTGGCCTTTGATGTTGATGTAGGTTTCATCCATTCGCCACCGACGACCTACTATGCGCTTGTGTCGGCGAAAAACCTTATCCAGCAGCGGTACCAGACAGATAACTCAACGATGCAGCGTGTAATGGTCAACGACAATACCGCACTTTTCCAGATTGCGTAAACTCAGTGAGTAAGCCAAATACCAGCGGACACACTGAACAATAATATAGATGGGATAACGCAAGCGACTGAAGGCTTTCCGCCACGGTAGGTATCTACCAATGTTAAAGCTCTGTTCCCGTAACTCAATGCACATGCGCCGACTGCCATATGTAGCATCAATTTCAGCATGAACATGCTTAACTATCACGTGCAACATAAGAATATCCGGTTTGAACATCGGCCGGTGGCTCTGGGCATAAAACACGCTGCGCGTGAGCGATAAACAGCGACATACCTGTTGGATAAACGCGGTGCCAAAGTGCACCAACCCGAACTCTTTCAGCTCGGCATCAATCCCATACTCCAGATGTCCTGGCGTGGATTGTGGCAGCAGAACCACGTTGAGACTTTTCAGGCGCGGTTCGTATTTCAGCAGTGTAGCGGAGAGAGTATCTATTAACTGATTAGCTGTCCCCGGCATGCCCTGTAATATTTTGGTCATATCAGGAAACCCAAAATCAGGTAAATGAGAATTTGTTTCGGTCCGGGAGTTCAGGATCCGTTGGATATTATCCAGCACCGACAATATGACCTGTTCTTCTTCACTCACGACGTCGAGTGGCAAATCACCGGTGAAATTACCGGTGAGGGTTTCATACAAAGAGGGGGAGTTTTGGTCCATATATTTACCTGACTGAAAATATGTTACGTTAATCATTATCAGTACAACAAGATAGTAACTAACTAAACTTATAGAAAGTAATTCATCACTATCATTATTTTTAAGAAAGAACACTTCATCATAAAACTCAAAATAAGAAAATTTAAGTAGTAAACTTCACCTGATATAATTTAGCTTCATATAAAAAAGGATAAAGAGCCAATCACAAAAATATATCTAATCATTACAATTATCCCTATAGAGATAACCCTAACATGGCGTAATGAGTGTCATCACCAATAAGTAAATAGCCTACCATTCAAAAAAAACAAACCAATTATGAGTATTGCAAGCAACTTTACAGGCTAAATAGGATTAGCAATCAATGAAATAGAAAAAAGAATATCACCCTACAATCTTGTGAAAGATAATATCTAGAGTACTATTGTACAAGGCCGAATCTAAGCCATAACAGTAATCACAAAAATTATTGCAGCTACAAAATGCTAGATTTGAAATAATTTTGTTTTTAGTTGCAGATGCTATATTTAACTAAGCCCATACTCGGCATCCCTTCTACTTAATGTGACTCAATGTTTCTAACTATTATTTTCTTGTTGTGAATTTTATTTACAATAGTAATACCTAGGATCACAAATAAATACCCCATAAAACCAGATAGGAACATCAATGTTACTCTGAGAGGATTTGTGCTGTACCATGTGGTAAACATAATTACAAATACCGACACTATCATTACTAATGAAAACCTTGCTTTCAGAAATGGGGAAATAAACACAGCAGGCATTACTATAAAATTCATATAAAACATAACAAAACCTAACGTCACTCCCCTGCTCTGGGGTTAAAATGGCCCATATACCATTCATGACCTAGTTGATGGATGGAGAAAACAACAAATCACGCCATTAATGCTATGATGACCTTGAACACAAAGATTTTATTTATTCCATATCCCATATTTTTCTAGCTGCTAAAATGAAAATATATCCAGTTACTACACTATTATTGGGCATGATGTATTATCGCTGCTTTATTCATTATTCTAGTGTGTTGTCAGTTGGAATAACATAAACACTGCCTTGGTCATCCCGCTTGAGCAATGACCAACGTGCATGGTGCTTATTGCCGTTTTTATCGACAAACATTGGCATTTTTTGCCCTTCGCGGGTTTGAATATACTCGGTTGCACCGTTAACAATCGATGCCCACTGCCCGGCATAAGGCGCTGTTTCGTCGGTCCAGCAAGTGATGCGAACAGGGTCGTCCGATTTCCCTATTTCGTCTTTATCCAGCAGGGCGCTGGCTTCGTCAAAGCGCCTGTACCATCTCATTGTCGATTCTTTGTCGAACTGAAATCCCTCATATTCCGAGTAAAAATGCAGGGATCTTGATTCATTAAATCGCACAGGTTTAATAAGCTGATTAACTTTGACTAACAACGGCGGCAAGCATCCTGCTTTGATGTCTCCCAATGGGGGGGGGAGTTCACCGGCTTTAAGTACGACACCATTGTTGTAGTGCAATAGGCTGATTTCAGGCGTTTGAGCTAAACGGTGTTTCAATTTTTCCGCCCCCCCCAGCTTGTCCAGCCACGGTGTACCGAGAATGGTATACCAACACGCACCTTTCAGGCCAATGACGGCTCCACCACCTTCAAGCGTACCGATGGAATCTACCATGACACCAGAAAAACGCTGTGCGAGTGAGTATTCTTGGGGGAACATGCGGTGAAATTCTCTTGGGAGAATAAAAGATAACCCCGCATAGCCACTTTCTACCGAAAAGGTATCACATAACCACAGTAACCAGTTCTGGTAGCGTTTTTTACCGTCAGGTTCTTTCAAATAAGAAATGGGAAAAATCAATTTAACAACGGAACGATCATTATCGTTATGAAAAACACGTTGCCCTAATAAAGTAATATCGTAATCTGGGGCAAGAAAGTCTTTTTCCGCACTGGTTAAATACCAGTCAACAATCTCTTCGGGACTTGAATCAAGTATTTCCTGCCGATATTTTTTATAATTATTTTCAGTAATGCCCACCCAATTATGAGTAACGTGTTTTTTTAAATGAGGCTTAAATTCCGCATAGAAGCGGTCCACACACTCTACCATTTTCTGGCGCACGTATGCGGTATGGCCGTCTTTAAAAAACACGGTAATAATCAGACCGAGATTGACCGCCGGACTGCCGTCTTTGTACTTCACGGAGGCTTCAGGCAGCCATTTATCGATGTAGTTCAATTCAAAATCCTGTAATTCCATCATTCCCCCTTATCCGGCCGTTACCACCGGATCCATCATTCAGGCAATGGGTTTTCAACTCACACAGTGGAAAGAGTTAAAGCTCTGTCATTAGCGGCAACCAACCAAGATCCAGAAGTTTTATTTCTAGGTCATTAGCTTTGCTTATGTGTTCTTTATTTCGTCCATCAAAGATATCTATAGTTGAGACAACAATAGTTCCTTTTTGCTTTTCAGCAGCCATCACAGGTACTATTCTAGCCGCCTCAGGAATTAACTCTGGTAATAATATCGCTGGAATATAAATCATCCACCCTACACAAATTCGATCAGGGAATACATTTTCACTATTATTCCAATAGCCATTAGTATTTATTGATGCATACACATGTCCTTTATTAGAAACAAGGAAAGTTAAAAAATCAATGACTTTTTCTACATTCACATCTGTTTCGTTACAGGTAATACTAACATCCAAAGTTGTTTTTTTTATATTTTCGACATGCTTTTTTATATAGTTTATTGAACAAACTTTGCTGTCAGTTTCACCATCCCATACACCTTCTATTATTAACGGGTAATCTTTATTTATTTGACTGCGCCATCTTTCAACAACCTTAGGTTCAGCCTTGTCATGGTCAAATACAACATACTCAAGCGCTTGCTTTCTTGAATATCCTTTTTCGTACCATCGTTTTTTTGTCCCCAACATTACATCTATCAATTCAGAAATATAAAACAATTCATCAAGGCATAACTCAACGTCAGGACGTAGAGTATCTTCATAGTAAGCATTTGTTGATATTCTTATCATGGCACCCACCTTGTAATTATGTCTTTAAAGTCTTTAAACATTTTCGAAAAGTATCGATAGCTCACTGGCTGCATAAAAACCCAAACGACTTTTAAAGGTTGATTAACCGTCGCAACAGCTTGATGGCGTGATGCCTGACTAATTGCACTTCCATCACCTTTCCACCATTCTTTTTTTGTACCATCAGCCCTGAAAAACTGATCATACCTCGCTTTCGCCTCCCAGAACTGACACAGTTTGTCTTTCCAGACATCAAATGAAACACCACAATACTTAAACTCCTGTATCTGCTGCGTTTCCGGATTATAAAAAGTGCCACAAATGCGTGTCTGGTAGTTTATTTATTCATAAGCAGCCAACAGTTCTAATTTTTATTAATGATGACCAGACCTAATGCATGAGTAGGATGATAAAATAACATCATGACATCCAATATTTCCTTCAGAAAACCAACTAATAACTCTACTCAATGGAAAATTATGACGCGAAAAACCATATCATTGCAGATGTATACGACTTAATAATTAATGCATATCATTACAATAATTTTCATTATTATTTAATATTATTATTTATACTGATATTTCATAACCCACTAGCATGGTCAAAAAAAACAATCATCCCATAACCTGATGAAACGTCTGCCTATCTATACTACTAAGCTCTGACAATACTGGTATAAAATTCGCTGAATCACTTATCGCATTATGTAACCACAACGTCATTTAAGTCCTCAGCAGAAAAATAATTATCATATTTCATATGTATAATAGTTACATCCCTTTAATCAAAGGCAACAGTCCATTAGCTGCCAACTCCATTTCCACATTATTTGCACAAGCTATATCAGTTTGATCTTTACCATTAAATTCATCTTTCGATACAATTATTGTTCCAATGTCATTGTCGACATCAAATAATTTATATGCTGAGGGTGCATCCTCATGTGTGATTTTTACTGGTAAATATAACATCCAGCCCACTGGTAATTTATCATCAAAAACCTCGCGTTGATTAAATCTATACTGCTCCGTATCTAACAGTATATATTTAAATGCCCACCCATTATACTTTATCATCTTATCAAAAATATAGATGAAACTATCGACATCATTATAGTTGGATAAATGTTTTATAGTTACCGACAATAAATATCTTTCATTCGAAATTGTTGGCGTATTTTTATAGTAGATGGTAATGATACTATCATCTTCATTCTCATCAGCTAGAAAAATACTAATATCTTCGTTTAAATTTATAGCTATATTGATAAAATCGATGGCATCTTGGGTCATCATGTTATTTTCAATTGCTATAAGCTTGCTTGTGGGGTTAGCGATCAGCCATTTACTTGATTTCTCAGACCAAGCAGGTAAATTTTGTATAAAAAGATACATTTCCCTCAAGAGGTTAATTGCAGTTAACTCGCTTTTTCTATAAATCAATGCCTGTATTTTATAAAGCATATATACTCTCAAACTCATTCAGGAGGAATTTATTTCAGATATTGCAAGGAATTACAAATCAAACCATTTAGGCAAGTGACCATTTGCAGCGAGTTCTATTTCAACATTATTTGCACAAATAATGCCCCCGACATCCTTACCGTTAAATTCTTCTTTTGTGATAATTATAGTTCCTGATTTTTCTGCAAGATAAACAACTTCTGGCGCTGACGGTATCTCACTGCACTCAATGAATTCCAGTAGAAATAGCATCCAACCAGCAGGCAAGCGGTCTTCAAATGCAGAGTGTTGTTCCATTCTGTACCGTTCCGTTTCAAGACGTATATAAAGATACTCCCAAAACGTAAGCAAAGGCATACCTGTTAAAATTCTCAGAAAAGCTTTCTTATTATATTGTGTTCGAGGTAATCTAACTGCCAAAGTTAATGAGTATCTATTCTCCGCAATTGCAGGCGTATCTTTGAATCAAATGATAATTGGACTTTCATCTTTTTTATCTCCAGCAAGGACAATGCTTAATGATTTTTTTAGCGATAATGTCATCGATATATTCTATGGTCTCAGATGTAACTTCTGAATGAGTAAGAGCCACAATTATCTTTGAGGAATGAGCAATAAACTACTCCTTTGGTTTTTCATCCCACGAAGGTAACAAACTGATAAAATCATTTATTTCACTAAGTAAGTGAGATGCCGTTGTAGCATTCGATCTATATAAAATACTTTGGGTTATATATAACATTTAACTGCCTTTTTTTAATTAATCTGGGAATATATTTCCATGTACTCACAGTGTGAGTTGTTAATTCTTTCATAATGAAGTCATATGCGCTGATATTCATTATTTCCCCCTCAGCTAGCGTTGATTAATCTTTCTCAGCATTGAAATAAACATCACCCTTATCATCCCTCTCCAGTAGCGACCAGCAGGCTTGATGTTTTTTGCCATAAACATCCTCAAATGCGGGTAATTTCTGTCCTTCACGCATCTGAATATACTGCGTCGTACCGTCAATAATAGATGCCCAGCGTCCAGCATAGGGGGCTGTTTCATCGGTCCAACGGGTGATGCGTACCGGATCTTTGACGGCAGGTGTGGTGGCAAGAGACGGTAATTCTACATCAAACCGGGCCAACCACTTTGCTGTTGAATTAGCATCAAAACGAATTTCACCAGCGATGGAACCATAGCCCAGACTGCCAATTTTTGCTGCTCTGATAGGCTTCAATACCTTATTAACCTTTACATACAATGGTGGGTAGGGATTGTCATTTACCCCGCCCAGTTCAGGCCATTCACCGGCCCGGATAATTACCCCACCATCGTAGGGAGTAATTTTAATTTCAGGTTCTATCAAAGCTTCTCGCAAGTAACTCATCCCACCCAGTTTTTCCAGCCAGTCATTACTGAAGAATGTCTGCCAGTTGACTGAACGAATACCTGTTCTGGAATGCTTATCTGTATTTGAGTTGATGACATCAATGCCATTAAACTCCTGACATATTTCATATTCGAGATGTTGGTATCGTTCTCTTTCGTAACACTGCTGTATACCCAAGCCCATTAGGCCGTGTAAGGGTTGCAGAATGGTACAGAATTGAACAAGTAGTTTTTCCAGATATTCCTTATCATTAAGCTCTGATACTGGAAGATAAAAACCAAAATAACTGACTCGTTTGTGGATTGACTCATACCAGCCAGCGGGAGAATGATATTCAACACTGTAGTTTGCTGTATATCTAAATCCTTTGTCACTGGACCAGATAAAATTAAGATCATCGCCAAAACTATTGGCGATGACTTCTTTAAATTCTTTGGCCGATATACTGGCATAATCTTGGTCTTTATAAGGATCGTTGGTGTATCCCCATTTTAGCTTTTCACCATATTCATTATGGTAAAGCTGATAGGCTTCGGCTATTCGTGCCCGATTTTCCTGAGTATAACTTTTATCCAGATAGAACCACGCTACCAGCCCAACCTGTAATGCATTGTGATTTTCAGGATCGTCTTCTGCGCCGTAGGTAAATTCGTATTCGGCCCGCTTAAATTTGTCAAAAAAGTCCATTATTCTGTTTCCTTAATCCGGCCAATAAACAAAATCCTGATACGGGTTCAGGCTTGTTGTAGATGTTGTGGATGCTTTTATATCCGATTCAGAAGCCGTTGCCATACCTACGCTCCCCCCCGGAATAAAAAAAGAGGCTACAATTCTGGCATATTGTACTGGAGCCCCGGCAATGGTGCCGATCAGATTTTCACCCGCAGCAGCAACCGCCGCGGCACTACTACTGGCAACTGGGGCGGCAGAAATTACCGGAGCGGCAAACCGGCGCAAACCGAAAATCAGCCCCCACGTACAAAATGGAAGTCCCAGCGCGGTAAACCAGAAGGCAAAACCAGTGCGCTCCGAAGTCCAACTCCAAAGAGTCAGGGCAACACCTCCCAGCATGACAAACGCCAAGAACAGCAACCATCGACGGGGACTGGGACGCGCTATTTTTGTTGCCTTTTCAGGGATGGCATCCAGCCAGACAGGCATAATCAACTAACCTTTGCTGCTGTAAAAGAGCTGACCAGTGTGCAACCACACCCGCACTTATATCCTTGAAATACCACAGGGATTCCGTTATCTAAATAATCAGGATTACCCTCAACAATGGTGGTCGGGCCATGGCCTTGAATCGGGCAGGAAACTTTATCGCCTTTACGGGCAACACCAATCCCACCGAATTTCATTGTGTCAGAAGCGGTCATCACTGAACCGCCGTGAGTGGTTTTATCGCCTTTACGGATAATCTGGAGCATTATTGGGGACCTAATAAAATGGCTAAAATGTTTAAGTTTTATAAAATAAGCCGAAAATAAAAAAGAACCTGCCAGTAATTAATTCTGTATTTGTTCCAAGAAACCGTTTAATTCGTTCACTCGTGAAATATTCATGTCCATTCGACATATGCTGTACATCGGTGTGCCAATAATAAAACCCTGAACATCACACCAGTTTTCTCGCAAAGTTAGCCAACTTTTTTGTGCTGTCTCGAAGTTCTTAGTCACATAAGGAAGATCGCGCACTTCGATTATTTTGTATATTTTCTGATAAACGATATTCATGTCTTTTTTTGCAGTATCAGACACCAAGTCAGCACACCCCATCACGATGGAGTTATTTATGCCTGGGCTATCTTCCCGACAGTCGGATTCAATTTTTGAATAATCTGTTAGTGCAGCATGTAAAAAAAATGGAAACAATAAAAGCACAAAAGCCGTTTTATTTATTAAGTTCATACTCAGAGGCCATCCAGAATAGTTTATATCTTAGATCGCAATATAATTTTACAATCCCATCATGGTATATATTGCATGCACCAATCAATGTACACTATAGCTAATACTAATAGTTCCAGATCACCACCATAAATGAATTAGCACTAACTAATATCACATCACTAATCAAATGCGCGGAATTATTGTGGCTCGAAAATTAATAATATTTTAATAGATGTTATCTTGTCATTGGCTAAATTAAATATAATTGACATCTCATTTAAAGAGTAGGAAATCATATTATTTGACTCATTCAATTCAATCCCATCATAAGAACTTATGATATTTCCTCATTTAATCCTCCGACACATTTACTTGTATCGAAATATCGAGGCATTGAAATATGTCAGGTTCGGACATATTACTTTTTGGAACAAAATAAGGCCGAGTTTCATCCTGAGTCGCTAATATACAGATTATTTCCGCCTTTGGATCATTCCAGTTATTATGATCAACAAATCGAGTTACCTGATCAAACTTCATGGTTTCTTTCGCTGTCAGTAACATGTGCCGCCTCCTGGATAGCTGGACTCCCCATCAGTACCTAGTGAATCAACTATTTATTGGAAATTACATTTTTTCATTTTAATATCTCCTCTTCCATCAGAAGCAACAACAAAATCAGGTTCTGTTTTCCAAACATAACTTTTCTTCTTGGTATCATAAAAACCTTTCCAAGACACATGTAAAATCCCATTTTTAGTTGATAATTCAGCAATAGGTTTACTTTGAGAGATGTCAGCCCAATTGATTACGTCATTCATTGATTCAATGACATCACGATAGAATACTTTTGATTTTCCATCAGGATCTTCTACTAAATGTGCAGATATATATAGATTATTATCATTTATATTTATCTTCGCCTCATCGGATGAATATATTTCCACACTTCCACCAAACCCTCCGCATTTCACTGACCAATAACCAATATTTTCAACATTGGCAAACGCTAAAACAGGGATAAAACAAAGCAAAATAACTATAATTTTTTTTCATTTTAGAATCCATTTAAAAATCCATTTTTTATATGTAAGTCTGTTTTTCCTTCCATCTCTTCCTTAAAGAATTCACTATAAATCCTCAAACATTCACTAAGCGACTTTATTGGCTGATTATGTCGTGCAGGAGGAAGACTTGCCCATTCATAACTACAGCTATTCTCGATGGCCTCTTTAATTTTACCATGAATAATCATATCTAAAGCATTGTCTCGAACTTTTTCTTTTAAGATTATCACACAAAGCAAATCTTGCGATTCAGGTGTAAAATCAGTAATGCCATATTCTTTCCGCCAAAAAACCATCGAACGATCATCCCAAGTGTATCCCATCACCTGATAGGCTCCTGCTGCGGAAGATATATATTCTTTTCCAGTCTTCTTATTTTTCCGCGTAATCTTAATCTGCGGGTGAGTTGTAAACGTTTTATGATAGTCTCGGATGAAAGATCCCCCCCCAAATAATCGCTCTATTTTTAAGAAAAAAAACCAATAAATTGTTAATTTAAATAAAGTATGAAAATGGGTAAGCGCATTCAACCAAAGGGTTAATCGGAATAATCAAGCCTAACTTATTTTTTAGTTTAACATTATAGCCAGATAAGAATGTCTTATATAACCCAACTATTTTTGACTGCCGAGGGGGCATTTCTTCTTTGTAGCACTCATACTTACATACACCATCTACAGTTACATCTTTATTATCAATGACAATTTCTTTTCCTTTAAAAACCTCATTTACTGAATATTTCGCCACATCTTGCCCTTGCGGATCGATGCGTTCAGAAACTACATAATGCTTCCATATCGTTGATGTTATTAGTCGATAAAGGAAGAGCTGAAGCAAAATTATCTACTTTAGTATTTGCAACAAATTAAGTTAGAATTAATGACAAAACTAATAGTAATTTAATAATTTTCATTGAGATATTTTTTTATAGACTTTGCATTTTTATAGTTAAAAGTAAGTCCTGATAAATTGTATCCATCATAACCAGATAGATTCCCATCATTTAATATTTTTTTGTTTACTGAAACCCTTTCATTGTAGTATTTATATGCAAAAGTTTTATAATGTTTCGCATTTACATTATCTTCATCCCAAGACACAAGAACAATTACATTATTAATATTATCGATTTTTGTAAAAAAAACCGTCTCAATCTCAGGTACGCCATCATACACCTGATAGCTATCAATGGAGTCTGTTTTTAATCCACTCTGTGTAATAAATGAAATAGACTCATCTTTCTCTTTGATAAAAGAGACAGTTAAATTATTATTTTTATCTAGAGGAAATGGTCCTTGAACAACATTGATAGCTGCCTGACATGGCAATATTATGCTTAAAAAAAACAGCAATAAAAAATTCTTAATCATAAATAATCACTCCAACTCTGAATTAAGGCCAAGAATAGGGGCTACTTTATTATATATCTTAAGTCTATCGGCATATCCATTCTGCCCACCATTAACTATTTGCATAACAACAGAAACTGTTGAATACTTGCCCAAGTTGTTTGAATACTCTCCAGTAGTAATAGCATCCCCATTGAGGCTTAGCTCATTTAGTATGATATTTGAAAGCTTACGATTTATTTCTAATTTTTTGTAATAAAAAAGTAGCATTAATTTATTTTCTTAAGGTTTTTCCACTCTCTCCCTCCCCATGGAAACAACTCACTTTTAATTAAAAATAAATTATTTGATGACTTCTTTATAAAAAACTGAGGTGGTAATGCATCACATTCAATACCTTTATTTTCGTCTTCTAACCAAATCAATTTCAATTCATCATTGGTTTTAGTGATTTTATATTTTCCATCACAAGTAAAAGGTGCATGCCACGATGAAATATTAAGTGTACTTGTTTCATCCCCATTAAGATAAAAAGTCCATGTGATACTGGATTTTTTTCCATCGATAAGCTCTTCACCTTGCTGAGTATAAACATACTTACCTGATTTTATATCAGAAGTTGCTGAGGCAAACGATGTATTACTAAGTACAGCAAAACAGACTGCAGTAAAGAAAATAGTATCCCTTGAAATATTGAACATTATTGATATACATCATTAGAGCATGTCGGAGAAACCTCGTAGCCTAAGCTCAAATAAATATGCATGCTATTTTTATATTGAGGCGCATAAACATGTACACCTTCTACACTGGTACAAAGATTAAAATTCATTTTTTTGTCATCCAATAATATCGACAATTCGGAAGGATAAGTATTTAAGGTCATTTTATAATCTACTTTTTGTTTTGATGAGTAAATAACAGCAATACCATAGACTGCATCTGTATTATCGCTTTTATTCATTATATACCTAAATGTATGAATCTCTTTTTCAGAGGATACATCAGTAACACTATCATTAGTGATAACCTCAACGAATTTACTTCCCGGAAGTGAAGAACACTTTCTTTTTTGATCGGGTGTATCGAAACACATCAATACGTTATCATCACTTAAGGAATTTTTTGTCGTCGAAAGAGAAATATCCTCAGGACTGAGGGAAACAATACCGATAGCTACTACCGCAGGAGAAACTTTCGCGAGAATAGTGGAGGAATAGACTATTGCTAATGTAAAGAAAATGCTTTTAATCATATATTACCTTAGAGGTTACCTGCCATCATCAGACCAATGAGGTGGATCAGAGATAAGTTTATGAACGCCATATGATGCCCCAACAGCATTCAATTCAGTATTAGTTCTAACTATGATGCTATTCCCATGGCCTTTACAATTGAATTTCCTGTCATACCTGTTATCGTCATATCAATGGCTCTACGCTTAATATGACGAGATGTTAAAGAAGGTCTATAGACTATAGATTGTGCTGAATAATCAGATTGACACATTCCTGTTTGAACTCATGGGTAAACGTTTTTCTTCGCGTTCTCACCTCGTTAGTGTTGCTCGTTATATCTCTAACAAAGTGTCTGGGATGATTAGGCCATTACATCTTCTGCATGAGTTGGCGGTACCTTAATCTTTCTTTCGCTTTTTCAATCGCTAATTTTGTACGATTTGGAAACAATACCGTCATCTCGGAGGGGAACAAGTGCAGGTTCTTCTCCAACAAGCGCCACTCGTCATCAGTCCAGCGCTGCACAGGTGTCTCACGAACCTTGAGTTTCGTGTATTTCAGACCCAGTTGGCTTGCCTTGATTTTGATCGACTCAGCACTTCTGCGAGGCAGTTTTTGAACCACTTTAGTGCCTATTTTGGGGTAAAACTGCGTCAAAATACGGACTTCATTTTTCTGCCAGTTTCGGAGACTTTTGACCCCCATTTTTTTTGCCATAGCAAAAATGGTTTTCCGTGTTCTGCCCGGTAATAACTGACCGACAAAAGTTATCCCCTCGCCATCGGCATAATGTGTCCGGATAACCTCTTTTTCCTCTTCAGTCCAAGAATCCGCCTGCACCTTACAAAGCCCTAACTCCTGGGCTGCCAATCTTATTGCGGTCACAGTACGGCCCAAGTGAGCCGCTATCTCAGCGACTGGTATCTTCCCATAGTGTGCTTCCACAAACGTCAATTCGCCCACGGTCCACACGGTACGGTGGTTTCTGTATTCTTCACTCATCGCAGCTTCCTGATGCAATACCTTGGTCAACCTTTCCCGGCACAGGCAATAAACCCTTTATTTTTGACTGCGTGATATGGTCAGTCGCGCATCATACCTACGGTGATGTCATTTCGGGCAACGTGAGTAACGCATACCGGTTCAGCAGTTGAGTAAACCTGCTGTCAATCTGTTGGCGCAGTGCCGAAGACGGGGTTTGCCCTGACTCGGACTGTACCTGATACTGACGCAACAACTCTTCCAGCGGTAATGCCTGTGTCAGTGGTTGCTGAATCGCAAAAACTACCGATTTAAGCTCCGATACCGTCATATAACGCCCCTTCTTTTCATCCAATCCATTCAGTCGGTCTGCCAGTTGCCGCAAACGCTCTTGTGCCAAGGCATAGTGTTTTAACTCCGCCAGCGGGGCCGCCCCAGCTTCTCGCTGTTGCTGCCACAACGCATTCAGTCGTTTGACCTCTTGACTGGCGGGCCACAGTTGCTGCGCCTGAGAGAGTAAGGCATCCCCCTGAGCCTGCGCCCATAAGGGTGGTAACTGTGTCAGTTGTTCCAGCTGTGTGCCACTGGCTTGCAACACGGGCTCAGCCAGACGCCCCAACCCGGCGTCTGAGGTCTGTTTTCTCAGTTCATCGATTGATTTGGCTGCCAGTGGCGCAGGTAATGGCGCGACACTGGTTAGCAATGCCTCGCGCAATGGATTAGATGACAGCGACTGCCAGATAAAGAAACTCCCTGTCATCAGCACGGCCATCAGTGATAACCCGGCGATAAAACCGTGGCCAGCCTTCCAACGAGGTGGAGGGGGCGAAGGCGGCGACAATTCAACCTGAACACGCGTTGGGGCAGGTTCGTTGACAAGATAAACCAGTGGTTCACTGACCGCAGCCGACGAGAATGCCGGTTGTGGCTGGGGTTCAGAGATAGCGGTGTGCCGCAGCGGAACACTTAATCGGTCTGGCGTATCGGTAGCGGCCTCGGCACTTTCCAGCCGCAATGCGGCGTTATGCAACATCAGGCGAACACCGTCCAGTTTACTCAGATGCTTAAGTTCCAACGTTTGCAACTGCGTGCACAGTTGTTCCAACGCACGCTCTGCCCGATACACCATAGCCAGGTCACCGTAGCACAGCGCCATAGTACGCCAAACTTGCTGCAACCGGTCACTCAACCAGGCCAATAACGCCACCCGGGCATGCGTTTGTGGGGGCCACAATGTGCTCCACTGATGGGAGAGTAACCCCGCCAGCAGCTCCAGCCCTTCACACAACCCGGCAAGACCGGCAATGTGCGTTCGTGCCAGCGTAAAATCAACCGTGGTCTGCAATTCAACCCCATTCTGGCGAAACAATGCCAGACACAGTTGCTCTACCCGCCCCCAATCAACATCCGGGCGGGCGGGATGATGTAATTTGCCGATTTCGTCACGTAAGGCACTAAATTCAGCAAGATGGCGGGGGTCACCGCCGGTTTTAACCGTCCGCTCGGTATTAGATGTCATAGTTTGTCTTCCCTGATAAAACATTAAAACGACGCCCTCGGATCGAGTTGCGTGCTAAAACCACCTAATATTCTTTTTATTAGATTATCTCTATATAACACCGGACTAACCCCATATTAATATCGAGCAAGAAACTGAGATGTGCGCCCGCATTTTCGGGCGCACATTGACCATTAATAATCAGTCATTAATCGTAATCCCTGTCCCCACCGAGAAAGGCGATACGCTCTTGAGTCATTTTTGTCTGACACTGGTAGATTTTAATTCTATTCTGGAAAGGTGTTGCCGCTGAATCCGCATCAGAAAGTTTTCCACATTTAAGCGCTTTTTCATTCACCCAAGCAACCTGCTCTTTTTTCATGGATGACCTGATCGCGTCCGGCAATCTTTTCCAGACCTCATTCAGATAAGCGTCCTGGCCCATATAGTCCCTTTTAGCATTATCCAATTTAGCACTATAATTACTACTAATAATGTCATCTTTCGTTACGGCGAGAACCGTCGTTTGATATAACGCTTTCATAATATTTTCGACACGACTGACAGAAATATCTTTTTTATTATCTGCTAGTTTGACACTATAGGCATAGTCATTCCATACAATGCTGCCTTGATTAAGCGTTCCGCCATTGCTCACCAGCAGGGACAGATAAACCGGATTATCTTTCACGACTTCAAGTGTTTCGGCCGGTAAATTAACGGCAATTGTTGCCTTACAGTTCAGTTCACTACCCGTATTACCTGCAGTTGATACATTGGATGCGTTAATACTGATGCCGTTGAGTTTATCCTGAAATACCTGAAGGTCTTTGCCGTAGAAACGTGCAGCATCTGTAATATAATTACTTTGCAACTGTCCCCCTGCTCCACTCTTAATATAATCCTGCAATGCCTTCACAGCATCTTCTCGTCCACATTTAAAGTCATCACCGCCAAAGAAACCCGCGTGAGCATTTAACGAAACAAATAAAACAGAGGACAATAAAAAACTCTTTTTCAACATTTAAAAACACCTTTTTTTATTACAACGCAGGCGAAAGAATGACTTCCCACCTGTTCCATTAAAAAATAATATGTTTACACGCACTAAAAAATACTAAATTCACAAGCGCTCAATATGACTCACCCGGATTGAGGCAGTGTTGTTGTTTAAGGTGGCGAATCAACACCCGCCCTTCCGGCATAAACGCGGTGCCAAAGTGCACCAACCCGAACTCTTTCAGCTCGGCATCAATCCCATACTCCAGATGTCCTGGCGTGGATTGTGGCAGCAGAACCACGTTGAGACTTTTCAGCCGTGGCTCATATTTCAGCAGCGTGGCAGAGAGCGTGGTCAGCAGTGAATGTGCCGTGCCGGGCATCCCTTGCAGGATTTTACTCATGTCAGGTAGGCCGTAATCGGGCAGATGGCTAAGCGTACCGGCGCGGCAGTTAAGAATGCGCTGCATATTGTCGAGCACCGACAGAACACCTTGATTGGCTTCGCTCACCTGATGGAGGTCGAGGCCACCCGCGACGTTGCCGAACAGCATTTCATAGAGAGAAGGCTGGGGCATATTACTTATCCTTCAAGGGTAAAAGTGTCATCCCATGATTATTCAGTTCAATCTGACGAGCCTTATCGGGGTCGAGGTCGTCACGGTTCAACACCACTCGCCAAGTGTTGTTAGCGATATCGGGTGCCAGAAACATAGCTGCAACCGCCACATACTGCGCTTTTTCGTCCAGCGGCATATCAACGGACACCGCAGCCCCCGGGCGAATGCGGATATCTTTTTCAGCAAGCAGATCGGCTTTGATGGCCTGGCTGTCCTCGGCAAATAATGAGGGATAATCGGTACCGTCAAACGTTTTGCGATCCTGTAGCTGATAGATGCGCACTACCGTAGCCAATGGGGCACCTGCCGCATTGTTGTTTACCGCGTCCCGCGCCTGTATATCCAGATGCAGTATTTTCACCTGCTTATAAAAAATGGATTTTGTTACCGCAACGGTGCCATCACTCACTTTCTGGGTCAGTCCGCATCCGCTCAGGGTGGATATCATGACCAGCATCAGTAATGAAAAGCGTGTCTTACCAGCGATAATCGCCATGTTCATCGGTCTCCCTTCGGTGAAGATTTTCCTGAACACGCTGATAGCGGCCCAGATTAATTGTGATCATTTCAGTGTTGGCTGGTGCGGTTGATGCGACGCGCGGTGTCCGCATTACGGCGGTTCTGCCTAACAGAATACCGGTGCTTTTCGGCTGGCAGGAGAGTTGCGCATCAGGCAATAGCGCGCGTAACACCGACAGTTGTAAACGCACATGCAACCGCGACCCCAGATACACATGCAATAACGCCATCAAATCCGTGTGTAATTGCCCGCCGGGCAACCACTCGCGGGCTTCATCGGGGTTACGCCGTCCGGTAACAGAATGCCGCTTCCCAGAATAGCGAGATGACGCTCCGC
>NZ_CQAZ01000058.1 GCF_001152565.1 Yersinia pekkanenii | reverse complement strand
ATGGTGAAAAGCTTCATTAAAAATGGCTGGTGTGTGCAGATCCGTGGCCCGCAGGCCGGTGGTGCAGTGACCAATCTGCCGATCCACTTGTACGATTTGGGTACCGGTAATCAGGTCAAAATCCCGTCAGAAGTGATGATCCCGGAAACGCGCGAATTTGAGTTTGCCAATCTGGGCTTTATTCCGCTGTCGTACTACAAAAACCGTGATTACTCGTGCTTCTTCTCGGCCAACTCTGCCCAGAAGCCTGCGCTGTATGACACTGCTGATGCCACTGCCAACAGCCGTATTAATGCCCGTTTGCCATACATCTTCTTGCTGTCACGCATTGCCCATTACCTGAAGCTTATTCAGCGCGAGAACATCGGCACCACCAAAGACCGCCGTCTGTTGGAGTTAGAACTGAATAACTGGATCCGCACGCTGGTGACGGAAATGACTGATCCGGGTGATGACTTGCAGGCGTCCCATCCGCTGCGTGATGCGAAAGTGACGGTAGAAGATATCGAAGACAACCCAGGCTTCTTCCGCGTCAAGCTGTATGCGGTGCCGCACTTCCAGGTTGAAGGTATGGACGTGAATCTGTCATTGGTTTCCCAAATGCCGAAGGCTAAGGCATAAACGGCGACACGATGAAGATTGAACGTCCTCTGTGGACTCGCGGAGTCTTGATTTCCCCGCAGCAATTTCAACAACAGGCCTCCTGGGAGGCCTGGACCAATGAATGCATCGCACAAATGGGCGTGATGCATCCCTGGGGCGTGCTTCAGGCCACTTTTGAAGCGGATGCATTGGCACAGGGCCGCTTGAAAGCGGATCGTCTGCATGTGCGTTTTCAGGATGGCGTGCTGATAGACACCGAGTGTGCTGATGTGTTGCCCCCGACACTGACACTGGCCGCCAATCTGCCGCCGGAGGCCACCGAAGCCACAGTGATGCTGGCGATGCCACAACTGTATGCCAACGGGGGTAACTGCCTGCAACCCGATGAGCGGGGCGAACGGCCGGTGCGCCATCGTCAGACCTGGCGCGATGTCCAAAATCAGTTCGGGGATGACAAGAAGCAGGTCGCGGTGATGTACCACCAACTGACTCTGCGGCTGGACACTCAGGAAAACGGCGATTATCAGGTCTGCCCGGTGGCGCGCTTGCTGCGGGATGCACACGGCCGCTGGACACTGGATCCGCGCTTTATCCCGCCGATGCTGAGCCTACAGGCCAGTGCCTGGTGTGGCGAACAGCTTGAGTTATTGATGGTGCAACTGCGGGCGCGTTTACAGCGTCTGATGGGCATGCGCCGGGAAAGCAATGCACGCATGGCCGATTTTGCTGTCGCGGATGTGTCGCTGTTCTGGTTGCTCAATGCCCTTAACAGCGCTGAGCCGGTACTGGGGAATTTTCAGCGTTATCCGCAGATCCACCCGGAACGGCTGTATCAGGAACTGGCAAGACTGGCGGGCAGCCTGCTGACGTTTTCCCTTGAGCATGAAGTGACGGCGATCCCAGTTTATCAGCATGAACAGCTGACCCGCGTCTTCCCACCCTTATTTGCTTTGCTGAATATTCTGCTGGAAGCCAGCCTCCCATCACGGGTGGTGGCCATTGAGCTGGAGCATGAACCGCGTATCAATCAGTGGCGCGCTACCCTGCGTGATCCTCGTCTGCGCGAAGGGGCCGATTTCTATCTGTCGGTACGCTCCACGCTGCCTGCGGCGCAGTTACAGACTCAGTTCCCGCAGTTGTGTAAAGCCGGTGCGCCGGATGATGTCGGTAACGTGGTGAATGTTGCGCTGAGCGGGATCCCGCTACGTCCGCTGAGCCATGTCCCTGCCGCCATCCCCTTGCGACTGGAAAATCAGTACTTCTCCCTTGATCTCAGCCACCCTGCGGCGACGCAGATGATGGAGGCGGGGGCCTGCGTGTTCTATGTGCCCGGTACGCTGGGTGAGATCCAACTGGAATTGTTTGCGGTGCTACGCGCATGAAGTCTCACATAACCGAACACGCCCCCACAGGGGATATTGATGCCCTACTACAGGATACCTGGTTGCAGGTGATCAGCCTGCGTCAGGGCATGACCTGCTCCGAAGGCGAAGGGCAGGTATTTTGGCAGCGCTGTGTGGCCGACATTGAACGGGTCCATCAGGCGCTGAAAGACGCCGGTCACAGCGAACAGAGTTGCCAGTACATCCGATACGCACAATGTGCGCTGCTGGATGAAACCGTAAAAGGTCGCGGTGTACAGGATGACGTCTACTTCGTGTGGTGTCATTCGCCGTTGCAGGCGCATTTTTTCAATACACTGGATGCCGGTAGCCAGCTTTACGAGCAGATGCGCACCGTGTTGCGTGAGCCTGCGCCGGACAGCGCAGTGCTGACCTGTTTTCACCGGGTATTAATGTTGGGTTTCCTCGGCGGATATCACTCGGTGGCGGTGCCTGAACGGGAACAACTGGTCAGCCAACTGACCGCACGGGTACCGGCGTTCAGTTTCTCGCCATCCGGTGGGATCCTGGCGACCGCCTCCTCCCGTAACCGTCTGGGGGTCTGGTTGCGCTACTGGCCGGTACGGCTGGGGTTGGCTGCGGTAATGGTCGCGCTGTTGTGGTGGGGGCTTGATCACTGGCTCTCCGGTCTGTTACCGACATTGCTACCGGGGCCGATGTGATGAGTCTGTGGTGGCGATACGGGTTATGGCTATGGGCCGGGCTTCTGGCGGGCATCTTGTGTCTGGCGTTTCTGCCGTTCTCCCCGTTAGCCGGTTGGCTTGCGCTGCTGCTGGTTACCCTTATTTGCCTGGTGGGGATAGGGCGGGCGCGGCGTCAATCGAACCGGACCGGCTCGGAACCGCTGTTCTCCGGGCTGCCATCTGAAAACCTGCTGCCACCTGAAAACCACCGCTTACCGGTGGTGCTGGTTTGTGGTGAGGGTCTGGCGTCATTATTTGGCCGCGAGAGGGTGCAGCAAACCGCACAGGGCTGCTGGCTGCGAGTGGATGAGATAAACAGCCTGCAACTGTTTACCCGACAGCTACTGTGGCAACGGCCGGAATGGGCCGCTCAGTTAGCCGTGATGGTGGTGATAAACCCGCAGCAGCGCAGCGATGAGCGCTTGCTGGCCGCCGACCTGCAAGAGCTGCGCTGGCAACTGATGCAACTGCGTAGCGATAGCCGCCATCACATTCCCTTGCTGGTGAGCAGCACGGTGGCGACACCGGCGGCCGGTGATGTGGTGTGGCTGTCACAGCAGCAGACGCCGCCGCTGACGTTGTGGTCAACTGTCTCGACGCCGGGCTCTCTGGCCGACTGGCAGCGTGCGGAGAGCAGTGCGGTACAGGCCGAACGACTGAAACAGGCGGTGCTGTTCAGCAGCCATCATGATTGGCTGAAAACACAGGTGCTGCCGGTATTGCAGACCCCCAATGCGGATGTTGACCCCCTTGCCCCGCAACAGATTATTCAACAGCAGGTTGCCGGTCTGCCAGAGATGGCCCCCGGCTCCCTCTGGCAACAATGGTTAGCCACGCATACCGCGCTGACACAGGTGTCCGGTTGGCATCCACAGCCAGCGGCCGCCCATGATGCATTACCCTTGCCGGATTTTGTCTTTTCAGCGCTTCCTCTCGGCAGCGGCGTGTCGTCACGTCGTCGGGTGCTGCGCCATGGCGTCACCTTGCTGACGCTGGCGGCCATGGTGGCGCTGTGCAGCAGTGCCTGGCAAAACCGGCAGCTGTTGCAGCGGATGACCTTTGATATCCGCCATTACGACAGCGTGGCCATGACCGATTACGCCCCTAAAGCGCAGGCCGTTGCGGTATTACGGGCTGATGTGGTGGAACTGGATAGCGGGTTCCGCCACGGTGAGCCGCTGCGTCTGGGTCTGGGGCTGTATCAGGGAGGGCGTCTGCGACTGCCTTTACTGGCCGCAGTGAAAACCTATGTGCCGCCCCCGCCGCCAGTAGAGAAAAAAATACCCCAAACGGTCCGTCTCGACAGCCTGTCACTGTTTGATGTGGGCAAATTCCAACTCAAACCCGGCAGCATCAAAATGCTGGTTGATGCACTGATGAATATCAGGGCCAAACCCGGCTGGCTGATCGTGGTGGCCGGGCATACCGATATCACCGGTGATGCGCAGGCCAACCACATTCTGTCGCTTAAACGCGCCGAAGCATTACGCGACTGGATGCTGTCAACCAGCGACGTTTCGCCGACCTGCTTTGCGGTGCAAGGCTACGGGGCCACTCGCCCGGTCGCGACTAACGAATCGGCGGAAGGCCGCGCGGCCAACCGCCGTGTCGAAATCAGTCTGGTACCGCAGGCTGATGCCTGTCAGGTGCCCGACGTAAAAACAGCGTCACAGGATGAAAGTGACGTATCAACGCAAGAAATGGAGAAGTAAACCATGGCAATTCCAGTTTATCTGTGGCTGAAAGACGACGGCGGTGCGGACATCAAGGGTTCTGTTGATGTGCAAAGCCGTGAAGGCAGCATTGAGATCGTGGCACAGGACCATAACCTGTACATCCCAACCGATAACAATACCGGCAAACTGACCGGTACCCGTATCCACACCCCGTTCGTTTTCACCAAATCAATCGATGCGTCCACTCCGTATCTGTACAAAGCGGTGACCACCGGTCAGACCCTGAAAACCGCTGAGTTCAAATGGTACCGCATTGATGACGCTGGCCAGGAAGTTGAATATTTCAATACCAAACTGGAAAACGTCAAAGTGGTTAAAGTTGCGCCGAAAATGCACGACGTGAAAGATCCGGCGAAAGAGAAGCACAACCACTTGGAACTGGTGGAACTGCGCTACGAAAAAATCACCTGGACCTTTAAAGACGGCAACATCATTCATTCTGATTCATGGAATGAGCGCGCCACCGCATAGTTACCCGTCATTCTTCGCGCCGCAGGTGCGTTGGCGATGTTCGCTCACCCAGGTCACAGAGTTATCTCTGCTCCCAGGGCTTCGTTCACTTGCCGCCTGCCTGCAACACGAATTATTTAGGGTAACCCCGCAAGTAGGCGGTTCGCCGTCTGCTTTTTTGTGTTTTTAGCTGAGTATCGACTCATCGGTATTCCGCTAAACACATTGATATTTTATCAGATAACCTTATGGGCCTTGGTTGACGGCTATGGGCGGTAGCGTGCCTGACAGGGTAAATGACAGACAAAGAAGAGAACTTATGACAACGCATTCAGCACACTTATTACGTCGGTTAAATCCCTATTGCGCACAGGCACTGGCCGGTGCCGCCACCTTATGTCAGACCCGCGCCCATGCCGAGATCAACGTCGAACACTGGTTGTTAAAACTGCTGGAGCAGGGTGAAGGCGATATCACGGTGATTGCCCGGCGTTATGAGTGGGATATGGACAGCCTGTGGCAGGGATTACTGGCTCATCTGGACACTTTGCCGCGCACGGTGCAGGGTAAACCCCAGTTGTCCGCTGCGTTACAGCAACTGATCAAAAACGCCTGGCTGGATGCGTCGTTACAGGAAAATGCCGATGCGGTGCGCTCCACTCATCTGCTGGCGGCGCTGATAAATACGCCGTCATTATTGGCCGCCGATGCTGCCTGGCCGTTGCTCAGCCTGAGCACCACCCAGCTACACCGCCTGTTGCCGTTGCTGGACAGTCAATCCGACGAACGCCCTGAGGTGCAGCAGGCGGCGGCACTGGCCGACAGCCCGGTCAATCTGACCGATGAGGCCGCGATTACCACCTCCGCCAGTGGTCAGCCGCAACTGAATGACGCGCTGCAAGCGGCGCTGGATAAATTCACCCTCGACGTTACCGCCAAAGCCCGTGCCAACCAGATTGACCCGATTTTTGGCCGCGACAGCGAAATCCGCCAGATGATCGACATCCTGTCGCGCCGCCGTAAGAATAACCCGATTCTGGTCGGTGAACCGGGGGTGGGTAAAACCGCCTTGGTTGAAGGGCTGGCGCTGCGCATTGCCGAAGGTAACGTGCCGGATAGCCTGAAAACCGTCAGCCTGCGCACCCTGGACTTGGGCCTGTTGCAAGCCGGGGCTGGGGTCAAAGGCGAGTTCGAACAGCGGCTGAAAAATGTTATTGAAGCAGTGCAACAATCACCGACGCCAGTGCTACTGTTTATCGACGAAGCCCACACCATCATCGGTGCCGGTAATCAGGCCGGTGGCGCAGATGCCGCCAACCTGCTGAAACCGGCACTGGCGCGTGGCGAGTTGCGCACCATCGCTGCCACCACCTGGTCGGAGTACAAACAGTATTTTGAGCGTGATGCCGCATTAGAACGCCGCTTCCAGATGGTGAAAGTTGACGAGCCGGACGACGCCAAAGCCAGCCTGATGCTGCGCGGCTTAAAGGGCCGCTACGCCCAGCACCACGGCGTGCATATTCTGGATTCTGCTATTACCGCTGCGGTTACCCTGTCGCGGCGCTTCCTGACCGGTCGCCAACTGCCGGATAAAGCGGTTGATCTGCTCGATACCGCCGGTGCCCGGGTGCGCATGAGCATCGACACGCTACCGGTCGCGCTGATGGAAATTAACGCCGAACTGGCTGCATTGGCGATGGAGCAACAGGCCATCGAACAGGATTTGCTCCTGCTGCCGAGTATCGGTTCAACCCGCTTATCTGAGATTGACCAACGCCGCGCAGAACTGCTGGTTGGGCAGCAAANCAGATTGACCCGATTTTTGGCCGCGACAGCGAAATCCGCCAGATGATCGACATCCTGTCGCGCCGCCGTAAGAATAACCCGATTCTGGTCGGTGAACCGGGGGTGGGTAAAACCGCCTTGGTTGAAGGGCTGGCGCTGCGCATTGCCGAAGGTAACGTGCCGGATAGCCTGAAAACCGTCAGCCTGCGCACCCTGGACTTGGGCCTGTTGCAAGCCGGGGCTGGGGTCAAAGGCGAGTTCGAACAGCGGCTGAAAAATGTTATTGAAGCAGTGCAACAATCACCGACGCCAGTGCTACTGTTTATCGACGAAGCCCACACCATCATCGGTGCCGGTAATCAGGCCGGTGGCGCAGATGCCGCCAACCTGCTGAAACCGGCACTGGCGCGTGGCGAGTTGCGCACCATCGCTGCCACCACCTGGTCGGAGTACAAACAGTATTTTGAGCGTGATGCCGCATTAGAACGCCGCTTCCAGATGGTGAAAGTTGACGAGCCGGACGACGCCAAAGCCAGCCTGATGCTGCGCGGCTTAAAGGGCCGCTACGCCCAGCACCACGGCGTGCATATTCTGGATTCTGCTATTACCGCTGCGGTTACCCTGTCGCGGCGCTTCCTGACCGGTCGCCAACTGCCGGATAAAGCGGTGGACCTGCTCGATACTGCCGGTGCCCGCGTGCGCATGAGCATCGACACGCTACCGGTCGCGCTGATGGAAATTAACGCCGAACTGGCTGCATTGGCGATGGAGCAACAGGCCATCGAACAGGATTTGCTCCTGCTGCCGAGTATCGGTTCAACCCGCTTATCTGAGATTGACCAACGCCGCGCAGAACTGCTGGTTGGGCAGCAAACGCTTGAACAGCAATATGCAGCAGAGCAACGCCTCACCGCCCTGATTATCGACGCGCGTCAGGATATCGCCAACGCGGCACATCTGGCCAGGTTGCAGGAAGAGTTAAGTCAGATTCAGGGTAATGCGCCGCTGCTGTCGCTGGATGTCGATGTGCGCACGGTGGCAACGGTTATCGCTGACTGGACCGGCGTGCCGTTGAGCAGCCTGCTGAAAGACGAACAGACCGATTTATTGCAACTGGAAAACCACCTCGCGACCCGCGTGGTCGGTCAGGATGCGGCGCTGGTTGAGATGGCACAACGCCTGCGCGCCGCCAAAACCGGCCTGACGTCCGAAAATGGCCCTCTGGGGGTGTTCCTGCTGGTTGGCCCCAGTGGGGTGGGCAAAACCGAGACTGCGCTGGCACTGGCCGACACACTGTTCGGTGGCGAGAAATCGCTGATCACCATCAACATGTCTGAATATCAGGAGGCGCACACCGTTTCTCAGTTGAAAGGTTCGCCACCGGGCTATGTCGGTTACGGTCAGGGCGGCATTCTGACCGAGGCGGTGCGCAAGCGCCCGTACAGCGTGGTGCTGCTTGACGAAGTTGAGAAAGCGCACGCTGATGTCATTAACCTGTTCTATCAGGTATTTGACCGTGGCTTTATGCGCGACGGTGAAGGGCGCGAAATTGATTTTCGTAACACCGTGATCCTGATGACCGCCAATCTGGGCAGTGATCATCTGATGCAGTTACTGGATGAACAACCGGAAGCGACCCATAGCGATCTGCATGAACTGCTGCGCCCGATCCTACGTGACCACTTCCAGCCCGCCTTGCTGGCCCGCTTCCAGACCCTGATCTACCGCCCACTGGATGCCACCGCGTTGCGTACCATCGTCGAGATGAAACTGGCACAGGTCGCTAAACGCCTGAACAAACATTACGGCTTGCACTGCTCGATTGAAGAAAGCCTGTACGACACGCTAGTCGCCGCCTGCCTGCTGCCGGACACTGGCGCGCGCAACATCGATAGCCTGCTCAATCAGCAGATTTTACCGGTGCTGAGCCAACAACTGTTAAGCCGCATGAGTGAGCAACAGCGCACCACCTCGCTGACCTTGGGCTGGGATGAAGCCGACGGCATTACCCTTGAATTTGAAGGAGGCGAAAAATGAATACCTCTCTCCCTGCTATTCGGTTTGACCATAGCCACCACAAACTGGTGGTCCGCGACAGCACGGCCTCTGTTGATGTACTGGGCTTTGAAGGTCACGAAAGTTTAAGCCAGCCGTTCTGTTACGACATTCAATTCACCAGCGCAGACAAGGCGATTGACCCGGCCACGATGCTGATGCAGGACGCGTCACTGACATTGGCGGCCCCGGTTGCCGAAGCCTTTGGCGTGACGGTTCAGCAGACCCAGCGGGTGATCCACGGCGTGGTGACCGGATTTAAACGCCTGTCTGCTTCAAAAGATGAATGCCGTTACGAACTGAGTCTGCAACCGCGTTTGGCTTTGTTGTCGCGCAGCCATCAGAACGGGATTTATCAGGACATGTCGGTGCCGCAGATTGTGGAAAAAATTCTGCGTGAGCGCCATGACATGCGCGGTCAGGATTTTGTCTTCACGCTGGCCCGTGAATATCCGCGCCGCGAGCAGGTGATGCAATACGGCGAAGATGACCTGACCTTTATCAGCCGCCTGCTGGCGGAAGTGGGGCTCTGGTTTCGTTTTACCGCTGACCCCAAACTCAATATTGATGTGGTGGAGTTTTATGACGACCAGCGCTTTTACCCGACAGGACTGACACTACAGGCAGTGCCACCTTCGGGGATGCACGACAGCGGCGTGGAGTCGGTCTGGGACTTGTCCAGTGCTCATCAGGTGGTTGAAAAATCAGTCAGTACCGGCGATTACAACTATCGCACCGCCACTGCCGATATGACGGCCGGGGCAGACATCACTCGGGGTGATACCACCACCTACGGCGAAGCTTATCATTACGCCGATAACTACCTGACCGCAGGCAGCGAGGGGCGTGAGCCGGAAAGTGAAAGTGGGGCGTTTTATGCCCGCCTGCGCCATGAACGTTACCTGAACAATCAGGCGCGTTTTTCGGGGGTGGCCAATGCGGCGACACTGGGGCCGGGTCAGGAACTGAAAGTCACCGGAAGCGATGTGCCGGCACAGTTTGGTAAAGGGGTGATAATCACCCGCATCACCAGCTATGCCCGCCGTGACCGCAGCTATGAAGTGCATTTTGAGGCCATCCCTTACTCCGAAGATTATTGCTTCCGTCCAGCACTTATCCGCAAGCCGACCATGGCCGGAACCTTGCCGGCGCGGGTGACCAGCACCACCGCGAATGACACCTACGGACACATCGACAAAGACGGGCGTTACCGTGTCAATCTGATGTTCGACCGTGACAGTTGGGAGCCGGGTTACGAAAGCTTGTGGGTTCGTCAGGCCCGCCCGTATGCGGGTGACACCTACGGCCTGCACCTGCCGCTGATGGCGGGCACCGAAGTGGCGATTGCGTTTGAGGATGGCAACCCGGACCGGCCGTATATTGCCTCTGTGTTGCACGACTCGGCGCACGGCGACCATGTCACCATCAGTAATTACAAACGCAACGTACTGCGCACTCCGTCGAATAACAAACTGCGCCTTGAAGATGAACGGGGTAAAGAGCACATCAAGCTCAGCACCGAATACGGCGGCAAAAGCCAACTGAATCTGGGGCATTTGGTCGATAACGAGAAACAGCCTCGGGGTGAAGGTTTTGAGCTGCGTACCGACAGTTTTGGTGCATTGCGTGCAGAAAAGGGCCTCTTTATCAGTGCCGACGGTCAGGCCAAAGCTCAGGGGCAGGTGCTGGAGATGGCGCAACCTATCAGTCTGATGAAAGGTGCACTAAACCAGATGACGGAATGGGGAAGCATTACTCAGACGCATCATAATTTCCCGCCAGAGAACAGCAGTTTGAAGCAGCTTTTGACTGACTCAACCCAGCTTAAAGGCCCTGTCCTGTTGATGAGTGCGCCACAAGGTATTGGCGCGGTTACGCCAGAAAGTCTGTTGCTGCAAAGTGGCAAAGCAATGTATCTGCAAAGTCAGGGGGAAATAAACCTGACCAGCTCTCAGCGATTTTCGGCAAATGCCTCCCAAGCGGTTTCTCTGCTTTCACAACAGGAAGGGATGCGGCTGGTCTCAGGCAAAGGGCCATTAGAAGTTGAGTCACACGGCGATGTACTTTCCCTGACAGCATTAAAAGATGTCACTGTCCAGTCAACTCAAGGGCATCTGCAATTGACCGCCAAGAACGGCATTACACTGGGGTGCGGTGGGGCATATATCCGTTTAACACCACAGGGTGAAATTGAAATCCACGGGCCAGGACTATTAAGCCTCAAAGGGATGCATAAAATGGAGTCCCCGGCGAGCCAGGATTTCCCATTGCCAGAATTACCCAATTCGGTGTGTAAAGAGTGCCTTAAAAAGGCACAGGCACTGGCGCAAGGCTTTGTGCCAAGGAGCGCATAACAATGAATAACGAGCAGGTTATTAAGTGGGTTGAATTAATTGAGTCATCCTGTAGCGATTTAAAAATAAAACACATCGATATGATTATCGATCAGGCGGGAAGTGACTTTTCGTTGCTCCCGACACTCACAAACTTTGAAACTGCCATTCAATGGGACTCTCTGTTTAAAGACCTTCCTGAAGAAATACTTTTGGAGGATGCGCCGTTGTTGATCCGTATCGATCTCGACAATACGCTACAGCGACAATGGATGATTGAATTGGCCATGCAGTTAGCCGGGACAGGGCAATTATTAATGCTCTGTTCAGTCTGGCCCTTCGCCAGCCTCGCTGATTACTTAACTCGCTGTACTAACGTGGTCTGTGGCAGCCAGGAGGGGATTTTTCGGTTCTATGACTCCCGGATTTTTCCTTTGCTATTTTCGCATATTCTCGATGCCAACCAGCAAGCTCATCTTCTGCGCCCGGCTATTTTTTGGAGCTGGCTGGACAGAGATAACCAACCCCGTCAAATCGCAGGGAATGGCGCATTGCTCAAACGTGAGGAGGAGATATCTATGCTGATCCTCGACGACAGGCAACTGGAAAATTTAATGTGTGTCTGTGACGTGAATCTATTACTCAGACACCTCACTGTTCCAGATACCTTAATAATGGGGCAGGAAACAGTGTTCTCTGTTTGTTACGAGGGAATGATGGCGGCCACGGAGGCAGGGTTATTGATGGATGACGAAAGGGACGATTTCGTCAAGCAACGCCTCTTGGGAACAGTAATATGAAACTCAACAAATTCAGCTTGTTGGCGGTTTTTTTTCTGCTCTCAGCATGTACCCAGCCCGGAGCTGAAGCACAGGGCGGTACCATCGAAGCCATCAATCACACTCATTGGGCTATTAATAACTTCAGCGTCGATGGCCAGTCGGGCATCGACATTATCGGCCCTTATCAGGGCGGTGGCGGCGGTTGCTGCTATGGTGTACCGGGGCCATGGCGACCGGGGATGACGGTCAGAGTTGACTGGGAAAGTGGTGTCGCGTTTGCGAGTGATGTCCCTGAGATTCCACAACCAAAACGCCCCGTCTCTGCTCCGCAAAATTCTGATCTCTGGCAGAAATATTTCGAACAAAAACAAGAATGGTCAAGGAAAATCAAAGCATTGAATCGTCAGCATAGCAAGATTGTACCCGTACCTGATTACACCGGGCAAAAAACCTGCGGTATCACGGTGCACTTTATGCCCTGTGATGAGGTAAAAGTCACTACTTCCTGTGCCACCTACAACAGCCCTAATTACCCAATTAAAGAACCACTGAAGATGTCGGAGCCTAAAGACTGTCCGAAATAAGTGTCTCGGTTGACTTCTGAACGCTTAACTCATTGATAAAAAGGTGCTTATGATTTCCTGATTTCTTGGTGAGCGGTAAATCCTAAGCCACGTGTTATTCATCAGTCTTACCTCAACGGAAGGAACAGTGACATGAAACTCGACAAATTCAGCCTGCTGTCAGGGCTTTTTCTGCTCTCAGCATGTACCCAGCCCGGAGCTGAAGCACAGGGCGGCGGGGGCGGTACCATCGAAGCCATCAACCACACCCATTGGGCCATCAACAACTTCAGTGTTGATGGTCAGTCCGGCATTGATGTTATTGGCCCTTATCAGGGCGGTGGTGGTGGGTGCTGCTATGGTGTACCGGGGCAGTGGCGACCGGGAATGATGGTCAGAGTTGACTGGGAAAGTGGTGAAAGCAGTATGAAGGGATTTCCAGGGTTCGGTGATGATGCTAAGTATTTGGCATGGGAAAAAAAAATGAGTGCCAATAACCGCCAGCATAGCAAAGTGGTACCTGTGCCCGACTATACCGGGCAAAAAACCTGCGGTATCACGGTGCACTTTATGCCTTGTGATGAGGTAAAAGTTACCACCTCCTGTGCCACCTACAACAGCCCTAACTATCCGATTAAAGAACCGTTGAAGATGCCGGAGCCTAAAGTATGTCCGAAATAAGCACAGAAAAGGATATTGCCTGGTATCCGGCGCAATTTCCGGCTCAAGGGCGGTTACCGACCCAGGCGGCACTGGTGGGAAAAAACTGCCATCAGCAGGATAGCCAAGAACGGGCCTATCGGCAGGAGCTGTGCCTGGCCGCAGACCGGCGAGTCGAACCGCCATGCTGTAACACCTTACATATCAGCCTGTTCTTCGACGGTACCGGCAATAACCTTAACAACGATCAGTATTTGTCAGACCCGAAACACCCGACCAATATTGCCCGGCTGTTCCGTGCCACCATCGGCACGGGCTATGCCGGGGGTGCAGAAAAAGAACCGCTGGATAGCAGCGACAGCATCAGCAAAAAATATTTCAAATACTATATCCCCGGCGTCGGTACCCCATTCCCCGAGATTAATGACCTCGAATACAGCATGACCGGGCTGGCGGGGGCACGCTACGGTGAAGACCGGATCAACTGGGGGTTGTTGCGGCTGATTGATGCCCTGATGCGGACCATGGGCATGGACAAACTGGATGACAGCGCCTGCCTGTCGGCGATAAAAGGAATGAATACCTCCTGGGCATCCCTTGGATTCGGCGGGTCACATAACCGCTATGAAGAGTTCAGTAAGCAGCTCAAACAGCTCGAATCGAAGCTGCGCACTGCGCTGACACCGGCTGAGCCGGGCAAGCCGAAACTGCTGGGCATCAAACTCTATGTGTACGGTTTTTCCCGTGGTGCGGCTGAGGCACGTGCGTTTGTCCGCTGGCTAAGTGAGCTGCTGCCAAAACCAGAAGCCGAAGGCCTGCAGCCGGAACAATGTTTGGCGATAAATGATTTAAAAATCCCATTGAGTGTCGAGTTCCTCGGGCTGCTGGATACGGTGGCCTCGGTGGGTATTGCCCATGTGGCACCGGTCGCCGAAGGGCATATGGCCTGGGCCGACGGTACCCAGGAATTGCCCGATGAGGCTACCTATGGCGGATTTATCAAGCGCTGTGTACATCTGATTTCGTCGAATGAGCAGCGGCTATGCTTCCCATTGGATTCTATTCGTCACACCAATGGTAAATATCCGTCGAACAGCGTGGAAGTGGTCTATCCGGGGATGCATTCCGATTTAGGTGGTGGTTATCCTCCCGGCGATCAGGGCAAGGCAAATGCAAAACATGATGGTTTTTTGTTATCGCAGATTGCATTACATGAAATGTATGCTGCTGCATTTGCTATCGGAGCGCCACTTAAAGTACCCGAGGATAGTTTATCTCCAGCGTTGGCACATGATGAATGGCGTAAAATGTCATTTGATGTGGGTAGAGAGTTTTTCATTTCAAAGGATCTCATCAACTGTTTCAACGCCTGGCGTGAAGTCACACTGAATTTGCCGCCAGCCCCACAAGAGTTAACCGCTGAACAGGCTGCACAGTTTGAACCGGTGCGTGCCAGCGTCACGCTTGAAAAAGCGGTGAATAACCAGATGGGGTGGATCACCGCCTGGCGTATTAACCGTTATGCTGGGGCTACTCTGCTTAACACCCCGTTTTATCAGCAAATAAATGATAAAGATGGTACCGCTTTGCAACTCAAAGCTTCCAAAGATGCGCGCGATGCCAAACAGGCGGATGTGGAAAAAGAAAGGAAAAAATTACTGGCTGAACATCGCCCCGGTGACCCAGCCCCACTCCTACCACCGGGGGTGAAGGATTTTGACCCAGATATCGCCAAAACCCAGCTCTATCAGGCCGCTCAGGAATTTGGTCATGACTATCGCGGTGAATCACGCAGCTTGACCAGTGCCTGGCAGTTGGTGCTGGATAAAATCCCGCAAACGGCCATTTTCCTGATCAATACCGATGATGAGCGGGCAGAATTCAAACGGATGAAAGCCGATGGCGACGCGCATGTCAAGGTGCTGTTCCCGCCGCAGGGGGAAGCGAGCAATGCCGAGCAACCCAGTGGTTTACTTCGTGACTTATATGACGATCAAGTTCATGACTCCCGTGCGTGGTTCCTGCACGCCACCTTTGGTAGCCGCGAGCCCTGGGGCGGCTATTTCCGCGACCGAATGGTCTACTTCGGCGACAACTGCAATAAAGAACTGTCACTGCTGACCATCGCGGGCAATGTGGTGGGTGTGGCCACGCTGGTAGGCGGAGTTGTCTTTAGCTTTAAACAGAAAAAACTGGCGGGAAAATTGTCAGGACTGGCAGGTACCGCGGGTGTGATGGCACTGGAAGCCAAAGCGCTGGATTTAATTACCGGAGAGCCACTCCCCATGTTGCCGGAAGCCGATCTGTTGACGGCATTCACGCAGGCACCTGGTGCCGTGGCCAGTCTGCAGAAAGAGCTCCTCGGTGAACAACAGCTCGAACAGGCAAAAACAATGATTGCCTCGCGCTGGGCACAGGCGGAGTCATTACTGACGTCGTAGTCAGGAGTTAAACCATGAAAAATATCATACGACAGGGCGATAGCCTGCGGGAATACGGTGGCAAAGTGTTGGGGGGGCATTACCAGTGCTTTGGTAAAGGTATCGCCTGCAAAGGAGATGCAGCCCTGTGTCACCGCCACGGCATGACCCGCATTGTGGAAGGCAGTGCCATCTCAGAGGTTGACGGGCAGCCTGTCGCGTTACACGGGCACCGCTGCGCCTGTGGCTGCACGCTGGTGAGTTCTTTCCCCGATGTCGGGATAGAGCAATGAGACCCCAGCCAACCTTTCCCGCTTACCGTCATGCCCGACCACCGACAGGTAAACGCTGGCTGGCTGCCGGGGCAACCGTGTTATTGCTGACCGGCGGTATCGCTGCACTGCTACGTCACCCGGAAGCAGGGTACGGCCAGGTGGTAATGGTGATTGGCTTTATTACCGTGCTAAGTGCGTTGGTCTGGGGGCTACGCGTCCTGTTTTATCGCATGGCGACGCATAATGCGCAGTTATATCACCATGAAGTGAAACAGGTTCAGCAGCAATGGTGGGCGCGGCACTGCCAGCATATCGCGTTGACCGAGGCGGTCTTAATCGGGCCGGCCGGAACAACGTTAACCCAGTGGCAACGGCTGATTAATCGCGATCACCGTCAACCGGACGTCCGTATTGAGTCTGGTGGCAAGGCACTGCGCTTACTGCATTCGTTTGCCGTCGATATCACGGAAAGAGAAAAGCATCTGGCGAAAACCCTGGTATTACAATGGCGCGAGCAGCATCAGGGGCCACTGGCAATAACGCCGCTGCGTTGTTACTGGTCAGGTTCAGCGGCGTCCTGGTTAGTTTTTTCCACGCAAATGGCCTTGTCCTTTCCCGACGTCGTGTTACCCGCGCATCCTGTCGTGTGGCGAGGTGAGGAAAGCATGACAGAAATCATTGATGAGCTTGCGCATTCGGCACCTGAGTCTTTCTTTCTCTGTGCGGGATGCTGCTCACTCCCGGCTTCACATGAAAGCCGATTACCGGCTGGGGAAGCCGCTGTTTTGTGGCTACTGGGCCAGACAGGTAAAGTGCAATTCTCGCGTGGAGAGGTTTTTAACCCTTCCCCTGACGAGAGTCTCGTCGCTGTTGCCCAGCGAGCATTAGATCAAAGTGAATTAACTCAGCCCCCCGATACCAGCTTTTTATTTTCACAACCCCCTATTCCTGACCTGAACGAAACGGGGTGGAATGTGACTCAGCATGTTCAGGATCTCAACTGGGGGGAGCTTGCTGAGATTGAATCGATGGTGGCTCAAACGCTTGCCGCCTTCTTCGCGGAACACCATGCAATGCCTTGTGGCTGGCTGGCTCGCGATCCTAATCACACACTCGCGCTTGGAATTGTTAAACCCTATGGATCAGGAAAATAAGCCTGCTGAAATATCAGTGGCCCTTACCGTTGTTATCTTTATCACTACGCTGACGCTGGTCATCTTTCTGGGAGGGCTGGCGTGGTGGTTCTGGGGGGAGCAAAAATCCACCGACTGGAACGTGGTGCGTAATCTGGTGATGATATGTCTCTTTATCTGGATTATCTCGCTGAGCGTACTGACATTAGGTTTTATTGCCGCCCGTCAGCTCATTAAAGATAAAGTTCAGGGCCCCAAACGCCCCCTTAAAGCCACTCGACAGAAAACACCCTACTCTGAATCTATTAAGCTGAAAACCCGTTTACGCCGCCGTTACGGTCTGTTCTGGCGCTATAAAGTCCGGCTGCTGATGGTGGTGGGGGAGCCTGACGAAATCGCCGCATTGGCACCGCAACTGGCGGAGCAGGGCTGGCTGGAAGGGCAGCGCACGGTGCTTATTCACGGCGGCAGTTTACAAAATCCAGCTGATGAAACCGGGCTGAGTGAGTGGCGTAAACTGCGCCGTGGCCGCCCGTTTGATGGCATTGTCTGGGCGATAACCGCCGCGCAAAGTAGTCATCCACAGTGGATGGACAACGGCCTGCGAACACTGGAAAAAATGGGTGCCACCTTGCGTTATCAACCGCCGGTGTATCTGTGGCAGGTTTGCGGCAGCGGCTGGCCTCAGGATACGCGGGTGGAGCAACCGGTTGGGGTGGTGTTCCCAGCGAAGGCCACGCCAGAGCAGGTTGAGCTTCAACTGCGCGCGCTGTTGCCTCAGTTACGTGAGCAGGGGATGCAGCAGCTCTCTGTCGAACCACACCACGATTTTTTGTTGCGCCTGGCGCAGTCGCTGGAGCAGGGCGATGCCACCCGCTGGCGGCAGATTTTAACGCCGTGGTTTACCGAGTATGCCGCGCGTATTCCCCTGCGTGGGTTGATGTTCAGTTTACCCGATACATCAGCATCGGCAGCGCGTGTGCATGAGAAGAGCTGGATTGCCCCTCACCGCTGGCAGGCCGTACTGGATGATTGTCGTTCTGCCCGTGGACGCCGTGTCGGGCTGCCGTGGGAGCAGACACTGTGTTACAGCCTGCTGGCACTGATGGTGCTGTGGGGCGTGGGCAGTGTGGTGTCATTTGCGGTCAACCGCCACCAGATGGTCTCTGCCGCACAACAGGCACAGCAACTGGCGCAGTCGCAAGCGGTCTCCGACCAGCAACTGATGGCCCTACAGGCCCTGCGCAATGATATCGGGCGCTTACAATCCCGGGTGGATCAGGGCGCGCCGTGGTATCAGCGCTTTGGTCTGGACCATAATGCGCCGCTGCTTGAGGTCCTGATGCCGTGGTATGGTCAGGCCAACAACCGTATTCTCAGGGATGCCACCGCGCAGAGCCTGCATCAGAAACTCAGCGAACTGGCGGAACTGCCCGCCAACAGCCCGCAACGTGCGGCACAGGCAAAAACAGGCTATGACCAGTTAAAGGCTTATCTGATGATGGCCCGCCCGGAAAAAGCCGATGCCGCGTTTTATGCACAGGTGATGCAGACCACTGAGCCTGCGCGTGCCGGTGTCTCCCCCGGTCTGTGGCAGAGTCTGGCGCCCGACTTGTGGCAGTTTTATGCACAAAACCTGCCTGCTCAACCGGACTGGAAAATCAAACCGGATACCGTGCTGATCAGCCAGGTGCGGCAGGTGTTGTTGGGGCAGATTGGTCAGCGCAATGCAGAAAGTACGCTGTATGAAAACATGTTGCTGTCGGTACGCCGCAACTATGCCGACATGACGCTGATGGACATGACCGGCGATACCGATGCCCAGCGTCTGTTTCAGACCTCGGAGTCCGTGCCCGGCATGTTCACCCGCAAAGCCTGGGATGAGCAAATCCAGCAGGCGATAGATAAAACAGTGGCCTCCCGTCGCGAAGAAATTGACTGGGTATTGAGTGATAACCGTCGGGCGATATCTGAAGACATTTCACCGGAAGCGTTGAAAAAACGGCTGACCGAACGTTATTTCACCGATTTTGCCGGCAGTTGGTTGAGTTTTCTCAACAGCGTGCACTGGAATGAGGCGCATAACCTGTCGGATGTGATTGACCAACTGACGCTGATGAGTGATGTGCGCCAGTCGCCGCTGATTGCGCTGATGAACACGCTGGCATGGCAAGGGCAGACCGGGCAACAGAGTCAGGCGTTGTCAGATTCGCTGGTGAAGTCTGCCAAGGCGCTGATGAATAAAGATGAAGCACCGGCGATTGACCAGAGTGCCGGTGGGCCCGTTGGGCCACTGGACGAGACCTTTGGCCCGCTGCTGGCGCTGATGGGCAAAGGTGATGCGCAAAACAGAATGTCGTCCGACAGCTCGCTGAGTCTGCAAACGTTACTCACCCGCGTGACCCGGG